>NZ_JBEPQQ010000007.1:0-522838 GCF_040547935.1 Bradyrhizobium sp. LA6.8
GGGGGGGGGGGGGCGGGGGGGGGGGTTGCGCGGCGCGGCGGTGTGGGGGGGGGGGGGGGGGCCCCCCCCCCCCCCCGGGGGGGGGGGGGGGGGGGCCCCCCCCCCCCCCCCCCCTCTCCGCGAGCACGGTGCTGGGAGAGCCCCCCTCACCCGCCGCACTTCGTGCGTCGGCCTCTCCCCGCACGCGGGGAGAGGCGAAGGAAGCCCCCTCTTCCTCCGGCAACAGATCCCGCAGGCTCACACCGAGCCGCGGCGTCGCGCGCATCAGCTTCTTGGTGTAGGGGTGCTGCGGGTTCGCAAAAATGTCGGCAGCCTTTGCGGTCTCGACGACGCGGCCCTTTTCCATCACCACGACGCGGTCGCAATAGGCGGCGGCGAGACCGAGATCGTGGGTGATGAGAATCGTCGACATCGCCTTGCGCTTGGTCAGCTCGACGATCAGGTCCATCACCGCCTTCTGGGTGGTAACGTCGAGGCCGGTGGTCGGCTCGTCCGCGATCAGGAGCTGCGGATTGCATGCGAGCGCAAGCGCGATGACGACGCGCTGGCACATGCCGCCTGACAGTTCGAACGGATAGGCGTGGTACCGCTCGCGCGGGCGGGCGATCTTGACCTGCTCCAGCGCCTCGATCGCCTTCTCGCCGTGATCCGAAACCATCGCCTGCTGCACATGGGTGCGCAAGACGTCCTCGATCTGATCGCCGACTTTCCGGATCGGGTTCAGCGCGGCGCGCGGGTTCTGGAAGATCATCGAGACTTCGCGACCGCGCAGGTCGCGCATCTGGTCTTCGGTCGCGGCCTTCACGTCGATGCCGGAGAACATCACCGAGCCTTCGGCGATCCGCCCCGCCCGATCGAGGATGCGCATCACTGCATAGGACGTCACCGACTTGCCCGAGCCGGACTCGCCGACGATGGCGAGCGTCTCGCCCTTGGCAACGGAGATGTTGACGTGCTGCACGGCTTTGACGATGCCGCGGCGGGTGGTGAATTCGACCGTGAGGTCCTGGACGTCGAGCAGCGGCTGGGCGGTCATGAAGGCCTCCCGTCACTCAAAAAGTGCGAAAACAACCCCATGCACAGTAGAATGGCATTGTAATTATTGGAGAATTTTTGACGGAAATTTGCCATCACGTCCTCCGCTGCGGGTCGACGATGTCGCGGAGGCCGTCGCCGAGGAGGTTGAAGCAGAACACGGCGATCATCAGAGCAAGGCCGGGGAATAGCGCGATCCACCATTCGCCCGACACCATGAAGCCCGCGCCTTCCGCGACCATGATGCCCCATTCGGCGGTCGGCGGGCGGACGCCGAGGCCGATGAAGGAGAGGCCTGCGGCATTGAGGATGGCGTAGCCCATGGTCAGCGACATCTGCACGATCATGATCGGCATGATGTTCGGGAGAATATGCACGAGCAGGATGCGGAATTCGCCGTTGCCGGAGAGCCGCGCGGCCTGCACGAAGCCGGCATTGCGGCGGACATTGGCCTCGGCGCGCGCGACGCGGGCATAGAGCGGGAAGTTCACGATGGCGGTGGCCAGGATGATGTTCTGCACGGTGTTGCCGAGCGCGGCGACGATACCCATCGCCAGCACGAACAGCGGGAAGGCCATGATGGTATCGGCGATGCGGCCGACGATGCGATCGGTCCAGCCACCGAAATAGCCGGCCGCGATGCCGGCAAGCCCGCCCATCAGGAACACCAGCACGACGGATGCGACCGCGATGAACGTATCGAGCCGCGTCGCCACGATGACGCGGCTAAAAATGTCGCGGCCGAGCTGGTCGGTGCCGAACCAATGCGCCATCGACGGCGGCTTCAGCGCCGCGGCGGTATCGGAAGCGAGCGGATCATACGGCACCACGTAGGGGCCGAAGATCGCCGCGACGAGGATCACGATCAGCAACGCGAAGGCGAAACCCGTGACCTTGTTTTCGCCGAGAACGTAGCGGGTCTGTTCGAGAATCGCGACCAGCCCCGAGGTCCGCGCAGGGCCGACGGGTTCAACAGCAGGCGCAACGGAGCTCATGATTTAGCCCTCCAACCTGACACGCGGATCGATCACGCCGTAGAGAATGTCGATCACGAGATTGAGCAGCACGTACATGACCGCCATGGTCAGCACAAAACCTTGCACCGGCGCGAAGTCGGACGAGATCAGCGCCTCCACCGCGTAAGAGCCGATGCCGGGCCAGGCGAACACTTTTTCCACCAGCACGTTGGCCCCTAACAGAAACGAGAACACCATGCTGAGCGTGGTGATCACGGGGAGCATCGCATTGCGGAACGCGTAGGTGATGATGACGGTCGACGGCGACAGGCCGCTGGCGCGCGCCGTACGCACGAACTCCGACGACAACACCGCCAGCATCGAGGCGCGCGTCATGCGCGCGATCGGCGCCAGCGAGAAGATCGCGAGCGTCGTCGCCGGCAGGATGAGCTGGCTCAGCGCCGAGCGGAACGCCTCGAAGTCGCGCGCGATCAGCGTGTCGATCAGATAGAAGCCGGTGATGGTCGGCGGCGCGCTGTAGAACACGTCGAGACGGCCGAGCGGCGCCGGCGACCAGCCGAGCCGGAAATAGAAGACATAGACCAGCACGAGGCCGGTGAAGAACACCGGCAACGACACGCCCGCCGTCGTCGTGACCCGGCAGAGATGGTCGACCCATGATCCCGGTCGCGTCGCCGCCAGCACGCCGAGCGGAATGGCGATCACGACCGAAACGATGAGGCCGAGCAGCGTCAGCTCGGCGGAAGCCGGCAGGCGGTTGCGGATCTCGGCCGCGACCGGCTGTCCCGTGGTGAGCGAGTTGCCGAAATCGCCATGGGCGAGGTCGTTGGTGTAGCGGAAGAACTGCTCGATCAGCGGCCTGTCGAGGCCGAGCTTCTTGCGGATCTGCTCGACGGCTTCCTTGGTCGCTGCGGGACCGGCGAAGTAGGCGGCGGGATCACCGGGCAACGCGCGCGTCAGCAGGAAGGTGACGATGACGACCCCGATCAGCGAGGGAATCGCGAACATCAGACGCTTGCCGATCATGGTCAGCATGGTGACCTCCTCGTGCGCTCAGGTTGGAAATGAGATCGCGCCGCTTGCACCGCTGCGTTCCCTCCCCCCTTGCGGGGGAGGGTTAGGGAGAGGGGTGGCTCCGGGAGAGGTCGGAATTCGTGGCTACCCCTCTCCCTGCCCCTCCCCCGCAAGGGGGGAGGGAATGAGAGGGCGGTGGCCACCTCACTCGAGTCCGGAAGACCACCACATGCCGATGCGTCGCCGACGATCAGCATGACGGCTCACCCCTTCACCAGCGCGCGGTAATCCAGCCTCCGGTGGAACCAGTATTGGTAGCCGCTGATGTTCTTCTGCATCGCGACGTTGACGAAGGGCTGGTAGAGCGGGATGCGCGGGATGTCGGTGAAAGCGAGATCGACGAAGCCCTTCACGTCGGCATCGTAGGTCGCGGTGTCGCCGGTCGCCGCCGCCGTGCGGGCGCCGTCGATCAGCTTGTCCATCTCCGCCGACTTGTAGCTCATGGTGTTGAAGACGGAATTGTTGCCGTGATAGCACCAGTAGAAGAAGTACTCGGGGTAATCGAGCCAGCCCGAGAACACGTTGGTGAAGAGCGGCATCTCCTTCTTGTTCAACTCGGTGCGCCAGTTGGCGCCGGGCACCTTGTTGATGGTGGTCTTGATGCCGATCTGCGCGAGGCTCTCCTGCACCAGCACGCAGAGCGGCTCGTTGACGCCCGCGAAGTTGAGATCGAACGAGATCGTGGTCTCGAAGCCGTTGGCGAGGCCTGCCTCCGCCATCAGCGCTTTCGCCTTCTCGATGTCGGTGTTGTATTTGTGCGGCTGCGGCCAGGCGACTTCGGTCGGCTTGTCCTTGGGCGCGCCGAACATCGGGTTGGCGAGGCCGAACATCACCGCGTCCATGATCTTCTGATAGGGCAGCGCATAGGCAACCGCCTGGCGAACTTTTGGATTATCGAACGGCGGCTTGGTGACGTTCATGCCGATATACTGGATGCCGTTGGAGAACGGCAGCGACACGACGTTGAGCTTGCCGTTCGCCTTCATCTCCTGAAAATCCTTGTTGGGCAGCTCGTAGGAGATGTCGGCGTCGCCCCGCTCCAGCAGCGCGCGGCGGTTGCCGGCCTGCGGCACCATGCGCCAGATCACGCGCTTGATCTTCGGCAATGGACCGCAGACCCAATCCTCGTTGCGCTCCATGATGACTTCGGTGCCGGCGGTCCACTTCGTCACCTTGTAGGCGCCGGAGCCCGCGGTCTGCTGCTTGGTGAATTCGAGACCCCAGGGGTCCTTCTCACTGGCGTTCTTCTTCACCAGCTCGGAGTTGACGATGCAGGGCACGATGACCGCGAGATCGGGGATCGTCAGCTTGTCCTTCTTCAGGAAGTCGACGCGCACGGTGGTGTCGTCGATCACGACGAACTGCTCCGGCTTGGTCAGCGAGCCCGCGCTCATCTGGAAGGTTGGGAAGCCGCCGACGCTGACGGCGCGGTCAAGCGACCACTTCACGTCCTTGGCGGTGACAGGCGTGCCGTCGTGGAATTTGGCGTTCTTGCGCAGCTTGAAGGTGACCGACATGTCGTCGATCTTCATCTCCTCGGCGAGTTCGCCCTTGAACTTGTCGCGGTCGTAATAGGGCACGCCGCCAGGGCCGGCCTTCATCTCGTGGCTGATCAGGCGGTCGTAGCAATTCCACGACACTTCGTAGCCGGGCACGTTGGTGCCGACGCCGTGGATGTCGAGATTGTTCGGGCCGCCTTCCGAGACGATCAGCAGCGTCTCCGAACGCGCATCGGCATAGGCGGTGGAGATGACCTGTGGCATCGCCGGAAGCGCCGCGCCTGCGGCCAATCCGGACACGGACTTGAGGAAATCGCGGCGCTTCATGGAAAATGCTCCAACGCAAAAGTTTCTGGTTGGAACAAGGATTCGCAAGGTTCGTGCCAGCGCTTAATGGGATCTTATTTTCCAGATAAAGCGTTGATTCCAATCGATATTTTTGTGATTTCGGCGGCTGATCGCCTTTTGGGCAAGCCGGTCAATTGCATACAAAGATGCGATTCTGCTCCAAAAATAAGCTGAAAGATTGAGCGCTGCCGGATTGAGCAGGACGTCGCAGATGGCCTGGGCGGTTCAGCCCGACCAGATCAGATCCTGGAGTTCGACGAGATCGTTCGCCCTGTCCTGCCAACCATCGATACAGACGTGGCTGTTGAGGTCGCTGGCGCGGTGCAGCAGCATCAGCGCCATCAGCCGGCGCTTCAGTGCGAAATCCAGCTTCGCATAGCCAAAGCCCTCGAGCAGGCTGCGCACCCTCCCCGGCCGGCCCGCCGCCATGAAGGCGCCGGGGCCGAGCAGATCGTAGTCGCGCCATCCCGTCAGCACGTCGCCGAAGTCGAACAGGCCCGCGAGCGACCATTGATCGTCATGACAGGCGAGCAGGAAGTTCTGAGGGATATATTCGCCGACCAGGATCACCGGCGGCGCATCCATCGGGATCAGTTTTGCAGCGTCACGCAGGAGATCGTCGAGGCCTTCGAGGAATTTCGGTGCAAGGCCGAGGCGCATGTGCCGCGCCCTGCAGCCTTGCATCTGGGCGCGCATGAACGCATCCCAGCGCGGCTCGATCTCCACCAGCGATCCAAGCGGCGCGCGCTGCACGGCGGCGATGGTCTCGCCGATCTGGCGCAGCAGGCGCTCCTTCTGCGCTTCGGCCAATTGCGGCCACACCTCCGAGCCGAGCGTGCCGGCAAGGCGCGTGATGACGAGGTAAGGCCAGCCGTCGCGCTCACCCTCCGCGACGATCTCCGGGATCGGCAGATGAAGGCGGCCGGCAAGCTGCGCCAGGGACCCGCGTTCGGAGACGAATTGCGCGCGCAACAGCGGCGGGAAGATTTTCAGGATCAGCTTCTCACTGAGGCCGACGACGAGATTGGTGCCGGTCGCAAACACGTGCGGCGAACTGGTATCGAGACCATGGCTGCGCGCGATGTCGATCGCAATTCCCAGCCATTGCCGTGGATCAGAGCGAAAGGCGAGAAAGCTGTCCGCGTCGGTGAAGTGAGGTAGTTTCATCGACATCGCAACCTTATGCATTTCAAAAGCAGTTCCCCTCTCGGCCCATCCTTCGAGACGCCCGCTTTGGCGGGCTCCTCAGGATGAGGGCGGAGTGCGTGGCAGCGATTTTGGCAGGCACCGATGCCGCTTAGCCTCATCCTGAGGAGACCGCGAAGCGGTCGTCTCGAAGGACGAGGCGCGCGCTCAGGCATACGCTACCGGTCCGGGCTGGCGCGCTCGAACTGGCGCAGCAGCTTGTTGCCGCGCTCGACCGCGGCATCGAGCGCTGCCTGCGCGCCCTTCTGGCCGGTAAAGGCCTGCTCCAGCTCGTCCTCGATTGCGCCGCGGATCAGCACGAAGGAGCCGAGCCGGATGCCCTTCGAGTTCTCCGTCGGCTGATGCAGCGTGATCTCCTCGAACGAGATCGCGGAGCCCGGATTGCGCTCGTAAAAACCCTGCGCGCGCGTCAGCTCGAAGGCGGCGCGGGTGATCGGCAGATAGCCGGTGTTCTGGTGCCAGGCGGCCTGCACGCCGGGCTGCGACAGATAGGCGAAGAACCGCGCCACGCCCTTGTATTCCGCGCGCGGGCGGTCGCGCAGCACCCACAGCGTGGCGCCGCCGATGATCGAATTCTGCGGCGCGTTCTTCACATCGGGCCAGTACGGCATCATGCCGTAGCCGATATCGAACTTCGAATTCGCCTTGATGTCGGCCCGCGTCGCCGAGGAGCCGATGAAGATGCCGCATTCGCCCTTCTGGAAGCGCGGCTCGGCCGACTGCCCGCGGCCGCCGTAATCGAACACCTTGTCCTTCTGCCACTCGGCGAGCTGGGCGATGTGTTGCACGACGACCGGGTTGTTGATGGTCAGCTCGGCATCCAGCCCCGCAAAGCCATTGGTCCGCGTCGCGAGCGGCAGATTGTGGAAGGCGGAGAAATTCTCGATGTGGATCCAGGACGGCCAGGAGGTGGTGAAGCCGCACACAGCGCCGCGCTCGCGCAGGCGTTTTGCGGCAAGCCCAAGCTCGGGCCATGTCTTCGGCGGCGTCTCCGGATCGAGGCCCGCGTCGCGGAACATGGTCTTGTTGTAATAGAGGATCGGCGTCGAGGAATTGAACGGGAAGGACAACAGATTGCCGGCCGCGTCGGTGTAATAGCCGGAGACTGCGGGAAGGTAATCGCCGAGCGAGAACGGCTCGTTCATGTCCCGCATCATGGTGAACACGGGATAGATCGCGCCCTTGGCCGCGGTCATGGTGGCGGTCGCGACCTCGTTGACCTGGACGATCGCCGGCTGGCTGCGCGAGCGGAAGGCGAAGATCGCCGCCGTCACGGTCTCGGTGTAGTTGCCCTTGTAAGCAGGCACGATGCGGTAATCGGATTGCGAGGCGTTGAAATCGGCGGCGAGCTTCTCGAGCTGCCGGCCGAGCTCGCCGGACATGGCGTGCCACAGCGCGATGTCGGTTGCGGCGCGCGCCTGAACAGGCATTGCGAGGACGATGAAAGCGGCGAGGATCCGCAAAAGACTCGATGCTGAAATCACGATGGCTCTTCCCGTGTCGCGCGGCAAAGGCGACCGTACCTGCTTAAGGCGCGGCATTTCCTGTTTCAACCGGGAATGAGCGGTGGCTGCGCCGCACAATTCCCCCGCCGGGTGCGGCGGGATGGCCTTCCCTCAACCATCTGCTAGATTGCATTGAACCTTTTTGCTTCGCCATAGACTCCACCACTGAGGGGTTGAGTGTGCCAGTGCTGAACCGTGCCGAACTCTCGCGGACCGGGTTGATCTTCGTCGCGCTTCTGCTCGCGGTCTGCGCGACGGGCGCAGCTGCGCGCGAATTCCGCGCCGCCGACACCCAGGCCGAGGATTACCCGACCGTCCAGGCGCTGCGCTACATGGGCGCGCTGATCGTTGAGCGCACCGGCGGCCGGCACGAGATCAAGGTGTTCCACTCCCGTCAGCTCGGCGAAGAGAAGGAGACCATCGAGCAGACCAGGGTCGGCGCGATCGACCTCAACCGGACCAATGTGGCGCTGATCGGCAACTTCGTCCCGGCGATGAACGTGCTCGCCATGCCGTTCCTGTTCCGGTCCATCGAGCACATGCAGAAGGTGCTGGACGGGCCGATCGGCAGCGAGATCCTCGGCAGTTTCGAGCCCTACGGCTTCGTCGGGCTCGCCTTCTACGATTCCGGCGCGCGGTCGATCTACAACGGCGTCCGTCCGATACGGAGTGTCGCCGACCTCAGGGGATTGCGGATCCGGGTGCAGCAGTCGGAGTTGATGAGCGAGATGATTCGCTCGCTCGGCGCCGAACCGGTCGAGATGCCCTATGGGCAGGTGCTCACCGGGCTTGCCAACCATCTGATCGACGGCGCCGAAAACAACTGGCCATCTTTCGTGACGACAGACCATTACAAACATGCCGGCCACCTCGCGCTCACCGAGCACACGATGAGCCCGGAAGTGCTGGTGATCTCGCTGAAGGCCTGGAAGAGCCTGTCGGCGGACGACCAGCAGATCTTCCGCGAGGCCGCGGCTCGCTCCAGCCGGTTCATGCGCGAGAAGTGGCGCGACCTCGAGGAGCAGTCGCAGCACGAGGCTGAAGCCGCCGGCATCATCGTCGCTAGGGATATCGACCGCAAGCCGTTCGAGGACGCGATGGCTGCGATCTATGCTAAGGCGGGGCGCGATCCCGCCGCGGCCGCGCTGATCGAACGCATTCGCAAGGTGGAGTGAGCCGCTTGGCTGCACTTGGACACAGCGAGCACGCAGACAGGCCGCCCGGCCCGCTCGGGCGGCTGCGCGCACGCCTGGTCGGGATGCTCCGCGCGGTGCCGATCCGCTGGCGCATCCTGTCGATCGCGGCGCTGAACTCGGCCGTGGTCGTGGTGCTGGTGGGGCTGATCTGGAACGGCACGCAGGTGCTGGGCTCGGCCTGGGGCGACGTCCGCCAGGTGCGCGAGTCCGATCGTATCCTGGCGCTGCTCGAGAGCGAGACCGGGCGCCTGCACAATCTGATCCACCGCTACATCAACCAGCCGAGCCCGGACCTGTTTGCCGAGATCCTGCTGCTGCGCGAGGCGGTGCTGGGCACGCTGACCGACCGTGCCGCCAAGGACCCGATGCTGTCGGGCTCGGTCGAGGAGCTGGAGCGCACCACCGACCGCTTCCTCAACGGCTTCGGCGAGCTGCGCAGCGTGCAGGCGACCATCGCCAAGACCTATGAGGAGCAGGTGCAGGGCCCGGCCAGGGACATGGCCGGTCTCTATTCCATCATCGAAGGCGCCACCGGCCATCGCGACGCCTTAATCTGGCCCTCGCTCGGCAAGTCGCGCGAGGCCTTCACCGCGATGCTGGTCGCGGCGAATTCCTATTATCTCTCGCTCTCGCCGGGTGCCGCCGACGACGCGCGCCGCAACACCGAGACGATCGAGAAGACCATTCCGGTCATGATCGATCTCGCCGACAACGACCTGCAGCGCATGGCGCTGCAGCGGCTCGGGACCCGCACCATGGCGCTGCGCGAGGGTTTTGCAAAACTCTCCGAGCAGCTGACGAGCCGCACCGAATTGCTGCGCAACACCATCGACGCCAGCCAGGCCGAGGCGATCGGCGCCATCGACGACCTCTCCACCAAGATGCGCCAGCGCGAGCAGAAGGCGCAGGAGACGTTTGATCGCACCCTCGCCGATATCTCGCGGCGGGTGCTGTCGATCGCGGTGATCTTTCTCGGCATCATCCTCACCGCCGGCGTGCTGATCGCGCTGTCGATCCGCCTGCCGCTGCAGCAGATCATGACCGCGATGCGCGCGATCACGCTCGGCGACCTCGACCGCGAGGTGCAGGGCACCAAGGCACGCGACGAGGTCGGCGCCATGGCGCGCGCCGTCGAGGTGTTCCGCGAGAACGCGATCGCGAAGCGCGAGACCGAGGACGAGCTGCGCGCGTCCAAGGAGAAGGCCGAAAGCGCGCTGCTCGAGCTCAACACCGCGCAGCAGAATTTGATCGACGCCGAACGGCTGGCGGCGCTCGGCGGCCTCGTCGCCGGCGTCGCGCACGAGGTCAACAACCCGATCGGCATCAGCCTGACCGTCGCTTCCAGCTTCGCCCGGCGCACCGAGATCTTCGAGGCCCAGCTCAAGGGCGACGGCGGCCTGCGCCGCTCGCAGCTGGAGGAATTCGTGCAGTCCTCGCGCGACGCCTCGCAGCAGCTCGTCGCCAACCTCACCCGCGCCGGCGAGCTGATCCAGTCGTTCAAGCAGGTCGCGGTCGACCGCTCGCATGCCGAGCGGCGGCAGTTCTCACTCAGCGAAGCCACCGACCAGATCATCGCCAGCCTGCGTCCGGTCCTGAAGCGCTCGCCGATCACGCTCCAGGCCGACGTGCCCGAGGGGCTCCTGCTCGACGGCTATCCCGGCTCCTACGGCCAGATCCTGACCAACCTCTTCCTCAACGCCGCCAACCACGCCTTTGCCGACGGCCGCGCCGGCACGATCACGATCTCGGCGCGGCCGCGCGGGACCGACGACATCGAGATCATCTTCGCCGATGACGGGGCCGGCATGACCCCTGACGTGCAGCGCCAGGCCTTTGACCCATTCTTTACCACCCGGCGCAATGAAGGTGGTACGGGACTCGGCTTGCATATCGTCTATAACCTTGTCACCCAGCAGCTCGGCGGGCGCATGATGCTGGAATCCAAGCTGGGACAAGGCACTACTTTTCGCATTATCATGCCCCGGGTCGCCAAGGGCGGCGCGCAAAGCACAGAGACTGACGGGACTTCTCAATGGCCGAACAGGACGATGTCCTCCACCTGATCGACGATACCGGTACCGCACCGGAGGACCAGAACGCACGGAAGTGGAAGATCGCCGTCATCGACGACGATCCGGCCGTGCATGACGGCACCCGCTTCGCGCTGTCCGACTACAGCCTCAACGGCCAGGGGCTGGAGATCCTCTCCGCCCATTCCGCGGCGGAAGGTCGCAAGCTGATGGCCGCGCATGGCGATATCGCCGCCGTGCTGCTCGACGTCATCATGGAGACCGATGTCGCCGGCCTCGAGCTGGTCGAGTTCATCCGCAACGAGCTCAAGAACGAGACCGTGCGTATCATCCTGCGCACGGGACAGCCCGGCCAGGCGCCGGAGCGGCGCGTGATCGTCCAGTACGACATCAACGACTACAAGGCCAAGACCGAGCTCACCGCCGACAAGCTGTTCACCTCGCTGACCGCGGCGCTGCGCTCCTATCAGCAGCTCGAGCGCATGGTGCAGACGCGGCGCGGGCTCGAGATCATCATCGACGCCGCCTCGACGCTGTACGACTTCAAGTCGATGCAGCGTCTCGCCGAGGGCGTGCTGACCCAGCTCGCCTCGCTGCTCAATGTCGATTGCGCTGGCATACTGGTGCTGCGCGACAATGGCGGCGTGGACCCCGAGCTCTCCGTGCTCGCCGGCAGCGGCTGCTACAGCCGCTTCATCGGCACGACCTCGTCGAAGGCGCTCGACCCCGATCTGCGGACGATGGTGGAAGCCGCGTTCCAGGGCCGCAAGAACGAATTCGCCGACCACCGCAGCGTGATCTATCTGCGGACCGGCTCCGGCCGTGAGGTGGTGGTGCTGCTGCAGGCCGAACGCGAGCTGTCCGAGACCGACCGCTCGCTGGTCGAGATCTTCTCCAGCCGGCTCTCGATCGCCTTCGACAACGTCATCCTCTACCAGCAGCTCCAGGACGCCAACACGCAGCTCGAGGACCGCGTCGCCCAGCGCACCCGCGCGCTGATGCAGGCCAACCGCCGCCTCTCGGCGCAATGGCTGCGGCTGCAGCGCGCCAACGGCTTCAAGAACGAGATTCTCGGCACCGTCGCCCACGACCTCAAGAACCCGCTGGGCGTGATCCTCGGCCGCACCGAGATGCTGAAGGAGCTGATCTCGACCGGCGCCTCGTCCGACGGCGTGGTCGCCCAGGTCGATCACATCCGCGATGCGACGAAGCGCCTGACCACGATGGTCGATCATCTGATCTCCGACGCGATGGCCGATGCCTTCGACATCACCATCCGCCGCGAGCCGGTCGACGTCGCGGCGCTGGTGAAAGAGGTCGCCGATGCCAACCACCCGCTCGCGGTCAACAAGCAGCAGGCGATCAGCGTCACGGCGCCACCCAACATCGTCACCATGTGCGACACCGACCGCATCCGCGAGGCGATCGACAATCTGATCAGCAACGCCATCAAATACAGCCCGATCGGCGGCAAGATCATCGTCGCCGTCACCCATGAGGCCAGCGATACCGTCGTCCGCGTCAGCGACGAGGGCGCCGGCCTGTCGCCGGAGGATCTCGGCCGCCTGTTCGGCCGGTTCCAGCGGCTGTCGGCCAAACCGACCGCGGGCGAGAGCTCGACGGGGCTTGGGCTTTCCATCGTCAAGCGTATTATCGACATGCATGGCGGCGAGGTGACGGCCGAGAGCGACGGTCCCGGCAAGGGATCGACCTTCACCATCACCCTGCCCGCGACCGAGTTGCCGTGATTCGAGTACCGAGATCTGAGTGATATGACCCAAAGCCAGCACATCATGATCGTCGACGACGAGGCCCCGGCCCGGGAGATGGTCGGCGATTACCTCAAGATGCACGGCTTCACCGTGACGCTGTGCGACGGCGGCAAGAGTTTGCGCACCGCGATCGACGGCAGCATGCCCGACCTCGTTGTGCTCGACCTCAACATGCCCGAGGAAGACGGCCTCTCGATCATCCGCGACCTCAAGAGCCGCATCAACGTGCCCGTGATCATGCTGACGGCGACCGCGAGCCCGATCGACCGCGTCGTCGGCCTCGAGCTCGGCGCCGACGATTACGTGGCAAAGCCCTGCGAGCTGCGCGAGCTGATGGCGCGCATCCGCTCGGTGTTGCGGCGAAGCACGCCGGTGAAGGCGGCCGAGACCACGCCCGCCAAATCGGACAAGGATCAATTGGTGCGCTTCGGCACCAAATGGCTCGACCTCGAAGCGCAGGCCTTGCGCGACGACGAAGGCAACGAGCATCCGCTCACCGCGTCCGAGTTCGGGCTGCTCAAGGTGTTCGCGGCCAATCCGAAGCGCGTGCTGTCGCGCGAACGCCTGCTCGAACTGGCCAATGCGCGCGACGCCGAAGCCTTCGACCGCGCCGTGGATCTGCGCATCATGCGCATCCGCCGCAAGATCGAGCCCGACCCGACCAAGCCAGCCGTGATCCGCACCATCCGCGGCGGCGGCTATCTGTTCTCGCCCGCGGGCGAGAAGGCGTAAGCGCGCGGTACCTACCGCTGTCGTCCCGGGCTCGCTTCACACCCCGGAATGACGGCATGGGCGGCGCGACCGAACGCAAAGCCCGGAATTTCGTTCCCGGCTGCCCCGGACGCTCCCCAATCCCGACCTCCGTATTTTCCGTACATTGAAATTCCACGGCTTTTCGCCCCGAATGTTTCGTCGCGGCCTGTCCGACGAAACAATTTGGCGGCGCACGAAACCATTTTTCGCTTTTCGTGCAGACGTCCCGAAACGTTCGCTGATTAACACTTTGGTCCAAGGAAACGCCGCTCGGTTGCGGCGCTACGGGGAGCTAAGTCAATGCCGAACGTCATCGCCATCAACGCCCAAGCCAGCCAGAGCATCATTGCCGCTCAGGCGACCTCGGACGACATGCTCCTGGAGAGCATTGCGGACGGCAACCGGACGTCCATGCACATCCTCTATTGCCGGCACAATGTGCGGGTTTATCGCTTCATCCTGCGCATCGTGCGTGACGCGACCACGGCCGAAGACCTCGTCAGCCAGGTGTTCCTCGACGTGTGGCGCACCGCGGGCCAGTTCCAGGGCCGCTCGCAGGTTTCGACCTGGCTGCTCTCGATCGCACGCTTCAAGGCGCTGACCGCGATGCGCCAGCGCCGCTTCGAGGACATCGACCAGGACGACGTGCGCCAGATTCCTGACGATGCCGAGACGCCGGAGACCTCGCTCGACCGCAACGACACCAGCGCCATCCTGCGCGCCTGCGTGCAAAAGCTGTCGCCCGCGCATCGCGAGATCATCAACCTCGTCTACTACCATGAGAAGTCGGTGGAGGAGGTCGGCCAGATCATCGGCATCCCGCAGAGCACGGTGAAGACCCGGATGTTCTATGCCCGCAAGCAACTGGCCGATTTGCTTAAGGGCGCCGGCGTCGACCGTTTCGCCGCCTAAGACCAAGGATTTCAATGGGATAGGACCGAACTTTCGCCCCTGTCCCCGGACACGGAAGTGTTACCGCCGACGAAATAATTGAAACAAAGCACAACATCAGGCGGAAAAACTTCCCTCCTATAAAGCTCACATACGGTTTCGTTAAACCTCCCAAGACTTCCAGCGACCCGGACGGGATGCCCCCCTCCGGGTCGTTTTGTGTTTGGCGGGCTGAGGCCCATTCTCGCCACCCAAGTGAGGCGGGCACCGCTCCATCATTCCCTCCCCCCTTGCGGGGGAGGGAGCGCGCCGGCGCCGTGGCCAACAGGGCTGCCTCGCAATGCCGCCCGGCACGCCCCACACCAAGCAGCCGCCCCCTCACGAACGTGTGACGCCACGTAACAACGCGCGCATCCATCCCGAACTGCCCTCGTGACCTCCTGCGCGAGTGCCCGATGCTCGAACTTGTCTTCGCCGTCCTTGCCGGCATCCTCACCATCGCCGCGCCCTGCACGCTGCCGATGCTGCCGATCCTGCTCGGCGCCTCGATCGGGCGGGCGGGGCACTTGCGGCCCGCGATGATCGCGCTCGGCTTCGTCGTCTCGTTCTCGGCGACCGCGCTGCTGTTGGGTGCGATCACGCGGCTGTTCGATTTCGATCCGAACGTGCTGCGCGAGGCCGCGTCGATCCTGCTGCTCGGCTTCGGCCTGTTGATGCTGTGGCCGGCGCCGTTCGAATGGCTGTCGATCCGGCTCAATGGCTGGCTCGATCTCGGCAATGCCGGCGCCGTGCAGCGCGAGGGTGCGCTTGGCGGCCTCGTGCTCGGCACCACGCTCGGCCTGGTCTGGACGCCCTGCGCCGGTCCCGTGCTCGGCTCGATCCTGACGCTGGTCGCGACGTCGAAGAACGCCAGCTGGGCCGGCGTGCTGTTGATTGCCTATGCCATCGGCGCAGCGATCCCGATGCTCGCGATCGCCTATGGTGGACAGGCTGCGACCACGCGCGTGCGCAGCCTCGCGCGGATCTCGCCGCGGCTGCAGCAGGGCTTTGGTGTCGTCGTGATCGCCTTCGCGGTCGCGGCCTATTTCCAATACGACACGCTGATCGTGGCGTGGCTCACCGGATTCTATCCCACCGGCCAGATCGGCCTGTGATCATCCCTCATCTTCACCGGAGGACGCTTCCATGACTTTCAAACTGCTCGCCGTCTCCGCCGCACTGATCGGCATGGCCGTGACAGGCGCCGTCATCCCCGGCATCTGCGACGAGGCCGCGCGCGCCACCCCTGTCGTCACCGCTGCCGCAAGCCAGCAGACCGCGCCCGATTTCACCGGCATCAACACCTGGTTCAACTCGAAACCGCTCAGCATCGCCGACCTCCGCGGCAAGGTCGTGCTGGTCGACTTCTGGACCTATGGCTGCGTCAACTGCGTCAACACGCTGCCGCACGTCACCGACCTCTATGCCAAGTACAAGGACAAGGGCCTCGTCGTGGTCGGCGTGCATACGCCGGAATTCCCGTTCGAGCGCTCCGCCGCCAATGTGCAGGCCGCGCTCAAGCGCCACGGCATCACCTATCCGGTGGCGCAGGATAATGATTCCAAGACCTGGAACGCCTACCAGAACCAGTATTGGCCGGCGCAATACATCATCGACCAGAACGGCAAGATCGTGTTCCAGCACGAGGGCGAGGGCCGCTACGACGAGATCGACCGCACCGTGGCAAAGCTGCTGAACGCCAACAGCTGAGGCCGGATCGCCGCTGCCGCCGTTGTTGCTTGACTCCACGGACCCGTCCGTGGAGTTTCCCGAGCGACGGAATCAGCGCCCGCAATGGACGACGCGACCACCAGCACCGACATTCGCCTTCGCGAAGGCGCCTCGATCGCGCAGCGGCTGGTCATGTCCGGCTTTGCGGCCGCCGTGGCGCTGTGCTTCACGCCGGGCCTGTTCACGCACGACACGTTGGAGGTGATCGTCTCGGTGGCCGCGCTCCTCGTGGGAGCTGCGTTCGTGGTCGGCATCATGCTGGCGCCGGCGGTGGTGTGGATCATCACGCCGAACGAGATCCTGATCGGGCAACAGCGACCGTTCGGAAAGCTCCGGACCAGGATCGTCGCGAAGGACGACATCAGGGGATTACAGGTTCCCGGCAGCAAGCGGGCGAAAGCCCGTTTCCAGCTGGCCTTCACGTTGGCCTCGGGGGAGCGGCTGACGTCCCCGCCGATCTCCGACGTCACGCATGTACGCGACACCGTAGCGCGGATCGCCGCGCAGTTCGATGTCCCCGACGTCGAGTCACCCGTCAATCCGCTCGATGCCAGCAATCCCGAGATGCGTCTCGGCGAGCCGCTCGAGGCGTTTTCCGCGCGGGACATAAGGATTGTCGCGCTGATCGCCGTCGCCTTGTCCGCCGTTCCCTACGCCTACAAGCTCTGGCGTGGATGGCCGCCCAGCCATGTCGACATCCTGCTGCTGCCGCTCGGCGCGATCGCCGCATTCGCGGTTTACAGATACGCCAACCTCGTGACCGGCGCGTTCTGGATCATCCGCGAGAGCGATATCCGCGTCGAACGCCTGTGGGGCGACGGCACGCCGCGCGCCGACCATATCGAGGGGCACGACGTGAAGACGATCAACGTCGACCGCCGCGGCCGATCCGAGGACGAGCACTGCATCGTCACGATCCGGTTGCGCTCGGGGCGACGCTTTCGCAGCCCACGAATCGGGTCCCGGATCGAGGCCCGCGCGGTGGGGACCGAAATCGTCCGGCGTCTCGAGATCGCGCCGGAGAACAACAAGATTTAGCTCTCCCCCGCTTGCGGCGTCGCGATCGCATTTGAAGGCGATCTGACAGAGTCGCCTGCGGCCATCCTTCGAGACGCCCGCCTACGGCGGGCCCTCAGGATGAGGACGGAGTGCGCGGCGACAATTTCGACGGGCTCCGATGCGTCTTAGCCTCATCCTGAGGAGACCGCGAAGCGGTCGTCTCGAAGGACGAGGCGCGCGCTCAAACCGCCGCTAGGAACTCCTGTGCGATCGTCCTCCCCCGCAAGCGGGGGAGGGAGCGCACCACCATTGCCGCGACAATCTAGGCTTTTCGCGCCATCCCCTGTTTGTGGCATTGCCTGGCCTCGTCAAAAAACCAAAGCATTCTCGTGACATACCAGCCGGGCGCGCCATGAACTTGCCACGAAGCTGCCCCTGAGTTCAGATGGTCCAAATGATTTACGCTGTGGCAGCGGGGAGAGCTTGAAATGACGGATTATCGTCGCCTGACCGGGGCGTTCATCGCGGCGCTGGGCCTGGTCCTGACCACCTCATACGCCTCCGCCCAACAGCCCGACCGCGGCGACGAGCCGGGGCTGGTCGCCGACGACGCCTTCCAGCTCGAGCCGGAATGGCAGAAGCAGGTCGTGTACTTCCGCACCACCGAGACGCCGGGCACCATCATCATCTCGACCGCCGAGCGCCACCTCTACCTGGTGCAGCCGGGCGGGCGCGCGATCCGCTACGGCATCGGCGTCGGCCGCGACGGCTTCCAGTGGCAGGGGCTGGTGAACATCACCAACAAGAAGGAGTGGCCGGACTGGACGCCGCCGCCGGAGATGATCCAGCGACAGCCCTATCTGCCGCGCTTCATGGCCGGCGGCCCCGGCAATCCGCTCGGTGCCCGCGCCATGTATCTCGGCACCACCGTCTACCGCATCCACGGCACCAACCGTCCTGATACGATCGGCACCAAGGTATCCTCGGGCTGCTTCCGTCTCGTCAACCATGACGTCGCCGATCTCTACGATCGCGTCCCGGTTGGCACCAAGGTGGTCATCCGACAGAAGCCCGAACTCTGATCTTCCTCGCCTTAGCGAATAGTCCTTTTCCCGATTATTTCGAGAGAGCAACATGATGCGCACTTTTCGAGGCGGCCTGCTGATCGGGCTCGCCGTTGCCGTACTGGTCGGCGCCCTGGCGGTGATCTATGAGTTCTACGATACCCGCACCCTGAAGCGCACCGTTCGCCGCGGCGAGGTGCTGTGCGGCGTCAACAAGGGCCTGCCGGGCTTCTCGATCCCCGATGACAAGGGCAACTGGACCGGATTCGACGTCGATTTCTGTCGCGCGGTGGCAGCCGCCATCTTCAACGATCCCGGCAAGGCCAAGTTCGTTCCACTCGACGCCAGCGAGCGCTTCAAGGAATTGCAGAGCCGCAAGGTGGACATCCTCTCGCGCAACTCGACCTGGAGCATGGCGCGCGAGCTCGACTACGACCTCTATTTCCCGGCGGTGGCCTATTACGACGGCGCCGGCTTCATGCTGCCGCGTTCACGCAACAAGGAGACTTCGCTGGACCTGACCGGCAGCAAGGTCTGCGTGCAGGCTGGCACGACAACGCTGCTTAACGTCGCCGACTACTTCCGTGCCAACAACATGAAGTATGAAGAGGTGAAGTTCGACAAGCTGGATGACGTGGTGAAGGCCTACGACACCGGCAAGTGCGACACGCTCTCCGCCGACGTCTCGCAGCTCTACGCGCTGCGGCTCAATCTCTCCAAGCCCGGCGACCATATGATCCTGCCGGACATGATCTCCAAGGAGCCGCTCGCACCCGTGGTGCGCCAGCGCGACGACGACTGGATGATGATCGTGAAGTGGACGCTCTACGCGATGATCAACGCCGAAGAGCTCGGCGTGAGCTCGGAGAACATCGACGAGGCGCTGAAGTCGAAGAAGCCGGAAGTGATGCGCCTGGTCGGCACCGAGGGCAATTACGGCGAGCAGCTCGGCCTCACCAAGGACTGGGTTGTCCGCATCATCCGCAACGTCGGCAATTACGGCGAGATGTACGAGCGCAACATCGGCGAGAAGTCCAAGCTGAAGATCCCGCGCGGCATGAACCAGCTGTGGAATGCCGGCGGCGTGCAGTACGCGCCGCCGATGCGGTGAGGACGGCCTAACCGCCGTCATTGCGAGCTTGGGTCAAAGCTCGCACCACGTTCTCAATCGTCATGCCCGGGCTTGTCCCGGGCATCTACGTTTTTGAGGCACCGTAAGAACGTGGATGGCCGGGACAAGCCCGGCCATGACGGAGCTTGGGGCAGGCACTCTCCACCCTCTCAACTGTCATCGCCCGGCTTGACCGGGCGATCCAGTATTCCGAGACGCCGATCGTATGCGGACAGGCCGCGGCGTACTGGGTCGCCCGGTCAAGCCGGGCGACGACACCGCGTGTGAGGCGCGCCCTTCGCGCCTCTCCTCAACTCAGCTCAATACCCGCGCGCCCTTGCCAGCTGCTCGGTGTGGTAGTTCGCATCGCCGAACAGCTCCTCGCACACGCGTGCACGCTTCATGAAGAAGCCGATGTCGAACTGGTCGGTCATGCCCATGCCGCCATGCATCTGCACGCCCTCCTGCACCGCGCGCGTGGCGGTGGTGCCGGCGCGGGCCTTGGCCACGGCGACGCTTGATGCGGCCTTGGCGACGTCGGCATCCAGTGCCTGCAGCGCCTTCATCGTGGCGGCGTGGGTGATCTCGATGTCGACATAGAGCTCGGCGGCGCGGTGCTGAAGCGCCTGGAATTCGCCGATCAGCTTGCCGAACTGCTTTCTGTTCTTGAGGTACTCGACGGTGCGGTTGAAGACTTCTTCGCTCAGGCCCACCATCTCGGCGGCGACCGCGCCGCGGCCGATGTCGAGCACGCCGTCGAGCAGCGCTGCACCCTGATCGACCTCGCCGAGCACGCTATCGGCGTTGACCTCGACATTGGCAAGCTCGATCCGTGCCGCGTTGTGCGCGTCGACCATGATGGTACGCTCGATCGCAACGCCCTTGGCCTTGGGATTGACCAGGAACAGCGTCAGCCCTTCACGCTCGCCGGCGGCGCCAGCGGTACGCGCCGCGACGATGAAGAGGTCCGCGACGTGGCCGTCGACGACCAGCGCCTTGGCGCCGGAGAGCTTGAAGCCGTTACCGGCGCGCACCGCCTGGAGGCTGGTCTGAAGCGGACGATGCTTGGCACCTTCGTCGATCGCGAGCGTCGCGAGCAGCGAGCCGTTGGAAATTTTCGGCAAGAATTCCGACTTCTGCGCGGCATTGCCGCCGCGATTCAGGGCCGAGGCCGCGACCACGCTGGTGGCGAGGAACGGCGACGGCATCAAGGTGCGGCCGATCTCTTCCATCACCACACCGGCCTCCATGAAGCCGAGACCGCTGCCGCCGAACTCTTCCGGCACCAGGAGGCCGGCAAAGCCCATCTCGGCGAAGGAATGCCACAGCTCCTTGGAGAAGCCGGTCGGGTCCTTGTTGTCGCGTAGGGATCGCAGGTGCGACACCGGCGCCTTGTCGCTGATCAGCCCGCGCGCTGAGTCGCGGAGCATCGATTGTTCTTCGGTGAGGACGAGGGCCATGTGCGTGTTTCCGATTCGAAAATCTACTTTTTGTTCGTCATTCCGGGATGGCCCGTAGGGCCAGGCCCGGAATCCATAACCACGATCGGGAGTATGGATTCCGGGCTCGCGCTTCCGCCTTCGCTCTTCGAGCTTCGGCGGACAAGTCGCGCGCCCCGGAATGACGGGCGGGTGGTGAGAGCGTGCCTCACGCTCCCGGCAAATCCAGGATGCGCTTGGCGACGATGCCGAGCATCACCTCCGTCGTGCCGCCCTCGATCGAGTTGGCCTTGGTGCGCAGCCAGGCGCGCGGGCGGGCGCCCTGCCTGGAGCGCTCGCTCTCCCATTCCAGCGCGTTGACGCCGCCGGCCGACATCAGGATCTCGTGGCGGCGCTTGTTGAGCTCGGTGCCGTAGTATTTCATCGCGGACGAGAACGCCGGATGCGCCTGGCCGGCCTTGGCGAGATCGACCGCGCGTTCGGCGCAAGCGGCGAGCGCGGCCTCGTCGACGTCGAAGCTCGCGATCCGGCCGCGCAGCATGGAATCGTCGAGCTTGCCTTGTGCATCGGTGCCGACGGAATCCGCCGCGATCTGGCCGAGCGGCCGGCCGACGCCGCGCTCGCCCATGCCTGATATCATCGCGCGCTCATGCTGGAGCAGATATTTTGCGACGTCCCAACCGCGGTTGACCGTGCCGACCACGTGCGACTTCGGCACGCGAACACCGTCGAAGAAGGTTTCGCAGAACGGCGAATAGCCCGAGATCAGCAGGATCGGCTTGGTCGTCACGCCCTTCGAGGCCATGTCGAACAGGATGAAGCTGATGCCGTCGTGCTTCTTCGCGGCGGGATCGGTGCGGACGAGGCAGAAGATCCAGTCGGCGTAGTTGGCGTAAGACGTCCAGATCTTCGAGCCGGTGATGACGAAATCGTCGCCGTCGCTCTCGGCGCGGGTCTGGAGCGAGGCGAGATCGGAGCCGGCGTTCGGCTCGGAATAGCCCTGGCACCAGCGGATCAGGCCCGCCGCGATGTCAGGCAGGTGCTCCTTCTTCTGCGCCTCGTTGCCGTATTTGAGCAGCGCCGGCCCGAGCATCCAGATGCCGAAGCTCGACAGCGGCGGACGCGCGCCCATCCTGGCCATCTCGGCGCGCAGCACCTTGTGCTCGGCAGCGCTCAGGCCACCGCCGCCATATTCCCTCGGCCAGTCAGGCACGGTCCAGCCCTTGTCGCGCATGCGCTCGAACCAGACGCGCTGCGGCTCGGAGGCGAATTTTGTATTGCGCCCGCCCCAGAACACGTCGCCGTCCGAGGTCACGGGCTTGCGCATCTCCGGCGGGCAGTTGGCTTCCAGCCAGGCGCGCGTCTCGCTGCGGAATTTCTCAAGATCGGCGGGTTCAGATTCACTCATGGTCGTTTCCATCAATCAAAAAGACTTGTTGGGCGCGACTCTGAGCCATCGCACCGTGGAATTCAACCACTTCCGTGGCGCTGCATTCGGCTATAGTCGCCGCCACGGCGAGCTTGAAAACAAAGAGGAAATAACAATGCGCCTGAAACTACTTTCGCCTGGCGAAATGAACGAGAGCCAGCGGCAGACCTATGACGAGTCGATTGCCGGCAAGCGCGGCAAGCCGCCGGCGCCGATGATGGCCTGGCTCAACAGCCCCGACATGGCCCGTCACGCCACGCGGCTCGGCGAAGTGCTGCGCTACGACACGATATTCCCCGCCAAGCTTTCGGAGATCGCGATCCTGGTGACGGCGCGGCACTGGACTGCGCATTACGAATGGTATGCGCATAAGCGCCTGGCGCTCCAGGGCGGCATGGATCCTGAGATCATCGACGCGATCCGCGATCGCCGCACGCCTGTCTTCGACGATCCCAAGGGCAAGATGATCTACGACGTCGCGAAGTCGCTGCATGAAGGCCATGGCGTCGAGAAGGGCCTCTACGATGCAGCGGTGAAGGTCCTCAGCGAGCGCGGCGTGGTCGAGGTGATCGGGCTGTGCGGCTATTACACAATGGTGTCGATGACGCTGAACACGTTCGAGTTCGAGCTGCCGGAGGGCGAGGTGCCGGAGCTCTCATAGTTTCGTATCTGGAAACGATGGGTTTCGGGATAGGCAGGTAGCACTGTCCCGGAGCCGGCCTTATCTGGAGTTGGTCAACGGAGCAGCACCATGTCGCAAAGCCCAGCCGTCAATGCCGGCACAAGGATCGGCCACGTTCACCTCAAGGTCGCCGATCTCGATCGCGCGCTCGGCTTCTATTGCGGCGTGCTCGGCTTCGAGCTGATGCAGCGCATGGGCTCGGGCGCGGCGTTCATCTCGGCCGGCGGCTATCATCACCACATCGGGCTCAACACCTGGGAGAGCAAGGGCGGCTCGCCGCCGCCGCCGGGCACGACCGGTCTCTTCCACACCGCGATCCTCTATCCGACGCGGCCCGCGCTGGCGGATGCGCTGCATCGCGTGCTGTCGGCCGGCATTGCGCTCGACGGCGCCAGCGATCACGGCGTCAGCGAGGCGCTGTATCTGCGCGATCCCGACGAGAACGGCGTGGAGCTGTATTGGGACAAGCCGAAAGAGCAATGGCCGCTCGGGCCGGACGGCAAGCTTGCGATGTTCACGAAGCGGCTGGATGTCGAGGCGCTCTTGAAGCAGCGCGAGGCTTAAATACCGCTCTCTCCTCGTCATTGCGAGGAGCGAAGCGACGAAGCAATCCAGACTGTCTCCGCGGAAAGATTCTGGATTGCTTCGCTGCGCTCGCAATGACGGAGTGTGTGGAGGCGCCGTCGCGACTCTAGGCGACCTTTGACCGCGGCTTCCCCCGCACCATGATCAGCGCCGCGGCCGCCACCTCCAGCGCGATACACAGATAGAACGGCAGCGAGTAACCGCCCGAGAAATCTCGCAGGAAGCCGACGACGCCCGGGCCGAACGCATAGGTCACCTGGTTGATCGCCGTATTCAGGCTGATCAGCACGCCGAATGAGGCGGAGTCGAATTCCTGCTGCACGATCAGCGAGGGCAGCGTGATGAGATTGCCGACCGAGAAGCCGAACACGGCGCAGGCCGCGATCAGCACATAGTCGTTGTGCAGGTTGATGATGACGCAAAGCGCCGCGGCCTGGCTGAGGAACGACAGTGCCGAGGCAAGCCGCTGGTTGAGGCGGTCGATCACCATCGAGAACAGCACCCGGCCGATCACCGCCATCGCGGTCAGCACCGCGACCGCCACCGCCGCGCGCTCGCGGCCGATCACGGGATCGAGGAACGAAATCAGGTGCACGATGAAGCCGACCTGCGCGAACAGCACCAGCGCAAAGGCAATCGTCACCGTGAGAAAGCCGACGTCGCGCAACGCCCATGCGCGGATCTCCGTCGACGATTGCGGCCTGGCCTTCGCCGTCGCGTGCCAGCCGTGAAGATCGGGCGGCCGGCCGACGAGAAGCAGGATCACCGGCAGCAGCAACACCAGCATGGCGCCGGCGGCGGCGTACATCGCGCTGGCGAAGCCGACATGGCCGATCAGGGTCACCAGCAGCGGCACGCCGACGATGCCGCCGAAGCTGGCGCCGTTGAGCGCAAGGCTGATCGCCATGCCGCGCTTCTGGTCGAACCACAGGCTGATCGTGTTGGTGATCATGGCGAGACTGGTGCCGGCCCAGCCGAAGGCGAGCACGGCGTCGGCGAGATAGAGCTGCCAGGGCTCGCGCACCGCGCCGATCGCGACCGCAGCCGCCGCCATCGCCAGCGTGCCGGCGATCAGGCAGAGCCGCGGGCCATATTTTCTGACGGCCTCGCCGACGAAGACGACGAGCAGCGCACCGAACAGATAGAAGAACGTCGTGCCCGAGGAGATCAGCGAGGCCGGCCAGCCCCGCGCGCGCTGGAGCTCGGCGACATAGACGCTCTGGCCGTAGAAGCCGAGCCCCCAGCCGAAGGTCGCGAGCAGGAAGCAGACCGCGACGATGCGCCAGCCTTCGTAGCGGAGCGCGGATTCGTCGATTCGGGGCTGTTGAGGATTGTCGAGCATTTGCCGCCTACTCCGTCATGCCCGGGCGTGTCCCGGGCATCCACGTTCTTCGATCCGCGCCCAAGACGTGGATGGCCGGGACAAGCCCGGCCATGACGACATCTAAATAGCCCTCACCCGAAAATCACTTCGACAGCGATCGAACTATCAGCGCTGCTGACAGCCTCCCGCCAACTCAGATCGCATCCGGGAACTCGCCCATCGCCGCGTCCAGCCGCGCCTTGCGGCGGCGGGCCCAGGACGCCAGCGAGAGCACGGCGAGGCCGAGCACCACCGGCGGGAATACCACCATGTTCACCGCGGACCAGCCGTAATTCGCCAGCAGCTGGCCGGAGGAGAACGAGCCGATCGCCATCATGCCGAACACCAGGAAATCGTTGAAGGCCTGCACCTTGTTGCGCTCCTGCGGACGGTGCGTCTCCAGCACCAGCGCGGAGGCGCCGATGAAAGAGAAATTCCAGCCGACACCGAGCACGATCAGCGTGGCCCAGAAATGCATCGCGGTGAGGCCGGAGAGACCGATACCCGCGGCCACGGCCTCCAGCAGCAGGCCGGCGGCGACGATCTTGGGCGCGCCGAAGCGCGCGATGAGCGCGCCGGTGAAGAAGCTCGGCCCGTACATGGCGACGATGTGCCATTGAATGCCGAAATTGGAATCGCTGACACTGAGGCCGCACATCTTCATGGCGAGCGGCGCCGAGGTCATCACCAGGTTCATCATGGGATAGGAGATGACGCCGCACAGCGCGGCCGCGATGAAGCGCGGCTGGGTCACGATGTCGAGCAGCGGCCGGCCGCCGTGCATATCTGCAGGTGCCGGCTTCGGCATATCGACGCCGGCGACGATGCCCATCGCGACCAGCGCAACCGCAGCCTGCACCAGGAAGCTGAAGGCGAACAGATAGGGCGACCAGACGTCCATGGTCCATTGCACGAGTTGCGGACCGAGCACGCCGGCGAACACGCCGCCGGCCATCACCCAGGACACAGCTTTCGGCCGGTAGGCCGCGCTCGCGCCGTCGGCGGCGGCGAAGCGATAGGATTGCGCCACCGCGCCGTAGAGGCCGCCGAGGAAGGTCGCGACGCAGAACAGCGCGAACGAGGCATGCAGGATCGCGAACGAGCCGAGCACGCCGGTGAGGACGCCGCAGCCGGTGCCGATGACGAAGGCCCAGCGGCGGCCGAAGCGGCGCGAGATCGCACCGGTCGGCAGCGTGCCGGCGGCAAGCCCGACGACGTACATCGACAGCGGCACCGTCGCGAGCGACATGTCGGGTGCGAGCGTCGCGCCGACGATCGAGCCGGTGGCGAAGATCACCGCCGAGTTGGCGCCGGTCAGCGCCTGCCCCGCGGCAAGGCGCACCACATTGGCACGCACGCGGGCGTCGGCAGCGATTTCGTGGGCTGTAGTCACGTCTAACATCGGCATTTCCGCCCAAGGATCTTTAAAGAGGACTTGTTGATTCCCGGCACTATGGAGGGGCGCGGGAGGGCGGGCAACCGGCGCAAACGGGCGCAGGCCATGCCTCTGACGCAATCGGGCGGATGATACCGGACCGCGCTATTGACGGCTTGCGCTCGATCAAATCCTATCCGCCGCGACCTCTGGGAGTATCGTTCATGTCTGTCGACGACCGGCCCACGCTCAGCGCTCCCGACGACGATCCCTGGCTCTGGCTGGAGGAGATCGAAGGCAAGCAGGCGCTCGATTTCGTCGCGCGGCAGAATCAACTGACGCTCGCCGCGTTCGGGGGCGCGGCCTTCGAGCGCGACCGCGATGTCCTCGCGGCGATCTACGATCGTCCCGACAACATCCCCTATGTCAGCCGGCGCGGCAGCGACCTACACAATCTCTGGAAGGATGCCACCAACCCGCGCGGCCTGTGGCGGCGAACCACGCTAACGGAGTTTCGCAAACCGCATCCGGCGTGGGAGATCATGCTGGACATCGACCAACTCGCGGCGAGCGAAGGCGAGGACTGGCTGCTGAGCGGGATCGCCACGATGCCCGGACGCTCGCGGGCGATTCTGAGCCTGTCGCGCGGCGGCAGCGACGCCGTCACCTTGCGGGAATTCGACCTCGACACCAAAAGCTTCGTTGCGGACGGATTTACGCTGCCGGAGGCCAAGGGCGGCGTGGACTGGATCGATGCCGATACGCTGCTGCTGTCGAGCGCCCATGGCGAGGGCATGGCGACGACTTCCGGATATTCGCGGACCGTTCGCGTGTGGCGGCGCGGCGAGCCCGTCGATCGGGCGCAGGTAATCCTCGAGACCACGGCCGATCACATGGCGATGTCAGGCATGGCCGACGACACGGGACCGGCGCCGCGGGTGTGGATCGTCGACCAGATCGACTTCTTCAATCACGCGATCTGGCTGCGCGATGCGGCCGGCACGACGACGAAGCTCGATCTGCCGACCGGCATCTGGATGCAGGCGCATGGCGACTGGTTCGCGATGAAGCTGCGCAAGGACTGGCAGGTCGAGGGGCGGACCTACGCCACCGACACCGTGCTCGGCATCTCGCTCTCGGCATTCCTCGCCGGCAGCCGCGATTTCATCGTCCTGTTCGAACCCGGGCCGCGGCAGGCCCTGCAAGGTCTGTTCTGGGCGGCGGGAAAGTTGGTGCTGTCGATCCTCGACGAGCTGCAGCCGCGCTTCGAGATCTTCACACCATCCGCCGGCGACTGGAGCCGCGAGACGCTTCCCGGCCTCCCGCAAATCGGCGTCGTCGACATCTGGCCGCTCGATCGCCATCCGTCCGAGAGCAATGGCGACCTGCTCGCCAATGTGCAGGATCCGCTCAGGCCGCCGTCGCTGCTGTTGCTGGAGCGCGGCGTCGCAAGCCCGACCGTGCTGAAGCAGGCGCCGAAGACGTTCACCGCCGACGGCCTCGTGGTCACACAGCACGAGGCGATCTCGATCGACGGCGAGCGCATTCCCTATGTGCAGACGGGTCCGGCCGGCGAGACCGGCGATGCGCCGGTCTATATGAGCGCCTATGGCGGCTTCGCCCATGCGGTGAAGCCGTACTACAACCCCTCGCTCGGCAAGCTGTGGCTCGAGCGCGGCGGCACCATCGTGCAGGCGAATTTGCGCGGCGGCGGCGAGTTCGGCACCCGCTGGCACGATGCCGGGCGCCTCGCCGGCAAGAAACTCTCGCACGATGATTTCGCGGCCGTTGCCGCCGATCTCGTGCGACGCGGCGTGACGAAGCCAAAGCGGATCGCGGCGCAAGGCGGGTCGAACGGCGGCATCCTCATCACCAACATGCTGGTGCGCTACCCCGAGCGCTTCGGCGCGCTGTTCTGCACGATCCCGCTGATCGACATGCGCCGATACACAAAGCTGCTCGCGGGCGCGAGCTGGATCGCGGAATATGGCGACCCTGATAAGCCCGAAGAGTGGGAGTGGCTGAAGACCTACTCGGCCTATCACAACGTGAAGGCCGGCCAGTCCTATCCGCCGATCCTGATCGCCACGACACGGCGTGACGACCGCGTTCATCCCGGCCACGCGCGCAAGATGGCCGCAAAGCTGCAGGCGATGGGCTACGAGGCCTGGTTCTACGAGCCGGAAGCCGGCGGCCATGGCTACGGCAAGGACAACAAGGAGCGCGCGGGGTTCGAGGTGATCGGCTTCCGGTTCTTGAAGGACAGGATCGGGTGGAAGGACGGGGAGGCGTAGTCGATGCGTCGTCTGCGCGTGTGTAGCTTTGCGACGTGAGGCGGGCACCGCTCTCTCATTCCCTCCCCCCTTGCGGGGGAGGGGCAGGGAGAGGGGTGGCCACGCGGGGACTCTCTCGATTCGCGCGTGCGGCAGGTCGTCGATGGATAGACCGTTTCCTGGGCTATCCCTCTCCCCCGCCCTCCCCCGCAAGGGGGGAGGGAGCGCACCGCCTTCGTGGCTTAGCGCGCGAACACCAGCGTCAGATTGTTCGCCGGCATCTCGATCGTGTCGACGAGGCGAAGGCTGGCTCCGCGGGCGAGCGTCTCGACGTCGCTGATATCACGCACGCCCCATTCGGGATTGCCTTCGCGCAACGAAGTGTCGAACACGGCGTTGCTGAGCGCGGTGTGCTTGCCGTCGCGCTTGAACGGACCGTAGAGGAACAGCTTGCCGTCGGCCCGCAAGTAACGGCCGGCACCGGCGAACAGGCCCTCGGCCACGCTCCATGGTGCGATGTGGATGACGTTGGCGCAGAACAATGCGGCCAGACTCGTCGGACCCTGGCCGCTTCGCATCTCCGGACACCAGTCGGGGTCGGTGAGATCGATCCGCAGGGGCGAGCGGATGTTTTGCAGGCCCGAATGAACGCGCCAGGCCTCGATGCTCTTGAGGTGGCGCTGGTTGAGGTCGCTCGGCCACCAGATCAGGCCGGGCGTGTGCTGGGCGAAATGGACCACGTGCTGGCCGGTTCCGCTGCCGAGCTCGACGACGTTGCCGGTCAGGCCTGCGAGATGCTTTTCCAGCGCCGCCCAGAGCGGCTCGTGATTGCGATGAAATGCCGGTGCATCGAGCCGCCCATCCGACTCGACCCGTCCGCCGTCCCTGCCAAATTCGACGACATATTCAGCCAATTGAGGTCCCCTTGAAAAAACGAGAACGGGAAAAAACACGATGGGCGCCCAAACGCCCCGAAAACAGCCGGCCAGCGCTCCTGGCCCGAATCCGCCGGACAAATAAGCTCTTTAGTTGCAATGCGGAAGATATTAACTCCATTTTGCCGCGCGCATAGTCTTGATTGTCAGCCGATGCCCTTTGTGCTTTGGAACACTATATTTCCGCGAACGAGATCATCGACATAACGCCTCGGAATGACGCCTTGACCGCCTTCCCACGGACGCCTGTCCTTTACGTCCTGCTGGCGATCGCCGCCGGCCTTGCCGCAGGCCCCGCGCGGGCGCAATCCGCCGTGGCTGACGGCCAGAAGCTCGCCTTCGACCGCGGCAAGGGCAATTGCCTGACCTGCCACGTCATCAAGGGCGGCGACCTGCCGGGCACGATCGGACCGGAGCTCAAGGACCTCAAGTCAAAATACCCTGATCGCAACGAGCTGGTCGCGATCATCTTCGACGAGACCAAGCGCAATCCGCAGACCATGATGCCGCCGTTCGGCCGGAACCGGATTTTGACCGAGCAGGAGATCAGCGCGATCGTTGATTTCCTCCAGACCCTGTGACCGCCGGCACGCCAAGAGAATGTCCAGGAGATTTGAGATGACCATCACCACCGGCCCTCATGCGACGCGGCGCCTGATTCTTCAGGGCGCAGCCGGCGTCGCGCTGCTCGGCCTCGGCAACCTGCCGTTCGCGCCCGCGCATGCAGCGGCCAACGACAAATATCCGGAAGAAGCATTCAAGCAGAAGAGCGAGGCGGACGCGATCAAGGCGCTCTACGGCAAGACCGCCGAGCCGTCCGACAAGGTCAAGCTCGATGCGCCCGAGATCGCCGAGAACGGCGGCGTGGTGCCGATCTCGGTGACGACGACGCTCGACAAGGTCACCTCGATCTCGTTCTTCGTGGCCGAGAATCCGAGCGCGCTCGCGGCGAGCTACAAGATTCCCGATGGCACGATCCCTGCTGTCGCCAACCGCCTGAAGATGGCCAAGACCACCAACGTGACCGCGATCGTGGAAGCCGACGGCAAGCTCTACAGCGCGACCAAGGAAGTCAAAGTCACAGTCGGCGGCTGCGGCGGTTAGGAGAAGTTAGATGGCATCCAGCATTCGCGTCCGCGCCACGGCCAACGGCGACATCACCGAGGTGCAGGTGCTGATCCAGCACCCCATGGACACCGGCCTGGTCAAGGACGCCAAGGGCGAGTTGATTCCGGCGCACTTCATCCAGCGATTGAAGTTCGAATGTAACGGCAAGGACGTCTTCGTCGCCGATTGGGGCACCGCGGTCTCCAAGGACCCCTACGTCAAGTTCAGCTTCAAAGGCGCCAAGAAGGGCGACGACCTCAAAGTCTCCTGGACCGACAACAAGGGCGGGTCGGACACGACCACCGCGAAGATTTCGTGATGAATGCCCGCTTCTTTCTCCTTGGTTCGTTGAGCGCCGCGCTGGTCGCGTTCGCCCTCACCTCTCCGCGCGTGATCGCGGCCGACAAGGTCGATCCCGTTGCCGATGCGAAAGCGTTCCAGAACTTCTTCTTCCAGAAGTTTCCGACCGTGAAGCACGAGGATTTCGTCAACGGTCCTTATTCGATGAACGAGGACATGAAGCGGCAGTGGCAGGAGAAGGAAGAATTCCCGCCCTACGAGTTCGCGCTCGACGCCGGCAAGGAGATGTTCGCGACCCCGTTCAAGAACGGCAAGACCTATGCCGACTGCTTCCCGAACGGCGGCATCGGCATCCGCCAGAACTATCCTTACTTCGACGAGAAGGAAGGCAAGGTCGTCACGCTGGAGCTCGCGCTCAACCGCTGCCGCGAGGCCAATGGCGAGGCGCCCTATTCCTACGTCAAGGACGAGATGGCTTCGCTCACCGCCTACATGGCGTTCACCTCGCGCGGCAAGCCGATGGACATCAAGATACCCGATGATCCCCGCGCGCTCGCCGCGTACGAGAACGGCAAGCGCTATTTCTACACGCGCCGCGGCCAGATGAATTTCTCCTGCGCGAGCTGCCATGTGCAGAGCCCGGGCGAGCGCATCCGCGCCGAGATCCTGGCGCCGGCACTCGGCATTCTGAACGCGATGCCGATCTACCGCTCCGAATGGAGCGGCATGGGCACGACCAGCCGCCGCTTCGTCACCTGCAACAGCCAGACCCGCGCGGTTCCGCTGGAGCCGCAGGCCGATGAATATCGCGACGTCGAATATTTCCTGTCCTACGTCGCCAACGGCCTGCCGATTTCAGGGCCGGGAGCGCGGCCATGAAGCTGTCACTTCCTCTCGCCATGTTGCTCGCATTGAGCCTCGCGCCGGCAGCGCGCGCGGCAAACGAGGCGGACTACAAGGCGGCCTATGCCGCTGCGGAGGCCGCCTCCAAGGAGGCAGCCGGCATGCGCAACCAGTGGACCGTGACCGTATCTGCGCTGGCGGCAGCCAAGAAGGCGGCCGACGGCGGCGATTTCGACCGCGCGGTTGCCGCTTCGAAGGAGGCCGAGGCGCTGGCGAAGGCCTCGATCTTCCAGGCGACGTCAGAAAAAGAGGCGTGGAAGGCGATGGAAATCCGCTAGACTAAAAATCTCGTGGAACCGTCGAATTGCCGTTGAGAGGCGCGGAGAATTTCTGAATGGCCATCCGCCGCCGCGATTTCCTGAAGAGCACCGCTGCTGTCGCCACATCGCTCAGCCTGCCGCGGCTCGCGCGCGGCGCCGAGACTGCGAGCATTTACGACCTCGAACGGTTCGGCAATGCGCGCATCCTGCACACCACCGACACGCATGCGCAGCTCAACCCGGTCTATGTCCGCGAGCCCAGCGTCAATATCGGCATCGGGGAGATGGCAGGACGGCCGCCGCATCTGGTTGGCCGCGCTTTCCTCGAACGGTTCGGGATCCGCTCCGACAGCGCCGATGCCTATGCCTTCAGCTGCTTCGAGTTCGAGAAGTCCGCGGGCCGCTTCGGCAAGCTCGGCGGCTTCGCCCATCTGAAGACACTGATCGATCGCTTGCGCGGCGATGCCGGCGAAAAGCACTCCGTGCTCGTCGACGGCGGCGACCTCTGGCAGGGCACGGGTCTTGCCAACATCATGCAGGGCCGCGACATGGTCGAGGTCGCCAATCTGCTCGGCATCGAGGCGATGACCGGGCATTGGGAATTCACCTATGGCGAGCAGGCGCTGCGCGACAATCTCGAGCGCTTCAAGGGCGAGTTTCTGGCGCAGAACGTCTTCCTGACCGAGGAGGCCGCGTTCAACGACGCCCCCGCCTTCGACAAGGCGAGCGGGCGCGTGTTCAAGCCTTCGATGATCAAGGAGCTCGGCGGCCATCGTGTTGCGATCATCGGCCAGGCCTTCCCCTATGTGCCGATCGCGCATCCCAAGCGGTTCACGCCGGACTGGACTTTTGGCATCCGCGAGGAGGAGTTGCAGAAGCATGTCGATGCCTTGCGCGGCACTGAGAAGGTCGATGCGGTCATCCTGCTGTCGCACAACGGCATGGACGTCGATCTCAAGCTCGCGAGCCGCGTCACCGGCATCGACGTCATCCTCGGCGGCCATACCCATGATGCGATCCCGCAGCCAATCGCAGTGAAGAACGCGAGCGGCACGACGCTCGTCACCAATGCCGGCTCCAACGGAAAATTTCTGGGCGTCCTCGATCTCGCGCTCGACAAGGGCAAGGTCGGCGATGTCAGGTACCATCTGCTGCCGGTCTATTCCGAGCTGCTGAAGCCCGACCCTGGCATGGCCGAGCTGATCGGCCGGGTGCGCGCGCCGCATGTGACCGACTGGTCGGAAAAGATCGCAACGCCCGACCGCCTGCTGTACCGCCGCGACAATTTCGCCGGCCCCGTCGACGAGCTGATCTGCACCGCGCTGCGCAGCGAACTCGATGCCGAGATCGCGCTGTCGCCGGGCTTCCGCTGGGGCGTCACCGCACTGTCCGGCCAGCCGCTGACCATGGAGGATGTGCTCGCGGAAACCGCGATCACCTATCCCGAGACCTATGTGCAGGAGATGACCGGCGCCCAGATCAAGGAGGTGCTGGAAGACATCTGCGACAACCTCTTCAACCCCGATCCCTATTACCAGCAGGGCGGCGACATGGTGCGCGCCGGCGGGCTCAGCTACACCTGCACGCCGACCGATGCGGTCGGCAGCCGCATCTCCGAACTGAAGCTCAATGGCGGCAAGGCGCTCAGCGCGAGCAACCGCTACAAGGTCGCGGGCTGGGCCTCGGTCAACGGCCAGCAGGGCGCACCGGTGTGGGATGTCGTCGCCAAATATCTGCGCTCGGGCCGGATGTTTCAGGAGCGGCTCGGCTCCGGCGTGACGCTGAAGGGCGTCGAGGGCAATCCAGGCATTGCAGGACAGGGATGATGCGATCGCAAATCTGCTGCGCGATGCTGCTGGCGGCGCTCGCCTTCGCCACGCCATGGGCCTCGGCACAGCAAGTGCCGCTCCAGGACAAGCCGTTCGCCGAGCACAAGATCGTGCTTCAGCTCTCCGACGGCGATGCGAAGAAGCACGCGCTGGTGCTGAGCGTCGCCAACAATCTCCTGAAGGCCTACGATCCCGACAAGGTCGCGATCGAGGTGGTTGTGTTCGGCCCCGGCATTGATCTCCTGTTCACCGGCAGCGAGCGCCGCAAGCAGGTCGAAAGCCTGATCGTGCAGGGCGTGCGCTTCGATATCTGCCTCAACACGATCGACACGATCGAGCGGGAGACCGGAAACCGGCCGGAGTTCATCCCCGCTGCGACGCCGGTGCAGGTGGGCGTCGGGCAGATCCTGTTCCTGGCGGAGAATGGGTACACGGTGGTGCGGCCCTGACCTTTTTGTCGGGGCACGGCGCCGCGCCACCCTCGGTGTCATTTCCCGCGAAAGCGGGGAATCCAGTACGCCGCGGCCCCTCCGTATCCCACCACGGCCTCTGGAATACTGGATCGCCCGCCTTCGCGGGCGATGACAGCGGTGGTGGGGCAAGGACCTACGGCAAAACCGCCCCCCACCCCATCACGCAGAATAATAATTTTCTAAATTTCACTCTCTACACAGTGAATTGCTTCTCTTTCCAGCCTCTGGCGTAGTAGAATCCTCGGAACTAGTTCCACGCCGGGTCTTGCCATGATCTTTCGCCAGCTCTTCGACAGCGTTTCGGGCACCTACAGCTATGTCCTCGCCAGCCGCCCCGGCGGCGAGGCGCTGATCCTCGATCCCGTGCTGGAGAAGGTCGACCGCTATTGCCAGCTGCTGCGCGAACTCGACCTCAAGCTGGTGAAAGCCGTCGACACCCATCTGCATGCCGATCACGTCACCGGCCTCGGTGAGCTCCGCGACCGCACCCATTGCATGACCGTGATGGGCGACCAGACCAAGGCCGACGTTGTGGCGATGCGGGTCGCCGACGGCGACAAGGTGACGATCGAGGGCCTGTCGCTCGACGTGATGTACACGCCCGGCCACACCGACGATTCCTATTCCTATCTGATGGGCGACCGCGTCTTCACCGGGGATACGCTTCTGATCCGCGGTACCGGCCGCACCGACTTCCAGAACGGCTCGTCGCGCGCGCAATACGAGTCGATCTTCAATCGCCTGCTCAAGCTGCCGGACGAGACGATGGTGTTCCCGGCGCATGACTACAAGGGCGACACCGTCTCCACCATCGGCGAGGAGAAGCGCTACAATCCGCGGCTCCAGGTGCGTTCGGTCGACGAATATATCGAGCTGATGGCGAACCTGAAGCTGCCCAATCCGAAAATGATGGACGTCGCGGTGCCCGCCAACATGCATGTCGGCCTGCATCAGGAGGAGCTGGAGAAAGAGGGCCGTGCAGTCAGCGCCGTCGAGGCGATCCGCTCGCTCGGCCGTCCCGATATCCTCTTGGTCGATCTGCGCGAGACCAATGAGCGGATGAAGCACGGCATGCTCGAAGGCGCGCTGCATACGCCCTACCCGTCCGTTGAAGACAGTCTGAAGCCCGGCGGCATGCTGCGCGAGGTCGCGGCCGCCACCGGCCGCCGCGTCGTGTTCTTCTGCGCCTTCGGCGAACGCTCGGCGATGGCTGTCGCCGCCGCCAAGGAAGCCGGCCTTTCCAACACTGCCCACATCGCCGGCGGCATCGATGCCTGGAAGAAGGCCGGCGGGCCTGTGGTGCACTGACGCCCCCTTCTTGCGGTAAGTCAGGAACCGCACATATTTTTGGGGTAGAAGCGGATGACGCATCACCATCCGGGATCACCCATGGCCAAGACCGCCAAGCCGCGCAAGCCGCCCAAAGTCGCTGATAACAAGCAAGCGGACGACAAGGCGAAGAAGCCCTCGCCTCCGCTCGACGACGACGATTACGACGACGGCGACATCGCGACGCCGAAACGCGACCGCTACGGTTCGGATGACGAGCCGTTGTGAGGGGTGAAGCTCGGCTTTGACGCGCACTGACGCGACACCCTCCCATGTCGTCCCTGCGAACGCAGGGATGGAAGCCCCACCCGCGCTACCTGCCATGCGCCCGCGTTCATGGACAAATAACGGCTCTCCCCGATAGTTTGCGCGTCCGCTTAAGGACGTGAAACGGAACTGCAATGGTCGACGTTCTCGCCGCACCGCAACAAGGCAAGGCGGACAGCGCGCTGCGCACGCTGACCGGGATTTCGATCGCGCATTGGGTCAGCCATTTCCATCTGCTGGTCCTGCCGATGCTGTTTCCGTTCCTGAAGAGCCAGCTCGGCGTCGGCTATATCGAGCTCGGCTTCGCGCTCACCGTCTCTGCGGTCGTATCCGGCCTGACGCAGGCGCCGACCGGCTATCTCGTCGACCATTTTGGCGCGCGCAAGATCCTGCTGGGCGGGCTCGCGCTCGGCGGCTTCGCGCTGATCCTGCTCGGCCTGCACCTCAGCTATGCCTCGCTGATTGCGTGCGCGGTGCTGCTGGGTCTTGCCAACAGCGTCTACCACCCCGCTGACTACGCCATCCTGGCCGAGCATATGGATGAGGCGCGGATGGGCCGCGCCTTCTCGGTCCACACCTTTGCCGGCTATCTCGGCGGCGCCGTGGCGCCGGCGATCGTCGCGGCGCTCGTCACCGTCTCCGGCGGCACGGGTGCGCTGATCGCGTCGGGCGCGATCGCCGTGCTGGTGGCCCTGCTGCTGGTCGTCATGAACATTCCCGATGCCGGCGCGCACAAGACCAAGCCGGGCAACGAAAACGCGCCCAAGCAGGCCGTCATCACGCCGGCGCTGATCACGCTCACCGTGCTGTTCATGCTGCTCAGCCTGTCGGTCGCCGGCATCAACAATTTCGGCGTGGTGGCGCTGATGAGCGGCTACGGCGCGTCCTACTCCGCCGCCAACGTGGCGCTGACGGCGTTTCTCGGCTCCAGCGCCGCAGGCGTGCTCGCCGGCGGCTTCCTCGCCGACCGCACCGCGCGCCACGGCTATGTCGCAGCCGCCTGCTTTGCCGCGAATGCAGCGATCGTGCTGCTGATCGCGCTGGTCACGCTGCCCGGCGGGATGCTGACCGCCGCGATGATGATGGCGGGCTTCCTCTCCGGCGTGATCGCGCCCTCGCGGGACATGCTGGTGCGCAACGCCGCGCCTCCGGGTGCGGCGGGCCGCGCCTTCGGCATCGTCTCCACCGGCTTCAATCTCGGCGGCATCGTCAGCCCGCTGCTGTTCGGCTGGATCATGGACCAGAGCGCGCCGCACTGGGTGTTCGGGGCGTCCGTGATCTTCATGGTCGCGACCGTGGTGCTGTCGCCGTTTACGGAGCGGAAGCCGCAAGCCAAGGCTGCCACGCAACCCTGAGCGCACTTCCCCGCGGTTGACACTTCGCTTGCGCGCCCGAAAATGCGTTCAAGCAAAACAACAAACTGGGAAGAGACACCATGAGCACCCCTGATCTCGTGATCCGCGGCGGCACCGTCGCGGATGGAAGCGGCGGCGAATTGTTCGAGGCGGATGTCGCCATCACCGCCGGCAAGATCACCGAGGTCGGGAAGATCTCCGCGAAGGGACAGGAAGAGATCGACGCGCGCGGCAAGCTCGTCACGCCAGGCTTCGTCGACGTGCACACCCATTATGACGGCCAGGTCACCTGGAGTCAGGACATCACGCCGTCGTCGCAGAACGGCGTCACCACGGCGATCATGGGCAATTGCGGCGTCGGCTTCGCGCCGTGCAAGCCTGCCGACCACACCCGCCTGATCCAGCTGATGGAAGGCGTCGAGGACATTCCCGAGCCCGTGCTGAGCGCCGGCATTCCCTGGGCGTGGGAAAGCTTTCCGGATTACATGAACTGGCTGTCGAAGCGCGATTTCGACATCGACGTCGGCGCGCAGCTGCCGCATGCGGCGCTGCGCGTCTATGTCATGGGCGAACGCGGCGCGCGCCGCGATCCCTCGACCGCCGAGGACAACGCGGCGATGGCGAAGCTCGCGGGCGAGGCGGTGCGCTCGGGCGCGCTGGGCTTCTCGACCTCGCGCACGCTCAACCACCGCACCTCGACCGGCGATTTCACGCCGACGCTGAAGGCCGGCGAGGACGAGCTCACCGCCATTGCCGGCGCGATGCACAGCCAGGGCCGCAGCGTGCTGCAATTCGTGCTCGACCTCTCCACCCTCCACGAAGATCTGCCGATGATGCTGCGGGTCGCCGACAGCACAAAGTGCCCGATCTCGTTCTCGATCACGCAGAACGACAAGGCGCCAAACCGCTGGCGCCAGACGCTGGACGAGATCAATGCGGCCGCACAACGCGGCCTCTCCATCACCGCGCAGATCGCGGCGCGCCCGGTCGGCCTGCTGCTTGGGCTCGAGCTGTCGCGCAATCCGTTCCAGACCCATCCGAGCTACAAGGCGATCGCGCATCTGCCGCTCAGGGAGCGCCTGGCGCGGCTGCATCGGCCGGAGGTGCGCAAGGCGATCCTGAGCGAGACGGCGACCGCGACCGACGATCCGCTGTTCTTCCGGCCCAACTACGACAAGATGTTTTTGCTCGGCGATCCCCCCGATTACGAGCAGCCGCCGGAGAACGCGCTGGGGCCGCAGGCGCGCAAGCAGGGCCGCCAGCCGGAAGAGCTCGCCTACGATGCGATGCTCTCCGACGAGGGCCGCGGCATGCTCTACGTGCCCTTCCTCAACTATGCCGACGGCAATCTCGACGCGACGCGCGAGATGCTGATCGATCCGCAATCGGTGCCCGGCCTCTCCGACGGCGGCGCGCATTGCGGCATCATCTGCGATGCCAGCTTCCCGACCTATCTGCTGACGCACTGGACGCGTGACCGCACGCGCGGCGAGAAGCTCACGATTCCGTTCGTGGTCGCCGCGCAGTCGCGCAAGACCGCGCTCTCGGTCGGCCTCACCGATCGCGGGCTGGTTGCCCCCGGCTATAAAGCCGATGTCAATGTGATCGACTACGACCGGCTGCATCTGCATCCGCCGAAGGTGCATTACGATCTGCCGGTCGGCGGGCGGCGGCTGTTGCAGGATGTCGACGGCTATGAGGCGACAATTGTGTCGGGCGTGGTGACGCGGCGGCACGGTGAGGCCACGGGAAGGCGACCGGGGAAGTTGATCCGGGGTGCGCAGGGGATGGCGAGCTAGCGAAGACCGAGTCTGAGGCGCGAAAGCCGCGCCTCACTCTCGCTGTCATCCCCGCGAACGCGGGGATCCATATCCACAGGGATTCGTTGCGGCGCCACGCTGGTCACTCCGAGTCATCGCCAAACCACTCCCTGTGGTTATGGGTCCCGGGCTCGCGCTTCGCGCGCCCCGGGACGACAGTGTGCCTGGAGCAATCGCGCCCCTTACGTCGGCGACACCGCGCCCTTCAGCGCCGCGGCCTGCGGAGCCGCACCGCGGGTCAGCCTGGCCTTTTCCGTGTTCGGCCACAGCAGCAGCAGGCCGATGACGCCGGAGCCGACCATCACCACCGCGTTGATGGTGAAGCCGGTCAGGTAGCCGTCGACCATGTTGCCGGCGCGCTGGATCACGGCGCCCATCACGCTCGGCGCGATGATGCCCGACAGCGTGTAGAGCGCGCCGTAGATCGCGATGACCGCGCCGCGCTGCGACGCCGGGGTGAACTCGCCGAGCATCGGCGGGCAGACGACGTAGATCGCCCCGCACAGGCCGGAGCCGACGACGAGCAGCGCGATCTGCAGGCCAGCACCCTGCACATGCGCCATCATCGCCAGGATCAGGCCGCCGATGATCAGCGGCACCGAGCCGAGCACGCCGCGCGAGATGCGCGTGGTGTAGCCGCGCGCCATCATCACCTGCGAGACCCACCCCGTGAAGATGACGACGGTCGCGCCGAACACCCAGGGCAGGATCGAGACGTAGCCGGCCTGGCTCTGCGAGAAGCCCAGGCCCTTGACGATGAAGGGCGTGAACCAGGTGAGGCCGAGCGACAGCGCCCAATAGGCGCCGAAGGTCGCGATCACGCAACCGAGGAAGGTGCGCGAGGTCAGCAGCTGCACATAGGGGATTTTCGGCTCGGTGACGGCGAGAACCTGCGTGTCCTCGAGCGGGCCTTCCTTGCCGAACGTCAGCCAGGCGCAGACCCAGAGCAGGCCGACGACGCCAAGCGCGCCGAAGGCGTAGTGCCAGGAGTGATTGACGATGACCCAGTTCAACGCCGGCACGGCGAGGATGACGCCGAAGGCCGAGCCTTGCGACAGGATCGCGGTCGGCAGCGTGCGCTTCTCGTCGGGGAACCATTTGTAGATGGCGTGGGCTGCGACCGAGAAGGCAGGTCCTTCGCCAGCGCCCAGCACGATGCGGCAGATCAGGAGCGTGGTGAACGAGACGGTGCCCACCATCGGGAACTGCGCCAGCGCCCAGATCACCGCCAGCGTCAGCAGCACCCAGCGCGTCGGCACCTTGTTGACGATGAAGCCGACCACGATGGCCGAGATCGAGAACAGGAAGAAGAACGAGGAGCCGAGCAGGCCGAATTGCTCGGCATCGAGCTTCAGGTCGGTCATGATCGGCACGCCGGCGAGACCGACGACGATCTTGTCCGCGAAGTTCACCACCATGAAGAGAAAGAGGAGAAAAGTGACGGTCCAGGCGCCCTTCGGCGTTGCCTTGGTTTCCCCTGCCGTCCTGCCCGCAACGTCGGGCGTTCCCTGAGCGCTCATCAATCTCCCCGTATGTCTTTTTGTCGGCACGTTTTTGATTTGGCCGTTTTGGGAGCTAACAACGGCTTCAAGGCCAACGCAACCCCGGCATTTCCACGGCAAGTGTGCTACGCAGCATTGAGTTAATTCCGTCCGGCGCATTGACCTTGCTGAGCATCCGAAACCTCTCAAAGACCTTCTCCTCGGCCGGCGAGCCGGTCCATGTGCTGCGTGGTGTCGACCTCGACCTCAAGGCCGGCGAGCGCGTCGCGCTGACCGGCGAGTCCGGCAGCGGCAAGAGCACGCTGTTGCACCTGATCGCGGGTCTCGATGCCGCCGACAGCGGCACAATTCGCCTGGAGGACACCGAGGTCACCAAGCTCTCGGACGCGGGCCGGGCCGAGCTGCGGCGCGACCGGATCGGCCTGGTTTTTCAGCAGTTCAATCTGATCCCGAGCCTGTCGGTCGCCGACAATCTGGTCTTCCAGGCGCGGATCGCCGGCCGTCACGATGCGGCATGGTCAAAGGAGCTGATCGAGCGGCTCGGGCTCGGCAATCTGCTCAAGCGTTATCCAGAGCAATTATCGGGCGGCCAGCAGCAGCGGGTCGCGATCGGCCGGGCGCTGGCGACAAAGCCATCACTGCTGCTCGCGGACGAGCCGACCGGCAATCTCGACGAGGATACCGCCGACGACGTGCTGGCGCTGACGCGCGACCTCGTCACGCGCACCGGCTGCGGCTTCCTGATGGTGACGCACAGCCTGCATCTGGCCGGCACGCTCGACCGCCACGTGACCTTGCATGCGGGGCGGATCGCATGAGGCGCGCGCTGTGGGTCCTCGCGGTGCTCCTGAGCCATTGGCGACGGCACAAGATGCAGTTCGCGACGCTCCTGATCGGGCTGATCGCGGCGACCGCGCTGTGGAGCGGCGTGCAGGCGATCAACCAGCAGGCCCGCAATGCCTATGACCGCGCGGCGGCGACGTTCGGCGGCGTGCGCACGGCGATGCTGGTGGCGCCTGATGCCGCGACCTTTTCGCAGGAGCTGTTCATAAAACTCCGCCGCGCGGGCTGGCCGGTCTCGCCGGTGCTGGAAGGCCGCGTCCAGGTTAACGGGCGTTCGGTGCGGCTGCTCGGCATCGAGCCGGTCACGATGCCGGCCGACGTCGGCAATGCGCCGCGCCTCGGCGCCTCGGATTTGAGCAGTTTCGTTGCGCCGCCCGGCCAGACATTGGTGGCGCGGGAGACGCTGACCGATTTGCAGGAACAGGAAGGCGCGGCACCGCCGATCAGCAACGGCGCAAAACTGCCGCCGCTGCGCCTGCTGCCGCAGCTCGTGTCCGGCGTACTCGTCGTCGACATCGGCGTCGCGCAGCGGCTCCTGAACAAGCCGGGCCAGGTGTCGCGGCTTTTGATCGGCAAGCCGAGGGGCAAGCCGGCGCCGCTGGCCAGTATCGTCGGCGAGAAGTTGCAGCGGGTCGAGCCGAATGCGGAGACGGAGCTGGAGCGCCTCACCGACAGCTTTCATCTCAACCTGACCGCCTTCGGCCTGCTGTCGTTCTTCGTCGGTCTCTTCATCGTCAACTCCGCCGTCGGCCTCGCCTTCGAGCAGCGGCTGCCGATGCTGCGCACGTTGCGGGCCTGCGGTGCCTCGGCGCGGCTGGTCAACACGGTGCTGGTGGTCGAGCTGGTGGCGCTGGCGCTGGTCGCAGGATTGATCGGGCTCGTCTGCGGCTATTTCATCGCGGCTGCGCTCTTGCCCGACGTCGCGGCGTCGCTGCGCGGGCTGTATGGCGCGCAGATCCCGGGACAGCTCACACTGCGCTCCGAATGGTGGCTTGCCGGTATCGGCATCAGCATTGCGGGCGCACTCGTGGCCGCCGCGACCAGCCTGATCAAGGCGATCAGGATGCCGGTGCTGGCGACCGCGCATCCCTACGCCTGGCAGCAGCGGCAGCGCCGCTGGCTGATCCTGCAGAGCGGCGCGGCCTGCGCCGTGTTTGCGGTCGCGCTGTTGCTGCTGCACTACGGGCAATCGCTGATTGCGGGATTCGGCGTGCTGGCCGCATTGATGTTCGGCGCGGCGCTGATCCTGCCGGCATTCCTCGAGATCATCCTGCTCGTGGGCCAGCGCTGGGCGAAGGGGCCGCTGGCGCTGTGGTTCTGGGCGGACAGCCGGCAACAGCTCTCCGGCTTGTCGCTGGCCCTGATGGCGCTGCTGCTCGCGCTGGCCGTCAATGTCGGGGTGTCCACCATGGTGGAGACCTTCAGCCGCACCTTCGTCGGCTGGCTCAACGGGCGGCTTGCCGCCGACGTCTACATCAGCGCCTCCGACAATGCGCAAGGCGTCGCGATCCGGAGCTGGCTGAAGGAGCGCAGCGACGTGCAGGCGATCCTGTCGGGCGGACGCGCCGATACGCAGGTTCAGGGGCAGCCGGTCGAGCTGCTCGGCCTGCCCGATCACGCACTCTATCGCGAGCGCTGGCCGCTGCTGGAGACCGCGCCGCGCGCCTGGACCCAGCTCGTGCCGGGCAATGCCGCCTTCATCAGCGAGCAGCTGAGCCGCCGTCTCAACGTCCGCGTCGGCGATGTCATCGAGGTGCCGGCGCCGGGCGGCACCTGGGAGCTCGACATCGCCGGCATCTATGCCGATTACGGCAACCCCAAGGGGCAGCTCGCCGTCAACGTCGCGGCGTTGATCCGGCACTTCCCGCAGACGCCGCAGACGCGGGTCGGCCTGATCGTCGCGAAGGAAAATATCCCCGGCCTGATCGCGGCGTTGCAGAAGCAATTCGCGCTCGACGACCGCAGCGTCGCGGATCAGGCAACAGTGAAGGCGGAATCGATCCGCATCTTCAACCGCACCTTTGCGGTAACATCGGCGCTGAATGCCTTCACGCTAGGCGTAGCCGGCATTGCGCTCTTGACCAGCCTGTTGACGCTCGCAAATTCCCGCCTGCCGCAGCTTGCGCCACTCTGGGCGATCGGCATCACGCGGCCGCGCCTTGCCGCGATCGAACTGACCAAGACATTGTCGGTTGCGCTGTTCACGGCGCTACTGGCCGTGCCGCTCGGATTGCTGGTGGCGTGGTGCCTGATCGCAATCGTCAATGTGAAGGCGTTCGGCTGGCGGCTGCCGTTCCACGTGTTTCCGCTGCAGCTGGTGGAGCTGGTCGCGGTCGCGCTGATCGCGTCGCTGCTTGCCGCGCTGCTGCCGATGATACGACTGGCGCGGATGCAGCCGGCGAGCCTCGTCAAGGTGTTTGCCAATGAGCGCTGATAAAATCACGCGGCGCGCGTTTGCCGGCGGCATCGCCGCACTCGCGGCTGGCCGCCGCGCTGGCGCGCAAGGTTATGCCGGGCTCGGCGAGACCGCCGACGGCTTTGCGAAGGTGACGCCGGGAAAGACGTTCAGCTTCCCTGCCGATCACGGGCCGCATCCGGAGTTCCGCATCGAATGGTGGTATCTCACCGCGAACCTTGTCGATGGCAGCGGCGCGGCGTGCGGCCTGCAATGGACGCTGTTCCGCCAGGCGGCGCAGTCGGGGCCGCAAGGAGAGGGCTGGGCCAATCAGCAGATCTGGATGGCGCATGCGGCGGTGACGCGCGCCGACACCCACCGCTTCAACGAGGTGTTTTCTCGCGGCGGCATTGGACAGGCCGGCGTCACCGCAAAGCCATTTGCGGCGTGGATCGACGATTGGGAGATGAAAGGGTCCGAGCGCACCGACGATCGCACGTTGGCGCCGCTGACGCTGAAGGCGTCGGGCACCGATTTCAGCTATGCGCTGACGTTTGACGCAGACCGCCCGGTGGTGTTGCAGGGCGATCACGGCTACAGCCGCAAGTCCGAGCGCGGGCAGGCGTCCTACTATTACAGCCAGCCGTTCTACCGCGCCCGCGGCAGCCTCACGATCGACGACAAATCCGTCGATGTCTCGGGCCAGGCCTGGATGGACCGCGAGTGGAGCAGCCAGCCGCTCGATGCCGACCAGACCGGCTGGGACTGGCTGTCGCTACATCTCGCATCCGGCGACAAGCTGATGCTGTACCGGCTGCGCCAGAAGGACGGCCAGGACTATCCGTTCGGCAACTGGATCAGCGCCGCGGGCGACACGCAGATGATCGCGGGTGGCGATATCCAGATGAGTCCGAAAGCGACCGCCGAGATCGCGGGGCGCAAGCTGCCGGTGGAGTGGCAGATCGCGATTCCCTCACGATCATTCTCGATTGCCTGCAAGCCGCTTAACCCAAAAGCCTGGATGGGGACCGGCTTCTCCTATTGGGAAGGGCCGATCAGCTTTGCCGGCACGCATGACGGCGTTGGCTATCTCGAGCTGACCGGCTATTGAGGCGCGACCTCTTCAAGGAAAACAGTGATGTATCATCTCACCGCCCTCGTCACGCTGCTGGCGATCGCATTTTACATGTTCACCTGCATCAACGTCTCGCGCTCGCGCACCAGGACCGGTGTCAAGGTGCCGGCGATGTCGGGCCATCCGGATTTCGAGCGCGCCTTCCGCATCCAGGCGAACACGCTGGAATGGATGCCGGTCTTCCTGCCGGCGCTCTGGCTGTTCGCGATCTATATCGGCGACGCCATTGCAGCGGGAATCGGCGCGGTCTGGATCATCGGCCGCATCGTCTACTTCATTGGCTATTCGCAGGCGGCGGCAAAGCGCGGCCCCGGCTTTGCGATCCAGGGCATCGCAGCGATTGCGCTGTGGGCGGGGGCATTGGGGGCGGTGGTGTTGCGGATGGTGTGAGGCCGCGGCGGCCACAAACTCCGCCGTCGTCCCGGACAAGCGCAGCGAAGCGGAGCGCCGATCCGGGACCCCATACCCACAGGGATAGTTTGGCGAAGGCCCGGAGTGGGCATCTCGCGCCACACTTCTCCCTGGGGTTATGGGTCCCCGCGTTCGCGGGGACGACAGCCAGGGTGTGGCGCCAGCGTTGCCCCCTTGCCCCTCGCTACCTCGTCAGCGGGCAGCCGCTGTCCTTGGCGGCGAAGAACGCCTTGTCGCCGGGGACGGTTGCGAGCAGCTTGTAATAGTCCCACGGCTTCTTCGATTCCGACGGCTTCTTGACCTCGAACAGATACATGTCGTGGACCATGCGGCCGTTCTCGAGCACCTTGCCGCCCTGCGCAAAGTCGTCGTCGACCGGCAGCTCCTTCAGCTTCTTGGCGACCGCGTCGGGGTCCTTGGTGCCGGCGGCCTTGACCGCCTTGAGATAGCTCAGCGTCGCCGAATAGGTGCCGGCCTGGATCATGTTCGGCATCCGGCTGGTGCGCTTGAAGAAGCGTTCGCCGAAATGGCGGGTGCGATCGTTGAGGTCCCAATAATAGCCCTCGGTCAGCACCAGGCCTTGCGCGGCCTGCAGGCCGAGACCGTTCACCTCGGCGAGCGTCATCAGGAGGCCGGCGAGCTTCTGGCCGCCGGAGACGATGCCGAACTCGGCCGCCTGCTTGATCGAGTTGGTGGTGTCGAGGCCGGCATTGGCGAGGCCGACGATCTTCGCCTTCGAGCTCTGCGCCTGGAGCAGGAAGGAGGAGAAGTCCGACGAGTTGAGCGGCACGCGGACCGAGCCGGCCACCTTGCCGCCATTGGCGGTGACGATCTCGCTGGTGTCCTTTTCCAGCGCATAGCCGAAGGCATAGTCGGCCGTGAGGAAGAACCAGGTGTCGCCGCCCGCTTTGGTCAGCGCGCCGCCGGTGCCGACGCCGAGCGCACGGGTGTCATAGGCCCAGTGGAAGCCGTAGGGCTGGCAGGCATCGCCGGTGAGGCGCGAGGTCGCGGCGCCGACGACGATGTCGATCTTCTTCTTTTCCTTGGAGAGCTCGTGGATCGCGAGCGCGACCGAGGAGGTCGTCAGCTCCGTGATCATGTCCACATTCTCGACGTCGTACCAGCGCCGCGCGATCGACGTGGCGAGATCCGGCTTGTTCTGGTGATCGGCGGTGACCATCTCGATCTTCTGGCCAAGCACCTCGCCGCCGAAATCCTCGATCGCCATCTTGGCGGCTTCGACCGAGTATTTGCCGCCGTAGTCGGCATAGACGCCGGACTGATCGTTGAGAATGCCGATCTTGACGCCTTGGGCGGAGGCCGGCGCAGCGAGCAACAGAGCAGACGTTGCGACAGCGGCCAAAAGTGCTGATTTCATATGTTGGCTCCCAGCAGTTTTCTGTTTTGAAATCGCGCGGATACTAGTGAAGAACCCCGCGCCTGCCCATCCATTTCATGTTGGTCGTTAGTATGGGCGCCAGCTACAAAATTTGTGTCGCCCCGGACAAGCGCAGCGCAGATCCGGGGCCCATAACCACAGGGAGCAGTTTGGCGCGAGCTAGTGGTTGCCAGCCTTCGCCAAACTCCTCCCTGTGGTTATGGGTCCCCGCCTACGCGGGGACGACAGCGGGGGGGTGTGGGTACGCCAGTGGCCGCCACCGACAACTAGGGGGCCACCACCTCCGGCTTCTTCCCCTCGTTCCGCCCTTCCGCCAGGTTCCGCACCACCACATAGAAGATCGGGGTGAACAGCAGGCCGAACAGGGTGACGCCGATCATGCCGAAGAACACGGCAACGCCGACCGCCTGCCGCATCTCCGAGCCGGAGCCGGACGATATCACCAGCGGCAGCACGCCGAGGATGAAGGCGAAGGAGGTCATCAGGATCGGCCGCAGGCGCAGGCGGCAGGCGTCGATGACGGCCTCCAGCCGCGGCTTGCCTTCCTTCTCGATGTCGCGTGCGAACTCGACGATCAGGATCGCGTTCTTTGCAGCTAACCCCACCAGAACGACGAATCCGATCTGGGTGAGGATGTTGACGTCCTGCCCCATGATGCGCACGCCGATGGTGGCGGCCAACAGGCACATCGGCACGATCAGGATCACCGCGAATGGAAGCGTCCAGCTGCCATATTGCGCGGCGAGCACGAGATAGACGAACAGCACGCAGATCGGGAACACGAGCAGGCCGGCATTGCCGCCGGTGACCTGCTGATAGGACAGATCGGTCCATTCGAAGGTGAAGCCGCTCGGCAAGATGTCGTCCGCGAGCTTCTTGATGGTGTTGAGCGCGGTGGTCGAGCTGGTGCCCGGCGCCGGCTCGCCTTGGAGCTCGGACGCAGCATAGAGATTGTAGCGCGCGACGCGGTCGGGGCCGGAGACGTCCTTGAACTCGACCACGCTGCCGAGCATCACCATGTCGCCGGAGGCGTTGCGCGTGCGCAGGCGCGAGAGGTCGCTGGGCTCTTTTCGGAACGGGAAGTCAGCCTGCGCGGTGACGTGATAGGTGCGGCCGAACAGGTTGAAGTCGTTGACGTAGGTCGATCCGAAGTAGGTCTGGATCGTGTCGTTGATGCTGGCGATGGGCACGCCGAGCTTCTGCGCCTTGGTGCGGTCGATGTCGACGAAGAGCTGCGGCGTGTTGGCCGAGAACGGGGAGAACACCGTGGGGCCGAGCAGCAACGGCGATTTGCGCGCCGCGGCGACAAGCTCATCGGTGGCCGCGGCGAGCAGCTCAGGTCCTCGGCCCTGGCGGTCCTGGACGCGGATGGTGAAGCCGCCGCCGGTGCCGATGCCGGGCACGGCCGGCGGCGGAATCACGATGATGAAGGCGCCCTGGATTGCGGCCAGGCGCTTGCGCAGTTCGACCGTGATGGCGTTCGCAGACAATCCCTTCTTCATCCGCGCCTCGGGCTCGTCGAAAACCGGGAACAGCGCCGCAGCATTGCCCGCCTGCGTGCGGGTGGCGCCCGAGAAGCCGGCGAAAGCGGCGACGCGGACGATGCCGGGCGTGTCCAGCGAGATCCGCTCGATCTCGCGCACGACTTCGGTGGTGCGCGCCAGCGACGCCGCGCCCGGCAATTGCACGGAGATGATGACGTAGCCGCGATCCTGCGCGGGAATGAAGCCCTGCGGCGTTGTCGCGATCAGCCAGCCGGCGCTGCCGATCAGCACGACATAGATCAGGATCATCACCACCGAATGGCGGATCACGAAATTGGCGAGGCCGGCATAACCATGCGAGAGCCGGTCGAACACGCGGTTGAAGACGCCGGTGAACGCATTCCAGCCACGCGCGAGGAGATTCCAGGCGGCAGGCGGTCGCTTCTCTGCGTGCGGCGTGAGGATCATCGAAGCCAGCGCCGGCGACAGCGTCAGCGAGCAGAAGCAGGAGATCGCGGTCGCCACCGCAATGGTGACGGCGAATTGCTGGAAGAACTGCCCGGAGATGCCGCCAATGAATGCGGTCGGCACGAACACGGCGCAGAGCACCAGTGCGATCGAGACCAGCGCGCCGCCGACCTCCTCCATGGTCTTCAGCGCCGCATCGCGCCGGCTTAAGCCGTGCTCGAGATGGCGCTCCACATTCTCCACCACCACGATGGCGTCGTCGACCACGATGCCAACCGCAAGCACGAGGCCGAACAAAGTGAGGTTGTTGATGGAGAAGCCGAGCGCCGCCATCACCGCGAAGGTGCCGACCAGCGAGACAGGGATCGCGATGATCGGAATGATCGCGGGCCGCCAGCCTTGCAGGAACACCAGCACCACGATGACCACGAGCAGCATGGCCTCGTAGATGGTCTTGATCAGCTCGTGGACGGACTGCGCGATAAACTCGGTCGGATTGTAGCCGATATTGTAGTCGAGCCCTTTCGGAAAGCTCTCCTTGAGCTTCACCATGGTGTCGGAGATATTCTTTGCCGTCGCAAGCGCGTTCGATCCCGGCCGTTGCGTCACCAGCATGGCAACCGCCGATTTGCGCAGCAGGAAGCTGTTGGTGGAGTAGGCGAGAGCACCGAGCTCGATGCGGGCGACGTCGCGCAGCCGCACCGTGCGGCCGTCGGACCCGGCCTTGATCAGGATGTCCTCGAACTGCTTCTGGTCCTTCAGGCGCCCGGTGAAAACGAGGTTTGGCTGGAAGGCCCTGTCGGCGATCGGCGGTTCGGCGATCTGGCCGCCCGCGATCTGGACGTTCTGCGCACGGATCGCAGCCAGCACCTCGGTCGATGTAAGGCCGAGATTGGCGATACGGTCAGGATCGAGCCAGAGCCGCATCGAATAGTCGCGTGCGCCGAATATCTGGATATCGCCGACGCCGTCGATGCGCAGCAGCTGGTCACGGACCTGGAGCAGCGCGTAATTGGAGATGTAGAGCTGGTCGAACGTATCGTCCGGCGACAGCATGAACACGACCATCAGGATGTCGGGCGAGTTCTTGCGCGTGACGACGCCGTTGCGCTGTACTTCGTCCGGCAATTGCGGCTGTGCGATCGCGACGCGGTTCTGCACCAGCACCTGCGCCTTGTCGAGGTCGGTGCCGAGCTTGAAGGTGACGGTGATCGTCAATTGCCCGTTCGAGGTCGCCTGGCTGTAGAGATACAGCATGTCCTCGACGCCGTTGATCTGCTGCTCGATGGGCGCTGCGACGGTGTCGGACACGGTCTGCGCCGAGGCGCCCGGATATTGCGTGGTGACAACGACGGTCGGCGGCACCACTTGCGGATATTCGGAGACCGGCAGCGTCGTATAGGCGAGCGCGCCGACGATCAGCAGCACGATCGACAGCACCATCGCCAGGATGGGCTGGTTGATGGAGAGACGGCCAAGGTTCATGACTTGTCACCGGGCTTGGCCGGCGCTGGCGCGGGAGACGGAGCGACCTTGGCGCCGACGCGGGCGCGCTGGATGCCGTTGACGATGACGCGGTCCTCCGCCTTCAGCCCCTCGCGGATCACGCGCAGGCCCTCATCGAGCGGACCGAGCACCACGGGGCGCGCCTCGACGGTGTCGTCCGGCTTCACGACGAACACGATCTTGCGGGACTGGTCGGTCGCGACCGCGACGTCGGGAATCAGCAGCGCCTCATAGGGCGCGCTGCCGATCAGCCGGACGCGGCCGAACTGGCCCGGCAGGATCGAGAGATCGGTGTTCTTGATCACGGCGCGGCTGCGCAGTGTGCCGGTGGATACATCGAGGCGGTTGTCGAGGAAGTTGATGGTGCCCTCATGCGACGGCTTGGTCTCGCCGGCGAGCGTCACCTGCACCGGGTTCGCGGTGTCGCGCGAGCTCGGGCGGCGGCCTTCGAACCACAGCTTGCTGTATTTGATGAAGGTCGCCTCATCCATGTCGAAATAGACGTAGATCGGATCGAGCGCGACGATCGAGGTGAGCAGCGTCGAGGTGCCGGTATCGCTGCCCTGCACGAGATTGCCGGGGCTGACGAGATGGCGGCTGACGCGGCCGGTGAGCGGCGCGGTCACATGGGTGAACTCGATATTGAGCCGGGCGGCCTTCAGCGCGCCTGCGGCCTGCGTCTCCGCGGCATGCGCCGCCTGCAAGGCCTGGCGACGCTGGTCGACGGCCTGCTCGGAGACCGCGCTGGTCTGGACCAGGTTCAGGCCACGGTCGAGCTCGCGCTTGGCAAGCTCCACCTTGGCACGCGCGTCGGACAACTGGCCGTCCGCCTGCTCGGCCACCGCCTCGAACGGGCGCGGGTCGATGACGTAGAGCAGGTCGCCCTGATGCACGATCGCGCCGTCCTGGAACTCGACGGAGTTGACGAAGCCGCCGACACGGGGGCGCACCTGCACCTCCTCGACCGCCTCGAAGCGGCCGGTGAACTCGTCCCAATCGGTGACGGTGCGCTTGACCGGCTGGGCGACGGTCACCGGCGGCGGCGGTGGGGCGGCGGCCTGCGAGGCCGGTTGTCCGCAACCAGTGAGAGCGAACGTCGCGGCGAGGAGCCCGGCAATTGCGCAAAGTCGAGGTAGGACGAAATCGTGCGTTTTGACAAAATGCTCGTTTCGGTCCGGTCCGCTCATCCCAAGTCCCTCGCACATTTGCCGCAGCAAAAGCAGCGTACTCGCCTACCCGCGGGCGACACAAGATGGGTTTCAATGATGAAATCTTCAAGACGAAAGCGCGCGCAACGCTTGGGAGGATGCCCTAGCCGGATGACGGGTTGACAGCGAGACCGCTGGCCCCGGACGTCGCGGTCGGCGGCGCTCTTGCACGACACGGCTGCAGGCGCTCGCCCTGTCGAGTCGTGCCGCCGTCGATCTCGTTTTCATCCTTGAGGAAGGACATCCCCTCGCGGTCAAAGCCCTAGCGGTCGATTGCCGCATCCAGAGCTTCCGACAGGGCTCCGCCCGTAATTTCGATGGCGGCGAAGGCCTGATCGATCTCGCGCCAATCCTTGGCCGTCAGCTCGACGTCAGCCGCCGGCAGATTGTCATCGAGATGATCGAACTTCGTCCCGCCCGGAATCGGTACGATCCACGGCCTCTGCGCAAGCAGCCACGCGAGTGCGATTTGGGCCGGCGTAATGCCCCTGTCTGCCGCCAGACTTTTCAGGAAATCGACCACTTTGAAATTGGCCTCGAGCGCCTCGGGTTTGAAGCGGGGAAAATCCTTGCGCAGGTCGTTCGGATCGTCGAACTTCATATCCTTGGTGATCTTGCCGGTCAGGAAGCCCTGACCGAGCGGTCCCCATGCCACAAGACCGATACCGAGTTCTTCGCAGACCGGAAACTTCGTGCTCTCGGGTTCGCGCATCCACAACGAATAGTGATCCTGGATTGCGGCGACCGGCAGCACCGCATGCGCCTTGCGGATGTTCTGTGGGCTCGCCTCCGACAAGCCGAAGTGCTTTACCTTGCCCTCCGCAACGAGTTCCTTCACCGCGCCGGCCACGTCCTCCATCGGTACCGCCGGATCGACGCGGTGCTGGTACAGGAGGTCGATCCGGTCCGTCCGCAGCCGCTTCAGCGAGGCCTCGACGACCTCGCGGATGTGCCTTGGCCGGCTGTCCAGCCCGAGCATCTCGCCCTTCTCGTTGATCTTGAAGCCGAACTTCGTGCAGATCAGAACCTGATCCCGCACCGGCTCCAACGCTTCGCCAACCAATGTCTCATTGGTGAACGGCCCATAGGCTTCTGCGGTGTCGAACAGCGTCACGCCGCGCTCGACCGCTGCGCGGATCACCGCGATCGCCTCCTTATGATCGGCTGCAGGGCCGAGACCGAAGCTCAGCCCCATGCAGCCCAGACCGATTGCCGAAACCTCAAGACCGCTCGGGCCAAGCTTGCGCGTTTTCATTGCTGGATGTCCTGCTCAAACAAGTCGACACGCTGCCCGGCAATTGCCCGACGGCTCAAAGCGACGCCGCTTTTTCTCTGATTTCAATCGAAGGGTAGCCCTTTGAGATGCGAGCGATTAGCCGACAGAATGCGCATGAACTTATGCATTTTATTCATGAATTAGGCTTGCGCCCGCTGAACCGCGCGCTTGCTAACGCCTGACCTCGTCACGCTTGTGGGGTCGGCGATAGGACGGGCAGCGTCTTCGCGCATGACGAATGCCGCCCGCTCGGCTAGATTACCCCCACAAAAACAAGACGAATTGTCCTGGGAGGACAGGCGTGCACCAGGGACGTGTCGTTTACGGCGCGATCGAGGAGGTCGTATTCGGCCATCCCGCGGCCGAGGCCGTTGTTGCGCAGATGGACCGGCTGGGGACGCACCGCGCCTTCCTGATGGTCTCGGGCACGCTGAACCGGCAGACCGACGAAATCGCGAAGATCAAAAACGCGCTCGGCGCGCGCTGCGCCGGCCTGTTCGACGCCATGCCGGCGCACACACCGCGCGAGGCAGTGATCGCGGCGACCAATGCCGCACGCGAAGTGAACGCCGACCTGATCGTCACCGTGGGCGGCGGCTCGATCACCGACGGTGCCAAGGCGGTGCAGCTTTGCCTTGCCAACGGCATCGACGATGTCGAGGGCATCGAGCGCATCCGCGTGCACAAGGGCGTCGCGCCGGAAATGACGGCGCCGAGCGTGCGCCAGATCAGCGTGCCGACCACGATCGCCGGCGGCGAATTCAGCGCGATCGCCGGCGTCACCGACCGTGTCACGCATGTGAAGCAGATGCTGCGGCATCCGCTCACGGTGCCGCGCGCGACCATCCTCGATCCCGCCATCACCGTGCACACGCCGGAATGGCTGTTTCTCTCCACCGGCATCCGCGCCGTCGACCATTGCGTCGAGGCGATCTGCTCGCGCGAGACGCATCCTTATGCCGACGCGCAGTCGGTGAAGGGGCTGGCCATGCTCGCCGACGCGCTGCCGCGGGTGAAGGCCGACCCTGCCGACCTCGACGCCCGCATGGATGCGCAGATCGGCACCTGGCTGTCGATGGGCGCGCTCGCCGCCGGCGTGCCGATGGGCGCGAGCCACGGCATTGGCTATGTGCTGGGTGCGGCCTTCGACGTGCCGCACGGCTACACCTCCTGCATCATGCTGCCGGCGGTGATGCGCTGGAATGCGCGCGACAACGCCGAGCGCCAGATGATCGTCGCCGCCGCGATGGGTTTTCCCGGCCACAACGCCGGCGACGTGCTCGATGCCTTCATCCGCTCACTCGGCATGCCGCGCAGCCTCGCCGACGTCCGCGTCTCGCCTGAGCATTTCGACGCCATCGCCGAACAGGCGATGCGCACGAACTGGATCCCGCGCAACCCACGCAAGATCGACGGCCCCGCCGACATTCGCGAAATCCTGCTTCTCGCCGCATAATTTCAAGCCGGAGGACTGATGTATCCAGGTCAGCATGCTCGTCTACGCCCGCTCCAGCCCGCCTTCATCATGGCTGCAACCGGTGAGGCCGTCACCTATCGCGAGCTCGATGCGCGCAGCAACCGCCTGGCGCATCTGTTCCGCGAGCACGGCTTGAAGCGGCTCGACCATTATTCGATCTTCATGGAGAACAATTCGCGCTACCTCGAAGCCTGCGGCGCGGGCGAGCGCTCCGGGCTGTACTACACCTGCATCAACTCGTTCCTGACGCCGGGCGAACTCGCCTATCTCCTCGTCAACAGCCAGTCGAAAATCCTGATCACGTCCGTTGCGAAACTCGACATCGCCCGCGAGGCGATCAAGGCCTGTCCGGACATCAAGCTCTGCATCGTCGCCGACGGCCCCGGCGAGAGCGACCGTATCGTCGGCCTCGCCGAGGTGACCGCCGACCTGCCCGAGGCTCCGATCGCCGATGAATGGCTCGGCACCGCCATGCTCTATTCATCCGGCACGACCGGACGGCCGAAAGGCATCCTGCGCCCGCTGCCGGAGGAACCGCCGAAGCACAATCTGCCGCTGTTCGATTTCCTGACAAAGCTTTGGCGCTATCGCGAGGGCATGGTCTATCTCTCGCCTGCCCCCCTCTATCACTCCGCGCCGCAAGCCGCGGTGAACCTCACGATCCGCATGGGCGGCACCGTGATCATCAAGGAGACGTTCGATCCCGAACGTTATCTCCAGCTCATCCAGCAATGGGGTATCACCCACACCCAGCTGGTGCCGACGATGTTCTCGCGCATGCTGAAGCTGCCGGAGGAGGTGCGCGACCGCTACGACCTGTCGTCGCTGGAGATTGCGATCCACGCCGCAGCGCCCTGCCCGGCATTGGTCAAGGACGACATCATCAAATGGTGGGGGCCGATCATCCACGAATATTACGGCGCGACCGAAGGCCTCGGCTTCACCGCCTGCAACAGCGAGGAATGGCTTAGCCACCGCGGCACCGTCGGCAAGGTGCTGCTCGGCGACCTCCACATTCTCGACGAGAACATGAGGGCGTGCCCGACCGGCACGCCGGGCCAGGTCTGGTTCAAGACGGCATCGTCGTTCGAATATTTCAACGACCCCGAGAAGACCAGGGAGGCGCGCTCGGCCGACGGCAGCATGAGCACGGTCGGCGACGTCGGCTATGTCGACGAGGATCGTTTCCTCTATTTGACCGACCGAGCGACCTTCATGATCATCTCCGGCGGGGTGAACATCTATCCGCAGGAATGCGAAAACCTGCTCATTACCCATCCGAAGGTCGCCGATGCAGCGGTGTTCGGCGTGCCCAATCCCGATCTCGGCGAAGAGGTGAAGGCGGTGGTGCAGCCGATGCCCGGCATCGTGCCGGGCGAGACGCTCGCCGAAGAACTGATCGCCTTCTGCGGCCAATCGCTGTCGCGGCAGAAGGTGCCGCGCTCGGTCGATTTCGAGAAGGAACTGCCGCGGCTGCCAACGGGCAAGCTGTACAAGCGGCTGCTGCGGGACCGCTATTGGGGGAACAAGACGTCACGGATCGTGTGAGCCCCACTGTCGTCCCGGGGCGCGACGAAGTCGCGAACCCGGGCCCCATAGCCACCGGCAGGAGTCGTCACGCGAGCAGGTAACTCCGAGTCTTCATCAAACGACTTCCTGTGGTTATGGATCCCGGATCTGCGCTTCGCTTGTCCGGGACGACGGCGGAGTTTGTTGAGGCAGCTGCCCGCAACATCTGCACAGGAACCATCCCTTCGCACCTGCACTCTCACATGAAGAGAGTGTGAACGCCTGCGGCCTTCCGTCATCCGAATTGTCGAGGCGGCGAGCGGCCTTGCCGGTTGCCTCGCTGCACGTGCGTCGCTATCGTCTGACAAACAGGCCGCAAAGGCCCAAAAGACTAATGTCCAGGGAGGATGAGCATGCGGAGCGTGTGGGCGCTCGCCGCAGTGGCGGCGCTATCTGTGCTGACGGCCTCGACCACCGCGCTCGCCGGCGGGCCCAAGCAGGGCGGAATCCTGCGGATGTACCACCGCGACAGCCCCGGCAATGCCTCGATCCATGAAGGCGCGACCTATTCGCTCAATGTTCCCTTCATGCCTGTGTTCAACAACCTCGTCATCTACAAGCAGGACGAGGCGCAGAACAGGATGGACAACATCATTCCGGAACTCGCCGAGAGCTGGGCCTGGGTCAACGACAACAAGACGCTGACCTTCAAGCTGCGCCCGGGCGTGAAATGGCATGACGGCAAGCCGTTCACCTCCGCGGACGTCAAATGCACCTTCGACATGCTGATGGGCAAGTCGCAGCAGAAGTTCCGGCAAAATCCGCGCAAGACCTGGTACGAACAGGTCAACGACGTCTCCACCAACGGCGACCTCGAGGTTTCCTTCAACTTGAAGCGGCCGCAGCCGTCGCTGCTGGCCCTGCTCGCCTCGGGATACACGCCGGTTTATCCCTGTCATGTCTCGCCCGGCGACATGCGCACGCACCCGATCGGCACCGGCCCGTTCAAATTCGTCGAGTTCAAGGCCAATGAATCGATCAAGCTGACCCGTAATCCCGACTATTGGCGCGAGGGGCGGCCCTATCTCGACGGCATCGAGTTCACCATCATCCCGAACCGTTCGACCGCGATCCTCGCCTTCGTCGCCGGCAAGTTCGACATGGCGTTCCCGACCGAAGTGAGCATTCCGCTGCTGAAGGACGTCAAGTCGCAGGCGCCGAAAGCGGTCTGCGTGGTCGAGCCCAACAATGTCGCCACCAACATCATCGTCAATTCCTCCGCGCCACCGTTCGACAATATCGACATCCGCCGCGCCATGGCGCTGTCGCTCGACCGCAAGGCGTTCATCTCGATCATGTTCGAGGGCCAGGGCGATGTCGGCGGCACCATGCTGCCGCCGCCGAACGGGCTGTGGGGCATGCCGAAGGAGATGCTCGAGACCATTCCCGGCTATGGCCCCGATGTGAACGCCAACCGCGAGGAAGCCAGGAAGCTGATGCAGAAGGCTGGCTACGGTCCGGATAAGCATCTCGCCGTCAAGGTCTCGACCCGCAACATCCCGGTCTACCGCGATCCCGCCGTGATCCTGATCGACCAGCTCAAGAGCATCTATATCGACGGCGAGCTCGACGTGGTCGAGACCGCGAACTGGTTTCCGAAGATCGCACGCAAGGACTACATGCTCGGGCTCAATTTGACCGGCAACGCCGTCGACGATCCCGACCAGTCGTTCTACGAGAACTATTCCTGCGGGTCTGAGCGCAACTACACCAATTACTGCAACAAGGAGATCGAAAAGCTGTTCGACGTGCAGTCGCAGGAGACCGACGTCAACAAGCGCAAGAAGCTGGTGTGGGACATCGACAAGAAGCTGCAGGAGGACGTCGCCCGCCCGATCATCTTCCACGCGCGCACCGGCTCCTGCTGGCAGCCCTATGTCAGGGGCGTAACGGTGATGTCGAACAGCTCCTATAATGGGTATCGCTACGAGGACGTCTGGATGGACAAGTAGCGCAGGCGGCTGGCGGTTTCGACAGGAGGCGATGCATGTTTGCCTATCTGGTGCGGCGCCTGTTCCTGATGCTCGTGACCCTGTTCGGGATCTCGGTCGTCATCTTCTTCCTGCTGCGCATCGTGCCCGGCAACATCGTCGACATCCTGTTTGCCGCGGCGGGCTACGTCGATCCCGCCGACAAGGCCAATCTGGAGAAGGAGCTCGGCATCGACCAGCCGCTGGTGGTGCAGTACTGGCACTGGATCAGCGGCTTTCTGCGCGGCGATTTCGGCTACTCCTATGTTTCCGAGAAGCCCGCGCTTCAGGAGATCCTGCCGCGGATCCCGATCACCGCGCGGCTCGCCGGGCTGGCGCTGCTGTTCTCGGCGTCGATCGGCATTCCGCTCGGCGTCATCAGCGCGGTGAAGCAGGGGACACGGCTCGATTACGCGTTGCGCGTCGTCAGCCTCAGCGGCTTGTCGCTGCCCTCGTTCTGGCTCGGCCTGCTGATCCTCACGGCGTCGGTGGCGATGTTCAACCAGATGCCGATCTTCAATCCCAATCCGCAGACCTGGCTCGAGGCGTTCGCGACCTACGCCGTGCCTGCGGCCGCCGTCGGCTTCCGCAGCGCGGCGCTGACCATGCGCATCACGCGATCCTCGATGCTCGAGGTGCTGCGGCAGGACTATATCCGCACCGCGCGCGCCAAGGGCGCCTCCGACGCCGCCGTCAACTATAAGCATGCGCTGAAGAACGCGATCCTGCCCGTCATCACCGTGATCGGCATCGAGGCCGCGTTCCTGATCGGCGGCCTGATCGTGACCGAGACCGTGTTCAACATCCCCGGCGTCGCACGCTTCCTGGTCGAAGCGATCCGCTGGCGCGACTATCCGATCGTGCAGAACCTCGTGATGCTGATCGCGGTCGTGGTGGTGAGCGCGAACTTCATCGTCGACATGCTCTACGCGGTATTCGATCCGCGCATCCGGTATACGGATTAGGAGATCAGCTTGGCCGCGATTGACTATGATCTCGAACTGAGGCGGGCCGGAGCGCATGCAACTGGCGGCTGGCGGCGCGTGCTGTATTTGGCGCAGCGGCACGTGCTGGGCGCGGCCGGGCTGATCATCATGACGCTGTTCGTGCTCACGGCGATCTTTGCCGATTTCATCGCGCGCTACGATCCCCTGACCATCGACGCCGCCCGTGCGCTGGCGCGCCCGAGCCTGGCGCACTGGATGGGCACGGATTCCTTCGGCCGTGACGTGTTCAGTCGCATCATCCACGGCGCGCGGATCTCGCTGGCCGTCGGTATCGGCTCGACGGCGCTCGGCGGCACCATCGGGGTCATCGTCGGACTGACGTCCGGTTATCTGTCCGGCTGGGTCGATCTGGTGTTCCAGCGTGTCTCCGACATTCTTCAAGCGCTTCCGCTGCTGGTCTTGGCGTTGATCATGACCGCCGCACTCGGTCCGTCCCTGCCGAACGTCATCATCGCCATCGCCATTCCGCTGATCCCGACCGTGTCGCGCGTCATTCGCGCCAACACGCTGGCGCTGCGCGAGCTGCCCTTTATCGAAGCCGCCAAGTCGATCGGCATGAGCGAGGTGCGCATCGCGCTGCGCCACGTGCTGCCGAACACACTGGCGCCGCTGATCGTGCTCGCGACCGCGCAGCTCGGCTCGACCATCCTGACCGAGGCTTCCCTGTCCTTCCTCGGCCTCGGCATTCCCGAGCCCTATCCGTCCTGGGGCCGCATGCTCTCGGAATCCGCCGCCGAATATGTCCGCACCGCACCGTGGCTGGTGATCTTCCCCGGCATCGCGATCAGCCTCGCCGTGTTCGGCGCCAATCTGTTCGGCGACGCCCTGCGCGACATCCTCGATCCCCGGCAGCGCGGCTGATGGCAGACAAATCCGATCTCGTGCTCGATGTGAAGAACCTGAAGACGGTGTTCTTCACCAATTCCGGCCTGTTCAAAGCCGTGGACGACGTCTCCTTCACCGTGAGGCGCGGCGAGACGCTGGCGATCGTCGGCGAATCCGGCTGCGGCAAGAGCGTCACCGCGTTGTCCCTGATGCGGCTGGTGCCCGATCCGCCCGGCCGCATCGTCGGCGGGTCGGTCACGCTCGAAGGCACCGAGCTGCTGGCGCTGGATGAAGCCGAGATGCGGGCCGTCAGGGGCAATCGCATCTCCATGATCTTCCAGGAGCCGATGACCTCGCTCAATCCGGTGATGCGGATCGGTGACCAGATCGTCGAGGCGGTGCGGCTGCACCGGGCGATGCCGGCCAGAGAAGCGCGCGACATCGCGGTCGAGATGCTGCGGTTGGTCCGCATCCCCGAACCGGCACGGCGCGCGCGGGAATATCCGCATCAGCTTTCCGGCGGCATGCGCCAGCGCGCGATGATCGCGATGGCGCTCGCCTGCCGGCCGGCACTGCTGATCGCGGACGAGCCGACCACCGCGCTCGACGTCACCATCCAGGCACAGATTTTGGCTCTGATCCTCGACCTCCAGAAGGAGCTCGGCACCGGCCTCGTGCTGATCACCCATGATCTCGGCGTCGTCGCGCAGACCGCGCAGCGGGTGATCGTGATGTATGCGGGGAGGAAGGTGGAGGAGGCAACGGTGGAAGCGCTGTTCGCCGATCCCAAGCACCCCTACACGCGCGGGCTGATGGCCTCGATCCCGGCCGTGCCGGCGTCAGGTGTTCCGGTGCAGGCGCGGCTCAACGAAATTCCCGGCACCGTGCCGTCGCTGGTGCGGCTGCCGAAAGGCTGCGCCTTCGCGCCACGCTGCAAGCTCGCGATCAAGCGTTGCGAGGTCGAATATCCGCCGCTGGCGGACTGGGGCGGCGGCCATCTCGCGGCGTGCTGGCGCGCGGCCGAAGTGGCGGGGGTGGCATGACCGAAGCGCTGCTCGAAGTCACCGATCTCAAGAAGCACTATCCGGTGCGCGCCGGCGTGTTGCGGCGGCAGGTCGGCACCGTGCATGCGGTCGATGGCGTCTCGTTCTCGGTTCATACCGGCGAGACGCTCGGTCTTGTCGGCGAATCCGGCTGCGGCAAGTCGACGGTGGCACGCAGCGTGCTGCGGCTGGTCGAGCCGACTTCGGGTCAGATCCGCCTTGACGGAGAGGACATCACCCGTCTCTCCAAGACCGCGCTGCGGCCGCATCGCCGCTCGATGCAGATCGTGTTCCAGGACCCGTTCGCTTCGCTCAATCCGCGCATGACCGCCGGCGACATCGTCGGTGAACCCCTCGCCGTGCACGGGCTCGCAAGCGGCAAGGAGCTGGAAGCGCGTACCGCAAGACTGTTCGAGCAGGTGGGCCTGCGGCCCGATCAGATGCGCAACTTCCCGCATCAATTTTCCGGCGGCCAGCGCCAGCGCATCTGCATCGCACGCGCGCTGGCGCTCGGGCCGCGCCTGATCGTCTGCGACGAACCGGTCTCCGCGCTCGACGTCTCGATCCAGGCGCAGGTGATCAATCTCCTGATCGACCTGCAGAAGCAGCACGGCTTCTCCTATCTCTTCATCGCGCATGACCTCGCCGTGGTCGCCCATATCAGCCACCGCGTCGCCGTGATGTATCTCGGCCGCATCGTCGAGATCGCCGACAAGGACGAGCTGTTCCGCAATCCGCGCCATCCCTACACGCAGGCCCTGCTCGCGTCCGTGCCGGTTGCGAACCCGTTTGCCAAGAAGCTCGCGCCGCTGGTCGACGGCGACGTGCCGAGCCCCGTCAATCCGCCACCGGGCTGCGCATTTCACACCCGCTGCCGGTTTGCGATCGAGCGGTGCAAGACGGAGCGGCCGGCGCTGGTGGACGCAGGCGACGGACATCAGGTGGCGTGTCTGCTCAACGAGGGGACGGGACGCGGACAGTAGATCCTTTCAGGACTACGGCAATCAGAACGAGAGTCGACAAATAGACGCGACCTGAGATACTTGCCTCATCGCTCGTCGGTGCTCCATTCATGATTCGCTTCATTTCAGCTGTAGCGATCCTTCTCGTCGGAGGCGCGTTGGCCTCCGCCGTCTGGCTCGCGCCACGATACGCGGCATCCCGGTTCTCGTCCTTTCCTGGCGGCATCGAGCGCGCAAGGCTGCGCACTTCGACCATGGCGAGCGTTCTCATGAGCGTTTTTGTCTTCTCTGGAGGTTTGGCCTTGGCCGGCGTTGCGCCATGGCTTGCCGTGATCATCCCCTTTTTCTCGCCGATCGGTCTTATCGCCCTGTTCGCCGGAGTGTTCATCGAGTCGAGCATTGAGGAGGGGCGGCTTCGGGCCGCGGCGCAATCGCCCGATGCCTTGGCCAGGCTTGCGGCCGAACGAGAGGCAAGGCAGGCGAGGCAATGGCAAACGCAGATCGAGCGGCTCAAGCTGGAGTTCACAATTATTCCAGGCGAGGGGATTGAAAAGCGTTTCGAGGCACTCCAGCGCGAAGGCTACGTCGCGGGATTTTCACCTCTGATTCTTTCGCCGGACGCCTGGTTGCTACCCCAGATGGCTCATCGGGAGTGGATCGGAGCCGCTCGCCAGACATTGAAGATGCGACGTCCGGCCGAGGATTTCTTCGAGGAAGCGTATCGCAATCTGGACGGCGAAACGAGGAGGACCTTGGACGAGCTATCGTCCCTCGCTCCCGATCCCGATCTTGAATTGCCGCAGCCAGTCGAGGAGCAGATCGGAACGATGTGGACGGTCTTCGACCTCTCGAAGCGACCGATCGAGCCGTTCAGGGAAGTGGCGGCCTTGCGCATTCCGACCGCCAAGAGCTGGAGAATTCCAGTATTTCTGCATTACGGCGGCTGGAATGACGCCCCCTCACCCGAAGACATGATGGCCGTCGCAGAGCATTGGCACACGCGGTTTGGAGCCGACATCTGCGCCATCGGCAACGGAACGCTCGAATTCAGGGTGAGCCGTCCGCCTGCCAGCTTCCAGGACGCGTTGCATCTTCTGCGCGAGCAGTTGTTGTTTTGCCAGGAGACGCTTGAGGACTATGGGTTTTCCCGCGAGGGGATCCAGTCGCACGTGGCTTCGCTGATGACGAGCAGGCATTGGGTGTTCTGGTGGGATTGATGGACGCAAGCGCCCCCTAAGCGTGGGTTAGCCCTGCGGACTGCGCGAAGCACCCGCAGGGCTAGCCCACCGTACGATGGCGTAGCGCCCGGATCACCGGCCACGCCGCCAGCGCGGCGGCCAGATGCTTGAGCGTGTGGCCCGAGACAATGTGGCCCGTCGCTTCAAATATGGTCACGTCACCCAGCTCGAAAAGCTTGGCCAGCGCGTAAAAGAAGATCACGCCGCCCAGAGACACGCCAAGCGCACCGGGACGGGGCCGTGTCAACGCCAGTCCCACGGCCAACGCCATGCCGCCGAACTGCACGACCACCCATGGCGTGAGATTCTCGCGTGCCACCCAGGCCGCGAGCAGGCCCGCAACCGTCACCAGCACCACCACCGCCTGACCGGCACGCACGCTGATGCGCTCGCTGGCCGCGATGCCCAGAAAGCCCGCGAACGCCACCGCCATACCGAGACGATCGGCCACCAGCCGCTGCGGCGCGTCGGGATCCAGATGATAGATGCACGATCCTATGCAAGTGAGGATCAGACCCACGAAGAGGCAACCTGCACCCGCGGGCGCATCAGGGTGGGCACGCAGGCGCAGCAAGCCCCAAGCGCCCATCGCCAGGAAGGCAAGATTGCTCAGCACGTCGCCGGCGTTGGGCATGCCCAGCCAGGTGCGAGTGTCGACGAAATGCGGGATGTGCCAGGCGGAGGCGGGCAACGCCGGCGCGAGGAGCGCCACGAGCGTCAGGACGAAGAGTGCGCCGATCAGATATTTTTCGCGAACTTGCGGCGGGGCGAACGAGAACCGGCGGGACACTGACGGCAGCAGGGCATCGGTCTCTCGGGCGTGGTGATTTGCGCGCAACATGCAGGCCTCCACATGATTTGACATCGCTCAATATTAGTAGCCCAGAATTGAACAATGTTCAATAATAATCGTGAGCGAAATCAAACAGGCAATATCACATTGGAATTATTTGGATTTATTGGGACGCCCGCGTGCAGCCACGGCGGCGAGTCGCGTTTGAGACGGCATCTCTCCCCATCGTCATTGCGAGCGCAGCGAAGCAATCCAGAGTGCTTCTGCGGATGCAGACTGGATTGCTTCGCTGCGCTCGCAATGACGGAGAGAGGCTAGCCTGCCCCGATCTCCGCCACGATCCTGCCCGTCGTGACCTGCTCGCCTTCGGCGACGTCGATCGCGGCGACCACGCCGTCGATGCCGGCCTTGTGGACGTGCTCCATCTTCATTGCTTCCAAGGTCATCACCGGTTGACCGGCGGTGACGCGGTCGCCGGGCTTGACCAGCACGGCGACGACGCGGCCGTTCATGGCGGCGCGGACTTTGCTATCGCCGCCATTGCTCGCAGCCGCCTTCGGCGCGGCGAGGGTGAGATCGGTGACCGCAAGTGGGATGCCGCGATGCTGGAGGTAGAGCCGGTCGCCGTCGCGCAGGAATTTTGCGCTGTCCATCACGCCATCGTGGCGGAAGCGGATGGCGTCGGGATCGAGCTGGTCGATCTCGAACTTGTCCTGACGGCCGTCGGCGGCGACGATGTAGCCGCCATCACGTTCTCGCGTGACTTCAAGCTCGCGCGTCTGACCGGCGATCTCGATCTTTGCCGGCAGCGGGAATGTTGCCGTCAAGCTCCGGCCACCTTGCCATGACGGCGCGCGCGGATTGGTGACATAGAGCAGCAGGCCCGCCAGCGCCGTATCGAATGCAGCATTCGCCGGCGGCGCCAACAGTTCGTCGCGATGTGCGCCGATGAAGGCTGTCGTCGCTTCGCCCCTGGCAAATCCGGGATGGCGCAGGCAGAACATCAGGAACGCCTGATTGGTGGTCACGCCAAACGCAGTGAGTTGCTCCAGGCCGACGATCAGCCGCCCCCTCGCCTCCTCGCGTGTCGCGCCATGGCTGATCACCTTGGCGATCATGGAATCGTAGAACGGCGGGATCTCCGCGCCCGATTGCAGCGCGTGCTCGACGCGGATGCTGTCAGGCACCTGCCAGCGCGCCATGCGGCCGGACTGCGGCATGAAATCCTGTGCGGCATCTTCCGAGCACAGCCGCACCTCGATGGCGTGGCCTGAGAACTTGATGTCCTGCTGCTTCACCGGCAGAGGCTCGCCGCGCGCGACACGCAACTGCAGCTCGACGAGATCGAGCCCGGTGATCGCCTCGGTGACGGGATGCTCGACCTGGAGACGCGTGTTCATCTCCATGAAGTAGAATTCCCCGCTCGCGTCGAGCAGGAATTCCAGCGTGCCGGCGCCCTCATAGCGCAGCGCCTTGACTGCCGCGACAGCGACCTCACCCATTTTCGCGCGCAGCTCCGGCGTGACCGCCGGCGATGGCGCCTCCTCGATCAGCTTCTGATGTCGCCGCTGCACCGAGCAGTCGCGCTCGCCGAGATGGATGGCGTTGCCGTGGCTATCGCCGAACACCTGGATCTCGATGTGTCGGGGATTCTGGATCGCTCGCTCGAGGATGACGGTCGGATCGCCAAAGGCGGCGTTTGCCTCCGACCGCGCACTGCGCAACGCATCGGGGAAGGATGTGGCATCGGTGACGAGCCGCATGCCGCGACCGCCGCCGCCCGCAACCGCCTTGATCATCACGGGGAAGCCAATCTTTTTGGCTTCCGCGAGCATGACCTCGTCGCCCTGGTCGGCGCCCTGATAGCCGGGCACGCAGGGCACGCCGGCCTTCCTCATGATCTCCTTGGCGCCGGCCTTGTTACCCATGGCTTCGATCGCCTGCGGCGAGGGGCCGATGAAGACGAGGCCGGCCTCCTTGCAGGCCTGGGCAAAGTCCTCGTTCTCGGCGAGAAAGCCGTAGCCGGGATGCACGGCATCCGCGCCGCTCACCTTGGCCGCGGCGATGATCGCGGGGATGTTGAGATAGGATTGCACCGGCAGGGCTTCGCCGATGCGCACCGCCTGGTCGGCCTGCCGCACATGGAGCGCATCGCGGTCGGCATCCGAATAGACCGCAACGACGCCGAGGCCGAGCTGCCGCGCACTCCGCATCACCCGCAGCGCGATCTCGCCGCGATTGGCAACCAAAACCCTGAAGAACGGCCGGTGCTGCACTGATCCGTTCCTCATGGGCGGGCCACCGAGAATTGCATGCGCTGGGGCGTGCGCGCATCGCCCTCGCGGCAGATCGCGAGCACCTCGGACAGCACCGCACGGGTGTCGCGCGGGTCGATCACGCCGTCGTCGAGCACGCGCGCGCTGGTCGAGAACACGTCCATCTGGCCGTCGAACACGCCGATGATCTGCGCCTTCATCGCGTCGAGCTTTTCTTTCTCGACCGGCTTGCCGCGGCGCGCGGCGGCGGCCTCGGTCACGATCGCCATGGTTTCGGCGGCCTGCTCGCCACCCATCACGGCGGTCTTGGCGTTGGGCCAGGAGAAGCAGAAGCGCGGATGGAAACCGCGGCCGCACATGCCGTAATTGCCGGCACCGAACGAGGCGCCGCAATAGATGGTGATCTGCGGCACCGTCGCCGACGTCACCGCCTGGATCATCTTCGAGCCGTGCTTGATCATGCCGGCTTCTTCATAGGCTTTGCCGACCATGTAGCCGGTGGTGTTGTTGAGATAGAGCAGCGGCGTGCGGGTCTGACAGCAGGCCTGGATGAAGTGCGTCGCCTTGTTGGCGCCGGCGGGATCGAGCGGGCCGTTGTTGGTGATGATGCCGATCGCCTGGCCTTCGATGCGGGCATGGCCGCAGACAGTAGCGGGGCCGTAATTGGGCGCCATCTCGGTGAAGTCGGAATCGTCGACGATGCGCGCGATCACCTGCTTCATGTCGACGGTGCGCTTGTGGTCCATCGGCATGATGCCGAGCAGCTCGTCCTGGTCGTAGCGCGGTGGTTTGAACTGTGAAACCGCTCGGCCCGGCCGCTCCCATTCAAGCGCCGCCATGATCTCGCGCGCGATGCGCAGCGCATCGCGGTCGTCCTCAGCGAGATAATCGCCGAGGCCGGAGACCTGGGTGTGCATCTCGGCACCGCCGAGCTCTTCCTCGGTCGCGATCTCGCCTGTCGCGGCCTTCAGCAGCGGCGGCCCGGCAAGGAAGGCGCGGGTGCGGCCGCGCACCATGACGATGTAATCGGACAGGCCGGTCTGGTAGGCGCCGCCCGCGGTCGACGAACCGTGCGTGACGGTGACGACCGGCAGCCCCGCAGCGGAAAGCCGCGCGAGATTGCGAAAGATGTTGCCGCCACGGACAAAGTCCTCGACGCGGTAGCGCAGCAGATTGGCCCCGGCGCTTTCGACGAGCTGGACGTAAGGCAGCTTGTTCTCCAGCGCGAGCTCCTGCACCCGGAGCGTCTTGTCGAGGCCATAGGGCTGGAGCGCACCGGCGTCGATGCCGGCGTCATTGGCGCTGACCATGCAGCGGATGCCCGAGACGAAGCCGATGCCGGCGATGACACCGCCGCCCGGCACGCTTTTGGCCCCATCGGGCACGTCGAACATGTAGCCGGCGAGCGTCGACAGCTCGATGAAGGGCGCGCCGGGATCGAGCACCAGCGCGACGCGTTCACGCGGCAGCAGCTGGCCGCGTTTGTGGAAGCGATCCTTTGCCGCCGCCGACGCCGCACGCGTGCGCTCTTCCAGCGCGCGCATGCGGTCGATCAGACCGAGCATGCCGTCGCGGTTGGCGTGATAGGCGGCGCTGCCGGGGGAAATGGTGTTGTCGAGAATGGACATAACTCTATCCTGCTCGTCATTGCGAGGAGCGAAGCGACGAAGCAATCCAGACCGTCACCGCGGAAAGACCCTGGATTGCTTCGCTTCGCTCGCAATGACGGTTGAGGCGATACCTTACCTATTCGTCCCAAAGATCTTCCGCGCCTCGGCGGGGCTTGCGATCTCGCGGCCCGCACGGCGGGCGCAGGCGGCGATGACTTCGATGAGCTGGCCGTTCGAGGTCACCTTCTTGCCGTCGGCGAGATAGAAGGCGTCCTCCAGGCCGGTGCGGAGATGACCGCCGAGCTCGGCGCAGCGCTGGTGCAGCGGCCAGATCTCCTCGCGGCCGATCGCCGTGACCTGAAAATGCGCCTCGGGGCGCTTCAGCTTGATCAGGATCGGCAGCAGATCGGGATCGGACGGCATGCCGGAGGCAACGCCCATCACGAAGTTATATTCGAGTGGGCCTTTGTACATGCCGACCTGATGGTACATGCCGACGCAGCGAACGATGCCGACGTCGAAACATTCGAACTCGGGGATGGTCCCGACCGCGTTCATGACGTCGAGATAGTCCTTCACCTTCTCGACCGCGTTGTCGAACATCATCGGCGGCCAGGCCCAGGTGTTGTCGGCTTTCACCTTCAGATAGTTCAGCGAGCCGGCGTTGCAGGCCGCGATCTCGGGCCTGGTCTCGCGGATGCAGTCGAGCGCGCCGCTGTAGTTCGGCCCTGACACGCCCGAGGTGTGGTTGATGATGACGCCCGGGCAGGCCTCGCGGATGGCCTGCTGAATCTCCTTGCTGACGCTCACGTCCCAGGACGGCAGATGTCCCTTGTCCGGCGCCTGCTGGCGCAGATGGATGTGCATGATGCTGGCGCCGGCGTCGAACGCAGCCTTGGCTTCGCGCGCCATCTGCTCGGGCGTCACGGGCACGTTGTGCTGCTTCGGGTCGGTGAGCACGCCGTTCAGCGCGCAGGTGATGACGGCCTTGTCGCTCATGCCAAAAATGTCTCGCACGTTGAGAATTCAACGCTTGCGATCATGGGACGCGCGGGCATGCGGCTTCTTGCGCGGAGAAGCTGGAAGGCGAGATGCCGTAGGGTGGGCAAAGGCGCTCTTGCGCCGTGCCCACCATGTCTTGGCGCTGAACGAAGATGGTGGGCACGCTTTCGCTTTGCCCACCCTACGAGAGCGCGCCTAGCTCGCCTCCGCGAGCCTCACCGTCTCGGTGCTGCGGTAGATCGCGAGGTCGCGCGAGCCGACGAAGATCGCGCGCGGTTTCAATCCATAGAAGCGGCGGATCGAATGGCTGAAATGGGTGGAGTCGGGATAGCCGATGTCCTGCGCGAGGTGGGCGAGATTGAGGTCCTGGTTGGCGAAGTGCAGCAAATGCCGCGCACGCTTCCAGGCGCGGAAGGAGCGGAACGAGATGCCGGTCTCTTCCTTGAACAGATGCAGGAAGCGCGAGGCCGAGAGGCCCGCTTCGGCGGCGCACGTATCCGCCGTCACCGGCTCGCCGGAGAAGCGGCCGATGCGGGCGACGGCGCGCATCACTCGCGGATCGAGCACGCGACGCGGCAGCGCCTCGCCAAAGCACATCTCGTCGAATTCCGCGGTGGTGATGTCGCCGTAGCGGCGCTGGCGCAGCAGAGCGTAAGCGGCGAGGATCTTGCGGGCATAGACGGCCCGGTCAGGTCCGGTCAGCCGCGCGGCCAGGGCCTCGATCACGCCGTCCGGCATGCTTTCCGGCTCGAGCGTCACGCTGATTGCAGTGCGGTAGTCGCTGGCGATGGAATGCCGCTGGTTCGGCAGGGTCACGAACAGCTCGCCGGTGGCGAGAACGTCGTCGACCGTCAGATGCAGGCTGCCCTTCACCGCGACATAGACGTGGCAGCAGCCGGGGGTGCGCTTGCGGGGGCGGCCGAGCAGGCCGGCATAGAATACCCGCTCCGGCGTGATCAGCATCAGATGGTCGGATTCGCGACCGTTATCTTCCATTGGGATCCTCCTCGCGCGGCTCTTTGGCCGCTGCGGACGGAGGTCACCTTAGCGGAAATTTGGGCGCTGTCACGGCGCGATAGCGCTGTCATGGCGCGCAAAAGATTACCATTCCGGGACGATGATCAGTCGTCCCGGAACCGCGATGAGACCGCAGTCCCATCCTACGGAATGCTTACGCCCTCACGCGCGGCGCAACATTCTGCTCGACGCCGGCCTTCTGCTCCGCAGCAACCGCACGCTTGAATCCGTCGCGCTGCTGCAGCCGCGCCCAATAGGCTGCGACATTTGGCCCGAAATCCTTGGCGAGCCCGACGTTGTTGGCGAGCCGGAGCGCGTAGCCGATGACAATGTCAGCGGCAGTGAAGCGGCCTGCGCACAATGTTTCGGCATTGGCCGTCGCCGCCTCGACCGCGCGCAGGCGCCCCAAGAACCATTTCGCATAATCCCCGGCGACCTGCGGATTGCGGCGCTCCTCCGGCTCGAGCTGGGTGTATCGGAGCACCAGCGTCTGCGGGAAGGTTAACGTGGCATCGCTGAAATACATCCAGTTCAGGAACGCGCCATAGGCGGGATCTTCGGGGCCGACCATCAACGGCGTCGGTCCGTGCTTGATGCCGAGATAGTGGCAGATGCCGGAGGACTCGGTCATCTTCGTCTCGCCGTCGACCATGAAGGGAATGGTGCCGAGCGGATTGAGCGCAAGGTACTCCTTGGCGAAGACCCGCGGCGGGAACGGCAGCATCTTCAATTCATATGGAAGCCCCATCTCCTCCAGCATCCAGAGCGGACGGAACGAGCGCGCGGCGTCGCAATGATAGAGCGTGATCATCAGGAAATACCTTTACTGCCGGGCAGCGTGCCCATCATCTTGCACAGGACCATCAGCATGACCTCGTCGGCACCGCCGCCGATCGAGGTCAGGCGGCTGTCGCGATAGGCCCGGCTGACCGGCGTCTCGTTGGTAAAGCCCATTCCGCCCCAATATTGCAAGCAGGCGTCGGTGAGCTCGCGGCCGAGCCGCCCGGCCTTCAGCTTGGCCATGGTCGCAAGCTTGGTCACGTCCTCGCCGGCCACGAGCTGCTCGGCGGCGCGATAGATCAGCGCGCGCAACAGCTCGACTTCGGTCTGCATCTCCGCGAGCTTGAAGTGCACGACCTGGTTGTCGAGGATCGACTTCCCAAAGGCCTTGCGGTTGCGGGTGTACTCGATGGTCTCGTTGATGATGTATTCGTGCGCCTTCAGGCAGGCCGCCGCGCCCCAGAGCCGCTCCTCCTGGAACTGGATCATCTGGTAGGTAAACCCCTTGCCCTCCTCGCCGATCCGGTTGCGCTTGGGCACGCGGACATTGTCGAAGAAGATCTGCGCGGTGTCTGACGAGCGCATGCCCATCTTGTCGAGCTTTCGCGCCACCGTGACGCCCTTGCTCGTCATGGGCACGCAAATCAGCGACTTGTTGCGGTGAACCGGCCCATCGCCGGTGTTGGCGAGCAGGCAGATCCAGTCGGCCTGCGTGCCGTTGGTGATCCACATCTTGCCGCCATTGATGACGTAATCGTCGCCGTCGGAGCGCGCATTTGTCTTGATCGAGGCGACGTCGGAGCCAGCGCCGGGCTCGGAGACGCCGATGCAGGCGACAAAGTCGCCGGCAATCGAGGGCGCCAGAAACTCGCGCCGTACCTCGTCCGAGCCAAACCGCGCCAGCGCCGGCGTCGCCATGTCGGTCTGCACCCCGATCGCCATCGGCACGCCGCCGCAGGTGATGGCGCCAAGCTCCTCCGCCATCATCAGGGCGTAGGAATAGTCGAGGCCGGAGCCGCCGAACTCGACCGGCTTGTTCAAGCCGAGGAAACCGAGGCTGCCCATCTTCTTGAACAGCTCATGCGCCGGGAAGATGTCGGCCTTTTCCCATTCATCGACATGAGGATTGATCTCGTTGGCGATGAATTTTTGCAAGGAGCGGCGGATGTCGTCGTGGTCGGCGGTGAATAGCATTGTCTCTCAGCCTCGTCATTCCGGGACGCGCCCCTTGGCGCGGGCCCGGGATCCATAACCACGATCGTGAGTAAGGATTCTCGGGTGCGCAAGGGCGCACCATAGCTCGCTCCGCTTCGCTCGCGCCCCGGAATGACGCGAGGAGAGAACGTTCATAGACCCATCTGCCTTGACGCCAGATCCTTCATGATCTCCTCGGTGCCGCCGCCGATGGCGTTGACCTTGACCTCGCGGTAGATGCGCTCGGCCTTGATGCCGCGCATGAAGCCGGCGCCGCCGAAGATCTGCACGGCTTCCGAGGCGCAGAACGCCATGGTTTGCGTGGCCTGGTTCTTCATCATGCAGATCTCGGCGACCGGGCTCTCGCCCTGCTCCAGCCGCCAGGCCAGCATTTCCAGCATCGACTGGGATGCCGCGACCTTCTGCGCCATGTCGACGATCTTGTGACGGATGACCTGGTGCTGGGCGAGCGGCTTGCCAAAAGTCTTGCGCTCCTTGGCATAGGCGATCGCCTCGTCGAGGCAGACCCGCGCGAAGGCGGTGCAGCCGGCCGCCATGCCCATGCGCTCGCTGTTGAAATTCCGCATGATGATCTTGAAGCCCTGGCCTTCCTCGCCGATCAGATTTTCGGCCGGCACGCGGCAGTCGTCGAAATGCAGCGTCGCGGTGTCGGAGGCCCACCAGCCCATCTTCTTCAGTTTTGTCCGCGACAGGCCGGGCGTGTCGCCCTCGATCAGGAGCAGGCTGACGCCACCGGCGCCCTCGCCGCCTGTACGCACCGCAACGGTCAGATAATCGGCGCGCACGCCCGAGGTGATGAAGGTCTTCTCGCCGGTCACGACGTAGTGATCGCCATCGCGCCGCGCCCTGGTGCGGAGGTTCGCGACGTCCGAGCCGCCGCCCGGCTCGGTGATCGCCAACGCGGAGATCTTCTCGCCCGACAGCACTTGCGGCAGCACGCGCGCCTTTACTTCCGGACGTGCCGCCCGCGCGATCGGCGGCGAGCCGATGGTATGGCTCATCAGGCTGGCGCTAACCCCGCCGGCGCCGGCGCGCGCCAATTCCTGGCTCGCCACGATCTTCATGAACTGGTCGGCGGCGATCCCGCCATATTCCTCGGGGAATCCGAGCCCCAACAGGCCAATCTCGGCCGCCTTGCGATAGAGCACGCGGGGAAATTCGCCGGCCTCGTCCCATTCATGGGCGAAGGGCGTGATCTCCTTCTCGACAAAGCGGCGCATTACCTCGCGGAAGGCGTCATGCTCAGCGGTATAGAACGGGCTCTTCATCGTCGTCTCGCCCTGCTGGCGGATTCGTGTTGGCCACCATGGCCGGAACATCTGCCGTTCACTTGCGCAGAGTGGCTGACCGGGGGAACCACTCCACGCGCAGCCCATGCCTAGCAACTCAACGCAAGACGATTTTCACCCCCCGCAGGCCAACTCCGGGTCAAAAAAGACGTGCACACAAACTCCGGCTGGCCCCAGGGCCACGCCGGGCATGGTGCCCGGCAAATAGGGACGCAGGCGGCACAAGACCGCCGAGGGAGGGATTTTTGGCCGTTCGTTATTACGACTGGATCGTCCATCACGGCCGCCGCACGCCTGACAAGGTCGCGGTCATCGACCTCGCGAGCGAGCGCCGCTTCACCTATTCGCAGCTCGATGCCCGCGTCTCGCGCCTGGCCGGATTTCTCCGTGACGCGCTCAAGGTGTCGTGCGGCGACCGCGTCGCGGTGCTGGCGCTGAACACGACCGATACGCTGGAGGTGCAGTTCGCCTGCGGACGGCTCGGCGCCGTCTTCGTGCCGCTGAACACCCGCCTCACCGTTCCCGAGCTCCAGTTCATCACCGGCGATTGCGCGCCGAAGGTGATGATCCACGACACTGATCTCGCCGAGACCGCGCTCGCCGTCGCAAAGCTCTGCAACGTCGCGAGCAGCCTGCTGCTCGGCCCCGGCGGCGCTTACGAGACCGGCATCGCGTCCGCCAAGCCGCTCGCCCGCGCCGAGGAGGTCACGCTCGATGACGTCTCGACCATCATGTACACGTCGGGCACCACGGGCCATCCCAAGGGCGCGACCATCACCCATGGCATGACGTTCTGGAATTGCGTCAATCTTGGCGGCCCCGCCTGCATCGGACCGGCCTCGGTGCTGCTGACCGTGCTGCCGCTGTTCCACACCGGCGGGCTCAATTGCTACACCAACCCGGTGCTGCATGCCGGCGGCACCGTGATGATCATGCGCGCCTTCGATCCCGGCACGGCGCTCGGTCTGATCAACGATGCCGCACAGGGCATCAACGTCTTCTTCGGCGTGCCCGCGATCTATCAGTTCATGGCGCAGCATCCGGCCTTCGCGACGACTGACCTGACCCGGTTGATCGTCTGCGGTGTCGGCGGCGCGCCGATGCCGGTGCCCCTGCTGAAAGTCTGGGAGGCACGCGGCGTCGCACTGCAGCAGGGCTACGGCATGACCGAGACCTCGCCGGCCGTACTGGTACTGGATCGCGAGGATGCGGCGCGCAAGGCGGGCTCGGCCGGCAAGCCGGTGCTGCACACCGAGGTGCGGATCGTGCGCCCCGACGGCAGCGACGCCGAGGTCGGCGAACTCGGCGAGCTCTGGGTCAAGGGCCCGAACATCACGCCGGGCTACTGGAACCGGCCGGAGGCGAACAAGACGTCCTTCACCGACGGCTGGCTGCACACGGGCGATGCGACGCGCGTCGACGAGGAAGGCTTCTACTATATCGTCGACCGCTGGAAGGACATGTACATCTCGGGCGGCGAGAACGTCTATCCGGCCGAGGTCGAGAACGTCCTGCATCAGCTCACCGCGATCGCGGAAGCCGCCGTGATCGGCATTCCCGATCCGCAATGGGGCGAGGTAGGCCTCGCCATCGTCGCGGCCAAGCCCGGTCAGCGGCTGACCGAGGCGGATGTCTTTGCGCACTGCGCGGCCAATCTCGCGCGCTTCAAATGCCCACGACAGGTGCGCTTCGTCGATGCGCTGCCGCGCAACGCCACCGGCAAGATCCACAAGCCGACGTTGCGGAAAGAATTCTCGGTGGCGTCCGAAGTCGACAAGAAAGTCGCCAACGCCTGATCAAAGCGCCCCTTGGGGGCGCTTCTTCGTTTCTGACGTGCCTGCTCCAACCCAGAAGAAACCGCAAAGAAAACCCCAAGGAATTTTCATGAACAAGAAACTCTCCCTGCTTGCCGCGGCAACGGCGTTGACGCTGCTTGCGACCCCGTCCGCGTATGCGCAGAAGGCGTACGACACCGGCGTCACCGACACCGAGATCAGGATCGGCAATGTCGAGGCCTATTCCGGTCCCGCGTCCGCCTACGGCATCATCGGCAAGACCGAGGAAGCCTATTTCAAGATGATCAACGACCAGGGCGGCATCAACGGCCGCAAGATCAACTGGATTTCCTATGATGACGGCTACTCGCCGCCGAAGACCGTGGAGCAGATCCGCAAGCTGATCGAGAGCGACGAGGTCTTCCTGGTCTTCAACGCGCTGGGCACGCCGACCCAGACCGCCGTGCAGAAATATCACAATTCAAAGAAGGTGCCGCAGCTCTTCCTCGCCACCGGCGCCAGCAAGTGGAACGACCCGAAGAACTTTCCCTGGACCATGGGCTTCCAGCCCAGCTACCGGGTCGAGGCACAGATCTTCGCAAAATACATTCTGAAGGAGAAGCCGGACGCGAAGGTCGCGATCTTCTATGCCAACGACGATTTCGGCAAAGACTACCTCGCCGGCATCAAGGACGTGTTCGGCGAAAAGGCGTCGAAGCTGATCGTGGCGGAGGAGAGCTACGAGACGTCGGAGCCGTCGATCGATGCCCATATCGTCAAGCTCAAGGGCACCGGCGCCGATGTCTTCGTGAACATCGCGACCCCGAAATTCGCGGCCCAGGCGATCAAGAAGATCGCAGAGCTCGAGTGGAAGCCGATGCACCTGATGACCGACGTCTCGGTGTCGATCGGCGCGGTGATGAAGCCGGCCGGCCTCGAGGCATCCGAAGGCGTGCTGTCGGCCGGCTATCTGAAGGATGCGTCGGATCCGCAGTGGAAGGACGACGAGGGCATGAAGAAGTTCATGACCTTCATCGACAAGTACATGCCCGGCGCGAACATCTCGGACGCCAATCTGGTTTACGCCTATGCCGCAGCCCAGACGATGGTGCAGGTGCTGAAGCAGTCGGGCGACAATCTGACCCGTGAGAACGTGATGAAGCAGGCCGCGAGCCTCAAGGACTTCGTCCCTGACACGCTGATCCCGGGGATCAAGATCAACACCTCGGCCACCGACTTCGCGCCAATCGAGCAGCTCAAGATGTGGCGGTTCAAGAAGGGCCAGTGGGAGCTGTTCGGCGACATCATCAGCGCCGAAACGGGCGGCTAGCCACGCATCGCAGCGACGGGCGGAGACGTGCAGCTGACGTCTTCGCCTGCACTGACGTCGATCCCCGCGACCGGCAGGCCGAGCCGGCGCGGGTCATCGATGGCCGCAAAGCGCGGACATGCCCATGCCAGGATCGCCCCGCCCGATGGCGGCAGATCGAGCTGAAGAACGAAGGCACCCGCGTCGATCGCGGTCGCGGCATCCGCAACGCGCACGCCGTCGAGATAGAACTGCACGCCGATCCGATCCAGCGGCCCGCGAATCTCCGGCGACGCGATGCGAATGATGGCGCGCCCCGGCGGCGCCTCGATCCGCAAGGCGGCTTCCGGCTCGCTCCAGCGGAAGCTGCGGCCCTGCCAGACCTCCCAGGCATGGAAGCCGGCCTGTGCGACCATCTGATCGCCGAGACTCTGCGAAGCTCCGCCAAGGCTCCCCCGAATGCCACGGATACAATAGAGGCGCTGATAGTGGATCAGCGCGGCGATATAACGCTTCAGCCAGCGCGCGATGCTGCCGCGAGAGCCGCTCATGGTGAGCACGGTCAGACAGCAGCGCGCATAGCCTGCCGACAAACGTGCAAGACCAAGCGCAAGGCGGTCGCCGGCCAGTGCGATCGCGCCCCAACGCCCGATCGCCTGCAGGCCTTCGCTGGTCACGCGGCCGGCGCGCATCCGTGCATCAAGGGCGCTACGCGCCAGCGCGACGTTGAAATCGCCGCGGCTGCTCCACTCGACCGGAGTTTCAAGCAGCTCGCTGCCGGGATCATCGCGTGCTTCGCTGAGATAGCGGATCTCGCCCTGCACGAAATCGAGCGTGAATGTCTTCAGCTCGCCGATTTCGCCGATATAGTAGTGATGGAAGCGCGCCTCCTCGAGATAGCCGATCGTATGGCCCCTCGCGTGATACGCGGCGGCGAGCACCCATTCGGCGAAATGACCGAGCTCCTCACGCAGGCCGCCGCATTCCCAATAGACGTCGCGCCGCGTCACGAAGCACTGGTCCAGCACCTTGCGCCAGGGATGCTGCTTCATGCCGAACTCGATGTCGGCCTGGTACATGGCGGCCTCCGCCACGGACAGCCGGTTATGGCAGATCGGCACCGACTGACAGGAGAACCCCGCCCAGTCGGGACGCGCGTCGATCGCGCGGATGCAGGCCTCCATCACGTCAGGCTCGGGCCGGCAATGCGACTCCGTGAAGAACAGATATTTGCCGCGGGCCTTGGTGGCGCCGAAGGCGCAGAGCCCGATGTCATGGTCCGAATTGGTGAATTCGAGGCGCGCTTTGCCGCCGGCCAGCGCCTTCAGCTCGTTGAGTGCCTTGAAATCAGGCGGCACCACCAGAATGATTTCGTAAAGCGATTTGTCGGCGGTCTGCGACGTCCAGCCGAGCCAGGACAGCTCCCACTGCCCGCGGTGATGTTCCAGCGGGATGATGATGGAGAACAGCGGAGATTCACCGCCGTATGGTGCGGGCACGTCCTGCATGTTCCCTTATAGACGCACGCGACGCCATTCCTGACTCTTTCTCGCGGACTATACCGACAGAAACAACGCGAATGATTCCTCCACCGTGCGGCGCAGATGCTTTCCATACAATGCATGGTTGGCATCGTCGGGGCCGACCCGTCCCAGGGACGGCTTCGCAACGTTGCGGAGCGGCACATAGGCGATCGGCGCCGCGATCGGCGTCAGTTGCGAGCCGGGTCCGGCGCGGAGCGTCGAGATGATGCCGTACATCTCGCCGGCAACCGTCGGCCGCGACACCGTGATCACGCGGTGCTGGCCGTGCTTGATGATGACGAGATAGATGAAGCCGGACTGATGCGGCACCGCAACCTCGCCGGTGTGCTCATAGGCGGCATCGGTCCGCTCGCCCTCGCGGAACACCAGCGAAGACACCTTCGGCTCCCAGACGATCTCGGTGCGATAAGCGAAGATCGCATCCTTGTCGCCGAAGGACGGCCGCAGCGTGATGTAGACGTCCTCGAGCCAGGTCACCGCGCGATGCGCATAGGAGCCGAGGCTGTCGGGCGCGACATCGTTTGCGGCCGGAGGCGTCACCACGGCGGCGCTTTTACGCAAGGAGACGCCCAGCGCCTGCTCCAGCCGCACGGTCGTTGCCAGCGTGAACGGCCGCCGGCCACCGAGCACCTTCTCCAGCGTCGACAGGCTGAGCTTGGCCTGCTCGGCCAACGCCTGCCGGGAAATCCGGCGCCTGGCGAGCTCCTCGCGAATGGTCTCCGCGATCTCGCGGCTCTGCTCGTCCGACAGCTGCCTGTCGGTGAATTTATCCTGCGTCTGCATCGTCAACCCTGCTCCACGGACGCCAGTCTAGCAGGGCGGACAAACCAGCACAAAACCGTACATGGCGATCCCGGCCTTGGCCTGCCGGGGCCGGCCGCGGCGGAACATTGCCGATCATTCTGCTCGCGCATTCAGGCGCTCCCGACGGATGCTCCGAGCCAGCGAACACCCTTCGGGAGCAGGCGAAATGGACACCTACGACACAGCCGACAGCGACGAGCACCCCATGCTGGGGCGGCTGATCAGGCTCGGATTGTTTCTTCTGGTGCAGGGCATCGCGGTGATGCTGGTCGCCTTCGTGGCCCTGCTCGTGAGTCTTGAGCCCGGATGGTCGGCGACGACGGAGCAGGCCAGCCTGCTCCAGCCCGGCGATGCCAAATCCGGCACCCTTCTCCTGAAGGAGGACGGCGCCACCACGGAGGCGATCCGCCTCGGCATCGACGTCGACATCACGGTATCAGGCCCAACGCTGCGCGCCCGCGTCACCCAGGTCTTCCGCAATCCGACCAAGGACTGGGTCGAGGCGACCTACGTCTATCCGCTTCCCACCGGCGGCGCCGTCGACACGCTGAAGATGGTGGTCGGCGACCGCGTCATCATCGGCGACATCAAGGAGCGGCAGCAGGCACGCGTGATCTACGAGCAGGCGCGCCGCGCCGGCCAGAAGGCCGCGCTCACGGAGCAGGAGCGGCCGAACATCTTCACCAATTCGGTCGCCAATATCGGTCCCGGCGAAACCGTGCTGGTGCAGATCGAATATCAGGAGCCGGTGCATCAATCCGGCAATGAATATTCGCTGCGGCTGCCGCTGGTGGTCGGGCCGCGCTACAATCCGGCGCCGATCGTGCAGAGCGTCGACTTCCGCAAGGACGGCTCGGGCTGGGGCGCGACCAATTCGGAGCCTGTGCCGGACCGCGACCGCATCTCGCCACCGGTGCTGGATCCCGCCAGGAATGCGCCGGTCAATCCGACCAGCATCACGGTGCGCCTGAAGGCAGGTTTCGCGCTTGGCGAGGTCAGGAGTCACCACCATAACGTCAAGGTCGAGAGCCCGGACAATGCGACGCGAATCGTCACGCTCGCTGACGGCGCGGTGGCCGCCGACCGCGATTTCGAGCTGACCTGGAAGCCGGCCGTGGAGAAGGCACCGTCCGTTGGGCTGTTCCGCGAGCGTATCGGCGACGCCGATTATTTGCTCGCCTTCGTCACCCCGCCCGGTGCCGAGCAGGCGACGCAAAAGTCGCTGCCGCGCGAGGTCGTATTCGTGATCGACAATTCCGGCTCGATGGGCGGTACGTCGATCGTTCAGGCCAAGGCCAGCCTGACTTACGCCCTCTCGCGCCTTCAACCGAACGACCGCTTCAACGTCATCCGCTTCGACGACACCATGGACGTGCTGTTCCCGGCCTCCGTGCCGGCCGACGCCACGCATGTCGGTGAAGCCACTTCGTTCGTCAGTGCCTTGCAGGCCCGCGGCGGCACCGAGATGGTGCCGGCGATGCGCGCCGCGCTGACCGACAAGGCTGGCGACACCAGCATGGTCCGCCAGGTGGTGTTCCTAACCGATGGTGCGATCGGCAACGAGCAGCAATTGTTCGAAACGATCACTGCGATGCGGGGCCGCTCGCGCGTGTTCATGGTCGGCATCGGATCCGCGCCCAACACCTATCTGATGGCGCGCGCCGCCGAGCTCGGCCGCGGCGCCTTCACCCATATCGGCTCCGTCGAGCAGGTCGAGGAGCGCATGCGCGGCCTGTTCGCCAAGCTCGAGAACCCGGCAGTGACCGGCCTCAGTGCAAAATTCTCCGAAGCCAAGGCCGACGTCACGCCGGCGATCATTCCCGACGTCTATCGCGACGAACCGCTGGTGCTGGCGGCAAAGCTCGACAAGCTCGCCGGCTCGCTCGAGATCAAGGGACGCGTCGGCGACCGCCCGTGGTCGGTGACGCTGCCGCTGCAAAACGCCGCCGAAGGCAAGGGCCTGTCAAAACTCTGGGCCAAGCGCAAGATCGGCGATGCCGAGGTGGCGCGTACCATGCGCGAGATGACGCCCGAAGCTTCCGACAAGGCGATCCTCGCGCTGGCGCTCGACCATCAGATCGTCACGCGGCTCACCAGCCTCGTCGCGGTCGACAAGACGCCGAGCCGCCCCGAGGGCGCGCCGCTCAAGCTCAGCGAGCTGCCGCTCAACCTGCCGGCCGGTTGGGATTTCGAGAAGGTTTTTGGCGAGCGACCGCACCTGACGCCCACACAGTTGCGCGAACGCCATGCAGATGCGCGCAACCAGCCGACGACGAGGCGGCCGACGCCCGCCGCGCCGGATGCGATCCGCCTACCGAAGACCGCGACCTCAGCCGAGCTCAAGATGATCGCAGGTTTCATCCTGATCGTGCTCGCCCTGATCCTGTACGTGTTCAACCGGCGTCAGCCCTTGCTCACTGACGCCGCTTGAGAGAGGAGCCCCCCGAACTCCTCTGTTAGCGCGCGCGGCTGCCCGTCCCATACCAACGGCCGCGCGCGCCTTTTTCTTCTTGCCGTCATTGCGAGCGCAGCGAAGCAATCCAGGCTGCCTCCGTGGAAGGATTCTGGATTGCTTCGCTGCGCTCGCAATGACGCGTGTGGAAACAATGCTCCGCCTGATCTCCCCCCTCGCTGTTGCACTTGTCGGCCTCATCCTGTTCGGCGACGGCGCCTACATTCATGCCAAGGCCTGGCTCGCCCAGGTGCTGCTGGAGCGCGCGTTCGACAGGAGCGTTACGACCGGCGGCGTGGTCAAGCCATGGTCATGGGCCGACACCTGGCCGGTCGCGCGGATCGAGGTGAAGCGGATCGGGGCCAGCGCGATCGTGCTCGAAGGCACCAGCGGCCAGGCCCTCGCGTTCGGACCCGGCCATATCCACCAAACGGCTGATGCCGGCGAGCGCGGCATTGCCGTATATGCTGCGCACCGCGATACACATTTCCGCTTCCTGCGGAATGTCGCCATTGGTGACGTAATCGATGTCACACGCCGTGACGGAAAGCACTTTCGCTATCGGGCGGACTCCTCCGCTGTGGTTCGCTTCGATGAGTCCGGCATTGATCCCGCGGCGCAGGATGTCGAGCTGGTGCTCACAACCTGCTGGCCCTTCGACGCCGTCACGCCCGGACCCGAGCGCTACACCCTGCATGCCACCTTGATCGAAACAGGTGAATAGCGGTTCGCAATCGGCCATCCGGGATCGATAGAGACCGCGCCGAAGAGCCGGGGAACCGCGCTTGATCGGGCCGCTGAACTGGCGTCGTCTCCTATAGACCTGTAAGAACAGCCGATTGATCTTTTGACGCTGTAATTTTCAGGACAACCTGTAATGGACGACGAGTTCAGGCAGCGCCTCGAACAGCGGTTGGAACAACTCGAAAATCGTGTCGCGCTCCTGGAACGGAATCAGGACCTCATTGCTGCCGGACAAAGACGATCCTCGCTGCGGAGCCTCTGGCGACGCCCGCCGATGTGGACCTTCGAGCAATATCCGCCGCGCCTGCTCAACCTGACTGCCTTCCCGCCTGCGCCTGCGATCCCGGCGAATGCGCCGCGGATCACGATGGTCACGCCAAGCTACAATCATGCGCAATATCTCGACGCCACGATCGAGAGCATCGTCAGTCAGAACTATCCGAAGCTGACTTATCACGTGCAGGACGGCGCCTCGATCGACGGCACGATCGATCTCCTGAAGAGCCGAGGTGAGAGCATCAGCTGGACGAGCGAGCCGGACAAGGGGCAGTCGAACGCCATCAATCTCGGCTTCGCCGGTGCCGATTGCGAGATCATGGCCTATCTCAACAGCGACGATATGCTGCTGCCCGGAGCGCTCGCCTATGTCGCCGACTACTTCATGGCGCATCCCGATGTCGACGTCGTCTACGGCCATCGCGTCTTCGTCGACCGCGAGGGGCTCGAGGTTGGACGCGCCGTGCTGCCGCCGCATGACGGCAAGGCTTTGCAATATGCCGACTACATCCCGCAGGAGACGATGTTCTGGCGCAAGCGCGTGTGGGACAGGATCGGGCCCATCGACGAGAGCCTCCACTACGCGATGGATTGGGATTTCATCCTGCGGGCGCAAGCCGCGGAATTCAAATTCGTGCGCCTGCCACGATTTCTCGCCTGCTTCCGCATCCACGATGCACAGAAGACGGCTTCGACCTACGCGCTCGGCGTCAGGGAGATGGGCATCCTGCGGCGCCGCGTTCTCGGCTTCGATCCGACGCAGATGCAGATCCGGCGCGCCATCGCTTCCTATCTCGCGAAGCAATTGGCCTATCACTACGCCTACAAGCTGCGCCTGCTGCGTTACTGAACGATAGCAGAGGCGTGATCACCATTTGAAAGAATGCGCGTCACGCAGTCGTGGCACGTCGTCCGATCGTTCGCACTTTCGCCAAAAGTCTGGTGATGCTAGCCTTGTCGCGAAGCACCCGCCATTCCGCCACGCGGCATGGAGCCATCACGATCAGTCCCGCCAGACGCCGGCGCAAGACAGCGCGCTGCAACAAGAACAAGAGGTGAGGAAGCGCCATGGAAGCCAAGGTACCTGCTGCGTCCGTTTTTCCGCGTCCATGGTCTCCAGCGCCCGATGCCAGCGACATCGTCAAGGGCATCCACGCCATGCTGCACCCGCACAACATTGTGCTGGTGGGCGCGACCGACAAGCCCGGCAATTATGCCGAGCGCATCTGGAACAACCTCGTCAAGTACGGCTACGAGGGCGGGCTCTATCCGGTCAACGCCAAGCGCGACACCGTCTGGGGCGTGCCCTGCTACAAGGATTTCGCGAGCCTCCCGGAAAAGCCCGATCACGTGCTGGTGCTGGTGCCCGCGCGCTTTGCCGTGCAGGTGATCCGCGACGCCGCCGCGGCCGGCGCGCGCTCGGCCACCATCGTCACCTCGGGCTTCAGCGAGTTGCAGGATGAGGAGAGCCAGAAGCTCGCTGCCGAATTGCAAGCCGCGATACGCGAAACGGGGCTCGCCGTCACCGGCCCGAACTGCCTCGGCAATCTGAGCGCGGGCGAAAAGCTCTTCACCAATATCGACGACCGCGTCGTCACCATGGAACAGGGTGCGGTGGCGATCGCCGGGCAATCCGGCGCCATCGTGATGGCGATCCGGCAGGCGCTGGACGATCGCGGCGTCGGGGTCGGCTACATGGTGACGACCGGCAACGAGGCCGGGCTCGAGACGCCGGACCTGATGCGCTATTTCGCCGAGGATCCGAGCATCAAGGTGATCGTGGTCTACCTCGAAGGCGTGCGCAACACCAAGGCGTTTCGCGACGCCTGCAAGGCCGCGCGTGCCGCAAGCAAGCCGGTCATCGCACTCAAGCTCGGTTCGTCCGAGGGTGGCCGCGCCGCGGCGATGGCGCATACCGGTGCGCTCGCAGGATCGATCGAGACGTTCGACGCCATCGCGACCCGTGAAGGCGTGATCCGGGTCGGCGGGCTCGACGAGCTGATCGAGACCACCGAATGCTTCGTTCACGCGGCCGTGCCCAAGGGCGACCGGCTCGCCGCGGTCACGCTATCAGGCGGCAAGCGCGGCATGCTGCTTGACGCCTTCTATGCCGAAGGCCTGAACTTTGCGCCGCTGAGCCCGCACGTCGGCTCCGAACTAGCGAAGATGCTCGGGCCGGGCTCGATCGTGGGCAATCCGCTCGATGCCGGCTTTGCCGCGGTGGTCGATCCCTCCGTCTACATGAAGTCGATCGAGCTGATGATCGACGACCCCGATATCGACATCGTCATCATCGATGCCGAACTGCCCAAGGCGCCGCACGAGTTGCGCGAGCGCAATCTGCGCATCGTCGATGGGATGGCGAGCCGGGCCGGCAAGCCGGTGATCTACATCAGCGCGATGTCGGTCGGCTTCACCGAATTCACCAAAGGCTTGCGCAAATCGCTGCCGCATCTCGCGGTCATGCAGGGCATGGACCGCGCGGTGACCGCGATCAAATCGCTGCTCGACTATGCGAAGCTGCGCAAGGCAGTGCCCGACATCGCCTCGAGCTCGAAGCCTGCCGCCCGCGCCGTGCTGGAGAAGGCGCTGAAATCGGCGAGCGGTGCCGCGCTCGACGAGGTTGCCTCGAAGAAGCTGCTGAAGGCCTACGGCATCCCGATCTCGAAGGAGGCGATTGCGCAGACGGCGGCGGACGCCGCGAAGATCGCGAAGCAGATCGGTTTCCCGGTCGTGGCAAAAGTCGTCAGCGCCGAGATCCTGCACAAATCCGACATCGGCGGCGTGGTGCTGAACCTCGCCAGCGCGGCGGAGGTGAAGAAGGCATTCGCCGACATCACCGCGCGGGTGGCGAAGTTGAAGGGCAAGCCGAAGCTCGACGGCATCCTGATCGCGCAGCAGGTCAAGGCCGATCTCGAGCTCGTGGTCGGCGCGTCGCTCGATGCCGAGATGGGTCCGGTCGTGCTGTTCGGCACCGGCGGCATCGACATCGAGCTGATGAAGGACGTCGCACTCGCCGGCGCACCGCTCGACGAGGCCGAGGCCCGGCTCCTGATCGGCCGCACCAAGGCCGGTACCAAGATGCGCGGCTATCGCGGCAAGCCGGCCTTGCATGAGGCCTCGGCGGTGAAAGCGCTGGTCGGCCTGTCTAATTTGATCGCAGATGCCGGCGACCGGATCGCTTCGATCGACGTCAACCCGTTCCTGATCAACACCAAAACGGGCGTCGCCGTCGACGCCCTGATCGTATTGAACAATGCCGCGGCAAAGCGCGCGGCAGGGCATTGATGTCGCGTAAGGCGAATCGGCGGGTTACGCTTCCGCCTTCGCTCTTCGAGCTACGGCGGACAAGTCGTTAACCCGCCCGCTCTAGTATTGCGGCCGCAGCATCGTCCTTCCAACCATCCCGCTTTGGCCGTAAAATCGCCCTGCATGGCACGCGCGAGCAACCTCGTAATCGGAACGGCGACGCTGGCGGTCATCGCCGTGGCGTTCGGCGGCGTGCTCGGCGTGCAGAAATGGCGCACCGCCCAGAGCCGGAGCCAGTTGCGCGTGGTGTTCGAGGGCGGCTCCGCCAGCGGCCTGCGCCGCGGCGGGCCGGTCAATTTCGACGGCGTTCCCGCGGGTCAGATCCTGTCGATCAAGCTGGATAATCCGCGCAAGATCGTGGCGCTGGTGATGCTCGACAACACCGCGCCGATCCGCAAGGACACGGTTGCGGGCATCGAGTTCCAGGGTCTCACCGGCGTCGCCGCGATTTCGTTGATCGGCGGCGCGCCCTCCGCGCCGCCGGTGCCGCTGGATACGGACGGCGTCCCCATGCTGATCGCCGATCTCAGCGACGCCGAATCCATCGTCGACACCCTGCACAGCGTCGATCGCACGATCGTCAGCAATGCCCCTGCGATCAAGGACGGCCTGCGCACGTTCGAGAACTACACCGCCGATCTCAGAAGCAAGGGCGGCGAAATCGACTCCGTCATGGCCAAGGTCGACAGCGCCTTCGCAGGCTTCGACAAGGCGGTCACCAAGATCGAAGGCGTGGTCCCCGGCTTCGCCGACGGCAAGGCCGACGAGCTGTTCGAGAAGATCAGGGGACTGCACGAGCTCGCCGACGCCATGAAGAAGAAGTCGGCTGCTTACGTCGAGGACATCCGCCGCTCGCTGCTCGACGTCAGCGACGCCGCCAACAAGATGGCTGGCACACCCCCGCCTGCCGCCGCCCCGCGCCCGCCGCGCAAGCCTCCGCAGAAGAAGCAGTGATGCCTTCTTATCCTCCCCTGGAGGGGGAGGATCGGATCGCATGCAGCAAAGCGAGATGCGATCCGAGGTGGGGTGAAGGTGCTTCCCAACATGCAGTGTCCGAGTGGAGAGATCACCCCACCCCGCTCGCGCTTCGCGCGATCGACCCTCCCCCTCCAGGGGAGGTGGCAGCGCCCTACCACGCGTAGCGCACGACGCCCTTGCCGGCGTAGGAGCGGGTGACGTTCGAGAACTCGCCCTCGAAGGTCGCCGACGCAGACCAGCCGTTCATCCAGTTCATCTGCACCGCCGCCGTGGTCAGCGCGGAATCGCGCGCTAGCGCTGCACCGTTCACGACGAAGGCCGATCCCGGCAGGGTCTGGAACACCGCGCCGACGGTGCGGTCCGGATTGTAATCATGCGCCCAGGCGACGCGGCCGCGCAGGGTCATCAGGCCACCGGCCGCGGCGAATGATTTGTCGGCGCGCAGGCCGAGCTCGGTGCGGGTGCTGGTCACGTCCTTGGCGGCATAGTTGAGCGCGAAGGTGCTGTTGCCGACCACCGCGAACTCCGAATAGTTCGGGAGGCTGAACATGGTGGCCTGGGCCGCCGCATAGGGCGTAAGGCCGATCCACTGCGTAGCGTACCGGTAACCGCCCTCGACACGGCCCGAGAGCGCGTTGGCGTTGAACTGCGCCCGCAGCTGATCGACGCCGGCGGCCGTGACGATGCGGTTGGTCGTGACGTCCTGCCAGCCATAGGCCAGTGCGGCCGTGATATAGGCAGGTCCGGCCGTGTGACGAACGAAGGCGCCGGCCTGGAACAGGTCGGAGCGGCCCCAGCCGAGCCCGTTGACGTTGAAGCCGGTCCCACCGCCGGCAAGCGCAAAGCCGGCGATCGTCGACGGCGAGAAGCGATAGTCGAGGCCGACGGCGGTGCCATAGACGCTGCTGGTGGTGTTGTTCGAACCGAGCGCGACATTGCCGTCGGTGGTCTGCGAGCCGCCGTAGCCGGCCGCCCACACATCCCAGCGCTGCTCGAAGGTTGCGGCCGGTGCCTTGCGGTAGATCGCGGCGAAGGCGTCGCGCGCGTTCTTGTCACGCCCGCCCTTGCCGGCCGCGGCATAGGCATTCGCGCTCGGCTCGTCGGCATAGGGCGTCGCGCCTGATGCGCCGCTGCGTCCCGAGCCGAACACATCGGTCAAGAGGCCGAGGAACAGGTTCATCGCATTGAAGGTCGTCTGTTGCGCCCCCGTTGCCGATTCGCCGGAGGCCTGGGTGAGGCCGGCCGGCGGGAGGTTCGCCAGCGCCACCGGAAGGCTGCCGGTGCTGTCGAAATAACGCGCCAGCGCGTTGGCGACGTTCTGCTGGTTGACGTTGAGGCCGGAGCCGTAGCTGAGCGACAGATCCAGGAAGACGTTGTTCGTGTTGTAACTCAGGACGGCCTTCAGGTTCGACGAGAGCCCCGCGACGACCGGATTGAAGGTATCGGGAAGCGTTGCCGCATTCAGGATCGTGTAGTGCTTCGCGATCGAGCCGGTCGGAACGACGACGACGGTGGCGCCGCCAAGTGTCGCTGTGCCGGTCACGACCGTAAAACCATTGCTGGCGCCCGAGACCTGCACCATGTAGCTCGACGCCGATGTGAACGAGAGGTCGCCGGACACGGTGAGCGTCCCGGTCGGATTGCCCGGCGCCAGCGTGCCACCATTGACGACGGTGTTGCCGACCGTGCCGACGCCGCCGAAGGTGCCGCCCGCGGAGACGGATACAGTGCCGTTGATGGTGCCGGCGAGGAGAAGCGTGCCGCCGAGCACGTTCCAGTCCTGATTGCCGGTCCCGGTCACCGTCCAGGTCGAGCTGTCGACCTTGTTGAAGGTCGAGAAGCCGTCGTACTGGAGACCGGTGCCGATCAGGCTGAGATCGAACGTATCCTTGCCGGTGCCGCCGAGCTGGAAGGTGTCGGTGCCGGCACCAAGCACGAAGCCGTTGATGACGCTGCCGGGCCCGAGCGTGAGCGTGTTCGGGCCGCAGCTGCAGAACTCGATCGCGGCGTTGCCGGTCGCGGCGTTGATGGTTCCCGAGTTGAAGACGTTGCCGCCACCACTCACGCTGATGCCGATGCCGCCTGCGCCGACGGTAATGGTACCGGTATTGATGACCTGGTTCGTCGTGCTGAACGAGCTCACGTCGATGCCGATGCCGGCCGCACCCACGGTGATCGTGCCGCTGTTGGTGACGGTGTTGGAATCGCCGAACGCCAGGATGCCCTCGGCAAAATCGCCGCCCGTAATCCGCCCGCTGTTGGTGATCGTGGTCGACGAGCCGGTATAGGCGATACCCGCGCCGCCCACGCCGACATTGATCGTGCCACTTTGGCTAATCGTGGCCCGGTCGCCCTGCAGCGAAATACCCGCCGTTCCACTATCGCCCGCCGTGATCGTGCCGGTATTGGTGATCCTGGCATCGTCACCGAGCACGGCGATGCCAACGCCGAAATCGCCCGCCGTGATTGCGCCAGAATTGCTGACGGTCTGAAAGTCGCCTTGCAGGAAGACGCCGGCGGCGTTCTGCCCGACGGTGATCGTGCCGGTGGCGGTGTTGGTGACCGTGTTGTTGTCACTGATCGCCATGATGCCGCCGGAGAAGCCGGCGGAATCGCCGACCGTGATCGCGCCTGCATTGGTGATGGTCGCGCTGCCGACCGCAAAAATGCCGCTTGCACCGTCACCGCCGGTAATCGTGCCTGTCGCGGCATTGGTGATCGTGTTGTTCTGGCCGGCGAAGACACCGACACCCGACGCACCGACCGACAGAGCGCCGCTATTGGTGACGGTGTTGTTGTCGCCAACCGAGATCGCGGCGCCGCTGTCGCCCGTCGTGATCGTTCCGGCATTGGTGATGACGTTGTGATCGATGGCCTGGATGCCGAGGCCGTTGTCGAGCACCGTGATGGTGCTGTTGTTGATCACGGTGTTGAAATTTCCAACGGCAATGCCGGTGAGGCCCGTGCCTGCCGACACCGTCCCGTCGTTGGTGACGGTGTTGGAATCGTTGACGCCGATCGAGAGCGCGCCATTGTCGTTCACGATCGCGCCGGAGAGCACGTTGACATTGAGGCTGTCGACGCCGGCCCCGGCTTGAAAGCCGTCCGTGTCGGTGCCGCTACAGGTGACGGTTTGGCCGCTCGTGGCCGGATCTGGCGTGCAATCCGCGTTGGCCGGCGTCGCGCCAAGGCCGAGGCCAACGAAGACCAGCGACGCGCCGGCGAGCGACACAGCGCCGCATCGGCGCAGCCGACCCTGCCGCCTCCATAGCCCCTTGCCCCTCACGCCACGCCCCCATTCCCAGCAGTTCCGCGGGGAACTTAGGCCATGACGAGGCTCCGTAGAACCAAGGCGCCGCCCGAATGCGTCCGTTTGACCCACAACCGAGGCAGAATCCCTAGGTCATGTTGCAACCGCGCCACGGTTTGCAGGTCCAAGTTCTCATTTTGCGCAGAAAGCGCGCCCCAATAGCTCAATAGTTGCTCGGGGCCGACCCATTCGGGATGCCGTCGATCGGACATTCCTCCGTCCCCGGCGTCGAACGGGTCATCGCCTCGACCATGTCCCGCGTCCCTTCCGGATCGGCGATCCAGTTCTTGTAGAAATCATAGGGGCAGGCCGCGACGCCGCGCGGGCTCTCGCCGGAATTGATCATGCCGGTGTAGCCGCGGTGGACCAGCTTGTAGAGATGGTTCTGCGACTGGCCGTTGCGGCGCGCATCGCGGATCAGATGTTTCGACAGCTGGGCATATTGGATGCCGTAGTCTTCTTCGCCGCACTCGCCGAGCGTCCGGCCGTCGAAGCCGATGATCGCGGAGTGACCGAAGTAGGAATAGACGCCGTCGAAGCCGGCGGCGTTGGCGACGGCAACATAGACGTTGTTGGCCCACGCCATCGCCTTGGAAATCAGAATCTGCTGCTCCTTGGCCGGATACATGTAGCCCTGGCAGCGCACGATCAATTCGGCACCCTTCATGGCGCAGTCGCGCCAGATCTCCGGAAAGTTGCCGTCGTCGCAGATGATCAGGCTGACCTTCATCCCTTTCGGGCCGTCGGAGACATAGGTGCAATTGCCGGGATACCAGCCCTCGATCGGCACCCATGGCATGATCTTGCGGTACTTCTGGACGATCTCACCCTTGTCGTTCATCAGGATCAGGGTGTTGTAGGGCGCCTTGTGCGGATGCTCCTCGTGGCGTTCACCGGTCAGCGAGAACACGCCCCAGACTTTGGCCTTGCGGCAGGCCTCCGCGAAGATCGCGGTCTCCTCACCTGGCACCGCCGAGGCCGTCTCGTACATCTCCTTGGAGTCGTACATGATGCCCTGGGTCGAGTATTCCGGGAAGATCACGAGGTCCATGCCGGGCAGGCCCGCCTTCATGCCCACCAGCATGTCGGCGATCTTGCGGGCGTTGTCGAGCACCTCGGCCTTGGTGTGCAAGCGGGGCATCTTGTAGTTGACCACCGCGACGCCGACGGTGTCGTTGCTGCTGGAAATGTCACCGTGAAGCATTTTGAGCGCTCCTGTCTTTTATTTGTTTGAGGTTGCCGTCGATCGAGCGACCGAGTTAGTGGCTGATCATCCAGGGGCGCGCGGTCGGAAAGCCCTTGGCGCCGCTCCTGGTCTTGGTCGTCAGCCGCGCTGGCTTCTTTCTGTCCGACGAGCTCTTGTCCTTCACGGTCTTGCCCGACGAACAGCAACCGCAGCCGGGACCGTGCGAGGCCTTGTACTGCGCGAGCGTCTGCGGCGCATGCGTGCTGCGCTCGTTGACGGCGTGCGCCTTGCGCTTCTCCGCCGGCATGCAGAAGAAATTCGGCGCGGTCAGGATCACCCGCGGCGCCATGGTCTCGCAGTGCGGACAGCTTTGCGGATCGTCGCATTCCGCCATCGGGCGCAGGTCCTTGAACGGCCCGCAATCGTCACAGAGATATTCGTAGACCGGCATCGCATCATCCCTACGCTGTTGCCTGTGAGAGAATTCCCGCGGCGGATGCGGGGCGGCAAAGCCGCGCCGTCCCGCATCCCGTCGCGCAGGGAGACTATTTGTCCGGCGAGATCGGCATCTGGATATCGCCGGTGATGTGCTTGATGGGTCCTGCCGCCGACGGCATCACGTCGAAGTCGAAGATCTCGGTCGGCAGCCATAGCGTGGCGCAGGCATTGGGAACGTCGACCACGCCGGAGATGTGGCCTTGGCACGGCGCGGTGCCGAGGATCGAATAGGCCTGGGCGCCGGAGTAGCCGAACTTCTTCAGATACTCGATCGCGTTGAGGCAGGCCTGGCGATAGGCGATGTGGACGTCGAGATAGTGCTGCTTGCCCTGCTCGTCGACCGAGATGCCCTCGAAGATCAGATAGTCCTTGTAGTTCGGCGTGATCGGCGACGGCTTGAAGATCGGGTTCTTGATGCCGTATTTCGCCATGCCGTCCTTGATCACCTCGACCTTCAGATGCAGCCAGCCAGCCATTTCGATCGCACCGCAGAAGGTGATCTCGCCGTCGCCCTGGCTGAAATGCAGATCGCCCATCGAGAGACCGGCGCCGGGCACGTAGACCGGGAAGTAGATCTTCGAGCCGCGCGAGAGATCCTTGATGTCGCAATTGCCGCCATGCTCGCGCGGCGGAACGGTGCGCGCGCCTTCCGCGCCGATCTTGTCCTTGACGTCCCCCTTGGCGCGGCCGCCATGGGCGGTCGGCGCGAATGGCGGATTGGCGAGACCGGGCACGCGGGTCGGGTTGGTCGAGATCAGCTCGGCCTCACGCCTGTTCCAGGTCTCCAGCATCTTCGGATCGGGCAGACAGCCGATCAGGCCGGGATGGATCAGGCCGGCGAAGTTGACGCCGGGCACGTGACGCGACGAGGTGTAGAGACCCTTGATGTCCCAGATCGACTTCTGCGCCAGCGGGAAATGGTCGGTGAGGAAGCCGCCGCCGTTCTGCTTGGAGAAGAAGCCGTTGAAGCCCCAGAGGCTCTCCTTCATCGGACCGACGTCGAGCAGATCGACGACGAGGAGATCGCCGGGCTCCGCGCCCTTGACGCCGATCGGACCGGACAGGAAGTGCACGATCGAGAGATCAATGTCGCGCACGTCGTCGGCGGAATCGTTGTTCTTGATGAAGCCGCCGGTCCAGTCATAGGTCTCGATGATGAAATCGTCGCCGGGATTGACCCAGGCCACGATCGGGATGTCGGGGTGCCAGCGGTTGTGCACCATGTCATTATCGTAGGCCGACTTGGTGAGATCGACCTTGATCAGTGTCTCTGGCATCGAGATGCTCCCCTTTTTACACGGTTGGTTAGACGGACAGATATTTCGAGACCTGCGCGGCATCGACGGCGTCGCGCGGATCGTCGCGCACGATCTCGCCGTTCTCGATCACCAGCACGCGGTCGGCGATGTCGAGCGCGAAGCTCAGGACCTGCTCCGACACCACGATCGAGAGCCCCTTTTCGTCGCGGATGCGCTTCAAGGTGCGCGCCATGTCCTTGATGATCGACGGCTGGATGCCTTCGGTCGGTTCGTCCAGCAGCAACACCTTCGGCTTGGTCGCGAGCGCGCGGGCAATGGCGAGCTGTTGCTGCTGTCCGCCGGAGAGATTGCCGCCGCGGCGGCCCTTCATTTCCAGCAGCACCGGGAACAATTCGTAGATGTCGGCCGGCACCTCGGTTCCGCCGGAGACGACGAGGCCGGTCTCGATATTCTCCTTCACCGTCATGGTCGAGAAGATCATGCGGCCCTGCGGCACATAGGCGAGGCCCTTGGCGACGCGCTCGTAGCTCGGCAGGCCGCCGAGCTCGGCACCGTCCATGGTCACCGAGCCGCTTTTGGCGGGCAGGATGCCCATCAGCGACTTCATCAGCGTGGTCTTGCCCATGCCGTTGCGGCCCATGATCGCAACGATCTCGTTCGGCGCGACCTTGACATTGAGCCCGTGCAGCACCTCGCTCTGGCCGTAGGCGACGTGAAGATCGGAAATAGCCAGCATCGTCGCGTCTCCTTTAATGGCCCAGATAGACTTCGACGACCTTGGGGTCGTTCTTCACCTTCTCCATGGTGCCCTCGGAGAGGATTTGCCCCTGGTGAAGCACGGTGACCTTGTGCGCGATGTCCTCGACGAATTTCATGTCGTGCTCGATCACCAGCACCGAGCGGTTCTTGATGATGCGGTTGAGCAGCTCGGCGGTCTTGGCGCGCTCGGACACGCTCATGCCCGCGACGGGCTCGTCGAGCATCAGCAAATCCGGATCCTGGATCAGCAGCATGCCGATTTCGAGCCATTGCTTCTGGCCGTGGCTGAGCAGATCGGCGTTCACGTTGAGCCGGTCCTTCAGGAAGATCATTTCGGCGACTTCGTGCACCCGGTCGCGCACGGCGGCGTCGCGGGTGAAGGTCAATGCGCCGAACACCGAACGGCCGCGCGGATAGGATATCTCCAGATTCTCGAACACCGTGAGGTCGTCGTAGATCGACGGGTTCTGGAATTTGCGGCCGACGCCCGTCTTGACGATCTCGTTTTCCTTCATCCGCGTCAGCTCCTTGCCACGGAACTGGATCGAGCCCGACGTTGCTTTGGTCTTGCCGCAGATCAGGTCGAGCACGGTGGTCTTGCCGGCGCCGTTGGGACCGATGATGACGCGGATCTCGTTCTCGTCGACGTAGAACGAGAGATCGTTGACCGCCTTGAACCCGTCGAACGACACGGTCAGTGCTTCGACGGCGAGCAGGAATTCCTTGGGCTGATGACCGACGAGCATGATGATCTCCTCACTCCGCAGGGGCGCCGTCGGCGACCGAGCTGTCGGTCCACCCTTCGGGTTTCGGTTTGCGCGACGAGATCAGGCGATCGATGCGGGGCTGGACGTAGTCGCCCCAGATCCCGGCGAGACCGTTCGGGAAGGCCAGGACCACGGCGATGAACAGTCCGCCGAGGCCAAACAGCCACAATTCGGGAAAGGTTTCCGACAGGCTGGTCTTGGCGAAGTTGACCAGCAGCGTGCCGTAGACCGCGCCGAGGATCGAGAGCCGGCCGCCGACCGCCGTGTAGATCACCATTTCGATCGACGGCACGATGCCGACGAAGGACGGCGACATGAAGCCGACATTGAGCGCGAACATGGCGCCGCCGATCGCGGCGAACACGGCGGCAATGCAGAACGCGAAGATCTTGAAATTCGCGACGCTGTAGCCGGAGAAGCGGACCCGGTCCTCCTTCTCGCGCATCGCGACCAGGATACGCCCGAGCTTGGAGTGCCGGACGAACTGCGCGATCATGATGCAGGCGAACAGCAGTCCGACTTCAAAGAAGTACAGCACGATCTTGGCGTGGTCGGGCCGGATGTCCCAGCCCTTCAACGTCCGCAGATCGGTCATGCCGTTGATGCCGCCGGTGTAGCCCTGTTGTCCCACGATCAGGATCGTGAGGATGGCCGCGACCGCCTGGGTGATGATGGCGAAGTAGGTGCCGCCGACCCGGCGCTTGAACATCGCGGTGCCGATGATGAGAGCGAAGATGCCGGGCACGAGAATGATGGCCGCGATCGTGAAGGTGAGGCTGCTGAATGGCTTCCAGAACAGCGGCAGCGCGGTGATCTGATTCCAATCCATGAAATCGGGGATACCCGGCGTCGACTGGATCTTGGTGTTCTCCACGCTCGACGCCTCGAGCTTGAGGAACATCGCCATGCAGTAGCCGCCGAGCCCGAAGAACACGCCCTGACCGAGGCTGAGAATGCCGCCATAGCCCCAGCAGATCACCAGCCCCAGCGCGACGAAGGCATAGGTCAGGTATTTCGCGACCAGATTGAGCCTGAAGACGTCGAGCGTGAGCGGCAGGACCACCACCAGGAAGACCGCGAGCACCAGAATTCCGATGAACTCCGATCGATTGAAGAAACGATTGTCGGTCATTGCATCAGCCCCAGTTTCTCACTTGCGGACCTTGAGGGCGAACAGCCCTTGCGGCCGCAGCATCAGGATTCCGACAACGGCGAGCAGCGTCAGCACTTTCGCCATCGAGCCCGACATGAAGAACTCGAGGGTTGATTGCGTCTGCGAGATCGAGAAGGCCGAGGCGATGGTGCCTATCAAACTGGCGGCGCCGCCGAACACGACCACCAGGAACGTATCGACGATGTAGAGCTGTCCGGAGGTTGGCCCGGTCGAGCCGATCATCGTAAAGGCGCTGCCGGCGACACCGGCGATGCCGCAACCGAGACCGAAGGTGTAGCGATCGACCTTTTCGGTGTTGATGCCGACGGCTCCGGCCATGATGCGGTTCTGCACGACGGCGCGGACCTGGCGGCCCCAGCGCGACTTGTACATGACATAGGCGACGCAGATGGTGATCAGCACAGTGAGGCACATCACGAAGACGCCGTTGATCGGCACCTCGATGCTGTCGGTAACGTGCAGCGAGCCGAGCATCCATTGCGGCAACTCGACGCCGACCTCGCGCGCGCCGAACACGGAACGATAGGCCTGCTGCAGCATCAGGCTGAGGCCCCAGGTCGCCAGCAGCGTGTCGAGCGGGCGCTTGTAGAGATGCCGTATCAGCACCCATTCCACCAGCATTCCCAGCGCACCGGATGCGACGAAGGCCAGGATCATCGCCAGGAAGAAATAGCCGCTGAACAGGCTTGGCAGATAGGCTTGGAAGAAATTCGAGGTCATCCAGGTGACGTAGGCCCCGAGGATCATGAACTCGCCGTGAGCCATGTTGATGACGCCCATCTGGCCGAAGATGATCGCAAGCCCAAGCGCCATCAGGACGTAGACTGAGAACAGGATCAGTCCTGCAAACCCCTGCATGACGAAGATGGAGCCAAGATCACCAAGCGAATAGTCGCCGAACATCGATGTCCTCCGTCAGGGATAAGGTCCCGCGTCGCGAGCAGGTTCGCGACGCGGGGGTCTTGGGCGTGGATTTGCGGTCCACGCCAGGGAGAGGCTTGGGAGAAAGCGCGACTGATGCCGCGACTTACTGATAGCCCTTGGGGAACGGATCCGGCTCGACGAGATCGGCAGTCTCGTAGATCAGCTCGAACTGGCCATCGAGCTTGGCGCGTCCCACCCGGGTCTTCGACCAGAGGTGATGGTTTTCGTGGATGCGGACATAGCCTTCCGGCGCACCCTTGAACTCGACGCCGGGCGATGCCGCCGCGATCTTGTCGACGTCGAACGAGCCCGCCTTCTCCACCGTCAACTTCCACAGCCACGGGCCGAGATAGGCAGCCTGGGTGACGTCTCCGATCACGGTCTTCTCGCCCCACATCTTCTTGAACGCGGGCACGAACGTCTTGTTGTTGGGATTATCGAGCGACTGGAAGTACTTCATGCAGGCATAGGCGCCCGCGATGTTCTCGCCGCCGATACCGTCGATCTCGTCTTCGGTCACCGAGATGGTGAGCAGCGCCTGCTTGGAAAGGTCGATGCCGGCGGCCTTGAGCTGCTTGTAGAACGCGACGTTCGAGCCGCCGACGACGTCGGTGAAGATCACGTCGGGCTTGGTCAGCTTGATCTTGTTGATGACCGAGTTGAACTGGGTGTTGCCGAGCGGATAATACTCCTCGCCGACGACCTTGCCCTTCAGTACGTTCTCGACGTGCTTGCGCGCGATCTTGTTCGAGGTGCGCGGCCAGATGTAGTCGGAGCCGATGAAGAAGAACGACTTGGCGCCCTTTTCCTTGGCGATCCAGTTCAGGCCGGCGAGAATCTGCTGGGTCGCTTCCTGGCCGGTGTAGATCACGTTCTTGGACTGCTCGAGGCCTTCATAGAAGGTCGGGTAGTAGAGCATGCCGTTGTACTGCTCCATAACCGGCAGCACGGCCTTGCGGGATGCCGAGGTCCAGCAACCCATGATCGCCGCGACCTTGTCGTTGACGAGCAGCTTTTTGGCCTTCTCCGCAAAGGTCGGCCAATCGCTGGCGCCGTCTTCCTGGATGAACTTGATCTTGCGCCCGAGCACGCCGCCCATGGCATTGATCTGCTCGATGGCGAGCTTTTCGGCCTCGATCGAGCCGGTCTCGGAGATGGCCATGGTGCCGGTCGCCGAGTGCAGGATGCCGACCGTCACCTCGGTGTCGGTGACTGCCAGGCCCGTCGTGTTGACCGCCGAGGTCGCCGGAGCCTGCGCGAAAGACGCCCGCGGCAGCATCGTGATGGCCGGCACGGCGGCCATTCCCATCAATAGTTTGCGCCGGAGCGGCGACAACAGGCCCTTGTTTGCTTCGTCTGACATGAGCACCCCACTTTTGTTCGAGGACACGCGATTGGTGCCGTGAGGATGGCTCGAATTTGTGCAGCGCAAGCATACGCAAGATCGCGTATACTGCACCGCAAAATACCGACGTAGGCTTCTGGTACGGAATTTGCGAGGGCTCTGGACGTATCGGGAGTGGGGTAACGAGTGGCAGGGCGGCAGCGAATAGACCGCGTCAGGCGCCAGTACAACCAGTGGGTCGCCAACCAGACGCTGGAAGACTACGCGCTGCGCTTCACCGCCAAGAGCGCGCGCCGCTGGTCTGCCGCCCGTGTCGCCAACACTGCACTCGGCGCCATCTCCTTCCTGGCGCTGGAAGCGATCGGCGGCACCATCACGCTGAACTACGGCGTCACCAACGCCAGCGCCGCGATCCTCGTCGTCTCCATCATCATCTTCTTCTGCGGCGTGCCGATTGCCTATTACGCAGCCAAATGCGGCATCGACATTGACCTGCTCACCCGCGGCGCCGGCTTCGGCTATATCGGCTCGACCGTCACCTCGCTGATCTACGCCTCCTTCACCTTCATCTTCTTCGCCATCGAGGCGGTGATCCTGGCAACGGCGCTGGAGATGTGCTTCGGCATTCCGCGCCCGATCGGCTACCTCATCAGCGCAGTGGCGATCATTCCGCTCGTGACCTACGGCATCACGCTGATCAGCCGCTTCCAGCTCTGGACGCAGCCGATCTGGATCATCCTGCACATCCTGCCCTTTGCCGCGATCGCCTGGGCCAACCCCTACTCGTTCACGGAGTGGCGCAAGTTCGCCGGCGAGCATGGCGACGCGAGCGGACATTTCGATCTGCTGCTGTTCGGTGTCGCATCCTCCGTGGTGTTCTCGCTGGTGGCGCAGATCGGCGAGCAGGTCGACTTCCTCCGGTTTCTGCCGCGCGACCGCCGCACGTCGCGAACGTCGTGGTGGATCGCCCTGCTGATCGCGGGCCCGGGCTGGATCATCTTCGGCGCACTGAAATTGTTGCTGGGCTCCTTTCTCGCCTTCTTTGCGCTGAGCCATGGCCTCTCGGGCGAGCTGGCCGCCGAACCCGCGCACATGTATCTCGAAGCGTTTCGCTACGTGCTGTCGCAGCCGGATCTGGCGCTGGCGCTCACCGGCATGTTCGTGATCCTGTCGCAGCTCAAGATCAACGTCACCAATGCCTATGCCGGCTCGATCGCCTGGTCGAACTTCTTCTCGCGTCTGACGCACAGCCACCCCGGCCGGGTGGTCTGGCTGGTGTTCAACGTGATGGTGGCGCTGCTGTTGATGGAGATCGGCGTCTACAAGGCGCTGGAGCAGACGCTGGCGCTCTATTCCAACGTCGCGATCGCCTGGGTCGGCGCGCTCGTCGCCGATCTCGTCGTCAACAAGCCGCTTGGCCTGCGTCCGCCGCAGATGGAGTTCAAGCGCGCCCATCTCTACGACATCAATCCGGTCGGTGTCGGCGCCATGACGATCGCGACCATCGTCTCGATCGCGGCGTTCTACGGCCTGTTCGGCCCGACCATGAAGGCGCTCGCCGCCTTCGTCGCGCTGACGGTTGCCTTCGTCACCGCGCCGGTCATCGCCTGGCTCACCGACGGAAAATACTACATCGCGCGCAAGCCGAAGCGGAGCTGGGCCAATATCGAGTCGATCCAGTGCTGTATCTGCGAGCACAGTTTCGAGCCGGAGGACATGACGTCCTGCCCCGCTTACGCCGGCCCGATCTGCTCGCTGTGCTGCTCGCTCGATGCACGCTGCCACGACCTGTGCAAGCCGCATGCGCGGGCGCAGGTGCAGTTCGCCGACGCGCTCGGCAAGATTCTTCCCGAACCGATCTACCGGCGGATCAACTCGCAGTTCGGCCACTATATCGGCGTCTTCGTGGTCTCCGCCGGCCTCGTCGCGCTGGTGCTGGGACTGATCTATCTTCAGACCTCGGCGAGCGTGCCCGGCGAGAACTTGCTCGTCTCGAACGTGCTCTGGAAGGTGTTCTTCTCGCTCAGCATCATCATCGGCGTGGTGGCCTGGCTGTTCGTGCTGGCGCAGCAGAGCCGCCGCGCCGCCGAGGCCGAGACGCGGCGGCAGACGACGCTGTTGATCCAGGAGATCGACGCGCACAAGCGCACCGACGCCGAGCTTCAGCGCGCCAAGGAGGTCGCCGAATCCGCCAACCTCGCCAAGAGCCGCTACGTGGTCGGGCTGAGCCACGAGCTGCGCTCGCCGCTGAACGCGATCAGCGGCTATGCCCAGCTCCTGGAGCAGGACGCGACGCTCAACACCAAGCCGCGCGACCAGGTCCGCGTGGTTCGCCGCAGCGCCGATCACCTCTCCGGCCTGATCGACGGCATTCTGGATATCTCCAAGATCGAGGCGGGGCGGCTGTATCTGTCGCGCGACGAAGTGCGCCTGAGCGAATTCCTCGACCAGCTCGTCGGCATGTTCCGTCTCCAGGCGGCCGCCAAGGGCATCGACTTCGTGTTCAGGCGGCCCGCGCATTTGCCGGTCGTGGTCTACGCCGACGAAAAGCGGCTGCGCCAGGTGCTGATCAACCTGCTCTCCAACGCGATCAAGTTCACCCAGACCGGCAGCGTGCAGTTCGTCGTGCACTATCGCAGCCCCGTTGCCGAGTTCGAAGTGATCGACACCGGCCCCGGCATCCAGGGCGACGACCTCGAACGCATCTTTGCGCCCTTCGAGCGTGGCGCGCTCGGCGTCTCGCAGCCGCAGACCGGCACCGGGCTGGGCCTGACCATCAGCCGGCTGCTCGCCGGCGTCATGGGCGGCGACATCAAGGTCTTGAGCACGGTTGGCGCCGGGAGCACCTTCAAGGTCAAGCTCCTGCTGTCGGAAGTCGCCAATCCGCTGCGCATCGCGCCGGTGGAGGCGCCGGTCTCCGGCTATCGCGGCGCACGCAAGACCATCCTCATCACCGACGACGACCCCGTGCATCGCGACCTCCTGCGCGAGGTGCTGGCGCCGCTCGGCTTCATCCTGCTCAGCGCACCCGATGGGCCAGGATGCCTCGCGCTGGCGCAGCATTGCCGGCCCGACCTGTTCCTGCTCGACATCTCGATGCCCGCCATGGACGGTTGGGCCGTCGCGGAGGCCTTGCGCACGGGCGGCCATCACCAGGCGCGCATCCTGATGGTGTCGGCGAGCGCGCTGGAGGCTCACGGCACGCCGCTGGCGCAGCCCTTCCACGACGGCTATTTGATGAAGCCGATCGACATCCCGCGGCTGCTGGAGACGATCCGTCAGCTCCTGAAGATCGAATGGCAGTACGGCGCGGACCAGATCGCGGTGCCGTTCTGGCGGCTCGAGAGCGGATCAAGGCCACCGGTGCGGCACATCGAGGCGCTGATGGGGCTGGGCCAGATCGGCTACGTCAAGGGCATCCAGTTGAAGCTGGACGAGATCGGCAGCGAGCACCCCGAGCATGCCGACTTCGTCGCGGAAATGCGGTCGCTGGTCGACCGCTTCGATCTCGACCGGTACATGGCCACATTGAAGACGTTGCATGCGCATGAGCATTGAGTCGAGGAAGCGCGATGTCGCGCTCGTTGTCGATGACTCCCCGGAGACGCTGCGGCTGCTCACCGACGCGCTCGACGGCGCCGGGATGACGGTGATGGTGGCGCTCGACGGCGCGGCCGCGATGCGCATCGTCGACCAGATCACCCCCGACATCGTGCTGCTGGACGCCGTGATGCCCGGCATGGACGGATTCGAGACCTGCCGCCGGCTCAAGCGCGACGCGGGCGTTGCCAACGTGCCCGTGATCTTCATGACGGGCCTTGCAGAGACCGAGCACATCGTGCGCGGGCTGGAGGCCGGCGGCGTCGACTACGTGACAAAACCGATTGTGATCGAGGAGATGCTGGCGCGCATCCGCGTCCATCTCGGCAATGCCCGCCTGACCCAGAGCGCGCGTGCCGCGCTCGACGTCTCCGGCCGCTTCCTGTTCGCGGTCAACCGCCAGGGCCACGTGCTCTGGGCCACCCCGCAGGCGCAAAAACTGCTGGCCGATCATCATGGCGCGCAGGCCGACGACTTCGTCCTGCCGCCATCGCTCCTGCAATGGCTGGAGCAGGCGAAGGACAAGGGCAGCTCGAAGTCGCAGGCGGCTCCCCTGCCCGACAATCCGCAACTGCGGCTCTACTACATGGGTGAAACCGCGCCGAACGAGTTCCTGCTGCGGCTATCCAAGGAGTCCGGCACGGCGCTGCCGCCCGAATTCACCAGCGAGCTCGGCCTCACCACCCGCGAGGGCGAAGTGCTGACCTGGCTCAGCAAGGGCAAGACCAACCGCGACATCGCGCAGATTCTGGGCTTGAGCCCGCGCACCGTGGACAAGCACCTAGAGCAGATCTACGCCAAGCTCGGCGTGGAGAACCGGACCGCGGCGGCGGCGATTGCAACGAATGCGACAAGAAGGAATTCGTAGCAGCACTGCAGATGAGTTGGTGCGCCGTTCACCCAACCAACAGTGTCGTCCCGGGGCGCGCAGCGAGCCCGGGACCCATAACCACAGGAAGTGGTTTGGCGAAGACCCGGAGTGACCAGCCAGCCCTATAACCACTGCCTGGGAGTATGGGTCCCGGGCTCGCTTCGCGCCCCGGGACGACCGCCGTGTGCGTGGCGGTCGCTATCGCCCCTTACACAAACAGCTCCCTTACCCGTAAACAAACGCCCCGTCGTCCAGATCCGTCTTCGGGATCTCGTCCTTCTCGGTCCAGTAATCCTGGCTGTGCTGCCATTCCGGCTTGTCGCCGCGCTTGGGGAGCAGGTCCATGTTGCGCATGATGTAGCCGGGATTGAAGTTTTCCGGATCGATCCAGGGCAGGATCGGCATGTTGTGGTCCTCAGGCCGCAGCCTGACTTCGACCTTCTTCGTGCCCTTGGCCTTCATGTGGCCGAGCAGCCGGCAGACGAAATCGGCGACGACGTCGACGCGCAGCGTCCAGCTCGCACGGAAATAGCCGAACACCCAGACCATGTTCGGCACGCCCGTGAACATCATGCCGCGATAGGTCACGGTGTCGCCGAAGGCGAGTGGCTTGCCGTCGATCTCGAAGGCGATGTCACCGAGCGCCGCAAGATTGAAGCCGGTTGCGGTGACGACGACGTCGGCTTCCAGCCGCTTGCCGGACTTGAGCTGGATGCCGTTCTCGACGAAACATTCGATCTCGTCGGTGACGACGGAGGCCTTGCCGCTGGCGATGCCCTTGAACAGATCGGCATCGGGCACGAAGGCGATACGCTGCCGCCACGGCCGGTAGGTCGGCGTGAAATGCGTTTCGACGTCGTAGTCCGGACCGAGAACCGCGCGGATCTGGTCGATCAGATCCTTTTTCACCTGCTCTGGCTTGGCAATGCAGAGCTTTGTGAAAGCATCCTGCTCGAACAATATTTTGCGGCGGACGATCTCGTGGATCCACTCCTCGTCGACCTGAAGCCGGCGCAGCTCCTCGGCGATCTCGATCGCGTTGCGGCCGAGCCGGAAATAGGTCGGCGAGCGCTGCAGCATGGTGACATGCGCGCAGGCGTCGGCGATGTTCGGCACCAGCGTCGCCGCGGTCGCGCCCGAGCCGATCACGACGACCTTCTTGTTCGCGAGGTCGATATCGTCGGGCCAGCTCTGCGGATGGACGATGCGGCCCTTGAAGCGGTCCATGCCCTTCCATTCCGGCGTGTAGCCTTCGGAATGGCGATAATAGCCCTGGCACATCCAGAGGAAGTTGGCGGTGAACGTTTTCGCCTCGCCGGTGTCGGTCGTCGTCGCCTCGATGGTCCAGAGATTTTGCTCGCTCGACCAGCTCGCGGAATTGATCTGGTGCTTGTAGCGGATGTGCGGGGCGATATCGTTGTCTTCGATCACCTCGTTCATGTAGGTGAGGATTTCCTCGGCGGTCGCGATCGGCGGGCCGACCCAGGGCTTGAAGCTATAACCGAAGGTATGGAGATCGCTGTCCGAGCGAATGCCGGGATAGCGATGCGTGCTCCAGGTGCCGCCGAACGTCGCCTGCGTTTCCAGGATGACGTAGCTCGTGCCGGGAAGCTGCTTTTCGATGTGATAGGCGCTGCCGATGCCGGAGATGCCGGCACCGACGATCAGCACGTCGAAATGTTCAGAGGCCTGCTTGGTTGTGGCGTGACTGCGGACAGCGACATTCATTGTTGCTTCTATGCCTTGCTTGTTTTTGTGGCCGCCCTTGACCGGACGGCGCGTTTCCTCCGCGACGGGCATGGTCGCCCATCGCGCTTCCACTTCAAAATGACACAGATCAATTCGCGGTCAAACTATAACGCCGCACCCCAGCTCCGCGCGGTCTGCAAAATCCAGTCGCGATAGAGCGTGAGCGGCGTGACGCCGGTCAATCCGCCGCAGCCGGCGGCGCCGTTCGGCCCCGTGGACCAGCTGATGACGCCGACAAGCACCGGGCCGTTCGGCTTGTCCTCGAACACCGGACCGCCGGAATCGCCGGTGCAGGCGCCAATTCCGTCGCGAACACCGTTGGTTACGGGATCGACCAGCCGGATCTGGAACGTGCCGGGCTGGCCCGTGGCCACGAGCCCGGCAACGCGCGTCCCGCCGCCGCTCTTGCCGTCGCCACGCACGGTGACGCCGATACCGGCGATGACGAAGCGGCTGCCGACCTGGATTGGAATGGTCGGCGCACCGACCGACACCGTCGATTTTCCCTTGAGTGGAATTTCCAGTTGCAACAATGCCACGTCCGCGGTGGCGCGGTGCGCCTGCATTGCCTGCATGTTGAAGTTCGGATGGATCGCGACGGTGCGCACGTTCAGCAATTGCGGCGCACCGTCAGCGCCGCGATCGACGATCTTGTAGTCCGCGCCGGGCTGCACGCAGTGGGCAACCGTCAGCACGACCTTCGGAGCGATCAGGCTGCCGGTGCAGAAATTGCCACGCGAGCCGACGATGGTGACGACCGCGCGCGCGACACCATCGGCCTGCGGCGTGCCGCCGCCGACGATGGCGTGTGCGGGCGTGGCGAGCAGCAGCGCGGCTGCGATGAGGGTTGCAAGCTTCTTCATGGGAACACGCTTTGGCGTCAGCATCGGTGACGGCGGGATTGCTTCGGACTGGCCCTTGCCGATAGCGCATGCTAGCGCTCTTGGAAAGGAATTGACGAGGGCGGGATCTTGACGATCGAGGCTGTGATCTTTGATTTTGGCGGCGTGCTGACGAGCTCGCCGTTCGAGGCGTTCGCACGGTACGAGACCGAGCGCGGCCTGCCCGTCGACATCATCCGGCGCACCAACGCCGCCAATCATCTGGAAAACGCCTGGGCCAAGTTCGAGCGAGCCGAGGTCGATATCGACACCTTCGACAAGCTTTTCGCCGAGGAATCGCGCGCGCTCGGCGCGGAGGTGCGCGGCCGCGACGTGCTGCCGCTGCTTCAGGGCGATCTGCGTCCCGAGATGGTCGAGGCTCTCAAGCGCATCAAGGCGCAATTCAAAACCGGTTGTATCACCAACAATCTGCCTGCCAACGCGATCGGCAGCATGACCGGGCGCTCACTCTACATCGCCGAGGTGATGGTTCTGTTCGACCACGTCATCGAATCCGCCAAGATCGGCCTGCGCAAGCCCGACCCGCGCATCTACAGGATGATGGTCGAGACGCTGAGGGTCGACCCGAAGAATTGCGTTTATCTCGACGATCTCGGCGTCAATCTGAAACCCGCGCGTGAGATGGGCATGACGACGATCAAGGTGACCGGCGGGACCCAGGCGATTGCCGAGCTCGAGGCGGCGACGGGGCTGAAGCTGAGCTAGTTTAGCCTGTCATTGCGAGGAGCGAAGCGACGAAGCAATCCAGAGTCTTTCCGCGCAGGGATTCTGGATTGCTTCGCTGCGCTCGCAATGACGCCGTAGAGCCATCTCGCCTGGCAGACTGACTACTCCGCCGCGGCGGCGATCCGCCCCGGAAAGGCGGCCGCCAGCGATGCTCTATCCGGCTTCAGCACGCCGCGCTCCGTGATGAGACCAGTGACCAACCGCGCCGGCGTCACGTCGAACGCGTAATTCGCGACCGGCGAGCCCTCCGGCACGATGCGCACCGTCTCCAGCCGGCCGTCCGCGGTGCGGCCGGTCATGTCGGTCACCTCCGTGCCGCTGCGCTGCTCGATCGGAATGTCGCGGATGCCGTCATCGACGGCGAAATCGATCGTCGGCGACGGCAGCGCGACATAGAACGGCACGCCGTTGTCGTGCGCGGCAAGCGCCTTCAGATATGTGCCGATCTTGTTGCAGACATCACCATTGGCGGCGACGCGATCGGTGCCGACGATGGCGAGGTCGACCATGCCGTGCTGCATCAGATGTCCGCCGGTGTTGTCGGGGATGACCGTGTGCGGCACGCCGTGATGGCCGAGCTCCCAGGCGGTGAGCGAGGCGCCCTGGTTGCGCGGACGGGTCTCGTCGACCCAGACATGGACCTTGATGCCGCGCTCATGCGCCAGATAGATCGGCGCCGTTGCGGTGCCCCAATCGACGGTGGCGAGCCAGCCCGCATTGCAATGGGTCAGCACATTGACCGTCTCGCCCGGCTTCTTCTTTGCGACGATCGCCTCGATCAGCTTCAGCCCGTTGCCGGCGATGCCGCGGTTGATCTCGACGTCCTGCTCGACGATCTCGTCGGCGCGCGCGTAGGCCGCCTCCGCCCGCCCGACCGGATCGACCGGCGCGAGCGCCGTGCGCATCTCGTCTAGCGCCCATTTCAGATTGATCGCGGTCGGCCGCGCCACGACCAGCGTGTCATAGGCGTGCTTGAGGCCGGCGTCAGATGAATCCTCGCGCATGGCAAGCGCCATGCCGTAGGCCGCGGTTGCACCGATCAGCGGTGCGCCGCGCACCAGCATGTCGCGGATCGCGACCGCAGCGTCTTCGCATGAAGTCAGCTTCGCGACGACGAACTCATGCGGCAGCCGGCGCTGGTCGATCGCGCCGACCGACCAGCCATCGCGCTCGCGCCAGATGCTGCGGAAATGCTTGCCGTCAACCTTCATGGCATTCTGCCTTTCGTATCACGCCCGCAGGATGCGCCCGGCCACCGCATCGAGCTTCTTCAAGAGCTCGGGATCGCGCGCCTCGGGCGCCGTGATCAACGCGGTGTCGAGCGCGCGGTCCGAACCGATCGGGCACGGCTCGTGCTCGCGCGGAAAATCCGTCGCGAGCCGCGCCACCAGCGCCTTCGCCTTGTCGGCGTTCGAGGTCAGCACGCGGATGATGTCCTGGACGGTGACGGCGTCGTGGTCGGGATGCCAGCAGTCGAAATCCGTCACCATCGCGACCGTGGCGTAGCAGATCTCCGCCTCACGCGCGAGCTTCGCCTCGGGCATGTTGGTCATGCCGATCACGGAATAGCCCGATGTCTTATAGGTCATGCTTTCCGCATAGGTGGAGAATTGCGGCCCCTCCATGCAGACATAGGTGCCGCCGCGCGCAAACGCGATGCCCTCGGCTTCAGCTGCCGCCGCAAGATGGATGCGCAGGCGCGGCGAGACCGGATGCGCCATCGACACATGCGCGACACAGCCCCGACCGAAGAACGAGCTCTCGCGCTTGTGGGTGCGATCGACGAACTGGTCGACGAGAACGAAGGTGCCGGGTGGCAGCTCCTCCCTGAACGAGCCGCAGGCCGAGAGCGAGATCAGGTCGGTAACGCCGGCCCGCTTCAGAACATCGATGTTGGCGCGATAGTTGATGTCGGAGGGCGACAGCCGGTGACCCTTGTCGTGCCGCGGCAGGAACACGATCGGCAGGCCGGCAATCGAGCCGCGCCGCAGAGGGGCCGACGGCTCGCCCCAGGGGCTCTTGATCACTTCTTCGCGCGCACCCTCGAGACCCGGCAGATCGTAGATGCCGGAGCCACCAATGATGCCCAATACCGCCTGCGTCATGCCTGCTCCACCCTGTCAGCTATGTGCGACATGGTTAAGCTATGCCAGTTTTGCGGCGATTTTGAAACGGGGGTGGTGGGGCGATGCCGGTGCTGTGAGGGGCGTGGAGTGCTCGCCTCACACTCGATGTCGTCCCCGCGAAAGCAGGGACCCATAGCCACAGGGCGCAGTTTGGCGAGGATTCGTCGTTCTGTACTGCGACCCTCAACGATCGATAGATTCCGCGGTATGGGTCCCTGCGTTCGCAGGGACGACCCGGGGAGAGATAGGTAGGTCTAATTAAGCCGCCGCGGCCAGCTGCAGCTGGGTCGCGACCATCCGCTCCAGCGTCTCGACCGACTGGAAGTTCTCGGGCGTGATCTCGGACTGCGGGATGGTGAAGTCGAACTCGGCTTCGACGCCGAGCATCAGATTGACCATGTCCATCGAGGTCAGGCCCGCATCGACGAGCTTCGCCTGGGGCGTGATGTCCGCGGTGAGCGCGTTCTGCTCGAGGATGCCCTTCACCAGCTTGATGATGCGATCGCGCACGTCGGTATCGAAGGCCTGCATCGGTAAATTCCCATCTGTCTATTCAACGGTCGGACCGGTTGCCGGCTACGATGGGCGCGACGGGCCGATCCCACAATGGGCGCCACCATTACTTCGCCTTTCTTAGTAAACGATGACTCAGATTGTCTGGAATTCCGGGTTCTTCCAGATCCCTAACGCGATCGCGGAATTGTCGGCGATGCAAACAACCCGAACTTAACTGTTCGTTCGGAATTTGGCTTTGTTTACCCTCTATTTCATCGACGAATTTGAATTAAATCCGTAGCCTCGTCTCACAAGCAAAATGGTCGGAGGATCGCTTGCACGGCATCGCGAATGGTGCCGGCGATCCTGAACGGCAAACCGGAGGCGGACGAGTATGAACGTGCGTGAAGCAGTCCTCACTGTCGACGAAACGCAAACGAGCTTTCTCGAACACGGCCCCTCCCTCATCGAACGCGCTACCCGGACAGCCGCTGCGGCGGCTGCCGATGCGGACGAGGTCGATCGCGGCGCCCGCTTCCCCCACAAGGCTTTCGAGGTCGCGCGTGAGCAGAAACTGCTCGGCGTCATGATCCCGGTCGAATTCGGCGGCTTCGGTGCCTCGATCTACGACGTCACCGATATCTGCTACACGCTCGGACGTGCCTGCGCCTCGACCGCGATGATCTATGCGATGCACACGACCAAGGTCGCCTGTGTCATCAGGCACGGCCACGGCATCCCCTGGATGGAAACGATGATGCGCCGGGTCGCGCGCGACCAGTGGCTGCTCGCCTCCTCCACCACCGAAGGCCAGAACGGCGGCAACATTCGCGCCAGCGCTGCGGCAGTCGACCACGCCGGCGACGCAGTCTCGCTGGTGCGCGACGCCACCGTGATCTCCTACGGTGCGGAGGCCGACGGCCTCGTCACCATCGCCCGCCGCGCCACTGAGGCCGCCGCCTCCGACCAGGTTCTGCTGGCGCTCGCCAAGGACGATTATTCGCTGAAGCAGACGCAGGGCTGGGAGACGCTCGGCATGCGCGGCACCTGCTCGACCGGCTTCGAGCTGAAGGTCGATTGCCCGGCCGACCGCATCTTCCCGGAATCCTATGACAAGATCCATGCCCAGACCATGACGCCGTTCGCGCATCTGTGCTGGTCCTCGGCCTGGGCCGGCATCGCCGCCGCGGCCGTGACCCGCGCGCAGGCTTTCGTTCGCAAGGCGGCCCGCACCTCGGGCGGCCAGATGCCGCCGGCCGCGGCGCATTTCACGGCCGCGAAGATGTCGCTGGCCAAGCTGCGCGCGCTGATCGCAGCCAATGTCGACACCTTTGCCCGCGCCGAGCATGACGAGCGCGCGCTGAGCTCGCTCGATTTCCAGTCTTCGATCACGCTGTTGAAGGTGCAGGCCTCCGAGCTCGCGGTCGAGACCGTGATGCATGCGATGCGCACCGCGGGCCTTTCCGGCTACCGCAACGATGGCGAGTTCACCATGGGCCGCCACCTGCGCGACGTGCTGTCCTCACCGATCATGATCAACAACGACCGCATTCTCGCCAACGCCGCCACGTCGACGCTGATGAGCGGCATTCCGGCAAGCCTTCGGGACTAGAAAGCCTTCGCGACTGACGTGCCTTTCGGCCAAAAAGAACAATTTCAGATAGCAGGAAGTCGAACATGAACATTGCTGTTCTCCCCAACTCGCCCGAGACCGCGCCGCAAATCGCAGATCCGCTCGATCATCTCGCCGACAAGCTGTTCCACCCCATGGGCTCGGACGGCGTCTACGCCCGCACCGCGCTCTATGAGGGTATCGTCGAGCGTCTCGCCGCCCTGATCACGAGCCATCGCGAGGCCGGCACCGAGGTCATGCGCTTTCCGCCGGTGATGAGCCGGGCCCAGCTCGAGAAATCCGGCTATCTCAAGAGCTTTCCGAACCTGCTCGGCTGCGTCTGCGGCCTGCACGGCACCGAACGCGAGATCAACGCGGCGGTGAGCCGCTTCGATGCCGGCGGCGACTGGACTTCATCGCTCTCGCCGGCCGACCTCGTGCTGTCGCCCGCCGCGTGCTACCCGGTTTATCCGATCGCGGCGAGCCGCGGACCTTTGCCGAAGGGCGGCCTGCGCTTCGACGTCGCCGCCGACTGCTTCCGCCGCGAGCCGTCGAAACATCTCGACCGGCTGCAATCGTTCCGGATGCGCGAATATGTCTGCATCGGCAGCCCCGACGACGTCGCCGATTTCCGCGAGCGCTGGATGGTGCGCGCGCAGGCGATTGCCCGCGACCTCGGCCTGGCCTTCCGCGTCGACTATGCCAGCGACCCCTTCTTCGGCCGCGTCGGCCAGATCAAGGCGGTGAGCCAGAAGCAGCAGCAGCTCAAATTCGAGCTCCTGATCCCGCTCCGCTCGGAGGATCAGCCGACCGCCTGCATGAGCTTCAACTATCACCGCGAGCATTTTGGCACGACCTGGGGCATCCAGGACGCCAATGGCGAACCGGCCCATACCGGCTGCGTCGCCTTCGGCATGGACCGCCTGGCCGTCGCCATGTTCCACACCCACGGCACCGATCTCGCCGCCTGGCCCGCCAAGGTGCGGGAGATCATGGGCATGCAGCCGTTAGCCACGGCCGATGCCCATGGTGAAGGCTGGCGCTAGAGCATGATCCGGAAAAGTGCGGGGCGGTTTTCCGAAAAGATCGTGCCGAAACGATAGAGCGAACGAGGCCTCCCATTTCCACGGGTAAAACGAGCGTGATCCACACCAAGGTCCGATGCCGCGAGATCACCGAGGCCGACGTCGATGCGGTCGCGGACCTGCTGACGCGCGGCTTCGTCGGCCGCTCGCGCAACTACTGGATCCAGGGTCTGCGCCGGCAGGCCTTCCGGCCCGTGCCGGAGGGCTATCCGCGCTTCGGCTACATGCTCGACAATGACGGCGCGCCCGTCGGCGTGCTGCTGCTGATCTACACGGCGCGAAAGCACGGCGAAGAGACCGCCATCCAGTGCAATTTGTCGAGCTGGTATGTCGATCCGGCCTACCGCAACTACGCCCCGCTGCTGACCAAGATCGCGCAGCGGCACAAGGATGTCACCTATCTCAACATCAGCCCGGCGCCGTGGACCTGGCCGATCATCGAGACGCAGGGCTTCCGTGCCTATTGCCACGGCATCTTCTTCTCCGTGCCTGCCCTCGCGCGCCCTCCGCGCTGGAGCAAGATCGAGGTCATCTCGCAGCACGCCAAGGCGATCGAGGGGCTGACCGACGACGAGACGCAGCTCCTCACGCGGCATGCCCGCTACAATTGCCTCAGCCTGGTCTGCCGCACGCCGAAGGGGACGTTCCCCTTCATCCTGCAGCCGGTGCGCATCCGCCGCGGCTTCATCGCACCGCCGGCGATGAAGCTGATCTATTGCCGCAGCGCCGCCGAATACGCCGCCTGCGCAGGCCGCATCGGCCGGCTGCTGCTGCGCCTCGGCAAGATCTCGGTGGCGATCGATTCCAATGGCCCGATTCCCGGCCTCGCCGGCATCTACACCGAGCGGCGCGGGCGCAAGTATTTCAAGGGTCCGCACCGGCCGCAGCTTGGCGACCTCACGGATACGGAACTCGTGCTGTACGGGCCGTAGGGGACACTCGACCCAAACATCCGCTGTCGTCCCTGCGAACGCAGGGGACCCATACCGCGTGATCTGTCGGTAGGGGCGGGTATTGGTACTGCGGGAAGACCCGCTCACTGCCAGTCTTCGCCAAACCTCTTCCTGGGGGTATGGGTCCCTGCGTTCGCAGGGACGACACCTGATTTGTTGCAGGCTCTCGGCCAACTCTGGCTTGCAGGCACTTCCGCATTCGCGCGCTTGGCGCACGCCGCTCCGCATCCCCAGTCACCCTCCGTAAACTACTGCGCTTAAGGGAATTTTCCGGCCTCTTCGTTACGCTCAGTGGCTGAATTACGTTGCGTTAAATCTATTGCCGGCCGAGACCCGTCGATCCCATGACGCCGATCCGCGATAACGAGCTTGGTGCACGCCGCGCAGAGGGCCCGCAGGCCCTCGTCGGGCTGAGCCAGCTTGCGCTCGATCACATGGAGCAGGGCGTCTGCGTCTACGACGCCGACAACCGGATCGTGCTGGTCAACCAGAGCTATCTGTCGCTGTTCGACATGTCGGCCGACATCGTGCATGTCGGCACGAGCTACCGCGAGGTGCTCGCACACAGCGCGGCGCGCGGCAACTTTCCGCAACACGAGATCGACGCGCTGTATACGAAGCGAATCGCGCAGATCGCAGGCGGGAAGCCGTTCCGCACCGAACAGACACTCGCGAGCGGACTCGTCATGGCGCTCGAGCTGAAGCCGCTTCCCGGCGGCGGCTGGATGACGATCTGCGATGACGTCAGCCGCCTCGCCCGGCTCGAGGCGGAATTACGCGTGCAGACGGAGCGCAGCCAGCACGCGCTCGCCAACATGTCGCACGGCCTCATCATGTACGATGGCGACAGCCGTGTCGTCGTCTGCAATGAGCGGTTCCTGAACCTCTACAATCTCGACCCCGACATCGTGAAGCCGGGCGTCTCGCATTGCTCAGTGATCGAACACTGGATGTCGCGCGGCAACCTGCCGGGCATGTCGGCCGACGAGTTCCATGACACCAGGCTGGAGGATGTGCGCAGCAGAAAGGCGAAGACCCTGCTGGTGATGCGCCATGACGGCCGGATGGTGCAGGCGGTGTCCCGCTTCCTGCCCGACGGCGGCTGGGTGACGGTGCATGAGGACGTCACCGAGCGGCTGCAGTACGAAGAAGCGCTGCGGCAACAGAACTTCATCCTCGATGCGGCGCTGGAGAACATGGCGCACGGGCTCGCCTTCTACGACAGCGACATGCGCCTGCGCGTCTGCAACACCACCTACCGCAAGATCTATCGGCTGTCGCCGGAGGAAACCAGGCCTGGCACGCATCTCGGCGAGCTGATCGAGCGGTCGATGGTGAACGGGGCGTTCACTTCCGAATACAGTCCGCAACAGTTGCTGGAAGCCGCCAGCGCGAGGATCGCGAACCACGATTCCTCGCCGATGCGCCGGCGCATGTCGAACGACACCGTGATCTCGGTGCGCTACTGCGCGCTGCCCGAGGGCGGCTTCGTCGCCACCTACGAGGACATCACCGACCGCGAGCGCGCGATCGAAGAGCTGAGCGAGCAATACCGCCGCTTCGACGCGGCGCTGAACAACATGAGCCAGGGCCTGTGCATGCTCGATGCGAGCCTGCGCGTCATCGTCTGCAATCGCCGCTACATCGAGATGTATGGGCTGTCGCCCGATGTCGTGAAACCCGGCGTCTCGATGCGCGAGATCATGGAACATAGCTGCGACCTCGGCATCCATCCGAACACGACCGCCGCGAGGATCTATGCCGACTATGTCGAGAGGCTGCGCGAGGGCGAACACACGCTGCACCGCCACCTGAACGACGGCCGCATCATCAAGCTCAATCACAAGCGGATGGAGCACGGCGGCTGGGTCGTCACCTATGAGGACGTCACCGAGCGCCACAAGGCCCAGGCCCGCGTGGCGCACATGGCGCAGCACGATTCACTCACCGACCTGCCCAACCGCACGCTGTTCCGCGAGAAAATGGGCGAGGGACTGAACCAGGTCGCGATCGCCGGCGGTGCGATGGCCGTGCTGTGCTTCGACCTCGATAATTTCAAGACGGTCAACGACCGCCTCGGCCACGCCGCCGGCGATCGGCTTCTGCGCTGGGTCGCGTCACGGCTCAAGGAGAATGTCGGCGAGCATGACACCGTCGCCCGCCTCGGCGGCGACGAGTTCGCCGTTCTCCAGCGCGGACCGCAGCCGCAATCGGCGGAACGGCTCGCCCGCCGCCTGGTCGAGATCATCGGCCACCCGCCGCCGCTGGAAAGCCAGTCGATCCATGTCGGCGTTTCCGTCGGCATCGCGATCGCGCCCGATCACGGGCTCGATGCCGACGAGCTGATGAAATGCGCCGACCTTGCGCTGTACCAGGCCAAGGCCAAGGGGCGCGGCGCCTACCAGCTGTTCGAGCCCGAGATGGAGGAACAGGCGCGCGGCCGGCACGCGCTGGAGCACGATCTGCGTGGCGCGCTTGAGGCACGCGAATTTCACCTCGTGTTCCAGCCGCAGGTGCGGCTCGACACCACCGAGCTCACCGGTTTCGAGGCGCTGCTGCGCTGGAAACACCCCTCGCGCGGCTTGGTCTCGCCGGCCGAATTCATTCCTCTCGCGGAGGAGAACGGGCTGATCGTCCCGATCGGCGAATGGGTGCTGCGCACGGCCTGTGCGACCGCGGCGTCCTGGCCCGATGTCACCGTCGCGGTCAATTTGTCGCCGGTGCAGTTCCGCTCGCGCGGACTGGTGGCGATGGTCACGAGCGCGCTTGCGGAAGCCGGCCTGCCGCCACGGCGGCTCGAGCTCGAGGTCACCGAGACCGCGCTGCTCGACGACAGCGAGGCGACAATCGAGATCCTGCACCAGCTCCGCGCTCTTGGCGTGCGCGTCAGCCTCGACGATTTCGGCGTCGGCTATTCCTCGCTGAGCTATTTGCGCAAATTTCCGTTCGACCGCATCAAGATCGACCGTTCCTTCGTCGGCACGCTCGGCGAAAGCCCGGAGAGCGTCGCAATCGTTCGCACCATCGCGAGCCTCGGCTCCGTGCTCGGCGTCGAGACCACGGCGGAGGGCGTCGAGACGATCGAGCAGCTCGACTTCGTCCGCGAATGCGGCTGCACCGCGGTCCAGGGCTATTATTTCGGCAGGCCGTGCCCGGCAGCCGAGGTCGGCCACACGATCGAGCGACTGAACGCGGTCAGGCGCGTGGCGTGACGCTCCGCTTCACCTCGTCGCTCTCTCTATCGTTACGCCCGACACGACCTCAGGCGATTGAGCGTGGCACGATCGGCCGATGCGAGCGCATTGCTCCACTCCCGTTCGGAGAGGTCTCCGACCAGGCTGGAAAGGCTGATGGCAAGCGCACGAAGCCGCGCATTCTCCTCAAGAAGCAAAAAAACGTCGTTCGACGGGGATTCATCGTCCGAAAAGCTAGCGCCTTCGCAGAGCTGCTGCGACAAGAGTTCGAAAGACTCGTCACGCACGACATCTTCGGCAGTGGAAATCAGCTTCTGTCTCTTATGACGCATTAAATCTTCATCACTCATGGCAAATTCCCCAACTCAGGACATGCCTCCAACCGCATTTGGATACATCGATTGAGTCGGCGGCGGATTTGAGTCCGAAATGGGCTCACACGATGTACGCCTCGTGTCCCCCGGCGCCTCGCTTGCTTATTCGTTCGCTTCACCGGCGTCTTTCAGACCGGCTCGCAGTGCGGTCACGACGCGATGGGCCACGTCGATATCCCTGACCGACAATCCATCCGCAAGGCCGTTGACCCAGGGGACCTGCAACCGGCCGGCGGCATCGTAGATCTGCCTGCCCTTGTCGGTGAGCACCACGAGCTGCGCCCGGCGGTGATGCGGGTTGGTCTCGAACACGACGAGACCATCCCGCGCGAGGTCGTTGACGATGCGCTGCACGTTCTGGCGATTGGCGCCGAGATTGCGGGCGAGCCAGGCGACCGGCTCCGGGCGCTCGGCGTCGGCGATCGCCCCCAGGATCTGCCAGCGCGCACTGGTGAGGCCGAGCGACGTCACCAGCCGATCGCCAGCGGTCAGAAGCAGGCTGTTGGCGCGGAACAGGTCGAGGATGAGGCCGGTCAGGGCTTCGCCCGCCGGGGTCCGCTTCGTCTTGGTCATTTGGCACCATTAATCCGTATTGACATCATGATGTCAATTAGCTAATACGGGACTGTCGAATTGACATTATGACACCAAATTGACCGGAGCAATATCATGCCCCTCATGCGTCCCCTCGACCCCGCCTTCCCGATCGACCGTCAGATCGCGCTCGAAACCGGCCCCGTGGTGCTCGTGAACGTGTTCACGCTCGACGCCGAGGATGAGCAGAGCTTCCTCAAGGCTTGGCAGGACGACGCCGCCTTCATGAAGCGCCAGCCCGGTTTCATCTCCACCCAGCTTCACCGCGCCGTCGGCGACAGCCCGACCTATCTGAATTACGCGGTGTGGGAATCCAACGCACATTTCCGCGCCGCTTTCATCCACCCGGAATTCCGCGCAAAGATCGCCGCCTACCCCACATCCGCAGTCGCGAGCCCGCATCTGTTCCAGAAGGTCGCGGTGCCCGGTATTTGCGTGGGGTAGCTGCGCGCCTCCCACTCAGCTGTCATGCCCCGGCTTGACCGGGGCATCCAGTACGCCGCGGCCTCTCGGCTTAAACACAACTGTCTCTGGAATACTGGATCGCCCGATCAAGTCGGGCGATGACAGCGAGCATGCGGAAAGCCCCGCGCAGCTCGTCGTTATCCGACGAAGCAAGGGACGCAGCTTTATCCTGCCGCGGGCAGCGCGCTGTCCGGCGGCGTGCCCCATGGGCGGTCGGCTGAGGCGAGGCCGATCAGGCGGCCCTGGATGTAGTCGCAGCCCCAGTCGCGCAGCATGGCGGCGGCCTCTTCGTCCTGCACCCACTCGGCGACCGTCTTGATGTCGAGGCGGCGGGCGAGGTCGATCAGGGTCTGCACAAAGGCGCGGTCGTCGGCGGAACGGGTGATGTTCTGCACGAAGGCGCCGTCGATCTTGACGATGTCGACGCCGAGCTTGCGCAGGTTTCGGAACGAGGTGTAGCCGGCGCCGAAATCGTCGATGGCGATGCGGCTGCCGAAATTCTTCAACCGCGTGACGAAGCCGCGCACGTCATCGATGTCCTGGATCGCGACCGTCTCGGTGATCTCGACGATCAGCCGCTCGGCGACGCCGGGATGGGCCAGCATCAGCGACTCAATTCCCGCCCACCAGTCCGGATCCATCGTCGTATCAGGCGAGATGTTGAGGCTGAGGCAGATGTCGGGCGCGGCCGCGAGCTCGGCGACCACGAGCTCGAGCACGCGGTGATCGACTAGGCGGATCAGACCGAGCCGTTCGGCGACCGGCACGATGTCGGGCGCGAGCAGCACCTGGCCGTCGCCCTGGTCCATCCGCACCAGGCATTCGTGGAACGCGCAGTCGCGCGAGGCGGCCGCGACCACCGGCTCATAGGCGAGCTTGATGCGGCGCTCGTTCAGCGCGGTGACGATCTCGTCGGTGACACGGATGTTGACGCGGCGCTGTGCGTCGCGCGCGGCATCCGGGCGCCACGCCGCGAACGAGCCGACGCGGCGTTGTTTTGCCGCGTCCAGCGTCTCATGGGCGCGATTGACGGCCTCGTCGGTGCTGCGGGCATAACGCGGCACGCTGACCGCGCCGATCGACGTCGTGACCGAGACCGGGCCGGATTTGGTCGGCACCACCTCGTCGCGGATGCCGGCAAGGAAGCGCTCGGCGGCGACGTTCATGTCATCGACGGTGCAGTTCTTCAGGATCAGGCCGAACTTGTTGCCGGAGAAACGGCCGAGCACGTCGCCGCCGCGCAGGCGGGCGCGGATGCGCTTGGCCACGTCGAGGATCACGGCGTCCGCGACATCGAAGCCGAAGGCGTCGTTGACGCGGGCGAGATGATCGATGCCGACCAGCATGAAGGCTGCGGTCGAGCGGAAGCGGGTCGTCTCCTCGATCGCCTCGGCCAGCGCCGCGATCAGGTGGGAACGATTGAGCTCGCCGGTCAGCGGATCGAGCCGGGCCAGCTTGGTCAATTCCTCGTCGCGGGCGTGGCGCTCATTGTTGATGCGGATGGAGCCGATCGCGCGCACCGGGCGGCCATCGGGGCCGGCGAACCAGCGGCCGGTCTCCTCGATCCAGACCACGGGATCGGCGGCGCTCATGCGCACGCCATATTCGACCCGGTAGGGCGTGCCGTCGGCGCCGTGCACCGGCGAGGTCTGCGCCAGCGCGGCAGTCCGCAGCGTCTGCGCGGGCTCGATCAGCTTGGCGAATTCGGCGCCAGTCGCGAGCCGCTCGGGCGGGATGCCAGGAAAGACGCTGGCGACCTGCTCACCCCACACGATGGAATCGCTGGCGATGTCCCAGGCGAAAACGGCCTGACCAAGAGCGGCCAGGATGTCGGAGGCTTGCGGCAATGCAGGGGTCAAAATCGCCTCGTTTCGGGACAGCAGGGAGTCCTGAGTCGGCACAGAATACGGCCAGATTCGACTCCGACTCTAGGCAAAGTTCATAAACAATTTGGAAACCATGTTTCGCAGGCCCGCGGAACCAAACCGGCCCGGCCGGCATAGGCCTTGCGAGTACATGACACGCACCGGCGCCAGCGTCTCGAAACGCGACAGGCCTCGCCGGATCAACGGTGATTGCGATGTTAAGTACTGATCGATCGGACTGCACGGACAACGGCACGGGCACGGCCCTGGTGCCGCTGCTACCGACGTTGCAGTGGGTCCACAAGGCGCCGCTGCCCCGTCCCGATCCGAGCTTCGTCACCCAACTCATTGCCAATGCCGAGCACCTGCCCCAGGCCAGCCGGCTCCGCCGCGCCTCGTCCGAGGATGCACAGATGGCCTATGGCGACAAGCACCCGCTCGGAAGCGTCACCGCGCGCACGCGGCAGGTGGCTTAAGCACGACGAATTTGCTGAGAGAGGTGGTGCCCTTCACCTCGCCCCGCTTGCGGGGAGAGGGAGCGCACCGCCATTGCGGCGGCGACTCACGATCAGCGCGGCGCGTCGGGAGACGGCGGCGTGCCGTTGCCCGGTTGCAAATCCGGCGAGGGAATTTCCGGCGAGGGCGGGTTCACCGGCTTCGGCGCTGGATGATCCTTCAGCACGGATTCGGCGACCGACTGCGCTGAAGGCGCGGGTGGCACCGCCGGCGCAGACACCGGCTCGAACTTGGGTTCGGGCGCCGCGTCGTCCGCTGCCGCTTCGGCCTGGCGCTTGGCCTTGCGCGGCGCCGGCACTGTCGTCTCCGCGACATAGGTGACGCGGCGGCGCGTGCGCTGGGCGATACCGCCGAGGAAATCGGCCATCGCGAGCAGCACCAGCAGGAAATAGGTGGAGTTGCCGAATTTGGGCCACATCACGAATTCGGCCGCGGCAGCACCGAACACGATCAGCGACAGCAGATGATCCATCAGGAATTTCGAGCCGGGCCGCGCGCCTTTGACCACCTCTAGCAGCAGCAACACGATACCGAGCGCGAGCATCACGTCGGCAAGCGTGACCGGCCAGGTCTCGCCCGTGATCATCGGCACCTTGAACAGCACGTCCGTAAAGGACACGGACGGCATCAGGAAGGCGATGATGTTGTAGACTGCGAGCGGGATCAGGAGCAGCGGGAAACCGACCATCGGCGAAATGCCTTCTCGATCAAGATATCCGGACAGGACAATGCGGCCGCGAAGCATTAGCTCCGCCGCCGTCATTGTCATATCTCATTGGATGGCCGAAATCAGGCAGGCGAAATGATCCTGCCCGGAGAAAGGTCCTAAATTCAGGACTCTTTCTTCTTCAGGACCTGACGGCCCTTGTACATGCCGGTCTTGAGGTCGAGATGGTGCGGACGACGGAGCTCGCCGGAGTCCTTGTCTTCCGCATAGGTCGGCTTCTTGATGGCGTCTGCCGAGCGGCGCATGCCACGACGCGACGGCGAGGTTTTTCTTCTCGGAACGGCCATTTCAATATCCTCTAGGGATTGGTGTTGTCAGGGCATCGTCCGCGAGGGGACGGCTCAGCACCCGCAAACCGAGGCGAGCTGAATGCCGATCAAGGCCGGGCTTATAGAGGAAGGCTGGCCGTAAATCTAGGCTTTTGGACCGGAAAATACGTCCGAAAAGGGCCCAAAGTCAGCGATTTTCCCGCCAGCAGGTCAAAAGCGAGTTCGCCTGCGCCCTCGCCACATAGGTCCCCGCCAGCCGCCGGACGCCAGGCCCGGGGGTCCGGGCGCTCCGTTTGACCGGATTGGGCAGGATCGAGGCCAGAAGTGCCGCCTCCCGAGGCGAGAGGTTGGCCGCCGATTTGCCGAAGGCATAGGCGCTGGCCGTCTCGACCCCGAACTGGCCCTGGGGACCGAGCTCGGCGATGTTGAGGTAAATCTCGAGGATTCGCGCCTTGGGCAGGACGAGATCGATCCACAGCGCCAGCGGGAATTCCAGCGCCTTGCGGACGAAATCCCGCCCCTGCCAGAGGAACAGGTTTTTTGCCACCTGCTGGGTGATGGTGGAGGCGCCCCGGAAGGGCGTACCGTCCTCCTTCGCATCGTCGATCGCCTCGCGCAGCGCGCCCCAGTCGATGCCGTGATGCTTGCAGAAGTGGGCGTCCTCGGCCGCCACCACCGATCGCAGCAGCGAGGGCGACATCGCAGCCAGATCAATCCACTCCCGATGCATCGGCGCACCCCTGAGCGACCGCCAGGCCATCAGCGTCGAAACGGGATGGCCGGTGCGGTAGAACGGCGCGATCACGTAGGGCGCGAGAGCCACGACCACGAGCGCTACCAGCAGGATCTTGACGATGCGCAAATCGACCTTTCCGGCGCAAAATGAAACGTGGCCACGGATCCCGCCATTAAGTCTGTGATAATTCGGGCCTTTTCCAGCACTTTTTAGGCCTTCCAAACGATTGACTGGGGCGGGCGCATAAAGGATTGTCCCGCCGAATTTTAGTTCTGGAGCCCTTCTTGATGACCGGCACGTCCCCGTCCGATTTCGCCAAACGCCTGGACAAGACCGCTGATGACACCGAAGCCCTGCTTGGACGCCTGCTGGCTGACGACATCCTGCACGATGAGATCGCCCGTCCCAAGCGACTGATGGACGCAATGCGCTATTCGAGCCTGAACGGCGGCAAGCGCCTGCGGCCGTTCCTGGTGGTCGAGAGCGCCGCCGTATTCGGCGTTCCCCGCGAAGCGGCGCTGCTCGTGGGCGCCGCGCTCGAATGCATCCACTGCTACTCGCTGATCCATGACGACCTGCCGGCGATGGACAATTCGGACCTGCGCCGCGGCCGCCCCACCCTGCACAAGAAGACCGATGACGCGACCGCGATCCTCGCCGGAGACGGCCTGTTGACGCTCGCCTTCGACATCGTCACCCGCGATGAGATCCACCGCGACGCCAATGTGCGCCTCCTGCTGACGCGCGCGCTGGCGCGCTGCGCCGGCATCGGCGGCATGGTCGGCGGCCAGATTCTCGATCTCGCCGGCGAAGGCCGCTTTGGCGGCAACGAGCCGATCGATGTTGCCCGCATTCAGCAGATGAAGACCGGTGCGCTGCTGCGCTACGGCTGCATCGCGGGCGCGATCCTCGGCCAGGCCTCGCAAAAGGAATATCAGGCACTCGACGATTACGGCCGCGCGCTCGGCGAGGCCTTCCAGATCGCCGACGATCTGCTCGACGTCGAGGGTGATGCGGCGGCCCTCGGCAAGCCGGCCGGCGCCGATGCCGCGCTCGGCAAGACCACCTTCGTCACCCAGCTCGGCATCGAAGGCGCCAAGCAGCGCGTGCGCGACCTGCTCGCGCGGGCCGACGGCGCCGTGTCGATCTTCGGCGACCGCGCCGCCGTTCTGCAGGCCGCCGCGCGCTTCGTCGCCGAGCGGAAGAACTGATGTAGTGCACGATCTTCACCTCGCCCCGCTTGCGGGGAGAGGTCGATATTCAAGCGCGGCCTGAATATCGGGTGAGAGGGAGTCTCCGCGAATCCAGCTCTCACCGTCCTTGCGGAGGCTCCCCCTCACCCCAACCCTCTCGCCGCAAGCGGGGCGCGGGAACAGGCCGCCGCTGCGGCGACAACGAGAGTTGAGCGAGAGGGCTGGAGCCATCATGGCCACCGACAAAGACGATCCCGTCCTCGTCCGCTTCCGCAAGATGTCGCGGCCGATGCGGCTGATCTACGCGCGGCCGCGCACCTTTATCGCGCTCGCTGCCGGCATCCTGGTCTGCTTGCTGCTGCCGGGATCGCACCGGCTGGTGACGCGGCTGCTGTTCGGCTGGGATGCGTTGATCGCGGTTTATCTCGTGCTGGTCTACGCGATGATGCTGTGCAACGACCAGCAGCACATCCGCCGTAGTGCCGCAATGCAGGACGACGGCCGCTTCGTGATCCTGCTGGTGACGGCGATCGGCGCCTTCGCCAGCATCGCAGCGATCATGTCTGAGCTCGGCACGCCGCATCGCGGGGCGTGGGAGTTGACCATCGCGATCGCCACCATCGCGCTGTCATGGGCCGCCGTGCACACGACCTTCGCGCTGCATTACGCCCATGATTACTACCGGCACCCGCCGGGCGGATTGCAGTTTCCGAGCGGCGACAAGGAAGATCACGCCGATTATTGGGACTTCGTCTATTTCTCGTTCGTGATCGGCATGACCGCGCAGGTCTCCGACGTCGGCATCACCGACAAGACCATCCGCCGCACCGCGACCGCGCATGGCATCGTGTCGTTCATCTACAACACGGCGCTGCTGGCGCTGACAGTGAACATCGCGGCAAGCGCGATCTCGAACTGACGTCGTCCCGGCAAGCGCCGAGACGACGACGTCGAAGGCGAGATCCTAGTTGCACACCTCGGCATTGGCGTCGTTGCCGGGGCCGCCGCCGCCGCGATATTCGAGATGACAGCCGCGGTTGACCGGGCGGCAGCTGCCGCCATTGCAGAAAATCTGCCCGCCACCCGAGGCGCGGCCGGCGCTCGCGGCAGCCGCAATGCCCGCGGCGGCACCATAGCCGCCCGCCGCGCCACCGGCCTGACGGCGCTGCCGTGCGGAACGCTCATCGCCGTCGTCGCGCTTGGCGGTTGCGGGCTTGGCCGTCGCAGGCTTGACCGTCGCAGGCTTGGCGATGCGCTGCTTCTCGCACGCATTGTCGTCGTTGATCGCATAGCCCTCACGGCAAACGATCTTCGTGCACTTGTCGCCGTCGGCCTTGAAGCCGTGCTCGCAGACCAGCGGGCAGACGCGCGACGGCTTTGACTTGACGGTATCGAGCGCATCGGTGCTCGCCACTTTCACGTCGAGCCTGGTGCCGGCGTAACGGTTGAACTGCGACAGCGAGCGCCGCGAAGTTGTATTCCAGTTGCCATCGGCCTGCCCGGAGAAACAGCCGACGCGGCCGAGCTCGGTCTGCACCAAGCGGCTGAGGTCGGCCGGCGTGGTCGTCGGCGTCAGCGAAGCGACGCTGGTGCCGGCGGGGCTCGCCGTGCTGGCGGGTGCGACACCTGGCGCCGCGGCGGCGAGGTTGACGCGCTGCTGCTCGGCCGCGGCCGCCTGCTGCTGCACCTGCTCCTTGGCCTTCTGCGCGGCGAGCTGCGCCTGCTCGGCGGCTTTCGCATCAGCCGCAGCCTTGGCCTGCGCATCCTTCTGCGCACCGAGGGCGGCAAGACGATCGCGTTCGGCCTCGGCCTGCTTCGCCTTCTCGGTGGCCGCCGCATGGGCCTGCTCGGCACCGATCTTTTCGACCTGAAGCTTGGCGAGATTCGCATAGAAGCCGACAGGATGCTGGGCCAGAAATGCCTCCCAGGCCGGCCTGTTGCCAATCTGGAGCGCGAGCTCGTAGTCGCGGCGGATATCGGCCGCCTGCGGGTTCGCCACCGGCGCCACCGGAGCGGCCGCGACCACCTTGACCGGCACCAGCGGCACGTCCTCGCCGCCGAGCGAGCCGTACACGAACGGCTCCTGCTTGTTGCCGGTCGACTTGAGCACGTCGTCGCGCACGAAGCCGAAGGCGCGACGGACGTCGAGGCCCGGCGTCGTCAGATGCTTCGACAGTGCCATAGTAAAGGGGCTGTTGGCGCCATCGCCGTCCTGCGCCGTGAAGCCGGCCTTGGCCGAATACGCGATCAGCGTGTTGGGGCTGTTCGGCTCGACCTGGGCCAGGCCGCGGCCGATGCCGCGCGAGACAACCGTGCGCTTCATGGTCTTGCCGAACGGATTATCGCGGCAGGCGTCGAGGATCACCAGGCGAAGCTGCTTGGCGGGCTCGACCGTGACCAGGACGCGGTCAAGCGACAGCCCCTGGTCGTAGACATCTGTGTCGCGTTCGAGCTTGGCGTCAACAGGGATCAGATAGTTCGAGCCTTCGACCTCGATGCCGTGGCCGGCATAGTAGATCACGGCGATGTCGGCATCGCGCGTCACATCGGCAAAATCGCGCAGCACGCGCCGCGTCTCCAGCGCGGACAGATCATGCCGGGACTCCACAATTTCGAAGCCGGCGTCCTTCAGCGTCTTGGCCATTACTGCACCGTCATTGACGGGGTTCGCGAGCGACGGCGCGTACTGATACGACGAGTTGGCAAGGACCAGCGCCACGCGCTTTCCGGCGAGAGCGGGCGCAGCGCCGAACAAGAGAGCCAGAAAAAGCGGACAAAGTCCGAGCAGGCTACGCATGACAGAACTTCCAGAGATCGGGAGCAATTCGGTCGCCCTTTGGGGATTGCCTTAGCAGAATCCGCCATCGCATTTGTGATGGAGATCACGAAGACGATGCCTGCAAACTGCCAAGGAACTCTTTAGTCTCGCCAGAGCGATAGCGGTTCGCTGGCGCAGGCCAAGTATGCGCTCAGTCACCCCCGATGTGTCCCCGGTATTGCGGCAGCTCGTCCGTGATCTCATGCCAGGGCGCCTTCGAGCCCACGAAAATGTGGGCGCTCGGCCGAATCGAGGGGGCGTCAACCAGGGTTCCCATGGCGACATGGACCCATTTTCCCTCGCGCACCCGGGAATAAAGCAACGAGCCGCAGCGGGCGCAGTGCGCGTCGTGGGTTGTGTCGTCGCCATAGATGAGGCGCTGGTCCTCGCCACGGACGATGCGGAGCTTGTCCTGTACGATCCCGGCGAACGGCTTGAAGGCGGAGCCGGTGGTGCGGCGGCAGTTCGAACAGTGGCAGTTCAGTGCGTAAGAGAACGCGTCCGCGACCTCGTAGCGCACGGCACGGCAATAGCATTCGCCGGTGAGGATACGAGCGTTCGAATTTTCTGATCCGGTCATTCCAGCGTCCTCGCCCAATTGGCGCAGACACCCATAGCGCATTTTGATGTGTACGACTAAGTTCGCCCCAAGCCATCATTCAAAGGGATGACCCATGAGCCAGAACCGTTCGAGCGTCGAAGCCGTCGTGCAATCCTATTTCGACGGACTTTACGAGGGCGATGCCGAAAAACTCGGCGCCGTCTTCCATCCCTCCGCCGATTTGCGCTGGGTCGAGAAGGGCGAGCTTCAGGTGCTGACCGTGCCCGACTGGCTCGATCGCGTCCGCAAGCGCCCTTCCGGCAAGGCCGAAGGCAAGCCACGCGAGGATTTCATCGTCACCATCGACCGCTCGGATGACAAGACCGCCTTCATCAAGGTCAGGTGCCAGCTGCCGCCGCGCTTTTTCACGGATTATCTGGTGGCGATGAAGCTCGCCGACGGCTGGCAGATCGTGTCGAAATCGTACCGGTATGACCTGAGGGAGTGAGGGGGACGACCCTTCCGCGGCCCGAATTCTGGCGAACTCGCCTTTGATTTTCCGTCATTGCGAGCGAAGCGAAGCCATCCAGTCTGTCTCCGCGGAAAGATTCTGGATTGCTTCGCTGCGCTCGCAATGACGATGTCTGAAAGTCCCCTATGCCTCTCGACCGCCGTACCCTGCTTGCCTCGCTGTGCTGGATGGCCGCCTCCCCCGCGCTCGCCGTAGACGCACCGCCGGAGCTCGAATCCTACGAGCGCGAGAGCGGCGGGCGGATCGGGGTCTATGCCGAGAACCTCGCGACTGGCGCGAAGCTCGCATGGCGCGCCGACGAGCGCTTCGTCATGTGCTCGACATTCAAGGCTTCGCTCGCGGCCTGCGTGCTGGCGCGGGTCGGTCGCGGCGAGGAGCAGCTTGCGGCCATGATCCCCTACGGCAAGGCCGACCTGCTCGACTACGCGCCGGTCGCCAAACAAAATCTCGCCGCCGGCACGATGTCGGTGACCGACATGTGCAAGGCGATCGTCGAGCTCAGCGACAACACCTGCGCCAACTTGCTCTTGGCGCGGATCGGCGGCCCCGCCGCGCTCACGGCCTTCTGGCGATCGCTCGGCGACACCACCTCGCGGCTCGACCACAACGAGCCCGAGCTCAACCGCTCACCGCCCGGCGATCCCCACGACACCACGACGCCGGCGGCGATGGCCGGCAATCTGAAGCGGCTGGTGGTGGGCGAAGCACTGTCGCCGGCCTCCCGGACCCAGCTCACCGAATGGATGGTGGGCTGCAAGACCGGCGCCAACCGGCTGCGCGGCGGCCTGCCGGCAGGCTGGAAGATCGGCGACAAGACCGGCAACAACGGCAAGGATGCGTCGGGCGATATCGCGGTCGTCTGGCCCAAGCTCGACAACAAGGCGGATGTACCAATCCTTATCGCGGCCTATACCCAGGGCGGGAGGCCCAACGCCGCGCAGATCGAAGCCGTGTTCGCGCGCGTCGGACGCATGGTGGCCGAACGGCTGGCGTGAGCCGCGACGCATTGACCTTTTGGCCGCTTCCGGGCCAAGACAGGCCATGATCGCAGCGAAATTTCAGACCTTTCTCATCCTGCTCACGGTGCTGGCCGGCACCGCGCTGGTCGCCCGCCGCTTCAACATCGCGCCCGCCATTCTCCTGATGCTGTCCGGCGTCGGCCTCGCCTTCGTGCCGGGCATGCCGCCGGTGGAACTGCCGCCGGAACTGGTGCTGCTGATGGTGCTGCCGCCACTGATCTACTCGGCGAGCGTCGCGATGAGCTGGCGCGAGTTCAGGAACAATCTGCGGCCGATCGTGCTGCTCGCGGTCGGCGCGGTGATCTTCACCGCGGCGCTGGTGGCTAGTGCCACGCATTATGTGATCGGCCTGCCCTGGACCATCGGATTCCTGCTGGGCGCCATCGTCGCTCCGCCCGACGTGGTGGCGCCGCTCGCGATCGCGCGCCGTCTGAACATACCGCGCCGGCTCCTGGTCGTCCTCGAGGGCGAGGGACTCGCGAACGACGCGACCGCCCTGATCCTCTACCGCTTCGCGCTTGCGGCCATCATGGTCGGCCATTTCTCGCTGCCGCTGGCGGCCGGCGAGTTTGTCCTCATCGTCGCCAGCGAGATCGCCTTTGGCATCGGTATTGGCTGGCTCTCCCTTCGCTTCCGCAAATGGTCCAGGGATCCGCAGGTCGAGCTGACGCTGTCGCTGATCACGCCCTACGTGTCCTACTGGCTGCCCGAGCACCTCGGCGGCTCCGGCGTGATCGCGACCGTGGCCTGCGGCCTCTATGTGAGCTGGAACGGGCCGCTGCTGATCTCGGCGTCGACCCGCCTGCAAGGCATCTTCTTCTGGGATCTCATCATCTACCTGATCGAGGGCCTGCTATTCCTGCTCACCGGCTTCCAGATGCGGGCACTCTACGAGAAGTCGAAGGCGTTTCCGCTCGACGATATCATGATCGCGACCGCGGTGGTCCTGGCGGTCATCGTCATCGCACGCTTCGTCTGGCTGTATCCTGCGATCTATCTGCCGCGGATATTGAGCAAGAGCCTACGCAAGCGCGACCCATCGCCGCCATGGCAATGGCCGTTCGTGCTCGCCTTCACCGGCGTGCGCGGCGCGGTGTCGCTGGCGGCCGCGCTGGCGCTGCCGTTCACGTTGCCTGATGGCAATGCCTTCCCGTATCGCGACCTGATCCTGTTCGTCGCCTTCGGAGTCATCTTCGTGACGCTGATCGGCGTCGGCCTGACGCTTCCGCCGGTGGTGCGCTGGCTCGGTGTCGCCGAGGCCGGCCGCAACGAGCATGTCGCCGAGCACGAGGCCGAGATCGCGGCACGCCGCCAGGCGCTCGAGGCGGCGCTGAAGTCGCTCGACGCAATGACCGAAGAAAAGGATGTATCGGACGAGGTGATGCGGCTCCTGCGCGCGCGTCACGAGATTCGTGTCAACCAGCTTCCGGATTCACTCGACCCCAACCATCACGACGTCTCCGCCGCCGGCACCGCCCTGACTCGCGACCTGATCGTCGCCGAGCGAAAGTTCATCCACGACCTCCTGCGCGACGGCCAGATCACCGACGAGACGCGGCGCCGGATCGAGCGCGACCTGGACCTGGAAGAGGCAAGCCTAGCGAACAGGGAGTATCGGGGGGTGCCGTTGTAGCTTGTTCGTCATTGCGAGCGAAGCGAAGCAATGACGGCAGCGCCGACTATCGCATCTTGCAAAATTCCCCGACCCCCGCCGCAACGGCGCCCGCAATCATCTCCTGCCGCTCCGACGAGTTCATCTCCATCTCCTCGTCGCGGTTGATGATCGAGCCGGCTTCGAGCAGCACTGCCGCGCCTCTCGTTCGCGACAGCACGACGAGCCCGTCATAGCGGTAGACGCCGACATCCTTGTCGAGCAGCTGGCGCCGGTAGCGGCCCATCACCGGCAGCGTGTATTGGCTGGCGTAGTGCAGGCCCTGCTCCTTCAACTGCCTGCCGATCATCCGGGCCAGCTTCAGGCTGCTGGTGAAGTGTGGATTGCGCTCGGACACGAACAGCGAGTGACCCGAGAAGCGGTCGCTGAAATAGCTCTTTGCGCCGTCGAATTCCCAGGTCTCGAGCAGCTTGTCCGGCACTGAGTCGTGATGGATCGACAGCACGAGATCGGCCCGGCCGTCATTCGCGGCACTGACGCGCTTGAACAGGCTCGGCCGCGCCTTGCCGTCCGTGACGAGCAACCGGGTTGCGGTAAAGCCTTCGGATTTGAGTTTTGCCGTGACCAGCCTTGCGAGCCGGAAGTTGAAGCCGAACTCCGGATCATTGCGCGCGCTCAACGCGCCGTAGGAGTCCGGGGTGTGCCCGACGTCGACGACGATCCGGAATTTCGGCATCTCACATTTGGCTGGTGCGGGCGCAGGCTTAGGTCTGGCTTTCGCAACCTTCCGGGCCGGGGCAGCACGGCCCGCGTCGATCGACGGAAGCAACAGTGTGACCAGCGACACGAGGAGAATTGTGACGATGCCCCGCCCTAACGACAAGTCCTACTCCGCTGCCGCGATCCGCGGCCTGCCGACGAAGCCTGCGATGTCGCCGAAGCGCTGCACGACGATCGCAACAACTCGCCCATTCCCGTCCCCGAGCCGGACTCGGTCAGGAACTTGTTGTCCTCGGCGCGGAGCATGGCGGATCCTCCCGATTTGATTTTCGGGAAGATTGGCGCGGACGCGGGAAGACGTCAACGCAAGCACGGCTTCGTGAAGTGGGTTGGCGCAGCGTAATCGCCGCCTTTATCGCAGGCCGAAGGGGGCAGATCTTAGGGCTCCTATCCGCCCCCATCGCAATTACCTGACGGTGACGGCGACTGTGTATACCTTGCCATTATCCGGGTCGGTAGGGTCCGCCGTCACGCGCCGATACGTGAAGGAGTCTTCACCGACATAACCCTTCTTGGATTGGTACACCACGCTGGTCAGCCGCACGGTCTTGGCCTCTCCGCTTCTCAATTTTCGTTGCCCGGTGCTCGCTCGCGTCGTCACGGCACCGCTCTTCGGCGGAGTCACGACTTCAATGCTGACGGGCCAGACCTTGCCACTGCTGTCGACGCGCCAGTGTCCGCCGCATTTGCAGATTTCCTTTGCCTCGCCCGATTTCACGACGAGCGACGTGTTCCCCCCGCCCGCATGTGCGCCACAGAGGATTCCGAAGAACAGGACGAGCCCCGCGGTGATTTTGATCAAGAGGGCCGACGGTAGGCGTACTGGGTAGGTTGTCATTTCATAAGTCTCCAATGAAAAAATCTTAGAGTTATTGTATGGGATTGTTCCGGCTGGCGAGGCCGATGCACTCGTGCCCGGCTATCTCAAGGTTCTCGCGACTCGAAATCCAACGTTGCTCACGCGTCCTTCGGACTGCACGCCGTAACGGCTCCCCGCTTCGACTGCATCCGCCTTGCTGACCCAGGAGCCTCCCCTGAGGACACGCTGCTCGCATCGGCCTTTCAGCCAAGGACTCCCGTCCACAGGCGCGCCCTCATAAGTGTCGTTGACGCAATCCTCGACCCATTCCCAGATATTGCCGTGCACCTGATAGAGGCCCCACGGATTCGGCTGGAAGGAATCGACAGGAGCCGTCTTTTGCCCGGAGGCACCCTTTGCATTCTTATCCTGGCTGGCCCTGTCATCGTAGTTGGCCTGGCCCCGAGACACGGAGACTCCCCACCAGAACGATGACGTCGTTCCCGCGCGCGTCACATATTCCCGCTCGGCTTCGCTCAGGAGGCGGTACGTCTTGCCGGTGCGGGCCGACAACCAGGCTGCATAGCTCTTGGCATCCGACCAGGAAATGTTGATCGCCGGTCGTCTCCCGCGGCCCCAACCGTTGTCCCAGGGCTTGTACCCATTGCATCCCCCATCGGCGACGCAGGCGTCCCATTCCGCAAACGTGACAGCGTAACGGCCAACCGCGAATGAATGGGCGAACGTCACCTTGTGGCGAGACGATTCCGCGGTGCGTTTCGATGCACTCTCCGACGTCCCCATCATGAACGCGCCCGGTGGGACCACAACCATCTCCGGACACTTTTCACATTCCTTGAAGCTGGCCTTCTGCTTCAGAGCCGCCTCTTCCGAATCGGACAACACCTTGATGCCGATCGCAGTCAGTCCTTCGCGCCGCGGGGTCGTGTCTGGAGCCAGAAGCGTGGCGTTGGTGGAGGCCACCTGCACCGCCTGTAACGCCTTGAACCGTTCGCGCGCCTCTGCGGAGCGCGCGCTTTCGGGAAATTTGCTCAGAAACTCTTCGAACATCGCCGGCGAGCGCCCATCCTTGATCGCATTCCAGACGATCTCATCGGTCGCGGGCGGGGCCGGCGGCGGTGCAGCTGCCGCCGCGCGTTCCTTCCTCAGTTCGTCACGACGCGACAGCGCGGCAGAGACGTGCGAACTGCTGGAATATTTAGCGGAATACTCCTCGAAGATCGCGGGATCGTGCGACTCCTTGATCGCGTTCCAGACGATCTCATCTGCAGGCGGAGGTGGCGGCGCTTGAGCAGCAGCGATCTCCTTCCTCAGGTCATCCCCTCGCTGTCGTGCGGCCGCGATGTGCGGGCTCGCCGCATATTTACTCACGAACTCATCGAAGATCGCGGGATCGCGCGATCCCTTGATCGCGGCCCAGACGATGTCCTCGGCGGCGGGAGGTGGCGGAGCTTGCGTGGCGGCAATCTGCTTTTTCAGCTCATCCCTGCGCCTCTGGGCGTCCGCCAGATGCGGGCTTGCCGGAAACTTGCTGGCGAAATCATCGAAGATTGCCGGATACGTCGAGCCTTTGATGGCATCCCAGACGACCTCGTCGGCGGTCGGAGGCGGTGGAACGCGGGCGGCAGCGGCGGCGATCTGCTTTTGCAGCTCGTCGGCGCGCGATTGCGCCTCGGCTCGATGCTTGCTGGCTGGAAACTTGCTGAGGAAATCATCGAAGATCGCGGGATAGTTCGAATCCCTGATCGCCGCCCAGACGATTTCGTCGGCGGTCGGCGGCGGGGGTATGCGCGCGGCAGCCGCAGCTTGCGCCTGCTTGAGCTCATCACGCCGTGATTGGGCCGCCTTCAGATGTGGCGTCGTCGGAAACTTCGCGATGAACTCCTCGAACACGGCCGGATAGGTCGAATCCTTCACGGCGTTCCAGACGATGTCATCCGTCGTTGGCGGTGGCGGCAGTTTCGGTGCATCGACGATCGAGATGACAGAGCCGCCCAGTGATCCATAGACGAACGGCTCCTGGTGACGATTGGTGACCTTCAGCACTTCGTCGCGAACTCGGCCGAATGCAATCCTCAAGTCCAAGCCGGGAGCGGCGATGTTGTGCAGCAGCGCGGCCGTGAAGGGACTGTTTTTGGCATCGCCGTCCAGCGCAACCGATCCGGCCTTGGCCGCGAAGGCAATCAGCGTATCGGATATCGCGGGCTCGACCTTGGCCAACCCGCGACCGATCGATCGGGACGCTATGGTTCGCTTCATGGTCTTCAAGAACGGGTTGTCCCGGCACGCATCCAGGATGACGAGGCGAAGCCGCCTGGTGGGCTCGATCGATTTCAGAATGCGATCGAGGGAAATAGCCTCATCCTCGATGTCGAAATCGCGCGACAACTTCGCGTCGACGGGGATGACGTAGTTTGCACCATCGACCTCGATGCCATGGCCGGCGAAATAGACGACGGCCACGTCGGCATCGCTTGCCATCTCGGCGAAATCGCTGATCGCGCGCCGCATGTCTGAAATCCCAAGATCACGGCGGGCATCGACCGCGGAAAATCCTGCAGATCTGAACAGGGAGGCAATCTCGGCGGCGTCATTCCGGGGATTCGGAAGGCTCGGGACATTCCGGTACGACGAATTGCCAATCACCAGAGCGACGCGCTTCTCGGCCAGCGCCTGACCCGCGAACCCGTAAAAAACGAGCGCAAGAATGGTAGCCGCCACCCAGCGCATAATTCCCCCCAAATCGCCCTTTGCGAGTATATCGCTGGTTGTAGCCCCTGCAAGCAGCACCACGAGCCCACATCATTCGACGGGGGCAATACCAAGTCCGTGATTCAGGTCACTGAGCGATTGGCGACGGCGGCGACTTAGACCGGCCTTTCCCCCTTCACCGTCACGCGCGTGCCTGAACGCGTATGCGGCCAGTAGTCCCACATCGCGCGGTGCTGGGTGCAGCGGTTGTCCCAGAACGCGATGGCGTTCTCGGTCCAGCGGAAGCGGCACTGGAACAGCGGGTTCTCGGCGTGCTGGTAGAGATAGGCCAGCATCGCATCGCTCTCGTCGCGCGGGATGCCGTTGATGTGCCGGGTGAAGCCGCGGTTGACGTAGAGCGCCTTCCTGCCCGTCACCGGATGCGTGCGCACCACCGGATGCTCGGCGCTCGGATAGGACGGACGATCGGCGACGCCGTAATTGGCGTAAAGCCCGCGATAGATCGGCTCGCCGTCATGCAGCGCGGTCAGCCCGTCGAGATAGGCCTTCATCCGGTCCGACAGCGCCTCATAGGCCGCGTACATGTTGGCGAACAGCGTGTCGCCGCCGCGCGGCGGGCACTGCTTGATGTAGAGGATCGAGCCCATCGGCGGCTCGAGATCGCAGGACACGTCCGAATGCCAGCCCTCGCCGTTCGCCCGCGGCGAGTTCTTGTCGGCGTAGATCTTCATCAGCGCCGGATCTTCGTCCTCATGCGGCGCGGCAGGATGGAAATGCAGCTCGCCGAACTTGCGGCCGAACGCGAGATGCTGTTTTGGCGTGATGTTTTGATCGCGGAAGAAGATGACGAGGTTTTCGGCGAGCGCGCGGTGGATCTCGTCCATCTGCCGGTTGGAGCGGGCATCGCCATCGACGAGGCTGCCGAGGTCGACGCCGGATATTTCCGCGCCGATGATGGGGGTGAGCTTTTCGACCGCGATGGTCTCGTAAGCCGCGCCGTCCTCGGCCGTGTGGCGATAGCGCGGGCCCTGCTTGCCGGCGAGTGAGCTCATGGCATGTCTCCCGATCATTTTGATTGGAAGACATCGTAGCCCGGATGGAGCGAAGCGCAATCCGGGAACGGGTCGTTCCACGGTGGGCAATGCCCCGGATTTCGCTGCGCTTCATCCAGGCTACGGTCGCGCAAAAAATAAGGCGGGTTGCTTTTGGCAAACCCGCCTTACGATTCCAATGTTTGGGAGACGCCTACTCCGCCGCGGTCACCGGGACCTTGGCGCCCTGGCCGTAGCGCTGGTCGATATAGTCGATCACCAGCGCCTTGAAGTCGGCGGAGATGGTCGGGCCGCGCAGCGTGCGGAATTTCTTGCCATCGACGAAGACGGGCGCGGCCGGGGCTTCGCCGGTGCCCGGCAGCGAGATGCCGATATTGGCGTGCTTGGATTCGCCGGGGCCGTTGACGATGCAGCCCATCACCGCGACGTTGAGCTCTTCGACGCCCGGATATTTCGTCTTCCAACCCGGCATCTCGTCGCGGATGAACGCCTGGATCGAGCTCGCCAGTTCCTGGAACGTGGTCGATGTGGTGCGGCCGCAGCCGGGGCACGCCGCAACCAGCGGCACGAAGGTGCGGAAGCCCATGGTCTGCAGCAATTCCTGGCCGACCTGCACTTCGCGGGTGCGGTCGCCGCCGGGCTCCGGCGTCAGCGAGATGCGGATGGTGTCGCCGATGCCCTGCTGAAGCAGGATGCCGAGCGCGGCCGACGAGGCCACGATGCCCTTGGTGCCCATGCCGGCCTCGGTGAGACCGAGATGGATGGCGTAATCGGAACGCGCCGCGAGATCCTGATAGACCGCGATCAGATCCTGCACGGCCGAAACCTTGGCCGACAGGATGATGCGGTTCTTGGGCATGCCGAGTTCTTCGGCGCGTGCGGCCGAGAGCAGCGCCGACTGCACCATGGCCTCGCGCGTCACCGCGCGCACGTCGCGCGGATTGGCGGACGCGGCGTTCTCGTCCATCAGCTTGGTCAGCAGCTCTTGGTCGAGCGAACCCCAATTGGCGCCGATGCGGACCGGCTTGCCGTTCTTGTTCGCGATCTCGATGATGTCGGCGAACTGGGTGTCGCGCTTGTCCTTGAAGCCGACATTGCCGGGATTGATGCGATATTTCGCGAGCGCCTCGGCGCAGGCCGGATAGGCCGCGAGCAGCTTGTGGCCGATATAGTGGAAGTCGCCGATCAGCGGCGTGGTGATGCCACGCTTGGCCAGGCCGTCGCGGATATGCGGAACGGCAGCAGCGGCCTCCTCGCGGTCCACGGTGATGCGGACCATTTCGGAGCCGGCGCGCGCAAGCGCTGCGACCTGGGCGATGGTGCCGTCGATGTCGGCGGTGTCGGTGTTGGTCATCGACTGCACGACGATCGGCGCACCGCCGCCAACGGCGACGTCGCCGACCTTGACCTGGGTGGTCCGGTGCCGGGGCGCCGGGCCCGCGATGTCGGAATCAATGGGGTTTTCGAGCTTGTTCATGGGGTCCAAATATCAGGTTTTGGTGACGTTGAGCAATGCATCGCGCGGCGCCGCAGCCGTTGAGCTGGGACGGTTAACCAGAAAAAGCCCAGCAATTACAAGGATCGCAGCGGCCCCGAATGTCAGGCTCAAGGTGTCGTGCATGATGAAATAGCTACCCACCACGCCAAACAAAGGGGTGATGAAGGTAAAAGCCGACAATTTGCTGGCCGAATAGGTCTTCACCAGCGCGAACCAAAGCGTGAACGTGGTTCCAACCACCCAGATCGCCTGGAAGGCCATCAGGCTGAGCGACAGCGGCGACGGGGTCCGGGTGATGGTCTCCCCAAACAGCCAGGCGGCGGTGCCCAGGATCGGGATCGAGGTCGCGACCTGATAGCCGAGTGCCTTTTCCGGCGCAGCGAAGCGCAGCCGGGTGCCCTTGGCGACCAGTGTGGTCGCCGCCCAAAGCCCTGCGCCGGCCACGATCAGGAGATCGCCGAGCAGGATGTGCGAATCCACATTGGGCTGCGGCACGCCGATCGCGAGCGCAACTCCGGCGAAGCTCACAGCCAGCCCCAGCCATTGGGTGCCGCCGAGCCGCTCGCCGAGCACCTGGTAGGACCCGAGCGCGACGAAGAACGGCGCCGTGTAGAGGAACACCACCGCGCGCGAGGCCGAGGTCAGGCGCAGGCCCTGGAAGATCAGCACGAACTCGACGCCGAACATCAGCCCGGCGACCAGGCCGGCCTTCCACGTGCCGTCGCGCTCGAAGAATTTGACGCCGCGCAAGCTGCCGACAATGAACAGCACGGGCAACGCACCCATCGAGCGGATCATCGCCTGGAGCATCGGCGGCACCTCCGGCAGCACCAGCTTCACCGCGATCTGATTGAAGCCCCAGGTCAGGCACAGCATGAGCATCAGGGCGATGGCGCCGGCACTGAGGGGGCGACCGGCGGACGGTATGGCTTGTGGTGCGGACATTTCTTCCCGAATACCGGCTTGCGCCGTTGTTGCTTTATGCAGCTTTCTGACAATGGGCGCAGACGCCCGTGATCTCCACCACGGACAGTTTTGGTGCGAAGCCTGAGTTGCGCGCCGCGGCATTGAGGTCCTTGGCGAAGGACGCCGACGGGATCTCGCCGACCAGGCCACAGCGCTCGCAGATCAGGAACGCTACCGCCGAGGTCGCGTCGTGGTCGTGGGCGGCGCAGGCGAGGTAGGCGTTGCGGCTTTCGATGCGGTGCACGAGGCCGTTGGCCATCAGGAAATCGAGCGCCCGGTAGACCGTGATCGGCGCCGGCCGCGGCATCGACTTTGCCAATTCGTCGATGATCTCATAGGCGCCGAGCGGCCGGTGGCTGGAGAGCAGCGCCCCCAGCACCTGGCGGCGGATCGGCGTGAATTTCTGCGCGCGAGCCTCGCAAACCGTCTCGGCGTGCGCCAGCGCGTCCGCAGTGCAGCGGCCGTGATCGTGGTCAGGCGTCGGAAATGCCGGCTTTGCGAGAGTCATGTGGCCTGCCTTCTAGCATTTCGGCCGTGGAACCCAAAGCGCGACCGGGAATGCGCCTGTCAGCCATGCTTTTGCTGCGGGACAGCGTCCCGCTAATCCGCCACGAAATAATCATAAGCTTGCTTATTATAGTCAAGCTCATTGGAGATAACGTTATGACCCGCGGGTCCGTCGACCAGAACTTCCTGTTCACGCTCGGTGAACTCTACCGCCTCTTGCGGGTCTATGCCGACAAGGAGGCATCGCGCTTCGGCATCACCCGCGCTCAATGGGCGGTCCTGGCCAAGGTCGAGCGCAGCGAGGGCATGAAGCAGTCGGAACTCGCCGAGTTGCTGGAGATGCAGCCGATCACGCTGACGCGCCTGATCGACAAGCTCTGCGAGAGCGACTGGATCGAGCGCCGCAGCGACGCCTCGGACCGCCGCGTCAAGCGCCTCTATCTCAAGAAGGCCGGCCGTGCGCTGCTCGGCAAGATGAGCGGCCTGAAATCGGAACTCACGGCGAACGCACTCGACGGCATCAGCCCGGCGGACGCCCACCGTCTCCTCACCCAACTCGAATCCATCAAGGAAAACGTGCGTAACGCGATCCAGACATCCGGCGCGGAACAAGCGCGTAAGGAGCAGCGCTATGGCTGATCAGGTCCTCAAGTTCCAGCCCGAGCAGAAGAGCGACAGCGGCAAGCCCGCCAAGAAAGCCGGCACCGATCCGCGCCGCCGCCTGGTGGCGGGCCTGCGCCGCTATCGCCGCTTCCTGCTCCTGGTCGTGCTGCCGCTCGTCGTCGCCGTCGGCGGCCTCACCTTCTATCTGAACGGCGGCCGCTATGTCGGCACTGACGATGCCTATGTCGGCGCGCAGAAGGTCCTGGTGACGCCCGACATCTCCGGCAAGATCCAGAAGGTCGTCGTGAGGGAAGGCCAGATCGTCAAGCAAGGCGACGAGCTGTTCGAGATCGATCCCGTGCCGTTCCGCCTCGCGGTGGACGAGGCGAGGGCGCAGCTGATGCAGGCGCAGTCGACCTATGACAACCTCCGCGCCAACATCAAGATCTACGGCGACATGCTCAACCTTGCGCAACAGGGCGTCGACCTGAAGCAGCGCGACGTCGAGCGCAAGCAGGCGCTGGTGAAGAACAGCTACGGCTCGCAACTCGACCTCGACAACTCCGCGAACGCGCTGGTCACATCAGGTTCGATCGCGCAATACGTCAAGCAGCAGATCTCGACGGCCAAGACGCAGCTGCTCGGCGACACCGACCTGCCGCTGGAGAAATTCCCGCCTTACGCGCAGGCCAAGTCCAAGCTCGACAATGCCGAGCGCAATCTCGACCACGCCGTGGTGCGGGCATCGATGGGCGGCGTTGCGACGCAGGTCGAGCAGATTCAGCTCGGCCGCTACGTCACCGCCGGCACGCCGGTGTTCTCCATCATCGACGTCGCCCACCCCTGGGTCGACGCCAATCCGAAGGAGAGCGACCTCACCCACGTCACCGAGGGACAGCCTGTGACCCTCGAGGTCGACGCGTTTCCGAACCACGTCTTCAAGGGCAAGATCGGTTCGCTCTCGCCCGGCACCGGCGCGCAATTCGCGATCCTGCCGCCGCAGAACGCCACCGGCAATTTCGTCAAGGTGGTGCAGCGCGTGCCTGTCAGGATCTATTTCGACGAGACCGACAAATACGTGCGGAAGCTGAAGGCCGGCATGAGCGTCTACGCCACCATCGACACCGGCCACAAGCGCTCGCTCGCCGGCCTGTTCGGATTGTCGGCGACGGCGAACCAGGACAAAGACCAGGACAAGGACTGATCCGATGTCCGGCCCCAATGCCAGCCTGATGGTCCCCGGCCTACGCCGGAACATGGTGACGATCTGCGCCATGACCGCGACCATCATGCAGGCGCTGGACACCACCATCGCCAACGTCGCCTTGCCCTACATGCAGGGCTCACTGTCGGCCTCGCAGGACCAGATCAACTGGGTCTTGACCTCCTACATCGTCGCCGCCGCGATCATGACGGCGCCGGTCGGCTGGATCGCCAACCGCTTCGGCCGCAAGCGCATCTTCATCATCTGCGCCGCCGGCTTCACCTTCGCATCCGTGCTGTGCGGCTTGGCGCAGGACATCAACCAGATGGTGCTGTTCCGTCTGCTGCAAGGCGTGTTCGGCGCGGCCCTGGTGCCGCTGTCGCAATCGGTCATGCTCGATTATTACACGCTCCAGGAACGCGCCAAGGCGATGTCGATCTGGGGCATGGGCGTGATGATGGGCCCGATCATGGGCCCCTCCCTCGGCGCCTGGCTGACCGAGACCTATTCCTGGCACTGGGTGTTCTTCGTCAATTTGCCGTTCGGCGCCATCACCGTGCTCGGCCTGATCGTCTTCATGGACGAGACCCGGAAGGATATCAGCCTCAAGTTCGACTGGTTCGGCTTCGCCGCGCTGGCGCTCGCGATCGGCTCGCTTCAGCTCGCGCTGGACCGGGGCGAGCAATTGGGCTGGCTCGAATCCAACGAGATTATCGCGGAGTTCATCGTCTCGGCCGTCGCCTTCTACTTCTTCCTCGCGCACTCCTTCACGACGTCGACGCCGTTCATCCGTTTCGCGCTGTTCAAGGACCGCAACTTCGTCACCGGCTGTATGTTCATGGTCGTGATGGGGCTCGTGCTGTTCTCGACCATGGCGCTGGCCTCGCCCTACATGCAGAACGTGATCGGCTATCCCATCATCACCGCCGGCCTGCTGCTGGCGAGCCGCGGCTTCGGTACCTTCTTCGCCATGATGCTGGTTGGCCGCATGATGCGTTATTTCGAGGCACGCACGCTGATCATCACCGGCCTGACGCTGACCGCGGGCTCGCTGTTCCAGATGACCGGGTGGACCGACCTGACCCAGGTGCCGGAGATCGTCACCGTCAGCGTCATCCAGGGCTTTGGCTTCGGCCTCGTCTTCGTGCCGCTCTCGACGGTGGCGTTCCTGACCTTGTCGAACGAGCTGCGTACTGACGGCACCGCGATGCTGACCCTGATGCGCAACGTCGCGAGCTCGGTCGGCATCTCCGTCGTCATCGCCGAGCTGACGCAGGGAACGCGACGGACCTACGCGATCCTGTCCGAATACATCAACCCGTTCAACCACGCACTCCAGATGCCCAGCGTCAGCGGCATGATCGATCTCTCCACCGACGCCGGCCGCGCCATGGCCGACAGAATGGTCAGCGTGCAGGCCCAGATCATCGCATTTGCGCACGACTATATGCTGGTGATGATCTTCATCCTCTGCACCATCCCGCTCGCGTTGCTGATCGGCTCGACCAAGGCCACGCTGCGCAAGCAGGCCGCGGGGCCGGAACATGCGGTGATGGAGTAGCCACAGGTGTCATGCCCCGGCTTGACCGGGGCATTCAGTACGCCGCAGCTTCTCCGAATCCCACAACCGTCTCTGGAATACTGGGTCGCCCGGTCAAGCCGGGCAACGACAGCGAACAGGTGGCACGAGCTTCTACAACAACTCCTCGCAGCCCAAATCGTCCACCGCCATCATCACCCGCTCCAGATTATTCCACCAGATCAACGGCGGGATGTTGATGCTCCACTGCCAGACCGGCTTGGTGATGTGCCAGAGCACGGACCAACGGTAGTCGCGATCGAGCGCACCTCGCGTGTAGCCCGTGATGCCGCTTTCGATCAGCGTGTCATGATAGAAATTGAGCAGCGAGCGTTCGAGCGCCTGCCGTCGCTCCGGGTACCATTGCATCGCCATCATGTAGGCGAGATCGTTGGTCGGGACGTCGATGCCCCACAGGTCGAAATCGAAGATGCGCGCGGTATCGGCGACACCGGTGCGGGGCAGCAGGAAATTCCAGCTATGGGCATCACCATGGGTGATGCTGAGATGACGGCGCGAATGATAGCGCTCGGATAGCCGGGCCGACTGATCGATGAGGCGACGGTAGATGAGGCGTCGCTCCTCGCTGAGACGGTCACCGAGCAAATCGGCAAAGCGGTCGTAATGACCCGCGAACGCCTCCATGTGCTGCGTGCTGTCTTCGGTGCTCGCCCAGCTGCCGACGGTCTCGCCGAGATCGGGATGGTCCCACCAGGCCGCATGCCAGCGCGCCAGCGTCGTGACGATCGCGATCGCCTGCTCGCGTGACGGCGGCAGCGGCCATTGCGTTGCGACCTCGTGGCTGTCGGTGAGATCCTCGAGCAGCAGGTGCCAGGCGAGGCGTTCTTCGTCGAAATGCGCGTCGAAGCAGCGCGGCACCAATCCCAGCGGCATCTTCGGCGCAGGCTGCGTGTAGTACGCCACCTCGTGCCGGCCGGCATTGGCGAGCGTCTGCGCAAACGCGGAATGGCGGTCTTCAGGATCAGCGATTGCGGCGCACCGGCGGATTCCCCGACATAGCGCAGGCCGAGGCGGACGATGTGTGACACGACGGTGTCACGCTGATGCAGCACCTTCACCTCGCGCACGGCGCCAGCGTCCAGCACGCCACCCCTGCGCAGCGCAGCCGTCAGTTGGGCGGGCTCAACGACCGCCGGCAGTTGTGGAGGTGTCATGACCAAGATGCCCCTGTCCCGCGCAATACTGCACGATCACGACCCCACGCACCAGCCGCAGACCCGGCGCCCGGCTCAAGCCGCTGCGGTCGAGTCGCGCACGGTCCGGACGACGACCGACCGCAGCGATTCCAGGTTGGCCGCCATGCCCGCAATCGCCTGCCTCACCTCCGTGGCGCGCTCGTCCACCGAGGCGGCGTCGCGGCTGACATTGGCGATCTTGGCCGAGACCTCCTTCGCAGCGGATGCCGATTCGGAAATCGACCGCGCGATCTCCCGCGTTGCGGAGTCCTGCTCCTCCATCGCCGCCGCGACCGAGGTCGCCACGCCGTCGATCTCGACGATGTGGCCTCCCATCGTCTCGACGGCATCGACCGCGGCCTGGGTCGAGGCCTGAACCTCGGCGATCAGCCGCCCGATCTCTTCGGTGGATTTGGCGGTCTGGTCGGACAGGGATTTCACTTCGGCCGCAACCACCGCAAAGCCGCGGCCGGCCTCGCCGGCTCGCGCGGCCTCGATCGTGGCATTGAGCGCCAGGAGGTTGGTCTGGCCGGCGATGCCGCCAATGAGGTCGGAGACCTCCGCAATCTTTTTCACCGCGCCCGCCAGCGCCTGGATGGTCGAACGCGCCTGCTCGCGGCCGGCGACCGCCGATTTCGTGACCGTGCTGGTCCGCGCCACCTGGGTTGCGATGTCCCGGATCGAGGCACTCAGTTGTTCGGCCGCGGCCGAGACGGTCTGCGAGCTGCCCAGCGCCTGGGTGGACGCCGAGGCCACCGCCTGCGACTCCGCGGACAGCGACCGGGCGATCTCGGACAGGCTGGAGGCGGCCCGTTCGACGCCCTGGCTTGCCACGCTCGCGGAATCGACCGAGCGGCCGGTCTCGCGCTCGACGGTCTCGGCCATCTGGTGCAGGGCGCCGCGCTTGGCAATCGCGGCCTCCTGCTCCTTCCGCAACTGCTCCTCGCGCAGGCGCGAATTCTCGATCGCCCCCTGCTTGAACACCTGGAGCGCACCCGCCATCGAGCCGACCTCGTCCTGGCGGTGCGCGAACGGGATGTCGGCGGCGAGGTCGCCGGTCGCAAGCTTCTGCATTGTGTCCGTCATGCGCACGATCGGGCGCACCACGCCAAGCGCGACGCCGAGCAGGCCTGCGGCAATGAGGGCCAGGACGGCTGCGGAGACGCCGAGGAGAAAGTAGAGGATCGAGCTGTCGCGCTCGGCGGCCAGCTTCTCCATGTCGGCATTCTGCTTGTTGGCGCTCTCGACGATGCTGTCGATGACGGCGCGGTGCGCGGTGTAGGCGTCCTTGAGCTGCGCATAGGCGCGTTCGGCGCCGGCCACGTCCTTGGCTTTGAGGGCCGGCAGGAGCTGGTCGGACAAGAGCTTCCAGAATTTCTGCACCTCGGCGTCGGATTTCGACACCAGCGCCGTCTTCAGATCGGTGGAGAGGCTGGAGGTGGTCCAGAATGCCTTGCGCTCGTCGTAATCCTTGCGGAGCTGGACCAGGCGTTCGCCATGGGCCGACAGTTGGTCCGGCTCGCGCATGGCGAGCGTGGCCTCGAGATAGGCTTCGATCACATATTCGGGCGGCGGCAGGATGTCCGCGATGAGGTCGTTGCCGAGCTTGATGTCGGAATAAAGCGGACCGCCGACCTTGAGCTCGCGCAGGGCGTAAAGGCTGGTCGAGACGACGGCAGTAAAGCCGATGGCGAGCACGATCCCGAATGCAATGACTGCAGAAGAAAGCGAGAGACGAATTTTCATGAAACAATCCAATGGCGCAGGTCGAAATCCGAACGGACCCTAAACAACTGCGGTAAACACGGGATTGCTTCGCGCGGAAATTGTATCCCGCGGGCACCGGAAAATTACGAAAAGAGGACGTCAGTCGGTCGTTTTTGAGTCAGCGAGACCGACTCGGGGCACGAACAGAGACGTCTCAGGCCCGATGAAACGCAGCAACCAGCTCAGTTGCGCTGGATGAGAAACGCATGGCGGCTGTCGATATCGCCGCCACGCGTTGCTGCCTCACATGTCGAAGAAGACCGTCTCGTCGTCGCCCTGAAGCCGCAGGTCGAGCCGATAGACCGCCTTCCCCGCCTCGCGCGTCGCGATCAGCGTCGCGCGGCGATCGGCCGGCACCAGTCCCAGCACGGGATCGGCGGCATTGCCGGCCTCGTCGCTGAAATAGATACGGGTGTAGAGATGCCGCAGCATGCCGCGGCCGAACACCGCAAGCACGATGTGCGGCGCCTGTGGCTTGCCGTCGGGATCGGGCACCGCGCCCGGCTTGACGGTGTCGAAGGAATAATTGCCGTCCTTGTCGGTGCCGCAGCGGGCAAAGCCGCGGAAGCTGGCATTGGGCAGCGCGCGCTTGTCCTGGGGGTCGGCGAAGCGGCCCTGCGCATCCGCCTGCCAGATCTCCAGCATGACGTCGGGCACCACGACGCCGTCGCCGTCGAACACGCGGCCTTCGATGCGGACGCGATCCCCGGTGACGTCGGGCGTCAGCGTCGAGTTGGTGAACGCGTCGTTCCAGGCGTATTCGCCGGTCGGCGTCAGGCCGTATTTGAAGAACGGACCGACGGTCTGCGATGGGGTAATACCGTTGTCCTGCACTTAAGTGTTCTCCATTGGCGTGGCGTTCTTGCCGCGCAGCACGATGTCAAAGCGGTAGCACAGCGCCCATTCGGGCTGCGTGTTCTCGAGGTCGAATGACGACACCATCCGCGCCCGCGCCTTCTCGTCCGGCACCGAGTTGAAGATCGGGTCGAACGGGAACAGCGGGTCAGCAGGGAAGTACATCTGCGTCACGAGCCGCGTGACGAAGGAATGGCCGAACACCGACAGATGGATATGCGCGGGACGCCAGGCGTTGTGGTGATTGCCCCAGGGATAGGCGCCAGGCTTGATGGTGACGAAACGGTAGTAGCCGTCGGCATCGCTCACGGTGCGGCCCGCGCCGGTGAAGTTCGGATCGAGCGGCGCCGGGTGCTGGTCGCGGACATGGACGTAGCGGCCGCAGGAATTGGCCTGCCAGATCTCGACCAGCGAATTCGGCACGCCGCGGCCGTCCTCGTCGCGCACATGGCCGTGCACGATGATGCGCTCGCCGATCGGCTCGCCGGTATGCTGGGTGGTGAGATCGGCATCGCCCTCGCGCACGGTCTCGTGGCCGTAGACCGGGCCGGTCAATTCCGACAGCGTGTGCCGCATCGGGATCAAGGGCTTGTTCGGCGCGCGCTTGATCGAGCTCTTGTATTCGGGCGACAGCGGCAGCGGATGCGCCTTGTTGCTATCGACGGGATAGATGAATGTCATTGGCGAACTCCTCCCCGGCCATTTTGCTCCGGCCGGTCAACGCTTCCCCCGATCATTATAGAACATAACTAATCTAGGGAAGCGGGTTTGGCAGGTGTCCTGCGCCGGCAGGACCACGCTATTTGATCGGCGGACGCGGCAGCACGGCCTCACCGGCCTCCAGCCGGTAGGTGTGGTCGAGCGAATACCAGGGGGTCGGGACGTCTCGTGCGGTCGGATGCGGCGTGTCGTGGCGCTGGAACTTGCCGATCAGTGCCTGCGTCACCCCGAACTGCACGTCGCTGTCGATATGCGGGTCGGCGGGGTCGTAGACCTGCGAGATCAGCACCTTGAATCCGGGCTTGAAGATCAGGGCGTGCAAATGCGCGGGACGATAGGGATGCCGGCTCTGCGCCTCGAGCAGGCGGCCGACCACGCCGTCGGTCGGGATGGGGTAGCCGACCATCATCACCGAGCGGAAGGCGAAGCGTCCGTCCTGGTCGGTCGTGAACTTGCCGCGCAGGTTCATGTCGGCCTGATCAGGGTCCTGGTTCTCGTAGAGGCCGACCGGCGAGGCGTGCCAGACATCGACCTCCGCACCGGCGACGGGACGGCCGTCCCCGTCGACGACGCGGGCGCTGACGAACAGCGGCGCGCCGGGCGTCTCCGAGCGCACGATCGAGCCGCCATTCTCGACCCGCGGCGAGTTCAGCCGCCAGAACGGGCCGAGCAGCGACTGATCGGTTTCGGTATTGCCCTGATCGCCGTTGTTGAGCAGGCACACCAGCGGCGAGACGCCGAGCGAGCCCGCCATCAGCACGACTTCGTTGTGCGTGTCGGTCGTGAGCTTGCCGAGTTCGGCCACGATCGCGGTCGCGTCCCGGAACTCCTTCTCGGTCAGGCGGACATCGCGGACGAAGGCGTGCAGATGCTTGACCAGGGAGACCATGATCTGGCGCAGCCGCGGATCGGACGTCCGCTCCATCACCGCCAGTGCAGCGGCCGTGACGTCCTGCTCGCGCTCGATGATCATGCTCGTCTCCGGATTACCCGTCATTCCGGGCGCGAGTGAAACGAACGAGCCCGGAATCTTCGCCTCTCCCCGCAAGCGGGGAGAGGGAGAGGAGAAAGCTCAGTTCAGCTTCTCGATCGCAACGGCAACGCCCTGGCCAACGCCAACGCACATCGTGGCCAGCGCGAGCTTGCCGCCGCGCTTTTCCATGCCGTGGACGGCGGTGAGCGCGAGGCGCGCGCCGCTCATGCCGAGGGGATGGCCGAGCGCGATGGCGCCGCCATGCGGATTGACGAAATCGGCATCGTCGGCAACGCCGAGCTGGCGCATGCAGGCGATGCCTTGCGAGGCGAAGGCCTCGTTGAGCTCGATCAGGTCGAAATCGCTGATCTTCTTGCCGAGGCGTTCCATCAGCTTGCGGGTCGCCGGCACCGGGCCGATGCCCATGATGCGCGGCGGCACGCCGGCCGAGGCGAGGCCGAGGATGCGGGCGCGCGGGGTGAGGCCATGCTTCTTCACGGCGGCTTCGGAGGCCAGGATCATCGCGGCCGCGCCGTCATTGACGCCGGAGGCGTTGCCGGCGGTCACAGTGCCGGGATTGCGCACAATCGGCTTCAGTTTTGCCAGGCCTTCCAGCGTGGTCTCCGGGCGCGGGTGCTCGTCCTTGTCGACCGTAATCGGGCCGGCCTTGCCGCCGGGGATGGTGATCGGCGTGATTTCCTCGGCGAAATAACCCGCCGCGATCGCCGCGCCTGCGCGCTGCTGCGAGCGGATCGCGAAGGCGTCCTGGTCGGCGCGCGAGACCTGGAATTCCTCGGCGACGTTCTCGCCGGTCTCCGGCATGGCGTCGACGCCATATTGCGCCTTCAACAGCGGATTGATGAAACGCCAGCCGATGGTGGTGTCAAAAATCTCGGCGGAGCGCGAGAAGGCTTCCTGCGCCTTGCCCATCACGAAGGGCGCGCGGGTCATGGATTCGACGCCACCGGCAATCGCAAGCTCGATCTCGCCGGAACGGATGGCGCGGCCGGCCGCACCGACCGCGTCGAGGCCGGAGGCGCAGAGCCGGTTCAGGGTCTGGCCGGGAACCGAATCCGGCAGGCCCGCAAGCAGCAGCGCCATGCGCGCGACGTTGCGGTTGTCCTCGCCGGCCTGGTTGGCGCAGCCGAAGAAGACTTCGTCGACCTGTGCCCAATCGAGATTGGGATGCTTGGCCATCAGCGCCTTGATCGGGGCCGCCGCGAGGTCGTCGGCGCGCACCTTGGCGAGCGAGCCGCCGAAACGGCCGATCGGGGTCCGCACGGCATCGCAGATAAAGACGTCACGCATCGTTGTTCTCCCTGAATGCCGCGGTCCGGCCCAAATTCTTCAATGTCCGCGGAGTTTTAGGAGGGCGCCCGCGGCAGGTCAATTGACGGTTTCTTGCTTGTTCCGAGGGGGGCGCACGCTGCCAATGCATGCCGTGGTGCGGACAACGTGGAAAACCTCCCCTCGCCGGCCAAACCGGTAGGAGCAGGAGGCGAAATTTTGTAGGTTGCGCCGCCCATGACAATGCAACAGCCGATACCTGTGCCGCCCCCTGACGAAGCGCCCACGCCGCCGGCGGAAGCCATCGCGCGCGTCACGCCGATGATGGAACAGTACCTTGAGATCAAGGCGGCGCATCAGGGCCTGCTGCTGTTCTACCGGATGGGCGACTTCTACGAGCTGTTCTTCGAGGATGCCGAGATCGCCTCGAAGACGCTCGGCATCGTGCTGACCAAGCGCGGCAAGCATCAGGGCGCCGACATCCCGATGTGCGGCGTGCCGGTCGAGCGTTCCGAGGATTATCTGCATCGCCTGATCAGCGCCGGCCACCGCGTCGCGGTGTGCGAGCAGACCGAGGATCCCGCCGCCGCCAAAGCACGCGGCAACAAGAGCGTTGTGCGCCGTGGCGTGGTGCGGCTGGTTACGCCGGGCACGCTGACCGAGGACACGCTGTTAGACGCGCGCGCCAACAATTATCTGCTGGCGATCGCGCGCGCCCGCGCCTCCGGCGGCGGCGACCGCTTCGGTCTTGCCTGGATCGACATCTCGACCGCCGAATTCACGGTGATGGAATGCTCTAGCGGTGAGCTCGCCGCGACGCTGGCGCGCATCAATCCGAACGAGGCGATCGTCACCGACGCGCTCTACAATGACAGCGAGCTCGGACAGACCTTGCGCGAGCTGCCGGCGGTGACCCCGCTGACCCGCGACGTCTTCGACGGCGCCACCGCCGAGAAGCGGCTGTGCGATTATTTCGCCGTCGCGACCATGGACGGGCTGGCGCAACTGACGCGGCTGGAAGCGACCGCCGCAGCCGCCGCCGTCACCTATGTCGACCGCACCCAGGTCGGCAAGCATCCGCCGCTGTCGCCGCCCGCGCGCGAGGCCTCGGGCGCGACCATGGCGATCGACCCCGCCACCCGCGCCAATCTCGAGCTGACGCGAACGCTCGCGGGCGAACGCCGCGGCTCGCTGCTCGACGCGATCGACTGCACGGTGACCTCGGCCGGCTCGCGCCTGCTGGCGCAGCGGCTGGCAGCGCCGCTGACGGACGCGCCCGCAATCGCGCGGCGGCTCGATGCCGTCAGCGCCTTCGTTGCGGACTCCGCTGCGCGCGAAGACATCCGCAGCATCCTGCGCGGCGCGCCCGACATGTCGCGGGCGCTGGCCCGTCTTTCGGTCGGCCGCGGCGGACCGCGCGACCTCGCCGGCCTGCGCGACGGCATCATCGCCGCCGACCAGGTGCTGATGCGCCTCGGCGAGCTCGACCAGCCGCCGCATGAGATCGCGGTGGTGATGGCGGCCCTGCAGCGTCCGTCGCGCGAGCTCGCCGCTGAATTCGCAAGTGCCCTCGATGACCAGCTGCCGCTGATCAAGCGCGACGGCGGCTTCGTGCGTCAGGGCTACGAACCCGCGCTCGACGAAACGCGAAGCCTGCGCGATGCCTCGCGCCTCGTGGTGGCCTCGATGCAGGCGCGCTACGCCGACCATACCGGCGTCAAGGGCCTCAAGATCCGGCACAACAACGTGCTCGGCTATTTCGTCGAGGTCACCGCGCAGCACGGCGACAAGCTGATGTCCGCGCCGCTGAATGCGACCTTCATCCATCGCCAGACGCTGGCGGGCCAGGTGCGCTTCACCACCTCGGAGCTCGGCGAGATCGAGGCCAAGATCGCCAATGCCGGCGACCGAGCGCTCGGGCTCGAGCTCGAGATCTTCGAGCGGCTGTCCGCGAAGGCGCTTGATATCAGCGACGATCTGCGCGCCGCCGCCCATGCCTTCGCGCTGCTCGACGTCGCGACCTCGCTGGCCAAGCTCGCGGTCGACGACAATTATGTGCGGCCGGACGTGGATGACTCCCTCGGCTTTGCGATCGAGGCGGGCCGCCATCCCGTCGTCGAGCAGGCCTTGAAGCGCAATGGCGAGCCATTCATTGCCAATGCCTGCGATCTCTCGCCAACACCGGCGCAAAAATCCGGCCAGCTCTGGCTGCTGACCGGTCCCAACATGGCCGGTAAATCGACCTTCCTGCGCCAGAACGCGCTGATCGCGCTGCTGGCGCAGATCGGAAGCTTCGTGCCGGCCTCGCGCGCGCGGATCGGCATCATCGATCGCCTGTTCTCGCGCGTCGGCGCCGCCGACGATCTCGCGCGCGGCCGCTCCACCTTCATGGTGGAGATGGTCGAGACCGCAGCGATCCTGAACCAGGCCGGCGAGCGCGCGCTCGTGATCCTCGACGAGATCGGCCGCGGCACCGCGACGTTCGACGGCCTCTCCATCGCCTGGGCCGCGATCGAGCATCTGCACGAGAGCAACCGCTGCCGCACGCTGTTCGCCACGCACTATCACGAGCTGACCGCGCTCTCGGCAAAACTGCCGCGCATGTTCAACGCGACGGTGCGGGTGAAGGAATGGCAGGGCAATGTCGTGTTCCTGCACGAAGTGCTGCCGGGCTCGGCCGACCGCTCCTACGGCATCCAGGTCGCCAAGCTCGCAGGCCTGCCGCCAGCAGTGATCACGCGCGCCAAATCCGTGCTGGCGAAACTCGAAGCCCAGGACCGCGGCCAGACCGCCCGCGCGCTTGCCGACGACCTCCCGCTGTTCGCGGTGCCCTCACGCGCCGCCGCCGAAGCCGCACCGCCGACCGAGGCCGAGCTATTGATCGACGCTGTGAAGGCGCTCCACCCGGACGAGATGTCGCCGCGCGAGGCGTTGGATGCGCTCTATGCGTTGAAGGCCAAGCTGCCGAAGCAGTGACGATGCCGTAGAGTGGGCAAAGCGCAGCGTGCCCACCATTCAACGACCAATTCGCGGGAAGATGGTGGGCACGGCGCGCGAAGAGCGCGCCTTTGCCCACCCTACGACTTCTGCGCGCTTGGCTACGCCCTTGCCGCCATCGCAGCAGCTTCCGCGGCGGCGCGCTGCATGCTCGTCGACATCTCGTTCGTGACCGTGCTCTGCTCCTCGACGGCAGCGGCTGTCGAAGTGACGTATTCGCTGACGTTGTTGATGGCCTGCTTGATCGAGCCGAGCGCGCTGACGACGTCGCCGGAGATGCCGTTGAGGCTGCCGATCTCCTGGCCGATCTTGTCGGTCGCCTGTCTCGCCTGATTGGCGAGGCTCTTCACCTCGGAAGCGACCACCGCGAAGCCGCGGCCAGCCTCGCCGGCGCGCGCCGATTCGATCGTGGCGTTGAGCGCGAGCAGGTTGATCTGACTGGTAATGCTGTTGATCATCTCGATGATGCCGCTCATCGCCTTCGCCGCCTCGGTCAGCCGCTGCGCCTGCGCGTCGGCAGAGGCAACCTGCTCCACCGCGCTCATCGCGGTCTCGCGGGACTTGGTCATCGCTTCGGAGATCTCGCGCACCGACGCGTTCAGCTCCTCCGAGCCTGCGGCGACCGATTCCATCATGCCGCGGACGCGCTCATTGCCCATGCGGACCAGCACCTGCCGCGTGGTGTCAGTGGCGTATTTCACGACCTTGAACGGCTTGCCGTTGAGATCGAGGATCGGGTTGTAGGAGGCCTGGATGTAGACCTCCTTGCCGCCCTTGCCGATGCGCTTGTATTCAGCCGCCTGGTACTGGCCGCGATTGAGCGTGGCCCAGAACTCGCGATAGGCAGCGCCGTCGCGCTCCGATGGCTCGACGAACATGCTGTGATGCTTGCCCTTGATCTCGGTCAGCGAATAGCCGAGCGTGCCGAGAAAATTGGCATTGGCGGTGATGATCGTGCCGTCCATGTTGAATTCGATCACGGCCTGCGCCTTGTCGATCGCCGAGATCTGACCAGCGAGGTCGGCGTTCTTTAGCTTCTCCGCGGTGACGTCGGTCGCAAATTTGGCAACGCCGAACGGCTTGCCGTTCTCGTCGAGCAGCGGGTTATAAGAGGCGAGGATCCAGACCTCGCGGCCGCCCTTGCCGATACGTTTGTATTCGCCCGCCTGGTATTCACCGCGGTTGAGCCTGGCCCAGAATTCGCGATAGGCCGCGCTGTCGCGCTCAGCGGGGGCTACGAACAGGCTGTGATGCTTGCCCTCGATCTCGGCCAGCGAATAGCCGAGCGCCTGGCAGAAATTCTGGTTCGCAGTCACGATAGTGCCGTCGAGCTTGAACTCGATGACGGCCTGGGCGCGGCCGATGGCGGACACCTTGGAGGCTTCCGTCATGGCATTGATCTTCTTCGCGGTGATATCGGTCGCGATCTTCACGACCTTGACTGGCTTGCCGCCGCCGTCAAGCACGGGATTATACGACGCCTCGATCCAGATCTCGCGACCGCCCTTTGCAATCCGCTTGAACTCCGCGGCCTGGAACTCGCCGCTCTTCAACGCGGACCAGAACGCCTTGTACGCCGCGCCGCCTCGCTGATCGGCGGGCACGAACATGGAGTGATGCTTTCCCTTGATCTCCTCCAGCCCATAGCCCAGGGCCTTCAGGAAATTCTCGTTCGCGGTGAGGATGGTGCCATCCAGTGCAAATTCGATCGTCGCCTGCGAACGGCCGATGGCGTCGAGCTGTGCCTGGGCATTTCCATGGGAATTACGACCAAACATCAAAACATCTCCGGAATGGATCGCATGGTGCCGCAGCGCAACGCGCCTCAAAGACAGGCGAGCGGACGCCCTCGGACAGACCGAGCGTTGGAATATGACTAGCTGTGAACTATGTGGGTCCGTTCACGCGTACAGAGGACCCGCCTTGATGCCCATGTCCGCCCAAACGCGGAAACGACAACCGACGAGTAGCTTTACGGGGAATGCACCAAATTTAGATTAATGCACCTATCGGAATCGGGCAGCCCATCTCCGAAGAAATACGGAGTGATGGAACCGAAAATGGCCGGCGGAAGAAACGGCCGAAACGCGAATTAGCAACGATCAAATCGATACTTAGCGACGTCGCGACATGAACGGATTGCGGCCCCGCGCGCGCTTTTCCGCGCGACTACCGTCCAGGATGCTGCCCCATTAACGCAACGCCTTCCGGCGGCCGTCAGCGGCCCGCCCTGGCAAACGGCTCGATCAGCTTCAAGGTGGCGGCGAGGCGGATGCTGCGCTTGCCGGCGAGCGCGATCGCTTCCATGTCGGCGCCCTTGTCATCGCAGTGGCCGGAGAAGCCGATGCCCACCTCATAGCCACCGAACAAGGGATGCTCGCTCTTTGCCAGCGTGTGTTCCTGATTGACGAATTCACCTTTCCAGCGACCGTTCGCCGAAGAATAGGCGCCGAGATAATAGAAGAAGGCATCGCCGCCGAGGATCCGGCCGTCGCGCAGCAACATCACGCCGGTATGGCCACCGGTAATTCCATCCAGCATCCGGATGTCGATCGAATAGAGTCCGCTGACGATGCCGCCTTCGCCGACCGCACCGGGTGGGGGAACGTCATCGTCGCCGAGCGGCGTCATCACGGCGCGAAACACCGAGGCGTCCTCGACCACTTCTCCCTCGAAGCGGTAGAGCTTGCCCTGCGGTCGACCGCGAATGCTGATTGTGACGGCGTCGGAACTGACCAGCGACCTGTGCTGCGGCGACCGGCTGTGGCGCTTCGTCCGGAGCCTGGCGACGATTTCGCCGTCCACAATCTCGTAGGTGCCGAAGTGCGCGAAGGCCGTGTTGCCGCCAAGCATTTTCCCGGCATGGGCGTACAGCACGCTGCGGCCGGAGCCGTCGTTGATATCGTATTCGACCTTGTACAATCCCTCCACCGCACGCCCCGATCTTGCTCTGTTGCCAGTTTAGCGGGTCTGCCAGCCCGGGTAACTAACTATCCTGACGCAGGGTTGAGGTCCCAAGCGTAGCGTATCTCGCCTTACGAAGCGCGGCGCGGCTGATGCATCGGCCTCTTCCGTCGTCCCATCCTCCACAGCGTCAGGTTCCAGCCGATGCAGGTGGCGAGTGCGCAACTCAAGCCGATCGCCGAGCCGAACAGCATGACGGCGACGTGCAGCACCGCAATTGCCAGACCGAAGCCGAGCAGGCCCCAGGCGGAGTTGGCGAGCACGGCGGCGGTCGGCGGGCCGCCGATGCGCGGATGCAGGATCACCATCATGCTGGTGAACACGATCGGGTAGAGCGCGATGACGCCGCTCACCCGCGGGCCGACCCAGCCCGAGGTCGAGACCACGATCGCAACCAGCGTCGCGACCAGCGAGGCGCGGAATGGAATGTCGTACCAGCGACGCGTCACCAGCGGCATCTTCACATGGCGGTACCTTGCGAGCAGCGGAATGCAGATGCCGAAGGCGACCAGGTTGACGGCGAGCCCGGCGGTCAGGGTCCAGTCGAACAGGCGGATGATGGAGGCCAGCACGATCCACACCGCGACCGCGCTGCCGGCGCTCACCAGCAGATTGTTCCGCTGCGCCAGCACGACATAGGTGAGCCCAAGGACGATCGTCGCGGCGTTGACCGGAAGGCTCGACAGCGCGCCCTGCGCGATGAAGGCGGCGTCATGGTCGAGCGCGAGGAAGACGTAGGAAGGACCGGCCGAGATCGGCAAGGTCGCCACCAGTCCGCCGATCACCGGACCGGTGCGCTCGGCGATGAACGACGCAGACACGACGAACGCCGCGGCGATCGCCATGCGCAGGACGAGGAAGATGATGAAGTGGAGCTCGGGAGGCATTTTTTGCTTCTTACCCTGCCCTGAAGGGGAGGGTCGGCTCATATGGAGCGTAGCGAAATATGAGACGGGGTGGGATGACAGTCTCTCGACGGATACGGCGCCCGAGTGGAGAGATCACCCCACCCCGCTCGCGCTGCGCGCGATCGACCCTCCCCCTCAAGGGGAGGGTCAGGAAGTCACATCCGCTGCATCGACACCGAAACCTTCGGGCCGTTCTTGATGGTCTGGTAGACCACGCAATAGCGCTCGGTGAGTTTCAGGAGCAGATCGAGCTTGTCCTGCGGCGCGTCGGTGTCGACCTCGAAGCGCAGGCGGATCTCGGCGAAGCCGACCGGGGTCTCCTTGTCGACGCCAAGCGTGCCGCGGAAATCGAGATCGCCCTCGGCATAGACGTTGCCGGTCTTCAGCGGGATCTCGATGGCGGTCGCGACCGATTTCAGCGTGACGCCGGCGCAGGCAACCAGCGCTTCAAGCAGCATGTCGCCGGAGCAGAGCTCGAGGCCGGAGCCGCCGGTGGCGGGATGCAGGCCAGCCATTGCGATGGCGCGGCCGGTCTCGACCTTGCAGGCGATGCCTTCGCTGTCGGTCGAGCCCTTGGCCTTCAGCGTGATCATCGCGGTCTTGGGATCGGTCTTGTAGCGTTCCTTGATCGGGGCCTGCATCTGGCGCAGTGCTGCGGCGTCCATCTTGTTCTCTCCCGGAAAAATCGTCCCTCGATGTACCGGCTCAGAGAGAAAATGTCACCACCACATGGCCTGACCGGGACCCTGGGTTGCGTCACGGTCGGGCACGTTGCGGTCAAGCGAACGGTCGAGTGACGTCAGCACACTTCGCTTGAAATTCTCGAACAGCGGCGAATTGCGGTCGCGCGGACGGCCCAGATTGATCTCGATCTGGTCGAACAGCCGGCCCGGCCGCGGCCGCATCACCAGCACGCGATCGGCCAGCACCACGGCCTCGTCGACGTCATGTGTGACGAGGATGAGCGTCGGCCGGGTGTCGGCCCAGAGATCGAGCAGATGATCCTGGAGGTCCCTGCGGGTGAAGGCGTCGAGCGCCGAGAACGGCTCGTCGAGCAGCAGCACTTCCGGTTGCGGCACCAGCGCACGCGCGATCGCGACACGCTGCGCCTGCCCGCCCGAGAGCTCGCGCGGCCAGGCCTGCGCCTTATCAGTGAGCCCGACGCGGGCGAGCGCGCGCGCCACCTTCTCGCGCCGCTCGGTCGCGGACAGGTCGGCAAGGCCGAAGCCGATATTGTCGGCGACGCTGAGCCAGGGCAAAAGCCGCGGCTCCTGGAAGATGATGCCGATCTTGGCATGCGGCGAACTGATCGCCTCGCTGTCGAGCGTCACCGTGCCTGCGCTGGCGCGATCAAGGCCGGCGATGGCACGCAGCAGCGTGGACTTGCCGCAGCCGGAGCCGCCGATGATGGCGACGATCTCGCCCTGTTTGATCTCGGCGGAAAAACGCGCCAGCGCCTGCACGCCGTTGGGATAGGTCTTGCTGACCCGGTCGAGCGCCAGCATCGCGTTACGCTCCCTTCGCGCGCCCGAAGGCGTCCTGCCAGCGCAGGAACGGCGCAGCCCCGACCTCGATCAGCCAGTCGGTGAGCTTGCCGAGGATGGCGAAGATCACGATCGCGGCCAAAATCTGCGCGGGCTTGCCGAGCTGCTGGCCGTCGAGCAGGAGATAGCCGAGACCCTCGGAGGCGCCGATCAGCTCGGCCGCGACCACGAACATCCAGCCGAGACCAAGGCCGACGCGCAAGGACACGACATAGGCCGGCAGCACCGCGGGCAGCAGGATGCGGCGGATCATCGCGAATCCGGAGAGGCGGAAGGTGCGGCCGACCTCGACGATCTTGCGATCGACGGAAAGGATCGCGCCCATCACGCCGAGATAGACCGGGAAGAACACGCCGACCGCGATCAGCGCGATCTTGGAGGTCTCGAAGATGCCGAGCCAGAGAATGAACAACGGCACCCAGGCCAGCGAAGGGATCGCACGCAGCGCCTGCACGGTCGGATCGAGCAGCCGCCGCGCCAACGACCAATAGCCGGAGATGGCACCGAGCACGGTGCCCGCGATCACACCGAAGGCGAAGCCGAGGCCGACCCGCCACAGCGTCGCGGCGATGTGGCGGACCAGCTCGCCGGAGCGGGCGAGCTCGGTGATGGTCGCAAACACGCGCGAGGGCGGCGGCACCAGACGACCGTTGGACCAGCCGGACCACACCACCAGCTCCCAGCCGAGCGCGAGGATGAGCGGCAGCAAGATCCCCAACATCGGCCGCGCATAGCGCGCGAGCCGCGAGGGCGCGGCGGCGCTCTCGGCCGGTTCCGAGGTCTGTTGCAGGACTGGCGCGTCGGAGATCATGGCCGGTAGGAAGCGCGTCTGGTCGGGGAATGCAAGGGCGCGCGGTAATCTCGGTTGTCGCCCCGGACAAGCGAAGCGCAGATCCGGGGCCCATAACCACAGGGCGATATGGTTACGGGGACCCGGAGTGACGGCCTTCGCGCCAAACCACGCCCTGTGGTTATGGGTCCCGGGCTCGCTTCGCGCCCCGGGACGACAGCGGAGTTTGTTGCGCGCGCCTGCCTCTTGCGCAGAACTAATTCGTCGGCAGCGGGACCTGGTCGTCGATCAGGGCATCCAGCGTCGCCTTCACGTCGACCTTGGCGTCGATGACGCCGGCCTGCTGGAGGGCAAGGCCGGCGGCGAGGATCGACTCGCGCTGGGGTGCGCCGATGCGGCTGTGGGTGAGCTCGGTGCGCTCCTTGAGCTGCTTGTCGACGACGGCGTCCGGCAGCTTGGTCACGGCGATGAAGGTCTTCTTCAGATCATCGTAATTCGCCAGCGAATATTTGCGGGCCTCTTCATACACTGCGAGCACGCGGCGGGCGGCGTCCGGATAGTCCTTCAAGAACTGCTCGCGCACATTGAGGATGCCCCAGGTATTGGCATCCGCCTTGCGATAGAACAGTTTTGCACCTTCCTCGACCTCGGCCTGCGCCATCATCGGATCGAGGCCGGCCCAGGCGTCGACGTCGCCGCGGATCAGCGCGGTCTTGCCGTCGGCGTGCTGGAGCAGCACCGGCGTGATGTCCTTTTCGGTGAGGCCGGCACCTAACAGCGCGCGCACCAGGAAGATGTGTGGATCGGTGCCGCGCGTCACCGCGACGCGCTTGCCCTTGAGATCGGCAACGCTCGCGATCTTGGAATCCTTTGATGTCACCAGCGCCGTCCATTCGGGACGCGAATAGACGTAGATCGACTTGATGGGGTTCCCGTTGATCTTCGCCACCAGCGCCGCCGAGCCCGCAGTCGAGCCGAAATCGATCGAGCCGGCGTTGAGGAATTCGAGCGCCTTGTTGGAGCCGGCCGACTGCACCCAAATGATGCTGATGCCGTCCTTGGCGAACTCCTTCTCCAGCAGACCCTTCTGCTTCAGGACCATCGACACCGGATTGTAGGTCGCCCAGTCGATGCGGATTTCCTTGAGCGGATCCGCCGCCCGTGCCGCAGGGGTCATGGCGAGCGCAACAGCCCCCGCCAACAGAATGCGTCGTGTAATCCCGGTCATGCCCAGCCTCCTCAAAAACTTCATTGTTTTTCAATGAGTTATTTCTAGAGGTCAACGAGAAAATCGCTATCCCGAAAGCCCCTCGGCCGAGAACGATTTTGCCCGAGGCCGGCCTTTTCCAGCATGGAACGACTATTGCCAGAGAATGGCGGGTGACAGCGCCTGTCACCTCTTATATCCGGTGAGACATGGACAGCGTCGCGACTGAGCACAAGGCCGAGGTGGACGATCGCTTCGACACCGCGCGGATCACCGCCGCGGTCGATGCGCTCGCCGAGAAGCATCAGGGACGCGAGGACACGTTCCGCACGGCCATGGCGCAAATGCTGAAGGCCGAGCTGATCGCGGCGCGCGCCGCGGCGCAGGCGATCCTGCTGAAGGACCGTCACGGAAGGCGCTGCGCCGAGCGGCTGTGCCACGTGCAGGACGAGATCATCCGCATCCTGTATTCGGCGGCGACCCGGCATCTCTACCGCTCGCCGATCCCGAGCGGCGCGGAGCGCATGGCGGTGGTCGCGACCGGCGGCTATGGCCGCGGCCTGATGGCACCGGAGTCCGACATCGATCTGCTGTTCATCCTGCCCTACAAGCAGACCGCCTGGGGTGAGCAGGTGGCTGAGGCCATTCTCTACTGTCTCTGGGACATGGGGCTGAAGGTCGGGCACGCCACGCGCTCGGTCGATGAATCGATCCGGCAGGCGCGCGGCGACATGACCATCCGCACCGCGATCCTGGAAACGCGCTTCCTGACCGGCGACCAGCCGCTCTATGACGAACTGGTCGCGCGCTTCGATAAGGACGTGGTGCAGGGCACGGCGTCCGAATTCGTCACCGCAAAGCTCGCCGAGCGCGAGGAGCGCCACCGCCGCGGCGGCCAGTCGCGCTACCTGGTCGAGCCCAACGTCAAGGACGGCAAGGGCGCCCTGCGCGACCTGCACACGCTGTTCTGGATCGCCAAATACGTCTACCGCGTCCGTGATACCGACGAGCTGGTCGAGCGCGGCGTGTTCGACGCGCAGGAATACCGCACCTTCCGCCGCTGCGCCGACTTCCTCTGGTCGGTGCGCTGCAATCTGCACTTCTACTCCGGCCGCGCGGAGGAGCGCCTCTCCTTCGATCTCCAGCGCGAGATCGCGGTCCGGCTCGGCTACACCTCGCATCCCGGCATGCAGGACGTCGAGCGCTTCATGAAGCACTACTTCCTGGTCGCCAAGGAAGTCGGCAACCTCACCGCCATCCTGTGCGCCAAGCTCGAGGACCAGCAGGCCAAGCCCGCGCCGGTGCTGAGCCGGATGATGGCGCGGCTGCGCCCCGCCCCCGCGAAGCGCCGCGTCCCCGACAGCGACGACTTCCTCGTCGACAACAACCGCATCAACGTCGCCGCGCCCGACGTGTTCAAGCACGATCCGGTCAATTTGATCCGGATCTTCCGCCTGGCGCAGAAGAACAACCTCGCCTTCCATCCGGACGCGATGCGCGACGTGACGCGCTCGCTCGGACTGATCAACGCGCAGCTGCGCGAGAACCCGGAAGCCAACCGGCTGTTCATGGAGATCCTGACCTCCGACAACGCCGAGATCGTGCTGCGGCGGATGAACGAGACCGGCGTGCTCGGCCATTTCATCCGCGCCTTCGGCAAGATCGTCTCGATGATGCAGTTCAACATGTATCATCACTACACTGTCGACGAGCATCTGATCCGCTGCGTCGGCTTCCTGCAGGACATCGAGCGCGGCGGCATCGAGGAGTTCACGGTCGCCAGCGATCTCTTCCGCAAGATCCGGCCCGAGCACCGTGCGGTGATCTACATCACGACGCTGCTGCACGACATCGCCAAGGGACGGCCGGAGGATCACTCGATCGCGGGCGCCAAGGTGGCGCGCCGGCTGTGCCCGCGGCTCGGCTTCAGCGCGGCCGACACCGAGCTCGTGGCCTGGCTGATCGAGGAACATCTGACGATGTCCACGGTCGCGCAGTCGCGCGACCTCTCCGACCGCAAGACGATCGAGAATTTCGCTGCCGTGGTGCAGTCGGTCGAGCAGATGAAATTGCTCACGATCCTGACCACCGCCGACATCCGCGGCGTCGGCCCGGGCGTGTGGAACGGCTGGAAGGCGCAGCTCCTGCGCTCTCTCTATTATGAAACCGAACCGGTGCTGACCGGCGGCTTCTCGGAAGTCGACCGCGGCAAGCGCCTGACGGCCGCCTACGCCGAATTCCGCATGGCCTTCGCCGAGTGGCCGGCGGACGAGCTCGATGCCTATATCGGCCGGCACTATCCCGCCTATTGGCTCAAGGTCGAGCTGCCGCGGAAGATCCGCCATGCCCGCTTCGTCCGCTCCAGCGAACAGGCCGGCCACAAGCTCGCGATCAATGTCGGCTTCGACGAGGTGCGCGGCGTCACCGAGCTCACCATCTTCGCCGCCGACCATCCCTGGCTGCTCTCGATCATCGCCGGCGCCTGCGCCTCGGCCGGCGCCAACATCGTCGACGCGCAGATCTACACGACGACCGACGGCCGCGCGCTCGACACGATCTCGATCTCCAGGGAATACGATCGTGACGAGGACGAGGGCCGGCGCGCCACGCGCATCGGCGAGATGATCGAGGACGTGCTGGAAGGCAAGCTGCGTCTGCCCGAAGTGGTGGCGCGGCGCACCGTGCGCAGCAAGGCGCGGCCTTTCACGATCGAGCCGGAAGTGACCATCAACAACCAATGGTCCGACCGCTACACGGTGATCGAGATGTCCGGCCTCGACCGCCCCGGCCTGCTCTACGAGCTGACCACCGCGATCTCGAAGCTCAACCTCAACATCGCCTCGGCCCATGTCGCGACCTTCGGCGAGCGCGCCCGCGACGTGTTCTACGTCACCGACCTCCTGGGCGCGCAGATCAACGCGCCGACGCGCCAGTCCGCAATCAAGAGCGCGCTGACCCACGTGATGGCCGGCGACAAGGCGATTGCTGCACCGGCGGCGTAAGGAGAGAGCTAAATCTCTACCCCCTCATGCCGCAGCAGCCAGCGCTTCCGCTCGAGCCCGCCGCCATATTTCACCAGCGAGCCATCCGCGCCGATCAGGCGGTGACAGGGCAGCACCACGCTGATCGGGTTTGAGCCGTTGGCATGGCCTACGGCACGAATGGCTTTGGGCATATCGATCCTTGCGGCCATCGCGCCATAGCTCATCGTGGTACCGGCAGGAATTTGCGCGAGCGCGGTCCAGACCCTTTGCTGGAAAGGCGTGCCGGCGATGCGCCATGCGACGCCCGAGAGCTGGCCGAGATCGCCTTCGAAATAACCCGACAGCGCCGTCCGCATCTCCGTCGGCGCAGGCAGATCGCTCAGATCCACGGCGCCGTATTGCAGGCGCAACAGCCCTCGCATGCGGTGCTCGTAGTCTTCCCAGTCGAGCGCACGCAAGGCGCCCTCGGCATCGGTGACGAGCAGCGCGATCCCGATCGGCGTCGTCAGGCGATCGAGGCCGAATCGTTCAGGCGGTTTGGTTGATCGAGCGGGCATTGCGACACCAGGCCATCGAAAACACGCCATCGCACTTGCCATGGCAGCCGTGCTAACGTCCACCCGAAAGCTGACGCTTTGGGGGGCTCAACTTGATTCTGATCACCAATGTCCTGGTGGCGCTGGTCGCCGCACTGCATGCCTACTTCCTGATCCTGGAGATGTTTCTCTGGGACAAGCCGCTTGGCTTGAAGACATTCCGCAATACGCCTGAAAAGGCCGAGATCACGAAGGTGCTGGCGGCCAACCAAGGGCTCTATAACGGCTTCCTCGCCGCCGGCCTGATCTGGGGCCTCGTCCACGGCAACCCGGCCTTCGCGTTCCAGATCAAGGCATTCTTCCTGCTCTGCGTGATCGTGGCCGGCGCCTACGGCGCGGCGACCGTCAGCACCCGCATCCTGCTCGTGCAGGCGCTGCCGGCGGCGATCGCGCTGGTTGCGCTGTTTCTGACCTGATTCTCGTGACCTGAGACGCTACGGCGCAGCGTCGCGATCCTTGCGCGGCGCCGGACCTTCCTCCACACTCTCCGACAGCGATGGCGACCGTTGCAATCAACGGGAAAAGACCGTCGACCGGAAATTCCGTCAGGAGGAACAACCAAGATGAACAATCGCAGAGCCTTCATAGCTGCCACGGCGGCGCTCGCCTTCGCATTCTCCGCCAGCCAAGCCCTCGCCCAGAAGAAATATGACACCGGCGCGAGCGACACCGAGATCAAGATCGGCCAGACCGTGCCGTTCTCCGGCGCCTATTCCGTCTACGCCAATATCGGCAAGACCCAGGCCGCCTACTTCAAGATGATTAACGACCAGGGCGGCATCAACGGCCGCAAGATCAATTTGATCCAGTATGACGACGCCTATTCGCCGCCGAAGACGGTCGAGCAGGTGCGCAAGCTCGTCGAAGGCGACGAGGTGCTGTTCACCTTCCAGATCATCGGCACGGCCGCGAACGCCGCCGTGCAAAAATATCTCAACGGCAAGAAGATCCCGCAGCTGCTGGCCTCCACCGGCGCCGCACGTTTCAACGATCCGCAGAACTATCCCTGGACCATCGCCTACAATCCCAACTACGTGTCCGAGGGACGCATCTACGCCAAGTACATTCTCGCCAATCACCCCAATGCCAAGATCGGCGTGCTCTACCAGAACGACGACATGGGCCGCGACTATCTCGCCGGCCTCAAGAGCGGCCTCGGCGACAAGGCCGCCAAGATGATCGTCGGCGAAGTGTCCTACGAGGTCACCGACCCGACCGTCGACTCGCAGGTGGTCAAGCTGAAGTCGCTCGGCGCAGATCTTTTCTACGATGCCTCGACGCCGAAGTTCGCGGCGCAGGCCATCAAGAAGGTGGCCGAGCTCGGCTGGACGCCGGTGCACATCCTCGACATCAATGCGAGCCCGATCTCGGCGACGCTGAAGCCGGCCGGCCTCGACATCTCCAAGGGCATCATCTCGACCCAATACGGCAAGGAGCCGAGTGACCCGCAGTGGAAGGACGATCCGGGCGTGAAAGCGTTCTTCGCCTTCATGGACAAGTATTTCCCCGAAGGCGACAAGCTCAACACGGTCAACACCTATGCTTATTCGGTCGCCGAGTTGCTGACGCAGGTGCTGAAGCAGTGCGGCGACGACCTGTCGCGTGAGAACGTGATGAAGCAGGTCGCCAACATCAAGGACTTCACCCCGAGCTTCGCGCTGCCCGGCATCAAGATCAACACCGGGCCGAACGATTATCGCGTCAACAAGCAGATGCAGATGATGAAGTTCAACGGCGAGCGTTGGGAGCTGTTCGGCCCGATCATCGAGGACAACGGCCCGGCGGGTTAGTAACTTCGTGGGGTGCATTAGCCCTGCAGATGCGCAAAAGCGCATCTGCTCGGCGTAATCCACCTCTTCGACATCCGCGGCAACAGAAGTGGTGGGTTACGCCTGGCGGACTGCGCTTCGCGCAGTCGCAAGGCTAACCCACCCTACGAACTGCGCGTCTCCACCCACCTTGCGTTGCAGCAACGCCTCATCCACAATCGCCCTCAGCGGTGACGTCCTGTGCGCAAGAGCACCCGGGCAGATCATCGGCAATAACAAACTGAGGAAATTGCGAATGAGGAATGGAATGCTGCATCTGGCCACGGCAACGGCGCTGACCCTGGCGCTGTCGGTCACCGCGGCCAGTGCCCAGAAAAAATATGATCCGGGCGCCAGCGACACCGAGATCAAGGTCGGACAGACCATGCCGTTTTCGGGACCGGCGTCGGCCTATTCGTCGATCGGCAAGACCCAGGCCGCCTATTTCAAAATGATCAACGACCAGGGCGGCGTCAACGGTCGCAAGATCAATCTGATCCAGTATGACGACGCCTACTCGCCGCCGAAGGCCGTGGAGCAGATCCGCAAGCTCGTCGAGAGCGACGAGGTGTTGCTGACCTTCCAGATCATCGGCACGCCTGTGAACGCGGCGGTGCAGAAATATCTCAATTCCAAGAAGGTGCCGCAGTTGTTCGCGGCCACCGGCGCATCGAGGTTCACCGATCCGAAGAACTTCCCGTGGACCATGGGCTTCAATCCCAACTACTTCGTCGAAGGCCGCATCTACGGCCAGTACATTCTGAAGGAGCATCCCAACGCCAAGATCGGCGTGCTCTATCAGAACGACGACCTCGGCAAGGACTATCTGAACGGCATCAAGGCCGGCCTCGGCGACAAGGCCGCCAAGATGATCGTGACCGAAGCCTCCTACGAAGTCTCCGATCCGACCGTCGATTCGCAGGTCCTCAAGATCAAGGACGCCGGCGCCGATCTGTTCTTCAGCGCCACCACGCCGAAGCAGGCCGCACAGGCGATCAAGAAGATCGCCGAGATGGGCTGGCATCCGGTGCAGATCGTCGACATCAACGCCACTTCGGTCGGCGCGGTGCTGAAGCCGGCCGGCCTCGATGCCGCCAAGGGCTTGATCAGCGTCAACTACGGCAAGGAACCGCTCGATCCGACCTGGAAGGACGATGCCGGCCTGAAGAGGTATTTCGACTTCATGGCGAAGTACTATCCGGACGGCGACAAGGACTCGAACTTCAACACCTACGGCTACAGCACGGCGCAGCTGCTGGTCCATGTGCTGAAGCAGTGCGGCGACGACCTGACGCGCGAGAACGTCATGAAGCAGGCCGCGTCGCTGAAGGACGTCGTCAGTGACACTGCGCTGCCCGGCATCAAGGCCAACACCTCGCCGACCGACTACCGCGTCAACAAGCAGCTTCAGATGATGAAGTTCAACGGCGAACGCTGGGAGCTGTTCGGCCCGATCCTGGAGGACGCGGGCCCGGCGGGTTAGGCGGCGAAGGCGCATGTCGTAGGGTGGGCAAAGACGCGCAAGCGTCGTGCCCACCATCTCTCTACGATCGCGACGAAGGTGGTGGGCACACGCCGGGATGCGCACTCGCGCACCCCGGCGCTTTGCCCACCCTACGAATTAAGAAGGTATCTCCCCAAAATTCTTCCCCACCGGCAGCACCGCATGCCGGATCAGCCGTGAATCCTCCACCGCGGCCTGGCGATGCTTCACCGCTTCGCGATAGACGGGATCGCGGATCATCTCGACGAAGGCGGCAACGCTCGGATATTCGGCGATGAAGCAATGGTCCCAGCGCTCCTCTTGCGGGCCGATCAGCATCAGCTCGAATTTGCCCTGCCAGACGATGCGGCCGCCGAGGCGCTCGAACACCGGGCCGCTGTCGCGGCCATAGGCCGCGTAGGCTTCCGCGCCGGTCGCCTTGCGGCCGTCCGGATAGGCCGCCTCTTCGCGCAAGCGCACCAGATTGAGCATGTGGATCGGGCCGGGGCGGTCGTTGTCCCGGAACTGCGCGAAAATCTCCTTGCTCGGATCGATATGGCCCATGCCGGTTCCCTCTTGCTTTATGCGGGCGATCCTAGCTCTGCCGCCCGGCGAGCGGAACTGCGGCAGGCGAATGCCGCACCTCCTAATCGCGCGTTAAGCTCTGGGTAACCGGGCCTTAAACAGCGACCGGTAGCATGCGACGGGGCGGGCTGACCGGGCGTTTTGCGTATGGCGTGGGGAAAGAAAAAGGGTGGGCGGAAGGAGCCGTTGTTCGGCTTGCCTGCTGCGCTCGCCGATCTGCGCCTGACCGCGGCCGACCGCGTCCCCGGCGGCGAGGACAAGCCGAAGAAATCAACGAAATCATCCGCCAAGCGCAAGAGCGAGGATGCCGGCGACGAGCCGCCGCGCGAGCGGAAGGCACAAGCCAGCCGCAGCGGCGCCAAGCGCCGGTCGAAGTCGGGCGGAGGCTTCAGCCTCGGCCGCCTCGTCTATTGGGGTGCGGTGCTCGGCCTGTGGGGCATGATCGCCGTGATCGGCGTCGTGATCTATGTCGGCGCCCATCTGCCGCCGATCCAGTCGCTGGAGATTCCCAAGCGGCCGCCGACGATCCAGATCGTCGGCATCGACGGCAGCATGCTGGCGCAGCGCGGCGAGATGGCCGGCGCCAACGTCTCGCTGAAGGACCTGCCGCCCTATCTGCCGAAGGCCTTCATCGCCATCGAGGACCGCCGCTTCTACTCGCATTTCGGCATCGACCCGATTGGCATCCTGCGGGCCCTCGTCACCAACGTGCTCCATCGCGGCGTCTCGCAGGGCGGCTCGACCTTGACGCAGCAGCTCGCGAAAAACCTGTTCCTGACCCAGGAGCGGACCATGGCGCGCAAGCTGCAGGAGGCGGAGCTCGCGATCTGGCTGGAGCGCAAGCATTCCAAGAACGAGATTCTGGAGCTCTATCTCAACCGCGTCTATTTCGGCTCGGGCGCCTATGGCGTTGAGGCCGCGGCGCAGAAATATTTCGGCAAGTCGGCGAAGGACGTCACCGTCGCCGAGGCCGCGATGCTGGCGGGCCTCGTCAAATCGCCGTCGCGGCTGGCGCCGAACCGCAATCCGGAAGGCGCGGAAGCGCGCGCACAGATCGTGCTCGCGGCGATGGCGGATGCAAAATTCATCACCGAAGCACAGGCGCAGGCCTCGATCGGCCACCCCTCCTACAACGTGAAGCCGGCCGGCGCCGGCACGCTCAACTACGTCGCCGACTGGATCGGCGAGGTGCTGGACGATCTGGTCGGCCAGATCGACGAGAGCATCAAGGTCGAGACCACGATCGATCCGAAGCTTCAGAGCGTGGCGGAAGCCGCCATCATCGACGAGCTCGCGGCCAAGAGCGTCAAGTTCAATGTCAGCCAGGGCGCGCTGGTGGCGATGACGCCCGACGGCGCGGTGCGCGCCATGGTCGGCGGGCGGAACTATTCCGACAGCCAGTACAACCGCGCGGTCACCGCGAAACGCCAGCCGGGCTCCTCGTTCAAGCCGTTCGTGTACCTGACCGCGCTCGAGCAGGGGCTGACGCCTGACACGGTGCGTCAGGACGCGCCGATCGAGGTCAAGGGCTGGAAGCCCGAGAACTACACCCATGAATATTTCGGCGCGGTGACGCTGACGCAGGCGCTGGCAATGTCGCTCAACACCGTCGCCATCCGCCTCGGTCTCGAGGTCGGGCCGAAGAACGTGGTGCGCACCGCGCACCGGCTCGGCATCTCCTCGAAGCTCGAGCCCAATGCCTCGATCGCGCTCGGCACCTCCGAAGTCTCGGTCGTCGAGCTGGTCGGCGCCTATGCCCCCTTCGCCAATGGCGGCTTCGCGGTGGCGCCGCATGTCGTCACACGGATCAGGACGCTCAGTGGCAAGCTGCTCTACATGCGGCAAGCGGAAGAGCGCAACCAAGTGATCGACCCGCGCTATGTCGGCATGATGAACACGATGATGCGAGAGACGCTGATATCAGGCACCGCCAAGAAGGCGGAGATCCCCGGCTGGCCGGCGGCCGGCAAGACCGGGACCAGCCAGGATTATCGCGACGCCTGGTTCATCGGCTACACCGCCAACCTCGTCACCGGCGTCTGGCTCGGCAATGACGACAACTCGCCGACCAAGAAGGCGACCGGCGGCGGCCTGCCCGTCGAAGTCTGGTCCCGCTTCATGCGCACGGCGCACGAGGGCGTGCCGGTGGCCGCCTTGCCGAACTCGCAAGCGACCTGGGGCCTGTCGAACCTCGCGCAGGCGGCATCGCAGGTGTCGCCGCCGACAGCGGTGGCGCCCGGACCGGCACCGGTGACGAATGGCGGCTATCGCCCGCCTCCGACGCGCGCCAATGTGCGGCCGGAAGCCGCAGCAGGCCTCGACGGCTGGCTGATGGACCGGCTGTTCGGCGGAAATCGGTAGCTTCGAGCTGAGGTCCCCAAGGCCTCAAGACAAAAGACGCGAAAACAACCCCATGCACAGTAGCCGTTGATATCAGGCGCGTCGCGCGGTGGATTGTGCGAAACGTTTGATCCGGCGGGACAAATCGAGCGTGCCGCGCAATCGTCGCGAACTATGGCGGGGATCGCGCAAAGCGCGCTGATGTCGCCCCACTCCCAACTGTCATTCCCCGCCACCGGGTCTCGCCTTCGGCGAGCCCGATGACAGGCTCCAGCGGGGAATCCAGTACGCCGAGACGTCGAGATTCAAAACAGCTGCCGCGGCGTGCTGGATCGCCCGTCTCCGCGGGCGATGACAGTGATGGATGCGGCCAGCAGCGTTTGCTCGGGCTGACATCGCGCCACGGCTTCGGCAAGTCCTGCCCAACAAGTCCTGGCCAAGACGGCAAGATTTACCGATGCCGAAATATCCCTGAACGCCAAAGCACCAGTCTCTTCAAGGCTCCGACATCGGCCCAGGAATTGCTCTCTTAGGTTGAGTTCTGAAGACTCGGGTTTAGTGGGAAGGAGCGTTCCATGATTACAGGTCTATCCAGCGCGGCGTTGCCCTATCTGCGTCCTGCATCAACGTCCGGTTCCAATGCGGCAACGACATCAGATCTCCAGCCGGAGGCGTCGACTGCAACTGACGCTGCGACCAGCAGCCCCGGAATCAGCGTGTCGCAACTCAAGCCGCTGCAAGGCGCCAAGCCGATCTCGGTGGCGGATAACCCGGTCCTGCGCGACCTGATGGCAACGAATTGGCTGATGACCCACGGCGCGAACGCGACTCAACCGGCCGTCTCGGACGATGCACCTGAGAACACCTATGCCCAGGTGAAGGTTGACGGCAAGGTGGTGGCCACTCTGTACAATGGCGGGTCCTCGACGATGACCAACGCGGCGGCCGCAAAGATCGGCAAGCTCGAGGATCCTCCCGGCCTGAGTGGACCAGATCTGGCGCAATGGCGAGCCGACAATTACGCCAAGCTGCTTGGCGGCACCGTCGAAAAAGCATCCACCGCGATCACGCAATCGCAATGGACACCGCGTCAGAGCAATTCTGCGACCTATAGGCGCGATCAACTCGACGCGGCCTTCCAGGCGATGCTGGCCGAGGGCCAGAAGGCCGCCGTGCAACTGCAATCGTCCTATCTCGCCTCGCGCGCGCAGCCGGGGACAGGCGCAGATATCAGCGCCTGACCTGAGAGATGGTCTGAGGACGCGCGGCATCCGGGCGACGAATTTTGTCGAAGCACATCAAGCAAGATCATCCCGGCTGACGCCGAATAACGAGCAGCCATCGTCGGCGTTCAACGCCCGCGATGTCGCACGACGAGAGCTGCTCGCCTGGATAGTCCGATGGGTCGGTCGTTCGGGAAAATCGGGAAGCGTGGCACGAGACGCACTGATGTCGCCCCGTCCTCCGCTGTCACTCCCCGCGAAAGCGGGGAATCCAGTACGCTGCGGCTTCTCGGCTTAACAATAACCGCCTCTGGAATACTGGGTCGCCCGGTCAAGCCGGGCGACGACAGTGAGTGTTGGGCTCGCAGCGAGGCCTAGTCTGCGACGAGGATCAATCCTCGACCCCATAGCGGTGCAGGTCGTTGCCGTGCGTATCGAGCCACTTCTTGGCGCGCTCCATCGACGGGCAGGCCTTTCCGCAGACGCGCCAGAACCGCGCCGAGTGGTTCATCTCGACGAGATGGGCGACCTCGTGCGCGGCGAGGTAGTCGAGCACGTAGGGCGGCGCGAGGATCAGGCGCCAGGAGAACGACAGCGAGCCAGCCGAGGTGCAGGAGCCCCAACGGCTGGACTGATCGCGGATCGAGAGGCGCTTAACCCTGACGCCGAGCTCGACGGCATAGGCCTCCGCCGAGCGCTGGAGATCGTGGCGCGCCTCGCGCTTGAGGAAGTCGCTGACGCGGCGGTCGACATGCTCGACCCCGCCGGCGACGCAGAGAATGCGTTCACCGCTGTCGCGCACTTCCGTCCATACCGTGCCGCGCGTGCCGGCACGATGAACGATACGATGGGCCGTGCCGCGTAGCGGTATCACTGTGCCGGGTTGGAACGGCGCAGCCTTCGGCAAACGGCCGAGACGTGCAGCGATCCACGCGCCGTGACGTTGTGCGAAGTCCTTGGCTTCGGCCAGCGTGCCGCGCGGCGGGATGGTGAGGATGGCTTCGCGATCGCTCGGATGGATTCTGAGCGTGTAGCGGCGCGCGCGGCGGTGCCGACGCAATCGAATCGCAAAAAACTGCGATCCATGGGTGATGACCAGGGTCTTCGGCTCGTGGGGCCGCCGATAGAGGAGTGCGCGAGTGGCCATGTCTGTCAGTCCGGGGGGCAGGAGGGCGCCCGGATTCTGCCATAACCGCCGCCAGGGAAAGCGCTCGGCGCAAAAACAAATCATTTGCCCAATATACAGCGGTCTAGCGTCCGGGAGACCCTACAGACTGGGGTTGGAACCCGGTTTTTTCGCCCCCGCTGAACGCATGCGGCACCCCCAAGGGCTGAGGTGGGAATCACTCCTATAAAGCTACCTAAATACCGCGAATCTGGAGGGAACCAACCCCTGCCGGAACCCCCGGCAGGGCGTCGATTTTCAGCGGGAAAGCCGAAAAACGCGCTTATTCGGCCGCAAGAGCCTGCAACGAGCTCGGATTCGCAGCCGAGACCATGAAGTCATGGATGCGCGGCACGATTTCCGACTTGAAGCGCGAGCCGTTGAACACGCCGTAATGCCCGACGCCCTTCTGGACGTAATGAACGCGGCGGTGATCGGGGATCGAGCTGCACAATGTGTGCGTTGCTTCGGTCTGACCGAGCCCGGAGATGTCGTCGTTCTCGCCTTCGACCGTCATCAGCGCCACGCGCGTGACCTTCGAGGGGTCTACGCGTGTTCCGCGATGGGTCATCTCGCCCTTCGGCAGCGAGTGCTTCACGAACACGGTGTCGACCGTCTGCAGATAATACTCGGCGGAGAGATCCATCACCGCGAGATATTCGTCGTAGAAGTCGCGATGCTTGTCGACGAGGTCGCCGTCGCCCTTCACCAGATTGGCAAACAGGCGCTTGTGGGCGTCCATGTGCCGGTCGAGGTTCATGCTGATGAACCCGTTGAGCTGCAGGAAGCCCGGATAGACGTCGCGCATCATGCCCGGATGCGGGAACGGCACCTTGGTGATGACGGTGTTGCGGAACCAGTCGATGCCGCGCTCCTGGGCGAGCTTGTTCACCCCGGTCGGATTGCGGCGGGTGTCGATCGGGCCGCCCATCAGCGTCATCGACGTCGGCACGAAGGGGTCGCGACGCGCTTCCATGATCGAGACGGCGGCAACGACGGGAACGGAGGGCTGGCACACCGCCATGACATGGGTGTTGCCGCCAAGGACGTGTAGCATCTCGATGACGTAGTCGATGTAGTCGTCGAGATCGAAGCGGCCATCGCTCAGGGGCACCATGCGGGCGTCGGCCCAATCGGTGATGTAGACCTCATGCGCCGGCAGGAACGCCTCGACCGTGCCGCGCAGCAGCGTCGCGTAGTGGCCGGACATCGGCGCCACGATCAGCACGCGCGGCTGCGGGCTGCGCAAGGGACGGGCGAACTTGCGATCGAAGTAGAGCAGCTTGCAGAACGGCTTTTCCCAGACCGAGCGGACCTCGACGGGAACGCGGATGCCGTTGACCTCGGTGTCGTTGAGGCCCCATTCCGGCTTGCCGTAACGGCGCGTGGTGCGTTCGAACAATTCACAGGCCGCGGCGACGGACTTGCCGACCTCGGTGCGCGCCCACGGATTGAGGGGATTCTGAAACAGGAGCTTGGTCGCATCGGTGACCGCACGCGCCGGATTGAGAGAGGCCTGCCCCATCTCGTACATCCAGTACATCGGCGTCGTCAGGACCGGACTGCCTTCGGCCGCCAGGGGCGGCGCGCCGCCGAACTCACCAATAGGCATCGTTAAAATCCTCTTCGCATCGCAACATACTGCCGAATGCGTAATATTGCGTCAATGCATGGTTCCGTACATCTACGGAGCCGGAACGGCTAAATCAGCCTGAATCCACGGGAAAGTGAGATTATTCACCGCTCGAGAGCAGCGAGCCGTGCTTCTTGGCGCTCCGCAAAAGGGCAAGGAATGCCCCAAAAGATGCAACCAGCAGCACCGCATTGATGGCCAACGCACGCAACATCAGATCGATCCGGAGGGTCTGTTCGATCAGGAGCGCCCGCATTCCCTCGAACACATAGGTCGGCGGCAGCGACCAGGCGACGTATTGCAGCCATGCCGGCAGCACGCTGACGGGATAGTAGACGCAGGCGAGCGGCATGATCGCGAACATCAGGGTCCAGACGATGCTCTCGGCGCCAAGGCCGTTTCGTAAGACCAGCCCCGAGACGAAGATGCCGACCGCCCAGCTCGTGAAGATCAGATTGCAGAAGAATGCGATCAGCGGCAGGCCGAGGGCATAGACGTTGAAGTGAAACAGGAACAGCGCGAGCAGCGTCATCGGGATGACGCCGATCGCGAGCCGGATCATGCTCATGATCATCAGCGACAGCAGAAACTCGATCGGCTTCAGGGGGCTCATCATGAGGTTGCCGATGTTGCGCGCCCACATCTCCTCCAGAAACGAGATCGAGAAGCCGAGCTGGCCGCGGAACAGGATGTCCCAGAGGATGACGGCGCCGATCAGCGTGCCGCCGGCGCGCGCGAAGAAATTGGCGTTCTCGGCGATGTAGAGCTGGAGAAAGCCCCAGGTGATGACCTGGAGCGCGGGCCAATAAAGCAGCTCGAGCAGCCGCGGCCAGGACGACATCAACAGATACCAGTAGCGCAGGATCATCGCGCCGATGCGATGGATGGAAATGCCGCGGTGGAGGGAGAGCTCGGTCATCGCACCGCCTCCTTCGCACCGTTCACCCGCCCGCGCGCGACGTCCAGGAACACCTCCTCCAGCGTGGTGCGGTTGTAGCGCGCCATGATGGCCTCCGGCGTGTCGTCGTCCTCGATGCGGCCGCGCTTCATGATGATGACGCGGTCGCACAGACGCTCGACCTCGAGCATGTTGTGCGAAGCCAGAAGGATGGTCGCGTTGTTCTCCTTGCGATAGCGCTCCATGTGCGCCCGCACCCAGTCGGCCGTATCCGGGTCGAGCGAGGCGGTGGGCTCGTCCAGCAACAGCAGCGCGGGCTGGTTGATCAGCGCCTTCGCCAGCGCGACGCGGGTCTTCTGCCCGGCGGAGAGCTTGCCGTTGGCGCGGTCGATGAATTCGGTGAGATCGAGCTCGTCGGCCAGCCTGGCGATGCGATCGGAGACGTTCTTCACCGCATAGAGCTTGCCGAACACGGTGAGGTTCTGCCGCACCGTGAGGCGCATCGGCATGTCTACATAGGGACTCTCGAAATTCATCCGCCCCAGCACCGCCGCGCTCTCCTCCGGCATCCGATGCCCGAGCACCTGCACGCGGCCGGAGGTCGGCAGCACCAGGCCCATGATCATCGCGATGGTCGTGGTCTTGCCGGCGCCGTTGCCGCCCAGGAGCCCGGTGATGCTGCCACGCGGCAGCGAAAAGGAGATATCGTCGACGGCGCGGGTCTGCTTGTAGACCTTGACGAGGTGATCGACCGCGATGGCCGCAGAGGAGCCGCGCTCCGCGACAGTCGGCGGACTTGAAGCTTTGTCGTTCCCGGTCATGCTAGCCGTTCTTCTGCTATTGCAGCGGATAGCGCAAGGCTTGTAATCCGGGTGGTTCCGCGAGCCCCGCGTTTGTGACCGAGAAGGCACCGCCACATTGGCCGAGATGACTGAGACCGCCGATACCGACTTCCGCCACGCACAGCGGCATATCCGCTTGGACACGATCCTGCGGCTGCGCTGGCTGGCGGTGCTCGGCCAGCTCGCGGCGATCTTCATCGTGGCGCAGGGGCTGGAGTTCAACGTCGAGATCGTCCCCTGCGTCAGCATCATCGCGCTGTCGGCGGCGCTCAACCTGGCGCTCCAGACCGTGTCCAATCCGCTGCAACGGCTGGAGCCGATGCAGGCAGCCGGACTGCTCGCGCTGAACATCGTGGAGCTGGCGGGGCTGCTGTTCTTCACCGGCGGACTGCAGAACCCGTTCTCGTTCCTGTTCCTCGCGCCCGTGCTGATCTCGGCCACGGCGCTGCCGGCCCGCCTCACCTTCGGCCTCGGCCTGCTCGCGGTGGCCTGTGCCTCGGTCCTGTTCTTCTTCCATCTGCCGCTGCCCTGGGATTCCGACGATCCGCTGGTGCTGCCGCCGATCTATCTCATCGGCATCTGGCTCTCGATCGTGCTCGCGATCGGCGTCACCAGTCTTTACTCGTTCCAGGTGACGGAGGAGGCGCGCAAGCTCGCCGACGCGCTGGCTGCGACCGAGCTGGTGCTGACTCGCGAGCAGCATCTGACCCAGCTCGACGGCCTGGCTGCCGCAGCCGCGCACGAGCTCGGCACGCCGCTCGCGACCATCTTCCTGATCTCGCGCGAGCTGGAAAAGACGGTGAAGGACCCAAGTTTCGCCGCCGACCTGAAAACCCTGCGCGAGCAGACCCAGCGCTGCCGCGACATCTTGAGCAAGATCACCCAGCTTTCCTCCGAAGGCGCGCCGTTCGACCGCATGAAAATGTCTGAGCTGATCGAGGAGGTGGTGGCCCCACACCGCGATTTCGGCGTCGACATCAAGGTGCGGATCGCGGTGGCGGCCTTCGCCGAGCCGATCGGCTCGCGCAACCCGGCGATCCTCTACGGCGTCGGCAACATCGTCGAGAACGCGGTCGATTTCGCCCGCACCACCGTCGAGGTGAATGCATGGTGGAACAAGGACACGATCGAGCTCGTGATCTCCGACGACGGCCCGGGCATTCCGCCCGATATCCTTAACCGGATCGGCGAGCCCTATTTGTCGCGGCGGCGCAATCTGGATGATGGCGGCGGCGAGCGGCGTGGGCTCGGGCTTGGCGTGTTCATCGCGCGCACCTTGCTGGAACGCACCGGGGCCAAGGTCTCGTTTACCAACCGGACCTTTCCGGAACACGGTGCTGTGGTTCACATCAATTGGCCGAGAGAGCGTTTTGAGACTATCGAGACGCTCGAAGAAACAATAGGATAGGCCGCGACCTTGCGTCGCACAGCAGGGCCGATCGACTATTTGCGGCCTTGGCACCGCCTGATTGCGACGCCATATGTAGATGTGCAGAGAGAGGACAACACCTTGAACGCCATCGCCGAACTGAACGAACAGACCGACCGCTCGCTTCTCATCGTGGAGGACGACAAGCCGTTCCTGGAGCGGTTGTCGCGCGCGATGGAGACCCGTGGCTTTGCGGTGACGTCGTGCGACACCGTCTCGGATGGCCTCGCGCAGATCGGCAAGGCCGCGCCCGCATTCGCCGTCGTGGATCTGCGGCTCGGCGACGGCAATGGCCTCGACGTCGTCTCCGCGCTGAAGAAGAAGCGCCCCGAAGCCCGCGCGATCGTGCTGACCGGCTATGGCAACATCGCCACCGCCGTGACCGCCGTGAAGATGGGTGCGATCGATTATCTGTCGAAGCCCGCGGATGCCGACGACGTCGTCGCCGCGCTGCTCTCGACCAGCTCGGAGAAATCCGAGTTGCCGACCAACCCGATGTCCGCCGACCGCGTCCGCTGGGAGCACATCCAGCGCATCTACGAGATGTGCAACCGCAACGTCTCGGAGACGGCGCGCAGGCTCAACATGCACCGGCGTACGTTGCAGCGGATTTTGGCGAAGCGCGCGCCGCGGTAACGGTCTCGTAGGGTGGGCAAAGGCGCGTAGCGCCGTGCCCACCGCTTCTACTTCAATCCTGATCGGCTTGGATGGTGGGCACGCTTTCGCTTTGCCCACCCTACGGCGTCCGCGTTCGCCGCGCCGCTACTCCCAAAAATCCGCGTGGCCCTGCGGGTCGACCAGACGGTTGATCCGCAGCGCCGCCGCCATCGCGAAACGCACCGTCATCTGCTTGCGCGTGGCAGCGGCGATCTTGTGCTCGGGCGCCTCGCACTGCATGTGCGCGCCATAGGCATCCGCAATGATCAGGCCGGTGTCTTGCGGAAAGATCTCGCACGGCAGATCCTGCGTGAAAGCGAAGAACAGCCGGTCGCAATGGGCGCGGTATTCGTGCCATTTCTGGTCGGCGCGCAAATCCTCGACCGACGATTTGATCTCGACGATCCAGATCTCGCCGCGCTCGTTGAGCGCCACCAGATCGGCGCGCCGGCCCGACGGCAGCGGCAGTTCGCTGATGCAGGTAAAGCCGAGCGAGCGCAGCAGCCGCGCCGTGCCGCGCGCGATCGCCAGCGCCGTCTCGGACTGGCGGCGGTCGGGCGGCGGAACCAGGGCGATGTTGCGGGCGGAGCTGTCCATGGGGGGAGCTTAGCCGATTCCGGTAGGCGCGGACACTGTCCGATGAACCGCGACCACACGCTCATCTGTCGTCCCCGCGAGCGGCTAGATGTATGGCAGCATCACCACCACGCCCTCATTGCCGCGCAGATCCAGCACGCCTTCCAGCCTCTCGCCCTCGCGATCCAGAAACGTCGACAGCAAGATCTCGCTACCGAAACGGATCGCGCTGGAGGTCACGGCGATCGGGTCGGGCCCGAGATTGAGCACGACGATCATCGCCACGCCCTCGGCCTCGCGGCGATAGATCAGGAGATCGCCTTGCGCGGCGATCGGATGGTAGTCGCCCTCGACCAGCGCCGGAGATGCCTTCCGCAAGGCAATCAGCCGCTTGTACAGACTGAGGATCGAACGCGAATCGGCTTCAAGATCGGCGACGTTCTCGCGGATATGGTCCTCCGGCAGCGGCAGCCAGGGCCTTACGCCGGAGAAGCCGCTGGCCGGCGACGCATCCCACTGCATCGGCGTACGGCAGCCGTCGCGGCCGACGCCGATGCCGGGCACATTCTTCTCGAAGGGATCGCGCACGTCCTCGGGCGCAATCGCGAGCTGATGCATGCCGATCTCGTCGCCGTAATAGAGCGTCGGCGTGCCGCGCAGCGTCAGCAGCAGCATCGCGGCAACGCGCGCCTGCTGCGGCCCGACGCGGCTTGCGACGCGCGGACGATCGTGATTGCCGAGCACCCAATTTGGCCAGGCGCCCTTCGGCAGCGCCTTTTCGTAATCGTCGACGATTGTCTCGATCGAGCGCGCGCTCCAGAAGGTCGAGAGCAGCGCGAAGTTGAACGGCATCTGCGCGCCGGTGAGATCGTTGCCGTAATAGGCCATCAGCCGGTGCAGCGGCAGATAGATTTCGCCGATCAGCACGCGGTCGCGATATGCATCGGTGACGCGCCGCATCTCGGCGATGACGTCATGCACCTCCGGCTGGTCGGTGGAGTATTGCGTCAGGATCCTCTCGTTCGGCGGCCGGCCCTCGACGAAATGCGGGTTCGGCGGGTTGTCGCGGAATTCGGCATCCTTGATCAGGTGCCAGATCACGTCGACGCGGAAGCCGTCGACGCCTTTCTCCAGCCAGAACCGCATCGCGTCGTAGATCGCCGCGCGGACATCCGGATTGCGCCAGTTGAGGTCCGGCTGCTCGGCAAGGAAGGCGTGGTAGTAATATTGACCTGTCGTCTCGTCGAATTGCCAGGCGCTGCCGCCGAATTCGGACAGCCAGTTGTTCGGGACACCGCCATCGGCGGCCGGATCGCGCCAGACGTACCAGTCGCGCTTGGGATTGTCGCGCGAGGACCGGCTCTCGACGAACCAGGGATGCTGGCTTGATGTGTGGTTGGGCACGAGGTCGAGGATCAGCTTCAGCCCGTTGTCATGCGCAGCCGCGAGCAGCGCATCGAAATCCGCCATCGTGCCGAACAGCGGGTCGATGCCGGTATAGTCGGAGATGTCGTAGCCGAAATCGGCCATCGGCGAGGGAAAGATCGGCGACAGCCAGATCGCGTCGACGCCAAGCGATTTCACGTAAGGCAGCTGGCGCAAGATGCCGGCGAGATCGCCGACGCCGTCACCGTCTGAGTCCTGAAAGGAGCGCGGGTAGATCTGATAGAAGATGCCGTCGCGCCACCAATTGTCGCCGCCCTGAGCCATGGCCGGAATACCACTCACTAATCTACCCTGCGCGAGAAAACGCGAAAGGAACGCCCCGGTTCAAACCAGCAGGCTAATTGGGACGGCCGTGTGACGACCGGCTGTTCCCGGGTCTACGACACAAATCTTTTGCTTGGCGGCATGGCAAAAATCGGCATTGTGAGGCCATGACCGAGCAAAACAATACCCAAGAATCACAGCAAGCCAAGGCCGGCGCGATCATCGTCCCCGTGACGCTGTTCGAGCAGAACTGCACCATCATCTGGGACGAGCCCGGCAAGAAGGCCGTGGTGATCGACCCCGGCGGGGACGTGCCGAAGATTCTGGACGCGATCAAGCAGACCGGCGTCACCGTGGAGAAGATCTGGCTGACCCACGGCCATATCGACCATGTCGGCGGCGCGGCCGAATTGCGCGATGCGCTGAAGGTGCCGATCGAGGGGCCGCATGTCGCGGATAAATTCCTGCTCGACAACGTGGTCGAGAGCGGCGCGCGCTTCGGCATGACGGAGGTGCGCAATTTCGAGCCGGACCGCTGGCTCGACGAGGGCGACAGCGTGTCGATCGGCGGCCTGCAGTTCGACATTTTGCACTGCCCGGGCCACTCGCCCGGCAGCGTGGTGTTCTTCAACAAGGACTTGCGCTTTGCCCATGTCGGCGACGTGCTGTTTGCGGGCTCGGTCGGGCGCACCGACCTGCCCGGCGGCAGTCACGCCACGCTGATCAATTCGATCAAGACCAAGCTCCTGCCGCTCGGCGACGATGTCGGGTTCATCTGCGGCCACGGCGCCGGCTCGAGCATCGGCCAGGAACGGATGACCAATCCGTTCATCACCGGCGAGATGTAAGCGTTACTCGGCGGCCTCCGCCAACGCCGCGGTGTCACTGAGGTTGCGTTCGCCCCAGTCGCGGATCGCGGCGACGACCGGCACGAAGCTCTTGCCTTTGCGCGTCAGGCGATACTCGACCTTCGGCGGCACCTCGCCAAAATCCTTGCGGTCGATCAGGCCGCTTTGGGTCAGCGCCTTCAATTCGCGGCTGAGCACGCGCGGGGTGATCTCGGCGCTGCCGGCCATGCCGCGCAACAGGCCGCTCCTGATCTCGCCATAGCGGCGCGGGCCGTCCCTGAGGTCCCAGACGATGCGCAGCTTGTACTTGCCGCTGATCATCTTCTGAAAGGCCGTAACCGGACAGGTGCGCGCCGGGTTTGCCCTTGCCATGTCGCCTCCTCCATACGCAGCCAGCGATTCTTGTTTTGACGCGTTTTCTTTACGCGAACCGGTATCCACTTCGCTCGAAAACGCTATGCGATAAGGATAGGAGCGACGTCGAAAAAGTCCATACTATCAATTTTGTCCATACTTGCAGGATCGCCCGCAAGGCGCAGATGATGGCGCACAAGACGAACAGGGAGCGTCACATGAAGCACTTCATGATCAGGTACGAATTCAGGAACGGCACGACGGAAGCCTGGCACCAGGAGATCGGCCGCTTCATCAAGGCGATCGAGGGCGATCCGGAGTTGAAGGGGCGGATCGGCTATCGGGTCCTGAAGAACCGCGACGACGCCAGCTACTTCCACCTCGCCAGCGTCACCGACGAGGCCGCGCAAAAGGCGCTGCAATCGCGCGACTTCTTCAAGGCCTATCAGGAGATGACGCGGAAGGTCGCCGGCGGCGAGGTGACGGTGACGCCGATCGAATGGATCGATCAGACGGCGTAGCCGTCGCCTATCGAGCGACGAACTACTTCATCAATCCCGCGGCGGTGAGTGCGCGCGTGATGATCTGGCCGAGATCGAAGCCGCGAGCCGCCTCGCGCTTCGGCTCGGCCGGCTCTTCGGCGACGGCGGCGCGGATCGAGCGGGCGAGATGCGGCGCGGCTGAAAGCGCCGGCTTCAACGTCCCGGGCCCGGCCTTCTTCCCGGCCGCGTCCGGAATCCAGCCGGTGAGGCCGAAGAACTTTGCGATGTGATACGACGAGGAGATACCGGCCTCGATCAGGAACGCGCCTTCGATGCCGTAACGCTGATCATTGTCGGCGAGGCCGAGCGGCGTGCCGTGGGCCATGTCGGTGATGGCGTAGGACTCGACCAGCGTTTCGCCGTCCTTGTTCCACCAGGCCTGGCGCGGATAGCCGTCGACAATGGTCTCCGCCATCGGCACGGCCGGCAGATCGTGCAAATCGAGCCACTGCTTGACGATCTCGCTGGCGTTGCCGGGATTGACGGTGCGGTCGGCGCTGCCGTGCCACACTGAAATCTTCGGCCAGGGCCCGCGATGGTTCGAGGCGCGCCGCACGAAATCGCCGAGCTCGCGCTCCGGCCGCTGCGGCGAATGAAACATGCCGTCGAGCGCCTCGCGCAAATTCGACGCGATGCCGTAGGGAAGTCCAGCGATCACCGCACCGGCCGCGAAGACTTCCGGATAGGTCGCGAGCATCACCGACGTCATGCCGCCGCCGGCGGAGAGACCGGTGATGAAGACGCGCTTGGGGTCGATGCGATGTGCTTCGGCCATATGCGCGATCATCTCGCGGATCGACCGCGCCTCGCCGCCGTCCCGCGCAGTGTCCTCCGGATTGAACCAGTTGAAGCAGGTGTTGCCATTGTTGACGCGCTGCTGCTCGGGCATCACCAGCGCGAAGCCGTAATGCCTCGCGAGCGTCGACCATCCCGCGCCGAGATCGTAAGCAGCGGCGGTCTGGCCGCAGCCATGCAGCACGACGACGAGCGCGCGCGGCTTCTGAAGCTGCGTCGGCACGAACGCGAACATGCGCAGGTTTCCGGGATTGTCGCCAAAGCCGATGACTTCTTCCAACGGGCTGGATACGTCCGCGCTCCGGCCGAATTCGGCAAGGCGCAGACCATCCACCTTTGGCAGATGTCTCAAGAGAGCGAGATTTTTGGCAAGCGACACGGCAACTCCTGGCAGGCGACGTTCAACGTTCACCCAAACCAAATAGTTGCTGCGGTGCAAAATAAAAAGCCCGTGTGCTGTCTATCACCCGAAATCACGCAAAAATCCGCAGGAATACGCATGAATTAACCGCAATGCCTCAACTTCGTGCAGAGACGCGGCGCATCCACGCCAGAAATGCGGCGCAGATCGTGATTAACGCCGCAAACGCGGCGAGCGAAACGAAGAAGGCTGCGCGCGCCGATTGCAACGCTTCAACCGCGAAGAACGCCGCGCCGATTGCGGCCACTCCGGCCGCATTTCCGATCTGCGCTGTCGTGCCGTACATGCCGGACGCGGACCCTGCGGCGACAGGCTTCACCGTCGAGAGCACCGCACCGGATAGCGGCGCCATCACCAGCCCCTGCCCGTAGCCGAAGATGATCATGACGAGTGCGAGCAGGATCGGCGCCGGCGCATCGATATAGCCCGTGACCAGCGCGAGTGCGGCGAGGCCCGCGATCTGCAACATGCAGCCTTCGATCAACACCTTGGTCCCGCGATGGCGCGCCCGCGCGCCGCTGTGGCGCGACGCGACCACGAAAGCCAGTGCGAGCGGAATGAAGGCCATGCCGGCTGCGAGCGGCGGGATCTTCAGGCCGCGCTGCATGAACAGCGTCATGACGAGATAGAACGAGAGATTGGCGACGAAGAAAAAGAACGCCGCGCCGAGCCCGCGCAGGAAGGCTGCGTCGGACAGCAGCGTCAGATCGATCAGCGGCATGCCGCCGGCGCGCGCCACCGCATGCTCGAGCTTCAGGAACGCGACAAGGATCGCGCCGCCGCTCGCCATCACGGCCCATAACCACGGCGCCCAGCCAACATCGTGACCGAACAGCAGCGGTCCGATCAGGCACAACAGCCCCGCGAACAGCACCATGCTCCCTTTGATGTCGAGCCGCGTGCCCGCCCGGCGCGGCACCGACGGCATGATGCGCCAGGCGGCGGCCGCAATGACGAGGCCGCAGGGCACGTTGACGAAGAACACCGAGCGCCAGCCGGTACCGGCGAGGTCGATCGTGACCAGGAGACCACCGAGCAGGAAGCCCGCGGCGCCCGCAAGCCCGAGCACGATGCCGTAGATGGCGAAAGCGCGGCTGCGCTGTTCGTCGGTGAAGAGCAGATGCAGCGTCGCCAGCACCTGCGGCACCATCAGCGCTGCAGTCGCGCCCTGCGCCAGCCGCGCGATGATCAGCTCCGCGCCCGATTGCGCCAACCCGCACCACAGCGAGGTCGCCGTGAAGCCGAGCACGCCGGCCAGGAAGACGTTCTTCGTGCCGTGGATGTCGCCGAGGCGGCCGCCGGTGACGACCAGCGTGGCGTAGGCGATCAGGTAGATCGCGATGACGGATTCGAGCTGCGCCGGCGTCGCATGCAGGTCCACCGCGATAGTGGGAATGGCGACGTTCACGATGAAGGCATCGACGCCGAACATGAACTGCGCGGCGACGACGATCGCCAACACGCCCCAGCGGCGCGACGAATCGACTTGTTTTGTGACGGTTTGATGCATTTTCGCGCGAGCCTTCGGCGATTTATTTGCGCGCAAAACTCGCAGATCGGCGTCATCGGCGCGATTACCTCCGAGGTAGGACTTGCCGCTTTGGCCCGATTGCTGCATGGCAATTCCCGCTGGTTTTGCGGGCTCGGAAGTTTTCCGGATGTACGACTACGACATGGTGGTGATCGGCTCGGGCCCGTCGGGGCGCCGGGCTGCGGTGCAATGTGCCAAGCTCGGCAAGGCCGTGCTGGTGGTGGAGAAGGGCCGGCGGGTCGGCGGCGTCTCGGTCCATACCGGGACGATTCCTTCAAAGACCCTGCGCGAGACCGTGCTCAATCTCTCCGGCTGGCGCGAGCGCGGCTTTTACGGCCGCTCCTACAAGGTGAAGCAGGACATCGCGGCAAGCGACCTGATGATCCGTCTTCAGAAGACGCTCGACCATGAGGTCGAGGTACTCGAGCATCAGTTCAGCCGCAACCTGGTGCGCACCGCCAATGGCGAGGCGCGGCTGGTCTCACCGCACGAGGTCGAGATCACGAGCTCAATTGGCGAGGTAAAGGTGGTGTCGGCCGCCTTCATCCTGATCGCCTGCGGCACGCGCCCGTTTCGCCCCGACTACGTGCCATTCGACGGCACCACCGTGCTCGACAGCGACGAGATCATCGAGCTGCCAAAGCTGCCGCGCAGCCTGGCTGTGATCGGCGCCGGCGTGATCGGCGTCGAATACGCCACCATCTTCAGCGCGCTCGACGTGCCGGTGACCCTGATCGAACCGCGGCCAACCTTCCTCGATTTCATCGACAAGGAATTGATCGACGAGTTCGTGCACGAGCTGCGCGACCGCAACGTCGCGCTGCGGCTCGGCGCCAAGGTCAACTCGATCGAGAAGACTGCGCAGGGTGGCATCGTCACGCATTTGTCGGACGGGCGGCACGTCACCACGGAAATGCTCCTGTTCGCGGCGGGGCGCGTCGGCGCCACCGATCGGCTCAACTTAGAGGCGGCCGGTATCGTCGTCGACCATCGCGGCCGCATCTCGGTCGATCCCGTGACCTTGCAGACCAGCGTGCCGCACATCTACGCCGCCGGTGACGTGATCGGCTTTCCGAGCCTTGCTTCCACCTCGATGGAGCAGGGACGCGTCGCCGCCTGCCACGCGCTCGGCATGGAGCCGCTCGTGCCGCCGGAGTTCTTCCCCTACGGCATCTATTCGGTGCCGGAGATATCGACCGCAGGGCTGACCGAGGAAGAGGTGCGCACGCGCGGCATTCCCTACGAGGTCGGCATCGCACGCTTCCGCGAGACCTCGCGCGGCCACATCATGGGGCTGAACAGCGGCATGATGAAGATGATCTTCTCGACCAAGACACGCCGGCTGCTCGGCGTGCACATCCTCGGCGAAGGCGCCACCGAGCTGATCCATATCGGCCAGGCCGTGCTGAACCTCAAAGGCACCATCGACTATTTCATCCAGAACACGTTCAACTATCCGACGCTGGCAGAGGCGTACAAGATCGCCGGGCTGGATGCGTGGAACAGGATGACGCGGTAATCTTCTCCTCGCCCTCTTCTCGTCATGCCCGGGCTTGTCCCGGGCATCCACGTTCTTCGTAGCGCCGCAAAGGTCGTGGATGGCCGGGACAAGCCCGGCCATGACGGTGTGGAAGCGTCTGCACGCAAGAATGGGGAGAAAGAGAAGAGAGTGGTCTTCGCTGCGCATGCCTGCATTCCGCTGCGCGGGACATCGCGCGATTGCGTTCAGTGCCCCCAGCACGTAGCCTCCGCACACCCAACAAACAAAAAATTCAGCCGGAGAGAACGCCATGGCGCGCCTGAAGTTCGGAGCCTTCCTTGCCCCGCATCACCCGATCGGGGAGCATCCGATGCTCCAGTTCCGGCGCGATCTCGACCTGGTCGAGCAGCTCGACGCGCTCGGTTATGACGAGTTCTGGTGCGGCGAGCATCATTCCTCCGGCTGGGAGATGATCGCCTCGCCCGAGATGTTTCTGGCCGCAGCCGGCGAGCGCACCAAGCGGATCAAGCTCGGCACCGGCGTGGTGTCGCTGCCCTATCATCATCCCTTCAACGTCGCCCAGCGCATGGTGCAGCTCGACCACATGACCGGCGGCCGCGCCATTTTCGGCTCCGGCCCCGGCGCGCTGGCGTCGGACGCGCACACGCTCGGCATCGACCCGATGACGCAGCGCGACCGCCAGGACGAGGCCATCGGCGTGATCCGCCGCCTGTTCAACGGCGAGCGCGTCACCGCGAAGAGCGACTGGTTCACCATGAACGACGCCGCGCTCCAGATCCTGCCCTTGCAGGAGGAGATGCCGTTCGTGGTGGCCTCGCAGATCTCGCCCTCGGGCATGACGCTCGCCGGCAAATACGGCATCGGCATCATCTCGCTGGGCTCGATGACGACGCAGGGGTTGATGTCCCTGCAACAGCAATGGCAGTTCGCCGAGGACGCCGCCAAGAAACACGGCACCAAGGTGGATCGGGCGAACTGGCGCGTGCTGCTGACCTGGCACCTCGCCGAGACCCGCGAGCAGGCCCGCCGCGAAGCCGGCGCCGGCCTGATGCGCTGGCACAACGAATATAATGTCGGCACGCTGCAGCGGCCGGGCCTGACGGCGTTCGCCTCGCCCGACGAGGCCGTGGACAAGACCGCTTTCGTCGACGGTGCGGCCTCCGTGATCGGTACGCCCGACGACCTCGTCAAGATGATCAAGAACGTGATGCAGGTGTCGGGCGGCGTCGGCGCCGTGATCGGCTTCGTGCACGATTGGGCCAATCCCGAAAATACCCGCCGAAGCTGGGACCTGGTGGCGCGTTACGTCGTGCCGGAGATCAACGGCTATATCGACGGACTGCGCAAGTCGCAAAAGTTCGTGATCGAGAACCGCGCGATCTTCGAACGCGCCGGGCAGGCCGTGATGGCGAAGATCATGGAGAACGAGAAGGCTGCAGAGGCCCTGAAGGTGACCGGCGCCGGCCGCGTCGCCATTCCCGCCGTCAACGCCCCGGATTTGCAGAAGGAAGCGGCGAAGCGGTAGGCTTCGTCGGAATTACGCTTGTAACGACGTTCACAAGAAAGACATGCCGGCCTGTGCTATGCTGACCCCGGTCAGCTGGCGCGGGTCGTAGTCATCTGTGTTCGCGCGCCTGTTCGGTCGGTCAACCGGAGCAATCGTCATGTCGATGCAGAATGTCGCCCCTGCGCTTCCGTTCACCGCACCCAGGCGCAACGAGCTGACGCACATCCCCGGCGACGAGGGCTGGCCGATCATCGGCAAGACCTTTCAGGTGCTCGCCGATCCCAAGGGACATATCGAAGCGAACGGCGCCAAATACGGCCCGGTCTACCGCACCCATATTTTCGGCGAAACCAATGTCGTGCTGCTCGGCCCCGAAGCCAACGAGCTCGTGCTGTTCGACCAGCAAAAGCTGTTCTCCTCGACGCATGGCTGGAACAAGGTGCTGGGCCTGTTGTTTCCGCGCGGCCTGATGCTGCTCGATTTCGACGAGCACCGGCTGCATCGCAAGGCGCTGTCGGTCGCGTTCAAGTCGGGGCCGATGAAGTCGTACCTGAGCGATCTCGACCACGGCATCGCCGCGCGCGTCGCGCAGTGGAAGGCGAAGCCTGGCGAGATGAAGCTCTATCCGGCGATGAAGCAGCTCACGCTCGACCTCGCCGCGGCGTCGTTCCTCGGCGCCGATATCGGGCCGGAGGTCGACGAGATCAACCGCGCGTTCGTCGACATGGTCGCGGCTGCCGTCGCCCCGATCCGCCGGCCGCTGCCGGGCACGCAGATGGCCGCCGGCGTGAAGGGACGCAAGCGCATCGTCGCCTATTTCCGCGAGCAGATCCCGCTGCGACGCGGCAATCACGGCGGCGACGATCTGTTCTCGCAGCTCTGCCGCGCCACCCACGAGGATGGCGCCCTGCTCTCCGAGCAGGACATCATCGACCATATGAGCTTCTTGATGATGGCGGCGCACGACACGCTGACCTCGTCGCTGACCTCCTTCATCGGCGAGCTCGCCGCCAATCCGGACTGGCAGGATAGATTGCGCGCGGAGGTTCTTGCGCTGGGGCTCGCACCGGGTTCGCCGAGCAGCTTCGACGACCTCGAAAAAATGCCGCTGTCGGAGATGGCGTTCAAGGAGGCCCTGCGGATCAAGCCGCCGGTGCCGTCGATGCCGCGCCGCGCGATGCGCGATTTCACCTTCAAGGGTTTTACAATTCCGGCCGGCACCGCGGTCGGCGTCAATCCGCTCTACACCCACCACATGAAGGACATCTGGCCGGAGCCGGATCGCTTCGATCCCTTGCGCTTCACCGAGGAAGCCCAGCGCAACCGGCATCGCTTCGCCTGGGTGCCGTTCGGCGGCGGCGCGCATATGTGCCTCGGCCTGCACTTCGCCTACATGCAGGCGAAGTGTTTTGCCCGGCACTTTTTGCAGAACCTCGAAGTATCGCTGGAGCCGGGCTACAAGCCGGACTGGCAGATGTGGCCGATCCCGAAGCCGCGGGATGGCTTGCGGGTGCGGGTGAAGGCGGTGTAGGCGCCGCTCCCGTAGGGTGGGCAAAGGCGCGCAGCGCCGTGCCCACCATTCCTCGCGAATAAAGAATTGGTGGGCACGCTTCGCTTTGCCCACCCTACGGCACCGTCGCCTGCCGCTTCTACGCCCCCTGATCGAACGCCTTGCGCATGGCGACGTAGCCCTGCTGCTGCTGGCTCCAGTTGCGGCCGCCGGTGACGGCCCCGTCGACGACGAGATCGTGGCCGTTGACGAAGCTGGATTCGTCGCTCGCCAGAAACACCGCGGCCTGCGCGATGTCATCGGGGAGGCCCGCGCGCGGGATCGGCTGTGCGGTCTTGAAGACTTCGCGCATCACGGCCGGCGTCGCCTCCGCCGCATCGGTCGTGAGCCCCAGCGCCTTGCCGAAAATGCCGGTCGCGATCGCGCCTGGCGAGATCGAGTTGACGCGCACGTTGGATTCGCCGAGCTCCATCGCCACGCATTTGGTGAGATGGATCACCGCCGCCTTGGCCGCGCCATAGACGACCGAGGAGGAAAAGCCGGCGAGACGGCCTGCGATGCTGCCATTGTTGATGATGCTACCAGACCCCTGCTTCTTCATGACGGGCGCGGCATGCTTCATGCCGAGCATGACGCTGCGCACCAGGGTCGCCATCGCCGCGTCGAACCGCTCGACATCGAGGCCTTCGATGCCCCCGGTCTGCGCCGGGCCGCCGGCATTGTTGAACAGGCAGTCGATCCGGCCGAACCTCTCCACCGCGAGCGCGATCAGCGCCTGCATCTGCGCTTCGACCGTCACGTCGGTCTGGCGAAAGATGCAATTGACCCCGAGCTGCTTCGCCAGCGCCTCGCCTTCCGGTATGCGCCGCCCCGCGATCACAATTTTGGCACCTTCGGCAACGAAGACTTCCGCGGTACGCAGGCCGATCCCGCTCGTCGCGCCCGTAATCACCGCAACCTTGCCATCCAACCTACCCATGGAATGTTCCTGTTTTCGAATGATTTGATGTCAAATGGCGGACGCCGATCGATCTCGGCGCCGCGACGGTCACTATTCCTGCCGGTCTGCGACAAGGCAAGCTTTGCTTGTGCATGCGACATGCGTAACATTCCCGCTCCTTTCTCGATTTACGCGCGCATAGCGCAACCGGGCCGGGCATGGAGAAGCTGATCGACGAATTCCGCAAGGGCTGGCAGGGCGTGGCAGCGCCATCGCTCGCTCTGAGCCTCGGCTTCGCGGTCGCCTGCCTGCTGGTTGCGACGGTGGCGCGCTGGGGTCTCGCGCATGTGCGGCCCGACGTCTACTTCACCCCGTACTTTCCGGCCGTGTTCTTTGCCGCCGCATTCGGCGGCTTGCGGATCGGCATCATCACCGCGCTGGTCGGCGGCGTGCTCGGCGTCGTCGTCAATTTCAGCGACGCTCTTGCCGATCGCTCCAGGTTCACCTTGCTGACCCTTTATTGGGGCGTCTCCGCGCTAACGATCTGGGGCGTCGAGCATTATCGCGGGATGCTGGCGGAACAGCGCCGGATTTCCAAACGCCTGATCGAGGAGGAAGACTATCGCAAGCTGCTGGTCGACGAACTCCAGCACCGGCTGAAGAACAAGCTGTCGACCGCGCACGCCGTGCTGCACCAGGTGCTGCACGACCAGCCGCAGGTCTGGGCCCGGATCGATCCGCGGCTACGGTCGCTGGCTGCAACCGACGATCTGATCTCGCGGATCGACAAGGGCGGCTGCGATATCCGCGATCTCCTGATCGCGGAGCTCGGACCTTACGGCCATGTCCGCTTCACGCTCAACGGCGACCGGCTGTTCCTGCCGCCGAAGCTCGCGGTCACGCTGTCCCTGATGTTTCACGAGCTCGCCACCAACGCTGGTAAATATGGCGCGTTCTCCGCGCCGCGCGGATTATTGCAGGTGTCGTGGACCGTCAGCGGCGACCGTCTGACCGTCACCTGGGATGAAACCGAGGGCCCGAGCATCGACAAGGTCTCCGAGCCCGGCTTCGGCACCAAGCTGCTGAAGTCGGCGCTGTCGGCCTTCGACGGCAAGTCCGAGGTCTCGTATCTCAAGACCGGCCTGCATTGCATCATGCAATGCCGCATCCCGCAGAACGGTTAGACGCGACACGAGCGCAAGAGACGCACGCTCCGCTCGCAGTTTCGCTGCGCGCGTTGACGCTCCGTTAATGACGATGGGTCGGGCGCGTCGCATCGCCGCAAAACACCCCCGTATTTCTCCGCACCCCTTAACCAAACCTAAGAGGGAACTGCGCAAGATCGCGCTCATTGCAAAGGCGCGCTGAAACAACAAGATTCATGACTTCTATGAACGACAACAGATATTCCGGCGCGAGTGAAGCCGAGCTCGGATTTCTCAAGGAAATCGTTAGAATGCTGCCTGCCGGTCTGACCGTGCAGGACGCGCAGGGCGAGCTTCTCCTGGTTAACGATGTCGCGGCCGCCCAGCTCGGCATGGACGGCAGCCGTCCGTCGCCCGATCTGACGCCGCGCCGGGAAGCCTGCCAGCGGGCACTGAGGTCCGGCGAAGCGGTCATCTCCGAGGAAGCGCTCCAGGACGGAGCTGCACGCCAGGTGCTGCTGACCACCCATCGCCCCGTCCGCGTTGCCGGACGCGAGCTGCTGATCTCGGCGTCCTCCGACATCACCGAACAGAAGAACTTCGAGGACCAGCTGTTCCGCTCGGCCTATTTCGACGAGCTGACCGGCCTGCCCTCGCGGCGCGTGATCGAGCATCGCGCCGGCAGCCTGCTCGCGCGCGACGGCAAAGGCGAGCGGTTCGCGCTCGCCTTTCTCGACGTCGACAATTTCAAGCACATCAACGACTATTACGGCCACGCCGTCGGCGATGCGCTGCTGGTCGAGCTGTCGAAGCGGCTCGGGCGCGACCTGCGCGATTCCGACATGCTGTCGCGCATCTCCGGCGACGAATTCCTGCTGCTGCTCTCCCCGATCCAGAGCCAGGAGGAAGTCGCCGAATTCATGCAAGCGACGCTGGAGCGGCTGACCGCACCATTCTTCATCGACAATTCGGAAGTCTTCGCCTCCACCTCCGTCGGCGTCAGCCTCTATCCCGACCACGGCCGCAGCTTCGAGACGCTGCGCCAGAACGCCGACATCGCGATGTACCGCATCAAGAACAGCGGCAAGGGCTCGGCGGCCTTCTTCGACGCCAGCATGGAGCGCGAGGCGCTGGCGCGGATGAAGATCGAGCAGTCGCTGCGGCTCGCCATCCTCGAAAAGCGCTTCTGCTGCGCGTTCCAGTCCAAGGTCGACATCCGCACCCAGGCCGTGACCGGCATCGAGGCATTGGTGCGCCTGCGCGACGACGAGGGCGTGATCCAGGCGCCGGGCTCGTTCATCAACCTTGCCGGCGAATTGGGACTGATCGACGAGCTCACCCATCTCGTGCTCGCCGAGATCGTCAAGTCGATCGACCTGATCAACGACAGCTTCGGCGCGGAAGCGACCATCAGCATCAACGTCGCTGCCAAGCAGGCCGGCACCCCCGAATTCATGCGCAGTTTCGCGCGGGCGCTGGACGAGACCGGCTTTCCGCAGCGCTTCATGATCGAGGTGACGGAAGATGCCTTCGTCGCCAAGAATCATTTCCAGACCGAGATCCTGCCGATGTTCCGCAAGCTCGGCGTCGGCATCTCCATCGACGATTTCGGCACCGGCTATTCCTCGCTCTCGGCGCTCGCCGACATCACGGCCGACGAGATCAAGATCGACCGCTCGTTCATCACCGACATCCATAAGCGTCCGCGCAGCCAGGGCATCTTGCGCGCGATCGAATCCCTGAGCGAAGCGCTCGGGATGACCGTGATCGCCGAAGGCCTCGAATCCTACGAGGAGCTGGCCTATCTCCAGGCCGCGACCAAGATCCGCTACGCGCAAGGCTATTATTTCGCCCGGCCGATCTTCCTGGAGGAGCTGAAGCTCGCGACCCCCGCCTCCAGCGAATCCCGTCCCGGCGTGTCCAACCGCCCGACGCAGCAGAACCGGCAGGGCTATTCGCGGGCGAGCGGGTACCGGCGATAGGGCGACAACGGCGCAACAAGCACCGCCGTCGTCCCGGGGCGCGCAAAGCGCGAGCCCGGGACCCATAACCCCAGGGAGCAGTTGTGGAGTGAGGCTCCCACTCCTAGTCTTCGCCAAACTTCTCCCTGTGGGTATGGGTCCCGGGTTCGCTTCGCGCCCCGGGACGACGGCAATTGCTGAGCTGCTTACGTGCCATTTCCCCCTTTGAAATTACTGCCCTTTTGCTAATACACAGGCGGACTTCCCTGAGGTACGCCATGCCCTCCTCCCCCGACGTCAGCGATCCCGCCTATGTCCGCGCGCGGGCGATGGTGACGCTGTTCGAGCGGCTGGAGCATCTGTGCGAGGGCGCGATCGCGATCGATCGCGGCGGGCGGGTGATCTACGTCAACGAGAAATATCTGGCCTCGCTGGGCCTCAAGCACACCACCGAAGCGATCGGCCGCCCGATCGAGGAGATCATCCCGAACAGCCTGATGCGGAACGTCGCCGAGAGCGGCGAGCCGATCCTGCTCGACATCATGGAGCTCGGCGGCGAGCAGCTCGTGGTGACGCGCATGCCGATCGAGGACGAGGACCGCAACGTCATCGGCGCGATCGGGTTCGTGCTCTACGACCACCTCGAGAGCCTCAAGCCGCTGCTCGCCCGCGTCACCCAGCTCGAGAGCGATCTGCGGCTGGCGCGGCGGCAATTGTCCAACGCCCGCGCGGCGCGCTTCACCCTTGCCGATTTCGTCGGCACGACAGCGGCGATCGCGCAGGCCAAGGAGTTCGCCAAGCGCGCGGCGCGCCAGAGCGTGACCGTGCTGCTCACCGGCGAGACCGGCACCGGCAAGGAGCTGCTGGCGCAGGCGATCCACAATGCGTCCTCGCGCGCGGAAAAACCGTTCGTCAGCGTCAATGTCGCGGCGATCCCGGAAACGCTGATCGAGTCCGAATTCTTCGGCACTGCGCCGGGCGCCTATACCGGCGCCGACCGCAGGGGACGCGAGGGCAAGTTCCGGATCGCCGATGGCGGCACGCTGTTCCTCGACGAGATCGGCGAAATGCCGCTGCAATTGCAAGCCAAGCTGTTGCGCGTGCTGCAGGAGCGCGAGATCGAGCCGCTCGGCTCGGACAAGATCAGCAAGGTCGATGTGCGCGTCATTGCCGCGACCAATGTGGATTTGCGCAAGCGCGTCAGCGACGGCGCCTTCCGCGCCGATCTCTACTACCGCCTCAACGTGCTCTCGATCGACCTGCCCCCTCTGAGAAAATGCCTCGACGACCTGCCCGACATCTGCGCGCGGCTGATCGAGGACATCAGTGCCTCCGGCGACTTCCTCAATGCCAGGATCACGCCGAGCGGATTGTCGGCGCTCGCGCGCTACGACTGGCCCGGCAACGTCCGCGAGCTCCGCAACATTCTGGAACGCGCACTGATCCTGAGCGATTCCGGGCGCCTGACCGGCGACGATTTCGTTCACATCCTGCCGGTCAGCGCGGATGCCGGCCCTGGACCGGCGCCGCAGATCACCGGCTCGGTCGTCCCCTATGCCGAAGCCGAGGCGGAGTTCGAGAAACAAACGCTCGAGCATGCGCTCGCCGCCAGCAACGGCCAGATCTCGGAAGCCGCGCGGATGCTGCGCATCTCGCGCGCGACGTTCTACAAGAAGCTCGCCAAGTTCGGACTGGCGTCGGGATCGCCGCCTGTCTGACTTTCGAGACGGGCACGTGTCCGGAGTCTCGGACTCCTGACACCGCCATATCGGCGCTCGCCTGTGGCATTCGCGCGTGATCCGACGCAATTTCAGGCATTCCCGCGCAAAGCTCCGGATCTGGCGCAGGGCTTGCTCTGAGGCGGCCTGAGGAAACGCATGGGCTGATGTGAAGCCAGAGGATCGTTAACGCGAACGCATCGCGACCTGCGACGATCCGGCACGCGCACGTCAAGAGACTGTCACATGAGCCTCGTGCAAGCTCCGCCGGAAGGTGGAATTGCAATGTATGCACACTTGTGCAAATCGCTGTGATCAAGGCAGTTCATTCAAGGAGGAAATCATCGTGCGTCGATCGCTCATTCTCACGGCAGCCATCCTTGGCCTGGCCGCGAACACCTCCGCGCAGGCCGACGACCTCAAGGTCGCGCTGATCTACGGCAAGACCGGCCCGCTCGAAGCCTATGCCAAGCAGACCGAAACCGGCCTGCAGATGGGTTTTGAATACGCCACCAAGGGCACCATGACGCTCGACGGTCGCAAGATCGTCGTCATCACCAAGGACGACCAGGGCAAGCCCGACCTGTCGAAGGCCGCGCTCGCGGAAGCCTATCAGGACGACAAGGCCGACATCGCGATCGGCACGACCTCGTCGGCCGCGGCGCTCGCCATCCTCCCCGTCGCCGAGGAGAACAAGAAGATCCTGATCGTCGAGCCGGCGGTCGCGGACCAGATTACCGGCGAGAAGTGGAATCGCTACATCTTCCGCACCGCGCGCAATTCGTCGCAGGACGCGATTTCGAACGCGGTCGCGATCGGCAAGCAGGGCGTCACCGTGGCGACGCTGGCGCAGGACTACGCCTTCGGCCGCGACGGCGTCGCCGCCTTCAAGGAGGCGCTCGCCAAGACTGGCGCGACGCTCGCCGCGGAAGAATACGCTCCGACCAACACCACCGACTTCACCGCGGTCGGCCAGCGCCTGTTCGACGCGCTGAAGGACAAGCCCGGCCGCAAGGTGATCTGGGTGATCTGGGCCGGCGCCGGCAATCCGCTGGCCAAGCTGCAGGACATGGACCCGAAGCGCTACGGCATCGAGCTCTCCACCGGCGGCAACATCCTGCCGGCGCTCGCGGCGTATAAGGGCCTGCCCGGCATGGAAGGCGCCACCTATTACTACTATGAGATCCCGAAGAACCCGGTGAACGACTGGCTGGTCGCCGAGCACCAGAAGCGCTTCAACGCGCCGCCGGACTTCTTCACCGCGGGCGGTTTCGCCGCCGCGATGTCCGTCGTCGCCGCCGTCACCAAGGCGAAGTCGACCGACACCGAGAAGCTGATCACGGCGATGGAAGGCCTGGAGTTCGACACGCCGAAGGGCAAGATGGTGTTCCGCAAAGAGGACCATCAGGCGCTGCAGAGCATGTATCACTTCAAGGTCAAGGTCGATCCGAACGTCGCCTGGGCCGTGCTCGAGCCGGTGCGCGAGCTGAAGATCGAGGACATGGACGTTCCGGTCCGCAACAAGCGTTGATATCAAATCTCCTCTCCCCGCATCGGCGGGGAGAGGCTTCTTCCACATTCCCAGAGTTCTCCCGATGGCCCTGACGCTAGAGACGCGCGACCTCACCATCCGCTTCGGCGGCCATGTCGCGGTCAACAACGTCACCTGCACGTTCCGCCCGGGCGAGCTCACCGCCATCGTCGGGCCGAACGGCGCCGGCAAGACCACCTATTTCAACCTGATCTCAGGCCAGCTGCGCGCTTCACACGGCAGCATCCTGTTCGACGGCACCGACATCACCCAGCATTCCGCGCCGCTGCGCACCCGCGCGGGCCTCGGCCGCGCCTTCCAGCTCACCAACCTGTTTCCGAACCTCACCGTGGAAGAGAACGTCCGCCTCGCGGTGCAGGCGGCCAGCGGCACCCATTACGACATGCTGCGGCCCTGGATGGTCCGCCGCGACCTGATCGCCCGCGCCGATGCCATCCTCGACCAGGTCGCACTGGGCAATCGCCGCGGCGTCGCCGCCACTGCGCTGTCGCATGGCGACCAGCGCAAGCTCGAGGTCGCGCTGATGATCGCGCTCGAACCCAAAGTGTTCATGTTCGACGAGCCGACCGCGGGCATGAGCATCGACGAGGTGCCGGTCGTGCTGAACCTGATCGCCCAGCTCAAGCAGGACAAGAGCAAGATCATCCTCCTCGTCGAGCACAAGATGGACGTGGTGCGCTCGCTCGCCGACCGCATCATCGTGCTGCACAACGGACAACTTGTCGCCGACGGTCCGCCGGCCGAGGTGATCGCCTCGCCGATCGTGCAGGAAGCCTATCTCGGCGTTGCTCCAAAGAGTGCCGCATGACCGATCTGCTCAAACTCTCCGGCGTGCACACGCATATCGGCCGCTACCACATCCTCCAGGGCATCGACCTCGCGGTCCCGCAGGGCCAGACCACCATGCTGCTCGGGCGCAACGGCGCCGGCAAGACCACGACGCTGCGCACCGTCATGGGCCTGTGGCAGGCCTCCAGCGGCGAAATTACGCTCGCAGGCGAGCGCATCGAAAGCCGCGCCACGCCCGACATCGCGCGGCTCGGCGTCGGCTACGTGCCGGAGAGCATGGCGGTGTTTTCTGACCTCACGGTGAAGGAAAACCTGGTGCTGGCGGCGCGCGACGGGCCGCTCGACGATACCCAGCTCGACTGGATCTTCGGCTTCTTCCCCGCGCTGCGCCGGTTCTGGCTGTCGCGCGCGGGAAGCCTCTCGGGCGGGCAGAAGCAGATGTTGTCGATCGCACGCGCCATCGTCGAGCCGCGCAAGCTGCTGCTGATCGACGAGCCGACCAAGGGGCTGGCGCCCGCGATCGTCATGGCACTGATCGAATGCCTGAAGGAGATCAAGCGCAAGGGCGCGACGATCCTGCTGGTCGAACAGAATTTCTTTGCCGCCCGCGAGCTCGGCGACAACGTGCTGGTCATGGACAACGGCACCATCGTCCATCGCGGCGAGATGGCGGCGCTCGCCACCGACGTGCCGCTGCAGGAGCGGCTGCTCGGCCTGAGCCTGGAGGCGCATCAGTGACTGAACTCGCCGCAAATGATCCGCTGCCGAAGCCGAAGCGCGATCTCGCGCCGATCCTGCTGCCGGTCGCGCTGGCGCTTGCGATGATTCCCCTGGTGGGGTCACCCAGCACCTGGCTGACGCTGACCGCCGCGAGTCTCGCCATGGGCATGATGATCTTCATCATGGCCTCGGGGCTGACGCTGGTGTTCGGCCTGATGGACGTGCTCAATTTCGGCCACGGCGCCTTCATCGCCGTCGGCGCCTATGTGGCAACCCTCGTGCTGGCGCCATTCGCAGCCTCGATGCAGGCGGATTCGCTGTGGATGAACCTCGCGGTGCTGGCGCCGGCGGCACTGCTGTCGATGGCGGTGTCCGGCGCGCTCGGCCTGGTCGTCGAGCGCGTGCTGATCCTGCCCGTCTACGGCCAGCACCTGAAGCAGATCCTGATGACGACGGGCGGCCTGATCGTCGCCGAGCAGACGCTCTATGCGCTGTGGGGACCGCAGATCATCCCGACGCCGCTGCCGACATCGCTGCGGGGCTCCTTCATCCTCGGCGACGTCGCGATCGCCAAATACCGCGTGCTGGCGATGCTGATCGGCCTCGCCGTCTTCATCGCGATCCAGCTCGTGCTCAACCGCACCAAGCTCGGCCTGCTGATCCGCGCCGGCGTCGAGAACCGCGAGATGGTCGAGGCGCTCGGCTATCGCATCCGCCGCCTGTTCCTCGGCGTGTTCATGACAGGATCGGCGCTCGCCGGCCTCGGCGGCGTGATGTGGGCGCTCTATCGCGAGCAGGTCCATGCCTCCATGAGCGACGACCTCACCGTCCTGATTTTCATCGTCGTCATCATCGGCGGCCTCGGCTCGATCGGCGGCTGCTTCATCGGCGCCATCCTGGTCGCGATGGTGGCCAATTACGGCGGCTTCCTGGTGCCGAAACTCGCCCTCGTCTCCAACATCCTGCTGATGGTCGCCATTCTGATGTGGCGGCCGCGCGGCCTCTATGCGGTGACCAGCCGATGATGCTCCTGTCAGGCGATCCGCCGAAGAGCCGCGTGCTCACGCTTCTCCTCATCGTCATCATCCTGGCGCTGGCGGCGACGCCGTTCCTGTTCCCGGGTGCCAAGGCGCTGAACGTCGCCGCCAAGATCTGCGTCTTCGCCGCGCTCGTCGCCTCTTACGACCTCCTGCTCGGCTATACCGGCTCGGTGTCGTTCGCCCACACCATGTTCTACGGCATCGGCAGTTACGCGATCGCGATCGCGCTGTACGGGATGGGCCCGAACTGGGCGGCGGTCGCGACCGGCATCGTCGTCGGCCTGCCGCTCGCGGCGCTGCTCGCGCTCGCGATCGGCCTGTTCTCGCTGCGGGTCGCCGCGATCTTCTTTGCCATGATCACGCTCGCGGTCGCCTCCGCCTTCCAGGTGCTGGCTTCGCAGCTCTCCTGGCTGACGGGCGGCGAGGACGGGCGCAGCTTCCAGCTGCCGGAATTGCTGCGGCCCGGCACGGTGCTGATCTCCAAGAACCTGTTCGGATTCGAGATCAACGGCCGCATCCTCACCTTCTACCTGGTGTTCGCCGTCTCGGCCCTGATGATCCTCGCTCTGTTGCGTGTCGTGAACTCGCCGTTCGGACGCGTGCTCCAGGCGATCCGCGAGAACCGCTTTCGCGCCGAGGCGCTCGGCTTCCGCACCGTCTTCCATCTGACCTACGCCAACTGCCTCGCCGCGCTGGTCGCCGCCAGCGCCGGCATTTTGAACGCGCTGTGGCTGCGCTATGCCGGTCCCGACACCTCGCTCAGCTTCTCGATCATGCTGGACATTCTGTTGATGGTGGTGATCGGCGGCATGGGCACGATCTACGGCGCGATCATCGGCGCCACCATCTTCATCCTCGCCCAGAACTACCTGCAATCGCTGATGGGCGTCGCCTCCAAGGCGGCGAGCGAAGCCGGCCTGCCGTTGCTGCCGGGGCTGTTGCATCCCGATCGCTGGCTGCTGTGGCTCGGGCTGCTGTTCATCGCCAGCGTCTACTTCTTCCCGACCGGCGTCGTCGGACGTTTGCGCAATGCCGGCCGCGACAAGAGCGCGGGCGCTTCGCATTAAGCTGCGGTTAATGATGCAGCGCAGCGGTTGTGATGGGCACGGCACAACCGCGACGTGATTCCCGCCCCACTGCATACGGGCGCGACTGCACAACCGGATTAATGCTTAGGTAACTGGCTTTCCTAAGGTTTGCGCCATTTGTGCGGTGTATTCCTGTCCTTCCAGGGAGGGGGAATGCGCCAGGTCTTTTCCACGGTGACAGCCGGAATGTCATCAGCCGCGACCAACGGCTGGGCGGCCTTGGCGCGGCGTGGTCCTGTCCTCTGGCTGACCCTGTGCGGCGTGTTGCTGGTCGCCGGGATCTTCGCCGTGACCGCCATGGCGGTCGGCGAATTCCGCGAGCGGACCCTGGCCAACCGCGAGCGCGAGCTGGAAAACACGGTGCAGCTGATCGCACGGCACTTCGATCAGCAATTCCAGGATTCCGACGTCGTCGCCGCCGACCTGATCGGGCAGATGAACCTGCCGGAGATCACCTCGCCGGCGATGTTCCGCGAGCGCATGTCCGGGCTCGCGACGAATCAGATGCTGCGGAGCAAGATCAGCTCCGTCTCCTATCTCGGCGACATCGCGATCTACGATGCCGACGGCGAGCTGATCAACTGGTCGCGGGCCGAGCCGCTGCCCAAGATCAACGTCTCCTCGCGCGCCTATTTCCAGACGTTCAAATCCGATCCGATGGCCGAATCGGTCATCCTGGAATCGGTCCGCAGCTTCATCATCGGCAAATGGACCACGATCGTCGCGCGGCGGCTGAGCGGTGCAGACGGCACCTTCCTCGGCGCCATGGTCCGGCGGATCGATCCGGACAGCTACCGGCAGTATTTCGCATCTGTCGCGCTTGCCGAGGGTACGGCGATCTCGCTGTTCGATCGCGAAGGCAAGATGCTGGCGCGCTATCCGCATGTCGAAGAGCTGATCGGCAGGAATTTCAAGGACGCGCCGCTGATGCGCAAGATGCTGGCCGAGGGCGGCCGGCACACGCTGCGTGTCAAGGGACCGATCGACGGCGAGGACCGCCTCGGCTCGGGGGCCTCGCTGTCGCATTTCCCGCTGGTCATCGTCGCGACCAACACCACGAGCGCCGCGCTGGCCGACTGGCGTCAGCAGACCGGCTTCATGGTCACCACGGCAACGCTTTCGGCGATCGTGATCGCATTGATCCTCTTCCTGATCATCCGCCAGATCAGCCGGCAGAACCGGGAAGCCCAGGAGCGGATCGAAGCGGAACGGCTGCGGCTCGACACCGCCCTGAACAACATGTCGCAAGGGCTGATCCTGTACGACGCCGCCGGATTTATCGTCACCTGCAACCGCCGCTACTCCGAGATGTTCGGCCTGTCCGACGACATCATCAAGCCCGGCTGTCACATCCGCGAGGCGATGCAGCATCGCAAGGAGCGTGGCACGTTCGGCGGCGACGTCGAGACGTTTTGCACCGATGTGATGCGGGTCGTCGCCGAGGGCAAGGTCTCCAGCAGGATCCACGAACTGCCCAACGGCCGCGCCTTCCAGGTCATCAACACCCCGCTGGCGCAGGGCGGATGGGTCGCCACGATCGAGGAAATCACCGAGCGGCGCAATCTGGAGCAGGAGCGCGACCGCAACTACGTGTTCCTGCGCGAGATCATCGATCACATCCCCTCGCAGATCACGGTGAAGGATGCCCTGACGCGGCAATATCTGCTGGTCAACCGGACCGCCGAGGAGCAGTTCGGCCAGTCGGGTGACGTCATCGTCGGCAAGACTCCTTTCGACATGTATCCGGAGGCCGCCGCCAGGATCGTCAACGACGACGACAGCAAGGCGCTGCAGGCGCCCGGGGGATTGTTCAAGGACGAGCACGCCTGGCAGAGCCAGACCAAAGGACCGCGCTACATCACCTCGACCCGGATCGGCATTCGCGACAAGTCCGGCGAGCCGCGCTACCTCATCAGCGTCGTCGAGGATGTCACCGAGCGGCGGTGCGCCCACGAGAAGATCGCGCATATGGCGCATTACGATGCGCTGACCGACCTGCCGAACCGCACGCTGTTCCGCGAACAGATCGAGCGCGAGCTGGCGAAGGTCGCCAGCGGCGAGCAGTTCGCGCTGCTCTATATCGACGTCGACGAATTCAAGGGCATCAACGATTCGCTCGGCCATCACGTCGGCGACGAGCTGCTGAAGGCGATCGCGACCCGGCTGCGCGGCTGCCTCAAGAAGAGCGACCTGATCGCGCGGCTCGGCGGCGACGAATTCGCCGTGATCCAGACCGGAATCCAGTCCTCTGCGGACGTACTGTCATTCGTGACGCGGATCTACGAGGCGATCCGCCAGCCCTATCACTGCCTCGGCCATCAGCTCTCCACCGACGCCAGCATCGGCATCGCGCTGGCGCCGCAGGACGGCACCGATCTCGACCAGCTCATCAAGCACGCCGATCTTGCGATGTACGGCGCCAAGGCCGAAGGACGCCGCACCCATCGCTTCTTCGAGCCGGAGATGGATGCGAGCGCCAAGGCGCGCCTGACCATGGAGCAGGATCTGCGCCAGGCGCTGGTGAACGGCGGCTTCGAGATCCACTACCAGCCGCTGGTCGACCTGCGCACCAACGACGTGTCGGGCTGCGAGGCGCTGCTGCGCTGGCGGCATCCCGAACGCGGCTGGGTGTCACCGGCGGAGTTCATTCCGATCGCCGAGGATACCGGCCTGATCAACGAGCTCGGCGACTGGGTGCTGCGCATGGCCTGCAACGAGGCCGCGACCTGGCCGGCGCATGTGCGGATTGCGGTCAACGTCTCGCCGGTGCAGCTCAAATGCGACACGCTGGCGCTGCGGATTGCCGGCGCACTCGCCGCCTCCGGACTCTCTCCCTCACGGCTCGAGCTCGAAATCACCGAGGCCGTGCTGATCCGCGACGACGAGGCCGCGCTCTCGATCCTGCACCAGCTCCGGTCCATCGGCGTGCGCATCGCGCTCGACGATTTCGGCACCGGCTATTCCTCGCTGAGCTATCTGAAGCGCTTCCCGTTCGACAAGATCAAGATCGACCGCTGCTTCGTCGCCGACATCGCGGAGACCAGTGGCGCGCCCGTGATCGTGCAGGCGGTGGTGAACATCGCCGCGGCGAGCCACATGACCACCGTCGCCGAGGGCGTCGAGACCGAGGCGCAGCGGGAGATGCTGCGCGCGCTCGGCTGCACGGAGATGCAGGGTTATCTGTTCAGCAAACCGAAGCCGGCCGCCGAGGTGCGAAAGCTGTTCGGTCCGAACGATGCCGCGCCGGTGGCGGCGGTGGCCTGAGATGGCGAAGCCGAGGAAAACTCCAGCGAAAGCCGTCGACGTCGCGGATTCCTATGCCGTGCGGCTGATGCAGCATCTGGTGGTGCCGACCTTCGTGATCGACCCCAAGCGCCGCGTCGTGATCTGGAACAGAGCCTGCGAGCGGCTGACCGGCGTCCCCGCTGCGGAGGTGATCGGCACGACGAAACACTGGCAGGCCTTCTACGAGACCCGGCGCCCCTGCCTCGCCGACCTGGTCGCGCTCGACCGTCCCGAACAGCTGCCGGAGTTTTATTCGGAGTATGCCGCGCGCGGCCACAACGGGCTCGGCTTTTCGGCGGAGAACTGGTGCGTGATGCCCAAGCTCGGCAGCCAGCTCTATCTCGCGATCGACGCCGGCCCCATCCACGACGAGGCCGGCCATCTGATCGCCGTGGTGGAGACGTTGCGCGACCTCACCGATCAGAAGCGCGCCGAGATGGCGCTGAAGGAGCTCGCCACCAAGGACGGGCTGACCGGCCTGTCGAACCGGCGCGCCTTCGACCAGATGCTGATGAGCGAATGGGCTCGCGCCCAGCGGACGCAGAAGCCGATGGCGCTGCTGTTCGTCGACGTCGATCATTTCAAGCTGTTCAACGACCGGCACGGCCACCAGAGCGGCGACGAATGCCTGCGTGCGGTCGCTGACGTCGTCAGCCGCCATGCCGTCCGCCCGCTCGACCTCGCCAGCCGCTATGGCGGAGAAGAGTTCGCGCTGATCCTGCCCGACATGGATTGCGATGCCGCCTGCGCCATAGCCGAGGAGATCCGCCGTGCCGTCATGGCCTTGCGGATCGCTCATGGAGCTGTTGGCGCCGGCGACCACGTCACCCTCAGCGTCGGCGTCGCCAGCCATATTCCCACTGAGGCAGACGGCAGCCCCGACCGGCTGCTGGGTGCGGCCGACGAGGCGCTCTATGCGGCAAAACGGCTCGGCCGCAACCGCGTCATCTGCTCCGAACGCCTGCTTGCGGAGTTCGCGCGCGCCGATCGCGGCTCGCCCGGGATTCAAGTCGCCGCCAATCGCCGGTCCAGCCGGGGCTGACGTTCATCCCCCCGAAGGTTCTATTGCGTTCGGCCTCACCAGCAGGTGATGTTGCGCCGGAACAACACGGACATTTTCTTCTCGAAAAGCCGCAATTTCTCGGGCGCTCGTTTGAATATAGATAAGTCGTTGCCTGGAGCCGTATTCGCTTTGAAATTTCCCCGCCCATCTCGCAGTGCCCTCCCCTCCGCCAAAAACGCCATCGCCTGGTCGCAAGTGACGGCCGAACCCGGCTCGGCCGCCAAGACCAACCGCTGATGACCGAAGCAGCCGGTTCGTTTCGCGGACGTGTCCACCGCGGAACGCAGCAAATTGGTGGCACCTGCATCGAGCTCGAGGCCGCGGGCGAGCGAATCCTGCTCGACCTTGGCCTTCCGCTGGATGCCGACGGCGCGTCCGACGATCTTCTCCCGCCTGTGGCCGGGCTTCGCGTCGAAGATCCAACCCTGCGTGCGGTCGTCCTCTCGCACGGACACGGCGATCATTGGGGTCTGCTTCCCCTGTGCAAACCCGACGTCCCCCTCGCCATGGGCGCCGCGACGGCGCGTATCATGCGCGCGGCGGCTCCTTTCGTGCCTAACGGCTTCGTGCCAAATGTTTCATTCGAGCTGAACGATCGCAGGACTTTCCAGATCGGTCCGTTCAGTATCACGCCCTATCTCGTCGATCACTCGGCCTATGATGCCTATTCGCTGCTGATCCAGGCGGCCGGCCGGCGTCTGTTCTACAGCGGCGACATCCGTGCCCACGGTCGCAAGGGCGGTCTGTTCGAGCGATTGGTCAGCCATCCGCCCCGCGATATCGACACGATGCTGATGGAGGGGTCGAGCCTCGGCCGTCTCGACGAGCACACGCAATTCCCGACGGAGGACGAGATCGAGGCGCGGCTGACCGAGAGTTTTGAGCAGCCAGGCTTCGTCATCCTCTCGGCGTCCGCGCAGAACATCGATCGCATCGTCAGTATCTATCGCGCCTGCAAGCGCAGCGGCCGGACGCTGCTGCTGGACCTCTATGCGATGGAGATATTGCGGGCCACCGGCAACGAGCGCTTGCCGAACGCCGGCTGGCCCAATTTGTCGGTCTATGTGCCGGAATATCAGCGGCGACAGATCGCAAGGAACAAGCGCTTCGACCTGCTGGATCCCTACAAATCCGCACGGATCTACCGCGAGCGCATCACCGAGATCGCCGATCGCACCGTGATGCTGTTTCGTCCGGCAATGGCCCACGACGTGGAGGCCGCAAATCTCTGGCCCGGCACCAGAGCGATCTGGTCGCAATGGGACGGATACCTGAAGGACGGTCCTGGCGCCGGACTGAAGGCGGATCTCGCGACACGCGGCGTTCCCATCGAGATCATCCACACCTCGGGCCACGCCAGCATCCTGGATCTCAAGCGGCTCGCGAACGCAATACAGCCGGACAGGCTGGTGCCCGTTCACACATTCGAAGGCGACAGTTTCTCCAGATATTTTGACAACGTCACGCGACGCAGCGATGGCGAATGGTGGGAGGTATGAGATGAGCTTCAGACGCGGAATCCGGGGCGACGACTTTCGCAAGGCACTCGAGACACTCGCCCAGCAGGATGGCTGGTGGAAAGACGTTCTCGCCGATCCCACACTCATCATCGGCATTCGGGACGAGTACCTGAACGTCTATTGGCAGGGACAATCCATCTTCAAAGTGTCATTCAAGGGCGGGAAAGTGACCGCCTCGACGCATGAAAAATATCTGCTGAATCCGGACCTCAAGGATCAGGTTTCGCTCGTCGAGGGGAAGTTCGCCTTCGGCAGCGCCGAGCCAAGAATGCTGACGCGCGAATACAAGCGCACAGAGACGCTGGCGAAGCTCAAAAGGGCGGCATCGCTCTATTCCGGACAGGAGAAGGAAGGCGTCCACGAGATCGCGACGTCCAATCTCTCCGTCGTCGACGTCGAGATTGCGATCAACGCATCCGGCGTCCCCGGCATCAAGCGGAACCTCCTCCGCATGGACCTGGCGAACTTCGAAACGACGGCGACCGGCGTGGATCTAGTGTTCTGGGAGGCCAAGACGTTCAGCAACCCCGAGCTGGAGAACGGCGACATTGTCGGTCAGATCGCGGACTATCAGAAGGTGATCGACCTTCACAAGACGGAGTTCGATGACAGCTATCGATGCGTTGCGAAGAATCTGGCCGAGATGGCGGAATGGAGCAACGGACACCGCAATGTGGCTGCGGCGATCAGCGCCGTTGCGGACGGGGCCAAGCTCAACGTGAGCAGCGCCAATGTCGGGCTGCTCGTGTATGATTTCACCGCGGTTCAACGCGATCGCAAGGACAAGGACGGCAAGACGCTGAACGACAGAGTGATTGAATCGCTCGCGAAGGTGGGCGTGGGTCCGGAGCGGATTAGGTTCAAAGGCACGACAAAGGGTCTCACCATCTAAGTTGGCACGCGGGAGAAACCTGGCTTTGCATCTTCCCGAGCACGAAGAGCTCACCTTCGCGATCGGCGACATCCACGGCTGCTTTGACAAGCTGACGTCGCTTCTCGCCGCATGCGACCAGATTCGCGGCCAGCGGAGCGCCCAGTTTGTCCTTGTCGGAGACTATATCGACCGGGGCCTCCAGAGCCGCGAGGTGATGGATTTTCTCGTCGGCAGCGAAGGGAAGCAGGACCGCCCCTTCGTCTGTCTGCGGGGTAACCATGAGGAGATGCTGCTTCGCGCAGCCGACATGGAGCGCACCGACCGCGACCTCATGAATTGGTGGGGCAACGGCGGCGAGCAGACGCTCGACAGTTACGGGATTGACGATCCCGCCGACCTGCCGAGCGAGCATCTCGACTGGATACGTGCGCTTCCGCTGATGAAAATCGAGCATGGACGAGTTTTCGTCCACGCTGGGCTACGGCCGGACGTGCCGCTGGCGTCACAATCCGAGCGGGACCTGCTGTGGATCCGGGAACCCTTCCTGTCGTCGGATCACGACCACGGGCTTTTCGTTGTCCATGGCCATACGCCGGTCCGGACCGGGACACCCGATCTGCGGGCCAACCGGTTGAACCTGGATACCGGCGCCTGCTTTGGCGGCCCGCTCACCGCGGCCGTGTTCGCCACCTCGGAGACGGGCCCGTTGATGTTCGTGACCGATTCCGGCGAGATCTCGGGACCGGCCGCCCTCCGGGATTGAAGAGCGAAGCATAAGACCAGGAATTGGGCGATGCCGGGCGTCCGGGCCCGGGCAAAGCGGAGGTTGCCCACCCCCCGCCAATCGGCTAAATGAACCTCGACTAGCACCCGTAGCTCAGCTGGATAGAGCGTTGCCCTCCGAAGCTGGAATAAGAACGGGCATATCCCTCCATAGATAAAGGGTTTCCTTGCTTCCGGTGCAGCATTTCCTGCTGCCAGGCACACGCGGGCCACAGTTCGCTCGAGGACTTTCTCTTTCGAACTCGGCATGAGCTATGGCAAGCTCAGCGGTATGCTCCGATCGTCTCCTCGGTGATTCCCTCTATGGAAGCAGCAACGTTCGACAAATCGATGCGGGTTGCTGCCTTTGAGCACGTCCGACGGCTAACTGAGCTCCACTCGCATCTGACAGCAACGGAATTGAGGCCCGGCTTCATATTCCACGGTGAACGAGTGCCCCTGCTCAATGAGCGCCGCGGCATCTTTAAGCCTCGCCAAATGCACCATCTGCTGTCTATCAAGACCGTCTTTCCAAAGCCGGGAGCCAGGGTTTGGTATGACGATCAAAGGGAGGTTCATCGTCAGATATTCGAAGGTGACGAGACGGTAGATTACGCCTTTATGGGCGAGGATCCCAACTCGGCTGACAACCGCTGGCTAAGGGAGGCATGTGAAAACGCCGTTCCGATCATATACTTTCTCGGAGTGGCGCCGGGACGTTATCAAGCATTTCTTCCGGCATTCATATCGAGCTGGGATAGTCGCACGTTAAAGGCTGGGGTAGTGTTCGGATCTGTCGAGCACGGCCTGATCCCACCATCTGAGGGGCCGGAGCGCAGATACGCCCTTCGGACGATAAAACAACGCTTGCATCAAGCCACCTTCAGAGAGGCGGTGATTGCAGCTTACAGTGGACGGTGCGCCCTTTCAGGGCTTCCAGAACCCCTCCTATTGGATGCTGCCCACATTGTTGCGGACGCCAATGAGCGGATGGGACAGCCGCTGGTCTCTAACGGGCTCCCTTTGTCTAAGATCCACCATGCCGCCTTCGATGCACACCTGATCGGCATCGATCCGGACTTTGGAATACATGTTTCAGAGCGGCTACTGAACCAAAACGATGGCCCTATGTTGGATGCCCTCAAACAATTGGACGGCCGCCGCATCCGGCTTCCCGACCGAATGCGGGATCGTCCGGACCGAGATAGGTTGGCGGCGCGCTATGAGATATTCAGGGTCGCCTCAACCTAGCAAGACCTTATACGAAGGTTAAGCACGTTATTTTGCCAGAACTGTCGCCGACAATTGGTCCTGAAACTGATCCGTCAGATGCAACATTTCCCGAGCGATTTTGCAGACATTCTTCGCCTGGGCGGGTGCGGACGCGTATTCGTTCGCGTGGGCTATGCTGTTTCTTAGGCTTTCGATTCTCTCAAGCGCAGCACTCAACGCACTCCGCTCCGGTTCGGGCAGTTTCTGCGTTAGGATATCGCGCTTGTCGCAAAATTGTGTAAAGAGGAGCGTGTCGACATAGCCGTCGTCGGACTTTGCTTTCTTGCGTTCCTCCTCAATTTTCGCCTGTCGCCCGTTCGTTAGAAACCGCATCCAATCCTCGCTTTTTGGATGTCTCGTTCGGATCAGATCAGCCATCGTCATCTCTAATCCAGTAATCAGCGCGAACAACGCGGCCCTGACTGGAAGTCTTTGCAAGTCAGAGAGACTCACCAATCCGACGACCTTAGTGCCTGAGATCACCAAGCGGCACTGCTTTTCGTCCGCATCTAGAACAAAATCCAGAATGCTTGCATCGGCTCCAAGCAGATAGTCCTCGGATAGAGGAACATAGCATTGCCACACCGTGCCTAAGGTGCGTCGCTCTCTGTGAGCTGCGGCATGGAACATCCCGGCAAAACGATGCGTTTCATCAACGACTGGAAGAAAATCAAAGTCCTCGGGGTTGCGCTGAAGCACGTCTGAGATGAGCTCGTGAGGCGTGCAAGTTTTCAACTCACTAGCTGATGTGGCAATTAGACCCACCGTGAGTCCGCTGTGCAGCGCCTTGAACACGCCCCGACTTCCAGACAACCCGCTGCTTGCCCACCGATTGCCCATGTCGCCCCCAAAGCTGATCTGACTCACTACCCAACTAACATTCTACCGCTGCCGGAGGATCTCGAGCAACTCGGCTAGCCGACGCTCGATGTCCTCAATCTTGGCACCAATGAGCAGCTGATCACGATTAGCCATTGAAAGAACCGCCATCAAGACGGCGTCGCAATGCTTGATAAGCGTCACCAGATGATCTCCGCTGGGCCCGTAGCGACCGGCGAACCAATTCTTCACAGTGCGCTCATGGGCTCCAGTCCAAGCCGCAACGATCTTCACGTGCGCACTGGTCTTTCCGAGCTCCTCGTTTAGGGCAGATGCAATCCTCGCAGCAAAGATCTTGGAATGAGTTCCATGTTCGATAGCAAGTTCATCATTCTGCTCGCCAGGAAACATCTTGCCCTTTTTTGGAAACGACATTCCCTCACCCTGCTTCTTATGATCGGAGAGCCCGGTGGCCGCTATGCGACGGCGCGAAAAGAGCAACGATGGGGCGCCGCTTGATACGTCGATCTTTCAAAGTTGAAGAACGCGATGGCGACATAAAGCGCGCAGCTGCTTATGTCCGCATGTCAACTGACCATCAGAAATATTCGACCGAGAATCAGCTTGAGACGATCGAAAGATACGCCGCAAACCGGGGTTTCCGAATTATCGAGACCTTCGAAGACTCGGGTCGAAGCGGACTAACAGTTTACGGCCGAGAAGGCCTCCAACGCCTGATGCGCGAAGTGCAGACTGGCCAAGCCACCTTTTCGGCAATTCTTGTATACGATGTGAGTCGATGGGGCCGCTTCCAAGACGCAGATGAGGGCGCTTACTACGAACATGTCTGCTCTCGCGCCGGAATTCGAGTTCACTATTGCGGCGAACAATTTGACAACGATGGCAGCATCGGTTCGGTCTTGCTTAAGAACGTAAAGCGGGTGATGGCCGGTGAATACAGCCGAGAACTCTCCGTCAAAGTCTTTGCGGGCCAATGCAGACTGGTCGAGTTAGGGTTTCGGCAGGGCGGGCTTGCAGGGTTTGGCCTCAGGCGTCAGCTGATTGACGAAAATCGCACGCCGAAGGCAATGCTTAACCGCGGAGATCGGAAGAGCCTTCAGACAGATCGAGTTGTGCTTACTCTCGGGCCGATTGAGGAAGTGGAACAGGTTCGTCGAATCTATGCAATGTTTGTCGAGCAAGGATTGTCCGAGAAAGAGATTGCCGAACGCCTAAACATAGCCTGCAGTCTCACCGACTTGGGGCATCCTTGGACGCGGGCTTCGGTCCATCAGATCCTCACCAACGAAAAGTATATTGGGAACAATGTTTTCAACCGCGTCTCTTTCAAGCTCAAGCAGAGGCGCGTTGTAAACAGTCCGGATACCTGGGTTAGAGCGGAGGGCGCATTTCCCGCCGTGGTCAGCCGCGAGCTATTTGAGCGAGCTCGCACGATCATCGATGCTCGCAGCGCTCACTATACCGACGAGGACCTTCTGTGTCTGCTGCAGGAGGTTTTGAAAGATGAAGGCTATCTTTCTGGGCTTATCATCGACGAGCGAGACGACATGCCATCGGCAAGCGCCTATCGGCATCGATTTGGGAGTCTGATCCGGGCATATAGCCTGATCGGATATATTCCAGATCGAGACTATTCATATATCGAGATCAACCGCCGGATCAGGGATCACCATCCCGCAATTGTCGCCACGATAGTTCGCGGCTTCGAGCTAGCGGGCGGTCATATCGTGGTGGATCAAAATCAGCTTCTAACTATAAACGACCAATTCACGGCAGCCGTCGTGATCGCGCGAGCCTGCATTTCTGGCACCGGTTATCGCTGGCACGTGAGGTTTGATACGAGTCTCGTCCCAGATCTTACCATCGCAGTCCGATTATCAACGTCGAACACCGACATATTAGACTATTACGTCTTTCCTAGACTCGATCTCACGACATCGCGGCTAAAGCTCGCTCAAGACAACGCACTTCATTTGGATGCCTATCGATTTGATGAACTAGATTCGCTTTATTCGCTGGCTAGACAGTGTCCCTTTGAGGAGGCTGCATGAATACGCGAAGCACAACAGGCGGTCCTCGCCTAGAGATTAGGAATATACCAATCAACCAGATTCGCATCCTAAACCCTCGCGCGCGCAATCAACGAAATTTTCGCGAGATTGTGGAGAGCATAGCGAAGGTTGGCCTGAAACGTCCTATTACGGTCAGCCCATGCACCTCTGAAGGGGATTCTTATCGATATGATCTGGTATGTGGGCAGGGCCGAATAGAAGCATTCCTTCAACTGGGCCAGCAACAGATTCCGTCCATCGTAATTCAAGCAGAGGAGAGCGACTGTCTCGTTATGAGCCTAGTCGAGAACTGCGCTCGTCGTCACCACCGCGCAATCGATCTATTAGAGGACATCAGCACCTTACGAGGTCGCGGTTACGATGAAAGAGAGATTGCCAGCAAGATTGGCGTCAGCCTTGACTATGTTCGGATGATCAGCACGCTCCTATCAAAAGGGGAAGAACGCCTCGTCCATGCCGTCGAAACCGGTATTCTGCCTCTAAACATGGCAATCGAAATCGCCCGATGCGACGACAATGAGGTGCAGCGCGCTTTGACACAGGCCTATACGGAAAAGAAGTTGCGAGGCGCAAAATTGGTTGCAGTCAGACGCGTGATCGAACAGCGCCAAAGGCGAGGCAAGCACCTGCACGGTCAGAGCTTTGGACGACAGACGTCCAAGAGGCCCCTCACGAGCGAATCGATGATTAGGGTTTACAGGAAGGAGGCCGATCGCCAGCGCCTATTGATCAAGAAAGCCGAAGTAACTCAGAACCGATTGCTGTTTGTGGTCGAGGCAATCCGAGCCCTGCGCGAAGACACTGAGTTCGTCAGACTATTGCAGGCCGAAGACCTCGCGTTGATGCCCGCAATCTTGCAAGAGCGACTCGCAGCGAGGCCAAATCAATGAATCGATACGTCGATCCGGGTGCATTGCCCGAGGTAATGCAGGCCTTTAGCTCAGATACCGTCCATATCGATATCTCTGCGATCCTGCCCGTGCGCGCAATAGGCAAGACCGTAAAGTCTAGCCGCAAATACCAACAAATTGCCTGTTCTATCAGGGAGATTGGCCTTGTCGAACCGCCGGTTGTTTGCCGCGACAAGCAGGGGACGGGTGCATTTCTTTTGCTCGACGGCCACCTTCGGATTGAAGTCCTAAAAGACCTTGGAGAAGCGCAAGTGGAATGCTTGTTGTCTAGCGACGATGAGGCTTTCACCTACAATAAGAGGATAAGCCGGTTGTCAGCCATTCAGGAACAGCGAATGATAGCGAAAGCGATCGAACGCAACGTTCCAAAGGAGAAGATCGCTAGAGCACTCGACATCAACGTGCGTAGCTTAGTCCGTAAGGCAACGCTGGTCGAAGGCATCTGCGAAGAGGCTGTGGCGCTTCTCAAGGATAAGATGTGCCCGATGGCCGTCTTCGACGTGTTGCGAAAGATGATTCCGATACGGCAAATTGAGACGGCAGAGCTTCTGACCAACGCAAACAACTATTCGGTGGGGTATGCCTCGGCCATACTCGCCGGCACACCTCAAGCGCAGCTGGTAAACTCGTCCGCGCCGAAGCGAATGAAGGGCATGACTGCGGAAGCTCTTTCACGGATGGAAAGCGAGCTCTCAAAGCTGCAGCAGGCGATAACGTCGATCCAAGACACCTACGGCCAAGATCACCTGCACTTTACGGTGCTTAAAGGTTACTTGGCCAAACTCATCGACAACACGAAGGTCGCTAAATATCTCGAAAGACGCCACCCCGAGTTCTTCAGCGAATTCAAGACTCTCGTTGAGACGACGGCATGACGGCGAGACATGCTGGAGCCCCGTTTTTGTCTAAGGGGACCCGGACCCTATAAGCGCGGGGACCACGGGAGAAGCCGCACCTGGAGGCGGAGCAATCGTGGCGATGGGGATGGCGGCGAACCCGCGCGGAGCCCATTAGGCCGGCGAGCTTTCGCTGGCTAGGGCAACCAGGCCGGAGTGGTGGTCGATCGACCGGCCGGCACTCCGGTCTGAGCAGGTCAGGTAGACCGTGGCTCTGGCCGGGCAACGAGCTCCAAAAGAATTTGCTAGACGAACGCAATTTGCGGCCTGAAACTGCACAGATCGCTATGCTCTTGGCGAGTCCCCCCGAAGCCTACGAGACCACCACCCCCGGCGGACCGAGAGTGCGGCCATCAATATGATGCCTGCGATCAAAGGCACACGAGCGACGCCTGCCAGCGCTCAAAATTAATGGCGAAGCTCGCGAGACCCACCCAAATCGGCTCTCCCCCCGATTTCAACATTCTCCTTCGCGCGACCATTTTGCCTTGTTGTCAGCGATGTTCTATTCAGAGCCCGCTGCCCATTCGAGGCTGGGGCGGACAGACGAAAAATGGAAGCAAACCTAAAATGACTGCTCGCTCTGATTGGAAAGACACGCTTGCCAAGCAACTCAGTGCATTAAGTGAAGAATCTTGGCTAGACTACCAATCAAGCCCAACTTTCAGACGAGCGTGGAGCACGGCCGGAGTCGAGCAAGTAGAAATGGTTGCGTGGATCGAGCGCCAGATCGCGAACACTCCTCCTGACCGGGAACAGTTTATTCACGAATTCTGTGACCAGCTCGCTTGGTATTTTTGCGCTCTGATGTCGCCCGGCCTTATCAATATAGGGCAAAATGCGATTGCCGATGCCGTCTTGGATGGCTTCGCTGCCGCGCTTGGATCAATTCCCGAGTTTGCGGAGTCGAAACGTGAGGCAATTCGTAGATTGACCGAGGTTACAGATCACTTTCCCCTTATGCTCGAGACTCTTGCCAAGAATGGCCGAGAAGAGGAATACATCTCATTTGTAGCATCGGACAAACTCGCAGCCTTGCTAGCGGCCTCGCCTTTGGGTGATGGATACCTACTGCCGCTGCTCTCTGTTGCGATAACACTTTTAGCCGCCTTCGGACAGTTTGAGCGCGATCGCTTCAACATGCAGGCAAACGCCTTCATAACAGAGACGTTGAAATCAGCAGGATTGCGTGCGTTCGCTGCGACCAACGCGCTCACAGAGGTGGCAAGCCGGATCAACCAAATTGGATTCGAGCGACCTGAACTTCTAAGGGGCGAACAAATTATTCGCACCATGCGCGAGGCCGTGACTAGCTATGAAGGTCATGCTGACCCTCGCCAATCAGCTAAGCGTGAATTGGTCCAGCAAAAGGCTGCAGCATCAGATAGCGAGCTCGCTCAAGCCTTAGCTGAGCTGAACGAGATGATCGGCCTCGATGCCGTTAAAAGGGAAATCATTTCCCTCACCAATTTTATAAAGGTTCAACGGCTTCGTGCTGCTAGGAACTTGAAACAGTCCCCAATCTCGCTTCACCTCGTCTTCTCCGGCAGTCCAGGCACTGGTAAAACTACCGTCGCGCGCATTGTAGCCAAGCTCTATAAGGCCCTCGGTATTCTCTCGTCGGGGCACCTCGTTGAGACCGACAGGAGTGGTCTGGTTGTCGGTTATGTTGGTCAGACCGCGACGAACACAAAAAAAGTCATCGAGAGCGCTCTAAATGGCGTTCTCTTTATTGATGAAGCTTATAGTCTCGTGAAGGATGCGCCGTGGGATTTCGGTCCGGAGGCTATCGAGACCCTACTGAAGCTAATGGAAGATAATCGTGATCGCCTCGTGGTGATCGTCGCGGGATACAGCGATCCCATGGCCGCCTTCATCGCTTCGAACCCCGGGCTTCAAAGCCGCTTCACGAGACGAATTGAGTTCGAAGATTATTCTGCGGATAAGATGCTGCATATTTTCGAGAAGCGGGCCGCTGAACATGGTTTTCGCCTGACCCCCGCCGCCGCTGACGCGCTCCTGAAGTATTTTTCATTGGTTGAGGGAGACGACGGATTTGGCAATGGTCGCGGCGTTAGAAATACGTTTGAGAGAGCAACGGTGCGCCACGCAGATAGAATAGCGGCGCTTCGAGATCCAGGCGACTATGATCTAACGACCCTCACTGAGGCAGACGTGGACTTTTCCGATTCACTTTTGGATGACGAGATGGAGATATGGGGCTCTGAGTTTGCACAGTGCGACTCTTACGAGCTCGACCTTCATGATCGAGTGTTCCACCAGAAATTTGGATACGGGAAGATAGTTTCGATTGATGGAAACAAATTGCTGGTGGACTTCGAACGCGCGGGCACGAAAGCTGTCGTCAACAGCTTCGTAGAGCGAGCCTGACTAGTTGTCCGAGGCCCGACGTTCCGTCCCAACATTGAGGCGAAGCAATCGTGATGCGGATGGTGCCGAACCCGGGGAGCCCATTAGGTCGGCGAGCTTTCGCTGGCGGCAGCAACAGATTGGAGTGACGGACGTTCGAGCGGTCGGCACTCCGATGGGAGCAATTCTAATAGACCATGGCTCTGGCAGGGCAAAGCTCTGCCGTGGAACTCTCCTTCTAAATCAATGCCCGCTTGCTTCAGCGACCTAGCTGAGTCACGATCCGTCACAGTGGCGGCGCAGCCAATGGACCGCTGCCCTTCAAAGCCGGAGCGGTTGCTTAAGCATTCCTGCTGACCAGCAGCTATTTGACTGCGTGCTTTGAGGCAAGCTCTACCCCAACGGCACATGGTCCTTGCTCGTTCTCTCCGAGACCGAACAAAACTCTATCTCCCTGCGTTACCGTCTCAAACGCGGCCATGGCCCGCATATGGTTTCGATGGAAGAACCATTCAGAGCCGTTATCTTCCCGTATAAATCCAAATTTCTTTTCGCGAACGATGTTCTTGATGGTGCCCATCCTTTGCCTTGCGGAAGGGGGAGTAACGTCCACGTCCTGCTCATCAGACGCGACAGGCGATGCTTGATTCTCGAAAAGCCGTTCAATCGCACCTGCTATCGAGCGAGCCAGCGAACAACGCTCACTACCTCTCTCGTCAGAGATAAATCGATGTATAAGACCGGTAATGCGAAATGCTGTTACGCGATGTTTTGAGTCCAGGATTTGCGGATTCAGATTGGAAACGTAATCGCCTAGCTGCTCTATCACCAAGAACGCCTCATTCAGATCCATTTGACTAATCGAGGCATTCAATCGCTGTGAATAGAGCTGAAACCAATTCTCAACGACCAGCTTTTTGGCCTTATTGGAAAGGTCGCTCGTTACCAGCTTGTGCAATTTCTGCTCTGCCAGTTCGAAATTACGCGTCCTAGTATAAGCTCTCGCCAGCTGAATCTTGATGCTCGCCTCTTGGGTATCGAGCTTTGCCGCTTGCTCCAGTTGTGCTACCGCACGTTCAGGCTCATCGATCTTGATGAGGAAGCCAGCATAAAAATAGCGCAATGGGGCATAGTCGCCACAGAGTGAGATTGCACGCTCGTAGGCATCTTCCGCTCTAAACGTATTTTGCATAACGAATGACATAAATGCTTCTACGCGGTGCACCTCAAAGTAATTTGGCGACATATTCATCGCCTTTGCAAGATGCGCTTCAGCCTGCTCTCGCTGCTCCTTTCTCAATGAAGTTAAAGCTGAAGAAAGGTAGTCAGCGACAATGAAGTCGCTCCCAGCATGCTCTTCTCTGATGAAGATATGGTTCGGATCGTAAATATTCGGCTTTCCTTTGCGCCTTGCCATTAGTCGATCGCGCGCAAATGAGAGCTGGCTTTGCTTGGCGCGGAGCTCTTTTTGTCTCTCAAGAGATGGAGAAAAGTAGTTTCTCACGTAAAAGTTCGCGAGCGGCTTCACCATGTAGAAATCGTCACCGCCAAGCAGCTGACTTGGCGTGATCAAAATCAAGTTTGCGGCTCTTAGCTCTCTGAGCGCGTTGGACAACGCGATAAGCTCTTCCGAGAGTAAGAAATGCAGAGATGAAAGCGTTTGAGGTCGACTAGAGATAATCAGTGCATCCAGCACAGTCCTCGCAGACTGAGACAAACCGTCGACCACGTTCGCAACGCAAAATCTCAGCACAAGCTTAGGATCAGCGAGCAAAGATGAAGGACTGCCACCGGCTCGTATCGCTTGCGCAAACCATTTGATGGCTAACGGGCTAAAATTGAGCCGCGCGCAGGTATCTAGAATGTAGTCTCTCTTCTTATTTTGAAGCTCCGGCAGCCCGTATACATCGCAGATGCGTTTGAAATACTCTACCCCTTCCCGTTCGCTCAGCTGTTGCAGCTCGACCGGAAAATCAAGTGCTCCAAGCCCGACGCGCGTCGTAAAGAGTATCTTGCTCCCTTGTGGAATATCAGCAGCAAAGCGTCTAATGCGCTCATCGAGCACCGTTTCGAGATTGTCAATAACAAGCAGAATGCGGAAGGTCTCCAACCATTGACGGAGGCCTTGCATCGGGTCGGAACCAGGCGCGCCCCCCAACACAGCACTCGCAGCAGAGAAGATACTCAAGGAATCTTTTATAGACCCTTCTATGTCCTTTATTGCATCGGCGGTCAGGACCGTGGTCTTGGCGGTGGTCCAAACGATGGCATCGAACTGGTTCGAAGACTCATCAAGGATGTCGTAAAGCGCCTTCAGCGCCAATGAAGTTTTTCCCAGTCCTCCATCGCCCAGAATTGTGATGATCGGAAAACTACCTTTTATCGCCTTCTTGAGTCGATCCAGGTGATCCGCTCTGCCGACAAAACCCGTGTCATCGAAGTCGGGCGATGGCAAGTTGTTTAGAATAGTGTCCCGAACCTCCAGCTCGAATTCATCCTCGTGCTCGAAGACATAAGCCGGATTGCGCCTAAGTGTCTTCAATAGCTCCGCAGTGGTGTTCCAGCTGTTCTGATCAGCAGACGTCAACTCCTGACAGAAGTTCTTGACGAAGGGCAAATCATCGAAATCAAGGGGGCGCCCATGCATCACTCGATTTCTGATATTAACCAAAGTTTCGATCGTCTTATTTTTTGCAACCAGTCTCGCAGTCTGCGTCGGAATAAACTCCTTGGATCGATTCAGAGTTTGGAAGTGGTCTCCTAGGTTCATGAAATCCAGAAGATCGATCTCATCAGAATGACCTTGAACAAGCTCCGGCGACTTTTGCATTCGCTGCTGAGATTCCGCAATAAGAGCGGCAGGAAACACTTCGGCAAATTTCTTTTGGGATAAGATTGACTTGACTATCAGCTGTCGCACGTCAGTTTCCACGGCAGAGATCAACACGAATAGCGTGAGTCGCTGTTGGCTTATGATCATGGGTTTCCTCGAACGTCTGCATTGCGCGCACCCTAGAGGAGGCGAACATGATGTCAACGCTCGGTTGCGCGGAGCCGCATTTCTCGCTCATCGTAGAGCGTTGCCTCATCACGGCAACGCAGCTCGATCGCGATCGCAGCTGCCCCTGTCCGGTCCCCATTGTTCCCATAGGCGTTTTCGCGTCCTGGCTCCGACGGTGGCTGGGAATAGGCACAGACGCGGCACACCCCACTTTTCCCACACAGCGCCGGGATAATCCTTGGCACCGAGTCACCGGCGTCCTTGTATCGAGAAAACAAGGTGATCCGAGCACGGTCTGTGGCAACTATTCGAAAGCTCAGAGGGCGTTGGCAGGCGCAGGTGCGTCGTCGCGGAGTCCCACCCCGCGCCAAGTCGTTCGATACGAAGACTGCAGCCGAACGTTGGGCCCGCGACCTTGAAGCGGAAGCCGATAGGTCTGGCTGGGTCGCTGATACGCGAGCTGCCGAGAAGACGACGCTAGGGGAGCTTCTCTCCCGTTACGCCAATGAGGTGACACCTGGCAAGCGTGGGGCCGTCTCCGAGAAAGCGCGGATCAACTCAATTTCGCGCTGCCCCATCTCGCACCGGACACTCGCCAAGCTGACCAGCTCGGACGTCGCAACTTATCGGGACGAGCGGCTCAAGATCGTGGCTCCGGCGACAGTTGTCCGAGAGCTCAACACGATATCGCACGCGATCGAGATCGCGACCCGCGAGTGGGGACTCTGGGTGCCCCGCAACCCGGTCAAACTGGTCAGACGCCCGCCAGTCCCACGTGGTCGAACGCGAAGGCTCAAAGACGGCGAAGAGCAGCGTTTACTCGACGCCTGCGACCGCGGGCGCACCCCGCTGCTCAAGCCGCTGATCATCCTCGCCATAGAAACAGGAATGCGGCGAGGCGAGCTCTTAGATCTCAAGTGGGAACACGTCGATCTCAAACGAGGGGTCGCCCACCTGCCGTTGACCAAAAACGGCGACAGCCGCGACGTTCCCATGTCACGCCGCGCTGTTCAAACTCTGCAGGATCTCCGGAGCGCCGGCGTCAGATGCGATCGAGTGTTCGCCGTGACCGGGAATTCGGTGCGACTGGCGTTCGAGCATCTCCGAGTCCGTGCCGCGATGTCGGATTTGCACTTTCACGACTTGCGACATGAGGCGATCTCTCGGCTCTTCGAGAAGGGTCTCAACATCGCCGAGGTCAGCGCGATCTCGGGACATCGCGAGCTCAAGATGCTGCAGCGCTACACCCACCTGCGCGCGGTCGATCTGGTCGCACGCCTTGGGTAGCGCCCCCATCCACTCAAATCACCCCAGCAAACAGGAAAAGAGAGAATGCTCAGAACTACACTTACGCTCGTCGTCCTAGCTACCATTTCGGTCGGCACTAGCTACGCCCAACAACGCCCGCTGACGGATGCTGAGAAGAAGATCATCACGAGCACGTATGGGAGCCGGCTAAAGGATCCACTATCCGCTCAATATCGATGGCCCAATCTGATCAAGGCTCAGGCTGACGCGCCCGACTACTGCTTCCAAGTCAACGCGAAGAACTCTTACGGTGGCTATGTAGGTTTTCAGACCGTCTTGGGCTCCGTAACGCAGCGGAACGGCACTGTCGTAAGCTATCGCTTCAAAATGGGCGCCGAAAGCAGTTCGATGATGAATGATACAGCAAGCGAATTTTGCGCGATCGGCGGCTACAAATTTGAATAGCCTGCCGTCTCAAGCTACCCTCTAGGGCTTTGCGAGAAGCGAAGTCCTAGAACTATTTTCGGAAGTCCAATCCATTGCGTATTGGGGCCACCGGAATTTTTCGGGCTATCCTTGGCCGTTACTATCACCACGAGTCCAGTCACATCCACTGTGGGACTTGCAGCGGCAATGTAGCCGTGGATGGGCGGAGCAGTTCCGACGTCAGTTCGGGTTCCATCCGTCGGACCGGCTGTCCTGTTCATATCCAGCTGCTGTAGCAGCGCGACAGACTCAAACCGTCGGGCTTACTGTGCGCCATCGATTCTTTGATCTTGGTCGAAAGATCTTCGATCAATTCCAGAGCTGGCCGCTATATGGGACTTACCAATCTCACTCAAGCCAAGAGACAGCCAAGATATCGTTTTGGCTGAATGAAAAGCTATGCCCCGATCTCAATCATCTATTCCGATCGACCGCACCTTCGTCGAAAAGTGCTTTGAAGCCGCGCTGAAGCTTTCGGCCAAAGAGGGAAGCCAGGAACATTCCTTGATGACTACAAAGTGGTTCGGCTATAGATTTATGCATCCAATGGACGCGACCAACCTATTCGCTGAGCAGTATCTGCAGGCTTATCGCCGCAAATGGGCCAGAAATTTTGCGACCAACGAAGCCGCCGAAAAACTGGCATTTCATCGGGGTAATTGGCGCAGCAGCAAGACCGAATTCACGGCTTGCTGGAAAGCACGTCAGTTTGTCGATCGACTTGGACTTCCATACGATTTCTTCTGCGAGCATGCCCTCGAGTTCTTTCTGCGACGGGGCTATCAGAAGCCACCCCGGCCGAACCAGCTCTACTGCGAGCGAAACGCCCCTCCTCTCGCGGAATACATCGCGGAAGTCTGGACTGCTCACAATGAAGCTTACTTCATGGTGTCCAATCTACCGCAGTATCACCTTTCAAACTTCAGCGCCCACCTGAACCAATACGCGCACCAAGACTGGGTAGTCCGGGTCGTCAGGGAACGACACATGAAGCCCGCACTGATCGCGAGGGTTTGCCAGGAACTGAAACTTCTACCTCTCGATCGAGCCTATTTCGAGTTCGGGCCTCGGAGGGTCGAACTGGCCCTCGAAGAAGCCGTCACAGCGCCCGCCGTGGCCGCCGCTCTGAAAACGCAGGAGCTGCGACCAAGTTGTTTTGCCATTCTGCACGCTTTTGCTCGCGAAAACCAAACCTGTGCAGAGTGCCCCTTCGCTGAACATTGTGAAAGAGTGACCGAAAAACTTGGAAAGCACATTGCGCAAAAATGTGGCGATACAGACCCAGTCCGGGCAAGAACACGCAGCCTCACTCGGGATCGTGTCCGTCGGCTCCGCCAGCGCAGGAAGTTACCTTCACCTTTTCCGTAGCTGTCGCTTTAGCGGCTCCCTCTACCCCCGGAGCAGTGAAATCGGCGCCTTGAAATGCTTGGATGTAACGCCTTCCATATCTCTATATTCTTATAAGAGTAATAGAGTATATGGGAGGCGTTACATGGGTGATGTCTCCGGAATTGAGGATACTCCGGTTAGAAGGTTTCCTTGGATCGAAAGAGCTCGCGGTGACGCAGGCGGCTCCGCCGCTTCATTCACCAACTTTACGTGCATGCAGGTCTGCTCGACCCTCCATGTTACCTGGCTGAGAGAAGCCCGCGGATTCATCGGGAGGCCTCTTCGGCTCGACCGACTAGCGTTTCCAGTTAGCTCACCAGCGGCCTCCTAATCTGATTCTGGAGCCCATTGGCTACAAATGGCTCGCGTCCAGATTAGAGAGTCAGCTCCTCGATGGGGCAGATCAGCCCCTAAGCTCGTCGGCCAGGGTAATCCACGAACTGCGCTGGCCGATTTGCTCCAGTCAGCTCGATCCATTGCGTATCGCTGCGACGTCAATTTTCATTCGTAGACCAATCGGCGCTTGAGTCGCTTAGACAAGGATCCGGAATACGATAGTAAGGCCTTAAACGAGCGGACGCTTCACATGAACACGCACACACGCTGCTCCATTGAACAGAATTTCTGTTCGTTCTGCACAGAAGTCCTGTGCGCTTTGACAGTTCTGGAGGCCAAAATCTGTGCGAAGTGACGAGAAAAACGCAGTTACATTTCTATGTTATAGAAACGCAACACGCGATTTTCCGCTGAAATTCGCGAACTGAGCACGAATCACACGGAGAAAATTTTGCATTCTGTTCCCAGTGGGCGGCAGGGTTGAAGACGTCCCAGGCAGACAGAACGCACTTGTTGCCGAAAATGACCCGCTGAAAAATAGGTTCAGATTTTTAGTAGCGGATCAGCCTGGAGCTAGCCTGACAATCTCCAGAAACGCTTTCTCACAAGCTTGAATGTATATTCGCTGCTCGGGTAGCAGGCGCAGATTGTTGCCGCCGCGAGGCACCATTCCGGCGGTCACACGCTCCAAATCAATGTGCTAGCTCATCACGAGCGACAAAACTGAAAACGGGTCCGAGCAAAATGACCGAACTTCGCTAGATCAGCTGCTGAGACCTAACGCGGCGGAGTCCTTTCGTTTACCCTTGGGGCTTGTTCAAACGAGCCGGCATAATCTTAGAATCAATGTTTCATCCCACGGTCCAATGGCGCAATTTTGTTGCTTTGGGTTTGAGCTAGAAGAACGCTTCGCCTGTCGCAGACATCGTCGCGGTTAGAAGCGGTCGATCTATGTAGATTTCGGCTCTCGCAGCTCGTCTCCTCCCTGCGGTCCGGCCGTCGCTTTATAGACCAGGATTCCAAGGCGGCCTTCATCGACTGCGAGCTCACGTCCTCGACGTCGTCGTCGCTGGACGTCGAATCGACCTCAACCGGTGGCTCTTTGTCTCAGTCCTCGTCGTCCCAGCGGCAAATCAGAGGGCGGCTGACGATCCAGTAGGTCCACCAGAAGCTCCCAAGCCGGGCGCTGTTGGCGTCTTTCCTATTGATCGCCAACCCATTAGGTTGCCTCCCAGATTTGGGGGGTGGCATGCTGACGGGTGAACTTCGGTCGAAGATCGACGGGGTATGGAATGCGTTCTGGGCGGGGGGCATCGCCAATCCGCTCGAGGTGATCGAGCAGATCACCTATTTGCTGTTCATGCGCGGCCTGGACGAGGCCCATACCCGCGAGGAAAACAAGGCGAACCGGCTCGGTAAGCCGATGGAGCGCCGGATCTTCCCCGAGGGCAAGGATGGCCTCGGCAAGGGCAAGGGCGTCGCCTATGAGGACATGCGCTGGTCCAAACTGAAGAACAAGGACCCGGCGACCATGTTCGAGCTGGTTTCCGAACACGTCTTCCCTTTCCTGCGCAACATGGCCGAGGCCGGCACCGCCCACGCTGACCATATGAAGGGCGCGCGCTTCACCATCCCGACGCCGGCGCTGCTGGCCAAGGTGGTCGACCTTCTGGCGGACATCCCGATGGAGGATCGCGACACCAAGGGCGACCTCTACGAATATATGCTCGGCAAGATCGCTAGCGCCGGGCAAAACGGCCAGTTTCGCACCCCGCGCCACATCATCGCGCTGATGGTGGAGATGATGGCGCCGGGGCCGAAGGACGTGATCGTCGATCCCGCCTGCGGCACCTGCGGCTTCCTGGTCGCGGCTGGCGAATATCTGCGTGAAAATCATCCAAAACTGTTCCACGACGTAGCGAGCCGCGACCATTTCAATGAGGAGATGTTCCACGGATTCGATTTCGACGGCACCATGCTGCGGATCGGCTCGATGAACATGACGCTACATGGCGTTGAAAATCCCAATATCCGCTACAAGGATTCGTTGGCGCAGGAACATGCCGGCGACGAAGGCCGCTACAGTCTGGTGCTCGCCAATCCGCCGTTTGCGGGTTCGCTGGACTACGAGACGACTGCGAAGGATCTACTCACGGTTGTTAAGACCAAGAAGACCGAGCTGCTCTTCATGGCGCTGTTCATCAAGTTGCTGAAGCCCGGCGGGCGCGCGGCGGTGATCGTTCCAGACGGCGTGCTGTTCGGCTCCTCCACCGCGCATAAGGAAATCCGCCGCATGCTGGTCGAGGATCAAAGGCTCGATGGCATCGTCAAGCTGCCATCCGGTGTGTTTAGGCCTTATGCCGGCGTCTCCACCGCAATCGTGCTCTTCACCAAGACCAACTCTGGCGGCACCGATAAGGTCTGGTTCTACGATTTGCAGGCCGATGGCTTCTCGCTGGATGACAAGCGCAATCCATCTCTGCCTTCGGAGAAGATCGGGCCGAAGGCAAAGCTCACCGATGACGAGCAAACGAAAAACAACTTGCCCGACATCGCCGCCCGCTGGAAGCAGCGGCATGCAGCTGAAGAAGAACGCCCACGCACGGCGCAAAGCTTCTGCGTGCCCAAGGCCGAAATTGCAGCGGCCGGCTACGATCTCTCGATCAATCGTTACAAGGAGATTGTGCACGAGGCCTCTGCCCATCGTCCGCCAAAAGAGATCATCGCAGAGCTGAAGGCGCTGGAGCTGGAGATCGCGGAAGGGCTGGACGAGTTGGAGGCGATGTTATGAGCGCCTATCCTGAACTATCGTTAGGCGAGTTTTGCGAGACAGGAAGCGGCGGAACACCCAGTCGGGCAAACGCGGACTTTTACAGGGGAGGCATTCCTTGGGTGAAATCCGGAGAGCTCCGCGAAGGCGTAATAACTGACACAGAGGAAAAGATCACGGAGCGCGCCGTCAAGGAGAGCAGCGCTAAGATCGTCCCTAAGGGCGCAATATTGCTTGCCATGTATGGCGCAACCGTCGGACGTATGGCTTTTCTGGGCATTAATGCTGCTACTAATCAAGCCGTGTGCAACATTCGACCGGATCCCAAGCGCGCGGATTCGCGCTACGTGTTTCATTGCCTTCAATCGCAGATAAATCACTTTTTGGGCCGTGCTGCTGGCGGGGCACAGCCGAACATCTCGCAGGGCATAGTCAAAGAAACAAAAATCCCCCTTCCCCCACTCGAGGAGCAGCGGCGGATCGCGGCAATCCTGGACAAGGCGGATGCATTGCGACGCAAGCGCAAACGCGCGCTCGATATGCTCGATGGCCTTACTGAATCGATCTTCTTTGATTTGTTTGGCCATACGGGGGATGACATTTCCAAGTGGGGCGCACCCGTCGCTCTGTCTGAATTCGCCGAAATCGGTTCCGGAATAACGAAGGGAAGAAAACTCACCGGGCAGGCCACGAGACAAGTCCCCTATCTGGCGGTAGCGAACGTGCAAGATCGCAGGCTTGAACTTGGGGGCGTCAAATCCATCGAGGCGACAGAAGATGAAATCGCTCGCTATCGTCTAAGAAAAGACGATCTGCTGCTGACAGAGGGCGGCGATCCTGACAAACTTGGCCGCGGCACTTTGTGGGGTGGAGAATTGGACGAAGCAATCCATCAGAACCACATCTTCAGAGTGCGGATTAAATCTGAAGCTATCTTGCCTCTTTTCCTGAATTGGCTGGTAAGCAGTCCCTATGGGAAAAGATACTTTCTGAGCGTGGCAAAGCAGACCACGGGAATCGCTTCGATAAACAAGACTCAGCTTTCGGCGTTCCCCGCTATTTTGCCGCCGGTCGATCTACAATACAGATTTGTTGGATTGGCCGAACAAGCGGCTATCCAGGCAAAGCGTTTGCTTTCGTCTTCGGACAACACGGAATCTCTCTTCTCCTCCCTCCAATCCCGCGCCTTCTCCGGCCAACTCTAATCGGGCAGCCGCATGTCCAATTTCGCCTTCCTCGCCACCGAATTCCCTGCCGTGCACGAGGCGGCGGTGGAGGCGGAGCGCCAGGCGGGGGCATCGCCGACCGCGGCAGCATTCTTTGCTGGCAAGGCGGTGGAAATCGCGGTGAAATGGGCGTTTCGCAGTGATCCCAACCTGAAGCTGCCCTATCAGGATAATATCGCCGCATTGCTGCACGAGCCGACTTTTCGAAGAGCGACAGGCGAAGCGGTGTTCGCGAAAGCGAAATACATCAATTCGCTGCGCAATCGCGCGGTGCACGAGGAGCGGAAGACCAGCCCAGGCGATGCCGCAGGCGCGGTGAAAGAACTGTTTCACGTCTGCTTCTGGCTGGCCCGCACCTATGCCCGGAAAGGCAAGCCGGCAGACGGCCTCACTTTCGACGCCTCGCAAATGTCTCGCCGTGACGATGTGCTGAAAAAGACCTTTGCCTATGTGAAAGCGCAGCAGGCCGAGCTTGATGCCAAAAACGGCGAGCTGGCAGAGCTGCTCGCCGACAGGCAAAATCTCGACGACGAGTTGAAGACGCTGCGGGCGCAGGTCGCCACGGCGCGGAAGGCAGCCGAGGCACAAGCCGACCAGCACGACTACAACGAAGCTGAGACCCGCGACCGCTATATCGACCTGTTGCTGCGCGAGGCCGGCTGGGCGCTGGACGAGGCCGACGACACCGAATTCCGCGTCGAGGGCATGCCGAACAACGAAGGCATCGGCTTCGTCGATTACGTGTTGTGGGGCGCCGACGGCAAGCCGCTCGGGCTGATCGAGGCCAAACGCACCCGCAAGGACGCCCGGCAGGGCCAGCAACAAGCCAAACTTTACGCCGACTGCTTGGAGGCGCGCTATGGCCAGCGGCCGGTGATCTTCTATTCCAACGGTTATGAGCACTGGATCTGGGACGACACCCGCTATCCGCCGCGCCAGATCGGCGGCTTCTACAAGCGCGACGAGCTGGAGCTGCTGATCCAGCGCCGCACCGCCCGCAAGCCGCTGGGATCGGAGCCGATCAGCCGCAAGATCGTCGAACGCCCCTATCAGCATCGGGCGATCCGCAATGTCGCGCGGAGTTTCGAGGCGGACGGCGAGCGCAAGGCGCTACTGGTGATGGCGACTGGATCCGGTAAGACACGCACCGTGATCGCGCTGATCGACCTCTTGATGCGCGCCGGCTGGGCAAAGCGCGTGTTGTTTCTCGCCGATCGCGTCGCGCTGGTGAATCAAGCGGTGAAGGCCTTCAAGGAACATCTGCCCGATGCCGCACCGGTGAACCTCGTCACCGACCGCACCGGTCAGGGCCGGGTGTTTCTCTCTACCTACCCGACGATGATGAACCTGATCGACGGAAAGCAGGAGGGCAAGCTCAAGTTCGGCCCGGGCCATTTCGATCTGATCGTAATCGACGAGGCGCACCGCTCGGTCTACCAACGCTTCCGCGCCATTTTCGAGTATTTCGACTCCTTCCTGATCGGCCTGACCGCGACGCCGAAGGACGAGATCGACAAGAATACCTATTCGCTGTTCGATCTCGAGGATGGGGTGCCGACCGACGCCTATTCGCTCGATGAGGCGGTGGCGGACGGATATCTCGTGCCGCCGAGTGCGATCTCGGTGCCACTGAAAATCGTGCGCTCCGGCCTGCGCTACGACGATCTCACCGCCGAAGAAAAAGACCAGTGGGACATGCTGGAATGGGGCGAGGACGAGGTCCCCGATAGCGTCGATGCCGCCGAGGTCAACAAGCGGCTGTTCAACGAGGATACGGTCGATCACGTCGTCGCGCATCTGATGACCAGTGGGATCAAGGTCGAAGGCGGCGACCGCCTCGGCAAGACCATCATCTTCGCCAAGAACCAGGCCCACGCCGAGTTTATCCAGGACCGCTTCAATGCCGCCTATCCGGCTCTCGCCGGACATTTTGCACGGATCATCACCCATCAAACCAACTATGCGCAGACGCTGATCGACGATTTTTCCAAGAAGACCAAGGCGCCGCACGTCGCCATCTCGGTGGACATGCTGGACACCGGCATCGACGTGCCCGAAGTGGTCAACCTGGTGTTCTTCAAGCAGGTCCGCTCGAAGACGAAATTCTGGCAAATGATCGGTCGCGGCACGCGACTGTGCCCGGACCTGTTCGGCCCCGGCCAAGACAAGGAATTCTTCCGCGTCTTCGATTATTGCCAGAATCTCGAATTTTTCGGTGCCAATCCGGAGCTGAAGGAAGCCAGCACGGCGAAATCGTTGTCGGAGCGGCTGTTCGCGGCCCGACTCGATCTCATCGTTGCCCTCGAAAAGAAGACACAGAAGGCGGACGGCTTTTCCGCGAACGAACAAGAAGCCTATAAGGTAGGCGAAGCGGATGACAAGCCGCCTAGCGAGGAGGATATCCGCGCTGACGCCTTGGCGACTCTGCAGGACACGATTGCCGGGCTTAATCCGGACAATTTCGTCGTCCGGCAGCATCGCCGTGCCGTCGAAAAATATCGCGAGCCGGAGGCCTGGCAGGCGATCGACGATGAGATGCACCAGGAATTGCTCAACGAAATCGCGCCGCTGCCGTCGGCGCGCAGCTTCGGCACCGAAGAGGCCAAGCGCTTCGACCTCCTGATGTTTTCGCTGCAGCTTGCGCTTCTCAACGGATCGAAGCGTTTCGACGCGCTGCGCAAGCAATTAAAGGAAATCGCCTCGGCACTTGAAGACCAGACCGGCATTCCGGCGATCGCCCATCAGGCCGTGCTGCTCGAGGCGATCCAGACTGACTACTGGTGGGAGGGCGTCACCGTTCCCCTGCTCGAGCTGGTGCGCCTGCGGTTGCGCGATCTGGTCCAGCACATCGAAAAGTCGAAGAAGGCGGTGGTCTATTCGAATTTCGCTGATGAAATCGGCGAGGGCGTCGAACACGAATTACCACAGGTTGGCGAAGCCAACTTCGCCCGCTTCAAGGCTAAGGCCCGGCATTTCCTGAAAGCGCACGAGGACCACATTGTGCTGCACAAATTGCGGCAGGGCCGGCCACTGACGCCAACAGACCTTAGCGAGCTCGAAAAGATGCTGCTGGACGCCGGTGTCGGCGAGCAGGGCGATATCGAGCGCGCCCGATCCGCAAGTCGCGGCTTCGGGCGCTTCGTCCGCTCGCTGGTCGGCCTCGATCGCGCCGCCGTTAGTGAAGCCTTCGGAGTGTTCCTTTCATCTGGAACGGCTTCGGCTACCCAGATCACCTTTATCGAAATGATCATCGAGCACCTGACCCACCAGGGCGTCATGGACCCGGCATTGCTCTACGAGCCGCCCTTCCGCGACATCGCACCAACGGGACCGGAGCAGCTTTTCGATGAAGCGCGGGTCACGCAGATCTTCGCCAAGATCGAAGCGATCAACGCGAGTGCGGTGGCTTAGCTACGTCTGAATATCCCCTGCGGCGCGGCCCGCGAGCAACCTCAAGGGGCACGCTGACGACCTGCCCTCAGAGGGGGCGGCACGCTCCCGGCGCACCCGGCACTGGCCTTCCTGGCGCAATCATTGGTCCGCGGTGCCGAGAGACCGCTCATTAACATTTCGAAATCAAAGGAAGAGTCGGGGCCTTTCGGGGCGAGCTGCTCACTGCAGGTCATCGCGGAACCGGCATCGGCTGCGCCTTTGCTGTATCACGAAAAGGAGACCTCGAAGTCGCACGAAAGGGGAATCTGAAGCCTGTCTAGATACTCGCAGCGCAGCGCGATCGGCTCTAGTCAGTCTGCGTCCCGTGGGTCAGAATCGAAGCTGGAACTATCTGGAGCCGCTTTTGAGCGGCATTAGGCGCGAGTTAAATTCAAAAATGGCAGAAAACTGCATGGTCGTGCTCGATACCGGGCCGGTCCGGGAGCTTGCCCATAGCCCTCGGGCCCCACATTGGGTCTCCTCATTCTCGGCGATGAAGGCCCATGGTTATCAATTTTCCCTGGCTGATCACGCTTGCGGTGAATTGATCAACCAGCGGAGTAGGGGGTCGATTAACGATCGCGACTTCGGAGCCATGATCGATTGCTTGGAGACTTTTCTGGATCCAGCTATGCCGGTCATGTTGGGCACTAAAGACATACGTGTGATGATCGGTGCCGCAACTCAAGAAAACAACAAACCCGATGCTTCTGATGTTTCACGCCAGGCCTGGTCCATGCTTCGTGAATGCGAGATTAGCTCAGATGATCTTATCGAGCATGTGTTGCACGAAGATAGAGCCATGTGGTCTGACCTATTTCGCAAAACTGAAGCGCTTTATGCCGCGCGCGAACATGCTGGCGAGCTTGACGAATACAGTCACCCACTTTTAAGCCGCGTGCTAGAGAGTTTTAATGCGGACGCAAATACGGTCCCCCCGCTTTCAACCCGCTATGATCTTCAGCTAAGATATTTTTGGCGTCAGTTCGTTAGGAGCAAAAAAGAACGCGAACCTTATAACGCAGACGCTCCGAAAAAGCGTAACGACGGTATCGACTTCGGGCTCTACGGTTACCTAGCCTTGCCAGCTCTAATCGTGGCCACGGAGCGCGGCTTTTTTGAAAGAATAGCCGATATTCCGTCATTTCAGAAAGCTTGGATACAACGGCCGGAGGATCTCGCCAGTTCTTGGGCGGGAGGACATCAACCGCAACCCACTTGGCCTGATTGACGTTGGCAACGCGCGGCGGGCGATCGAAGAATTTCCGAAAGTTGGATTGGATTAGACCGAAATATCTCGTCAGCAATCAATCGGCCCACCAATTCGAATGGAATCCCGTTCTTCCGAAGCTGACGGCGTGAAGACCGACCGCGATTGTTCGCCTTCGGTGCGGCAGTCTCTCATTGTTGCGCCGGCTTAGGCGGACGAAATCGGGACATATTCACGCCAGCTAGTATTTGGGAGGGGGCTTCAATGGTAATCTTCCTTGATTTGACCCGCGTCTACTTGCCCTCCCCTTGCTGCTCCCTGCGTCGACGACACCTCGTTCCGCGAGCTTTTCCTCTAGATACGGCCAAATCGCTTCGGCAAATAAAGCTAAAGGGTTTTGGACGGACGCAGAAGATGCACCGCGATTCACCGAGCTGCTTTGTTTCGGAGTGTCCCGACCCTCGGAGCTCGCCTGATCATTCATCGGCACGGAAAGATTGACACCGGGGTGTAAAGCGACGGTCGCGATCCGTGATTGTTTGAGCCGCAAGTGAACGAGTGGATCCGCCAACTGCGGATCCGACAAAATTGTAGCTTCGTCTAAAGCAAAATCGGAGGTGGGCGGTTCGTCAAGGCGCAACGGACGAAGCAGTTCCCTAGCGACGAGCCGCCCCAATCCGTCGAAACTCGAAGTCCACAACACAGGTTCGCCCACGCCCCCCAGAGCGTATGCCCAAGCAGTAATTTCGGGCCATCGCTGCGCACTAGCAGAAAGTAAGGCCAGGCTCGGTGCGCCACCGGCAGCTACGGTGGCCAAATATCCAGCTAACGCAGCGAAGATATGACGTTCTCTTTCGGTCGGTGGCACTTTTTCGAGATACGACAAGACTTTGTCGAACGTTCGAACCCGGTCCTCCGGTGATAGAGAGGAAAGGCGTTCTAAGTCAGCTTTCAACTCTGCGGGCATTAGGTAGGCCAGGGGTCTCAGGAAGGCCTCTGCTTCTTGGTTGTCCTTGTGAAGCCGCGCGAGATGAAGCAAATGAATGGCTTCTACCAACGGCAGAAGGCGACTATCAGACTGCCGCAAAAGGGCGCCGGAGAGCGTTGTTAGTATGCTCCAGATCGGTTCAAGCGCGATCCGGACCCCCGCGGACTTCCTCGTCTCGGAGCGAAACAAGTTGTAGGCCGCATCATATTTCTCCATCGTGTCGGAGATGGAGGTCGGAGACCATAGAGCGGCCGTGCGCGCGACGCTAAAGGTCTGAGTGGCCATGCAGCCAGCGATTTTTATTCGAGAAACCGGCCGATCTCCGAGAAGCATTGCTTCGGCCACAACTAAGCCAGCCCACGCAGCTGTGTAGTCGCCTAGATCAGCGGGGCGCACAAGGTCGTCAACAGAGTCGATCCGGTCTGGCGTCGTAATGTGACACCATGCTGACAGCGGCGATAAGTCACTCCGCAATTGTGAAAAGCGACCAAATAAGCGTCGCTGATCTTCTTTGCGAACGATTATGACTAGAGGCTGGGCAATCGATATTTCCGACCGGGTGGCTACCCATACCACGCCAAACTCATTGCTTCCTAGGCGCGTCGGCGTGTCGCGCATGGTCCAGGGCACTGAATGTTGGGGCGCAGCTCCCACAACGAGAAGATTCAGTTCGTCATCTGTGACGCGGCTGTAATTCACAACAGGCAGCATCGGTTCACCAGAGTCTCTCATCGGGGGGCGCATAAGCGCGAGCTAGCGTCTGCGGCAACTGATCTACGTGGTAGATGTCTAGGGACGTCTTCGCTCTAGTTACCACGGTGTAGTAGTGTTCAGGGTGGTGATAAAATTGAAGCTCCTCACAAAATGGCCAATGGACGGAACGAAACTCCAAGCCCTTGCAGCCCTGGACCGTTAGAATGCAAATCGGACGATCCCGGCTAAAGGCTGGATCATGATCGTCATCGCTACCCTCGCGCGCCCTTACAATTTGTGATTTCCCTGACAGATCGGGGTCGTTTTCGAGTTGCATAAGCATAAAGTCGCGATCTTCTTTGCGCGCCACAATAATCCCAAGTAGGTCTCCTTGTGCGATCATGTCCGCATAAGCGCGAAGCTGACCTATCAAGGTGTTCTTCACGGCCGCGACGATCGCGTCTCGAGCGAGTGGTCCATAGACACCGATCCGCCCGGGCCGTGGTCCGCTATACTGACTTGTTGCTTCCAACCCGGCTCCGCCTTGGGCAACGAGTATGCGGTCAGCCATCCTGCAGATCTCGGGAGCTAACCTGTAGTGGAACGACAAAGCCGATTCCTTTGTCTGCTGAAGCGCTCTGATAGCGGTCAAACCGTTCGAATGGTTATAGATTTGTTGCCTCGCGTCCCCGACGTAGAAAACGGTGTTTGCCCATTGCGACAATAGCTCGACCTCTTCTTCTACCAAGTCTTGGGCTTCGTCCACGAACAACGTATCATATTTGGGCAGCTTTCCCGCGGCAGAAAACCCTAGCGCCCCGGATGCAAGGGTCCGTTTCCAGTCGGTAAGGGATCGCTGTGTGGGGGGTAGCGATGTGCCGTGCTGGGTGTAAAGGCCCCGGATCCACGATTCCAAAGTGCTGACACAGCTTTGTGGAAAGATTTCTCTGCCCTGCGCGTCGAAACACCCCGTCTTAATGAACTCTGTCAGGGAGCGGGTAAAGCTAAGAACCAGGACGTTCGGGAGACCTTGAGATCGGACATATTGCGCTCGGCGCAACAGCACGTTTGTTTTTCCGGATCCCGGGGGGCCTAAAACGAGATGATGCTCTTGAAGAGACAAGTTCTCAATCAGAGCAACTTGGTCCTTATCGAGATTTTCTCGGCGAGCCCACCATAATGACATTCCGTTTCCCCCTCTAAATCTACGAAACTCTTAGAAGTGATGTGGCAAGAGAGCCGAGCGAAGCCTCTATTTGCTCCCCAAGCTGGTCGCTCGAGCCCGCATCATCCGGCACGTCCGGAAACTGAATATCGCTCGATACGTCGAGACCGTTGATGCTGCTGTGTAAAGATGCCTTACATTCAAACGACTGACCCTGAGGTGTGATCTTCAAATGAAGATCAGTCGTAAGCTGAATTTTTCCGGTTAAAGGTGTGTCCTTTTCGGCGTCCCAAGCGAAGCGTAGTATCTTAGAGCAATCGGTTCTCCCGGCTTCGTTGTGGTGGGTCGCAGTCAGACCCTGACGTTTCAGAAACTCGTGCATCCTTAGCTCGAGAGCTTCCGCCACTTTGCCGACCCGCCGTCGTAATTCGTTCAAGCTTGGCGTGCTCGGAGCGACTCGATGTGAACCGGCGAATCCGAGAACGTTTAGGGCTAATGCTTGCTGCCTTTCGTTATCTGCCAGGAAGTCTTCCAATTTCATCAGAGCTCGCTTTTCCCAATCCTTGTCCAGCGCACGCCTTACCAAGAAAATCAGATCGCGATCGACATCGGTTGCGTTTACGGTTGGTGCAACGGTCGCGACGATCCATGCAAAGCGGTATCGGTTGTCTCTCGACTTTTGGAACTCTGTTTCGAATAATTGTTTTCGCATGATTAGGTCATGAAGCAGGCCCCCAAGCTGATAGATGTCCAGGGCGTGCCAAGCTTCCGGAGCAGGTTGGAGCAAGCGGAAGAGGTATTCGGGCGGGGAATACCGTGCCGTCGCAACAACCGGTAACTGGTTATCTTGGTCCGTCCCCAGACCAACAGGATCATTCACGTTGCGCGTTACTGAGAGATCGAGCAGGGTGGCGTGATTGAAATCGTCCGAAATAAACACGTTCGCCGATTTGACGTCGCGATGGCAGAGTCCGCGCGAGCGGAGAAAGATCAGAGCTTGTGCGATCTGATCTACTATTGACCTAATCTTCTCTCTGGGGATGTCCGTAAGGCGCTTGGCGAGTTCGCGGCCAGGGGCGCGATTCATAAGCAAGTAAAGGTGTCCTTCGAACTCCCCGCCCTCGAACACATCAACGAGATAAGGGCAGTCATTTATGCCGAGCTCGAGCTGAGCTTCGATCCTCTTCTTTTCTATTGTGCCCAAGGAACCCGACGAGAACTTTCGATTGTAGAGTTTCAGGGCCCGGTCACCATCTGGCGACTGAACAGCAAAAACCTCAGAGGTTCCGCCATCGCCCGCCTCTCCGCTGACCGTCCAAGCTTCGCCTCGCGCAGCGCACCAGCGCGCTGCCACATCTGAAAGTTTCTCGTCCGGCACTCGGAGACCCTGTCTGCCCATTGGTCGGGAACAGAAGCTCAGTTGATGTCGACGGTCAATACAACCCTCGGCGGGTTATTTACATTTATAAACGGTTCTATGTAGCTGTTAGGGAATGAGGAAGCTGGGCCTCGAGGTGTCATGGACTTCGAAAGGCGACTCAGACGGCCAAACGCCGAACCTGCGCAGATGGCACATCCCGCAACAGCTCGTCTTTCCTGGCGCAGCCGCTGGATTCGCGCTCCCGCAAGCCTTATTCTCTCCTTGAGAATAAGCCAAGAATTTAGCAATTAGTAGTTGCAGCCACAGCTGCGGCACTGACGAGTATCTGGATGGCGCACCCGACACGATTCGAACGTGTGACCTTTGCCGAAGGAGGCTCTCCAGAGAAGCGGTTGCCCACCCCCCGCCAATCGGCTAAATGAACCTCGACTAGCACCCGTAGCTCAGCTGGATAGAGCGTTGCCCTCCGAAGGCAAAGGTCACACGTTCGAATCGTGTCGGGTGCGCCAGTCTCCTTACTCTTTACCGAGACTGTGTGCCGGACCGAGATTGTGTGCCGGCTTTTGACGCTGTGACGGCACCATCCATCAAATGTTGCGGCTCGCAATCTGGCCTTCGCAACGGCGCGCGCGTCCGGCTAAGCATGTCGAATGGAAAAACGGTCACAAATCTCTGATCAACTGCGCAATTGATTGCACCCTTAAATTGCACTACTGTTTATGGGGTGCGGAAAATGAGCCTGATCGCAGCATGTTTCTGGTCGCGATCATCGGGGCAGGTCCGATTGTAGGCGTGATGCCGCAGACCGATATCCGGTTATTGTCGGACTGAACCACCCCGGGAGCGCTCGTCCCGCAAGCAATGAGCCAACACGGAACCTGCTTGACGACGTCGATCCAGTGGCGGCGCCAGGAACAGGGCTTCGCAATCAACCGAGTCGGGAGGGGTGCTTCAGATGAAAACCATCGCCCAGTTCGTCGAGGATCGCATTACGACGCTTTCCGACCTGAAAGACGCACTCCAGACCGCGATGCAATTGGAGTTCTCCACCATCCCGCCTTATCTTTGCGCGCAATGGTCGATCAACAGCGACCCGGGCGGCGTCGGCGGTATGATTGAGGACATTGTGGTGCAAGAGATGTATCACTTTGCCCTGGCAGGCAACATGCTGACCGCGATCGGCGGCGTGCCATCCATTGCCAATGCGGCCTTCATTCCGAGCTACCCGACCAATGTCCTGCCCGGAGAAATTCTGCAAAAGTTGCCCGTTGATCTGAAGCCGCTTACGCCAGATCAAGTTCAGGTCTTCATGCAGATCGAGTATCCGGAATTTCCACCGGTTGCGCTCGCCGCAAGAACGGGACCCGCGACGATCGGTGATTTCTACGATGCGATCGCCGAGGGTTTCACCACAGTCAATCCCGCGATCAATGCCAGCGCCTTCGCGGTCAATTCGGGGGAAGCAACGCCGATCAAGAGCATCGCCGATGCGCAGGCGGCGATCCAGCTGATCAAGGGCGAAGGTGAAGGTACGGAAGGCTCTCCTAACCAACCCCCAACCGGCAATGCAACATTCGCCCACTATTATGTCTTCAAGGAAATCTACACCGAGAAAACGCTGGTGCAGGATGCGGCGGGCCACTGGAGCTTTACGGGAGCACCAATCCCGTTTCCGACCTGGTTCGATTTTCAGCAATCGACCGTCACACCGAGTCCGTCGCTTGCGTTCAATCAGGCCCTGTCGCAGCTCTTGATCGGCCTTCAAACTTGCTGGACAAGCGGTACAAGACCCAGCATCGGCGCCATGTTCACACTTCAGTCGCTTGGCACGGACCTCATCCAGCAGGGCATTCGTCCTGAGTTCCTATGGGCGCCTCCGTCGGCATGAACTCCGGATCTGCCGCCGGCCTCTCAGAACAAGCACTCACGTCAGCATCGAGATGATCGACTGGATCTGATCGGAGGCGGACGTCACCAGGGCGTCATACGACGTATGACCGTGCGCGGCGGCCTTCAAAATGCATTCGGCGACAGCGGCTTTCAGACCGAACACCGACTGATCGGCGGGCACGCTCGCCATCACGGTCTCGAGCGCCTGGCGCATGGTCTGAATGAGCTCGGAGCTGTATTGCATTGGCTGTCCTCCGCGCTCCCATATAGGAACGCGTGCCTAGGCTCGCCACTCACAAGCCTGAGATTGCTCTTTGATGAACCTTGGACAGATCGCCTCAATTCAAGCGCCAGATGGCCGCATTGAGCAGGCCGGCAAAGGCGACCCAGGCTGCGTAAGGCACGAACAACGCAGCGGCCAGCCTGTCCCGTGATGTCTCGAGACTGATGTAGGTCACGATCGCGACGAACAGACAGATGAGGATGACGAGCGCGGCGCCGATCTGGTGCATCGTGAACATCACCGGGGACCAGACGAAATTCAGCGCCAGCTGCGCGGCCCAGACCTGCATCGCTCGACCCGACGGCTCACGGCGAAAAGTCCGCCAGCCCGCAACCGCGATCATGATGTAAAGGATAGTCCACGCCACCGGGAACGCCCAGTTCGGCGGCACGAAACCCGGCTTGGCAAGGGCCGCATACCACTCTCCCGGAAGATTGGTCGCGCCGATCAGCCAGCCGATGCCGACCACACCGACGACGAAGACCAACAACTGAAGCATCCATCACCTCGCGCTTCTCTTCGGGCAATTGTATCATCGTCCCATGAGCGAATCCGGCACGGCGACTGGCGAGGCCTCGCCCGTCCGCAAGATCATCCATATCGACATGGATGCCTTCTATGCGTCCGTGGAGCAACGCGACAATCCGGAGCTGCGCGGCAAGCCGGTCGCGGTCGGCGGCTCCGCGGAACGCGGCGTCGTCGCGGCCGCGAGCTACGAGGCCCGCAAGTTCGGCGTTCGCTCTGCGATGCCCTCGGTGACCGCGAAGCGGCAATGTACCGACCTGATCTTCGTCAGGCCGCGCTTCGAGGTCTACAAGGCGATCTCCAGGCAGATCCGCGACATCTTTGCCGAGCACACGCCCATCATCGAGCCGCTGTCGCTCGACGAGGCCTATCTCGACGTGACGGAAAATTTGCAAGGCATCCCGCTGGCGCGGGACGTCGCCTTGCTGATCCGTGAGAAGATAAAGGCCGAGACCGGCCTCAATGCTTCGGCGGGCATCTCCTACAACAAGTTTCTTGCAAAACTCGCCTCCGATCATCGCAAGCCCAACGGTCAGTTCGTGATCTCGCCGGAGATGGGACCCGCCTTCGTCGAGACGCTGCCCGTCGGCAAGTTCCACGGGATCGGCCCGGCGACCAGTGCGAAGATGAATGCGCTCGGCCTGTTCACCGGCCTCGACATCCGCAACCAGACGCTGGAGTTCATGAATGCGAATTTCGGCAAGTCGGGCGCGTACTACTATTGGATCTCACGCGGCGTCGACGATCGACCGGTCCGGGCTAACCGGATTCGCAAGTCGATCGGCGCGGAGACGACGTTCTCGACCGACCTCGACGAATACGGCGCGCTGGCCGCCGAGCTCAAGCCGCTCGTCGACAAGGTCTGGCGCCATTGCGAGACGACCGGTAACCGCGGCCGCACCGTCACCCTGAAGATCAAATTCGCCGACTTCGAGATCATCACGCGCAGCAGGTCCGTCACGCCGCCGGTTGCAGGCCGGGACGATCTGGAGCGGCTGGCCTGCGGCCTGCTCGAAGCCGAGATGCCGCTGCCCAAGCGCGTCAGGCTCCTGGGGGTATCGCTGTCTGCCCTCCAGGACAGCGACGATGCGGAGCCGCAGCTGACTTTCGGCATTTGAGCCAGCCTGGAAAGCCCCGCCGCGAACGCGAGATCCTTGTCCGCGGCGCGGCCCCAGACCAGTCATGGAAGGTGGCGGGATTTTCAGACCCGCCACCGATGAAGGCCGATCCGCTCGGGCCGATCAATGCCTCACATGCTCGAACACGACGATCACACCCGTCGGCTCCGGCTCATGGGCCATCAGGCGCGTGAGGTCGGCATCGCTCCAGTCGGCGAGGCTGACGACTTCGCCGGTCTGGCGCTCGGCGCTGACCGACGGCGTCGGCTCGAGCACCTTCAGGCCCGTTTCGTCGACGAAGAAGGTGTGTTCGCCGAACATGCTGTTGAGCTGCGGCATGGCGGGATGTTCGTCGGGCAGCACCTGGGCGCCGAGTTGGTTGACGGTCTGCTTCACCTGTTCGGATGTGAGCTTCATGAGCTGCTCCGTTTCTGTCGTGCCGGGTTTCAGTGAGTCGAGCCAAAACGGGCGTTCCCTGCGCCTGTGTCGCCTGGCTCAAATTCCCGAACGGGTGTTGCGCACGAATGTTCCGGAAAAATGCATTTCGTGATCGCGAGTTTCATCTGCCGCGCTCACGGCACGGGATCGCCACACGATGCACACGATCTGCCTGTCGATGGCGTTATTCGACGGCTTCGACGATCCGGATGTCGCGGTCGGCACCGTCGCCGAGCAGGTCGTGAGCGGCCTTGTAGGCGGGACTTTCATACGCCGCCCTGGCACGCTCGACGCTGTCGAACTCGATGAGAACGACGCGTTCCATCAGGCCGTGCTCGTAGGTCGCAACCGGCATCCCGCGCGCGAGCACGCGTCCACCGGCGGCCTCGATGGCCGGACGCGACAGCTTGGCGTAGGCCGCCATGGCGTCGGGGCTCTTGATCGCGCGGTAGGTCGCAACCCAATAGGCTTTTGCCATTTTGTTTCTCCTTGTTCTCGTGACCTAATGCTCGCTTCGGTTCTCGCCAACCGAGAGCGCGCAGATGCGTGACAGATATGTGTATGGCAGACCGGTCTCCTCGGCCCAGGCGTTGAACTGTGCCTGCACTTTTGCGAGATCGCCCTTTGATTTGACCTCTTCGGCGATGTCGAGGCCGGCATCGCGCAGGCAGGCGACGACATCCCTGGAGGTGACAAAACCATCCCAGCCGACGAAGCGCAGCAGCATCTGCCCGGTGTTGCCGCCGAGCCGGCTGCCGCGCTTGGTCAGGAGATCGAGCAGGCCGACCTCGTTGGATGGCGGCCATTTCGCCAGAAACTTGCCGAAGCCGCCGTGCTCTTTTGCGATCTCCTGGACGAAGCTGGCGTTGTCGCGCACCGACATGATCTTGGCGCCGTTGCGCACGATGCGCGCGTCGCGCACGAGGCCCTCCCAATAGTCCTCCGGCTGGAAGGTGAGCTTGGCCGGCTGGAAATGCAAAAACGCCGCTTCAAAGCCGTCCCATTTCGAATCGATCACGCTCCAGGCAAAGCCCGCGCAAAACACCCGCCTGGTCATCTCGGCGAGGATGCGATCGTCGCCGAGCTTGGCCAGCCCCTTCAGGTCGGGCTTTTCGGGCATCAGCTTGTCCAGCGCCTTGGGGCCGCCCTTGCGTTTCTCGGCGCGAGCACGAATGGTCTTGAAGGAGATCATGCGGATACGGGCGTTTGAGGATGCGCCACGACATCAGAATTCGATGACACGGTCCAGCCCCGCGGTGCCAGGCTACTTGCGCACGCCAATGCACCGCAGCATGCGGCCGGCCATTGGCCTGACGAAGAGAGCAGCCATTCTGGTCTGCTTCTTGCTTTATAAATGACGTTTTGGAATTCCCAGACCTTTTCAAACCCGCCCATGGATTTTCAATGCGCTGCCTGGTCGTGGCCGATTTGCACTACTCGCTGCCGCAGCTCGACTGGCTGGTCAGCGCGGCGCCGCAGTTCGACCTCGTGATCTTCGCCGGCGATGCCCTCGACATCGGCTCGATGGTGGATTTTCGCGCGCAGATCGTGGTGGTGAAGAAATACCTCGCGCTGCTGGCGACGCAGACCCGCGTGATCCTCTGCTCCGGCAATCACGACCTCGACGAACGCAATGCGGAGGGCGAAAAGATCTCGCGCTGGATCTCGGAGGTGCGGGAGCTCGGGATCACTTGCGACGGCGACAGCCTCCCCATCGGCGACACGCTGTTCACGGTGTGCCCGTGGTGGGATGGCCCGCTGGTCAAGCAGCGCATCGTCGCGCAGCTGCGCGACGCCGCCGCCAATCGCCCGCAGCGCTGGATCTGGGCGCATCATGCGCCGCCGGCGAATTCACCGACGAGCTGGGGCGGCAAGCGCTTCTTCGGCGATGTCGATCTGGTGCAGTGGATCATGCAGTATCAGCCGTCGATGGTGATCTCGGGCCATGTGCACCAGTCACCCTTCATCGCCGACGGCTCGTGGTTCGACCGGCTCGGGCAGACATGGGTGTTCAACGCCGGCCTGCAACCGGGACGGCCGCCGACGCATGTCGTGCTGGATCTCGATGCGGACAAGGCGTTCTGGCTGGCAGCGGGCGAAGCGCAGTGGATCGACCTCGGCGCACCGCTGAAGCGGCCCGCAAACACCGTCGAGGAGCCGCCGGACTGGCTCACATCCTTGGATCGGATTGCCGATCCGAGCCTGGCGAGACCTCGAGCGGCGGCAGGTTGATCATACTCTGGAGCACCTCGCCGACCATGGCGAGATGCGTGCCGTGGCCGGCATATTGCCGCTTGAGATCGGCGAGATAGGTGTTGGCGACGTTGAGCCGCTGCGCCAGCGTGCGCGCGAGCAGCAGCGCGACCTCGGGCCGCTGGATGAGGAATGACGCCGCGTCCTCGAACTCATAGATCACCGAATCCGAGCTGGCCCGCACCGTCGCGGTGTGCGGCAGCCCGAGCAGCACGGACATCTCGCCGAACACGGCGCCGGGCTCGGTGATGGTCGCGACCACCGTGTCGCTCTTGAGCACCTCGAGCTTGCCCTCGACGAGCACGTAGAGGTGGCCGCTGCTGGTGCCGCCCTCGGTGACGACCGACGTGCCGGCCTTGACCTGCCGCTCCGTTCCGCCGGTGCAATGATCCAGAACTGCGCGCATCGCCGAAGCTCCCATCGCTGGGGAAATCCAGGCGATACTAAAGCACGATCCGTGCCAGGCGGCAACGCGCGGACAGCTATCGCGACAAGCGCTTTGCGAGGTGAACCGACTGCCAGTCCCCGAGGCCGGTATCCCGGAAGCCCGCCTTCTTTGCCAGACCGCGCATCTCGGCATTTGTCCGCGCAGTCTCGGCCGCAATCATCTCGTGGCCAAGATCGGTCGCACGCGTCTCCATCGCCGTCATCATCTGCAAGCCGAGGCCCAGGCGCTGGAACGCATCGGCGACCGAGATGGCGAACTCGCCATGCCGTGCAGTCGCATCATAGGCGTAGTTCGCTTCGCCGATGATGGTGTGCTGCCCTCCCTGCCTGACTTCGGCGAGCAGGGTGAAATGACCGGGACGGCCCGTCCTCGCCGCGCATTCGGCAGCGACCAGGGCGAAGTCGGTACGCGCGCCCATGAAGCGCTTGTTGCGCGACGTCGTGGACAGGCCGGTGAAATAGACCGACAGGTTCTCGACGTCGGATACGCTGGCGGTCCTGATGCAGACCATGCCCTTCGCTTCGGCCAGTTCGAGCGCCTCAACGACGGCTCCCGGAAACAGCTGTGACATGCGTGATGCTCTCGGCAGGTTGCGTGGACCGCACACCTAACCGAGACCGCGCTTCCGCGGCTTGGACACCACTGCCAATCATGCGGCTGAAAACGAACAGCTCGTTGTCCCGTGCCGCGCATCACACACGGGAGAGTGACGGCACCTCGTCGGGCATGATCGCCTGGAGGCCGCCGAAGCGGCGCTCGCGGCCGTGGAAGGACGCCAGAGCCGCGGAGAGATCGCCCGCGTCGAATTCGGGCCACATCCGCTCGGTGAAGTGCAGCTCGGCATAGGCGCCTTCCCAGAGCAGGAAGTCCGACAGCCGCTTCTCGCCGGAGGTGCGGATGATGAGATCGACGTCGCGAAGGCCGGCTTCGCCGGTAACGAGCTGCGAGAAGGCTTCGCGGGTGAGGCTCGTCAATGCCGCCGCCTTCGCTGCGGCGTTGAGGATCGCGTCGCGCGCGGAATAGTCGACCGCAATGCGCAGGTGAAGCGCGCTGCCGTGCGCGGTGGCGTCTTCCGCGCGCGCGATCGCATTGGCGATGCCGTCGGGCAGACGGTCGCGGCGGCCGATCACGGTGAGGCGCACGCCGTTCCTGGCGAGGCTCTGCACCTCGTTGGCGAGATAGAAGCGCAGCAACGTCATCAGCGCGGCGACTTCGGTTTTCGGCCGTCGCCAATTGTCGGTGGAGAAGGCGTAAAGTGTCAGCGTCCCGATGCCCTGCTTGGGTGCGGCCTCGACGATGCGGCGGATCGCCTCCACGCCGGCCTCGTGGCCGCGCAGGCGCGACAAGCCGCGGCGCGTCGCCCACCTGCCGTTGCCGTCCATGATGATGCCGACGTGAAGCTTCTCGTTGCGAGAGGTCATGTCGCTTTGCATTGCAAAGTCTCCGGTCAAAAAAGGGGGGATCAGGTCGAGATGATACCGAGACGGCCGAGCGGCGGCGCGTCGCGGCCGGCGGCCTTGGCGGCGTCACGCACCAGCCGCTCGAGCACGGCGAGATAGTCGAGGAAGCGGCGGCGGCCGGCCTTGGTCAGGCGGCAGGTCGTGTGCGGGCGGTTGCCCTCATAGCCCTTGGTCACCTCGACGAGGCCGGCCTCCTGGAGCACGGCGAGATGCCGGCTGAGATTGCCGTCGGTGAGGCCGCAGAGCTGCTTGAGGTCGGCGAATGCCAGACCCTTCGGATGCGCCATCAGCGAAGTCAGAAGCCCGAGCCTCGCCTTCTCGTGGATGACGCGGTCGAGCCCTTCATAGGAAAAGGGTGCGCTGTCAGTCTTCGACATCATGGTCTCCGGACGCGAAATACAGAATGCCCGCCATCACCGACTGCCCGATCACGAAGGGCAGTCCCATGGTCCATGGCGATAGCGTGTGAGTCCGGCTCGCGAGCACCACGACCGCGAAGCCGGAAATAAAATACCAGGCGCCGGCGAGCGCGACGGTGCGCGGCAGCGAGCGGACGGAAGCGAAAATGCCGAGCGACACTAGAATCTGCCACAGGCCGGGCAACAGCCACAGCGTCTCGCTCGCGAACTTCCACATCACCACCGCGAGCAGCACGCCGGCGACGCCTGCGGGCAGGAACTGCTCGACCGCTTGATGGATCATGGCATCGGCCAGGCCCGAGTGATGGCGGCGCGAGCGCGCGCGCATCTCGATGCCGATCATCAGAACAGAGAGCACCGCGGCCATGAACCAGCCGAAGAAGAAGCCGACCGGCTCGCTTGTGGGATCGCCGAGCAGCCAGAATTGGAGGATTGCGGTAAGAAGCGCGACGACGCCCGTCGCAGCGATCGTCGCCGGGCCATAGCCGCGGAATGCTGTGCCCGCTGCAATCTGGTTGCGGATCGCCACGATGTCGGCCAGTGCCTTGTCGAGATCGCGCATTGGCAACGCCAAAACCCCGCTCCGCCCAATTAACCGGGACCGCCCGCCCCGTCACTTTGTATCGCAAAGTATATCGCACCGCAAAGTAAAGGCAAGCCCGGAAGTCGCCGCCGGATGGTCCGATCCACGCAGACAACTGCCGGTTGCGCCGCACGACCTCGGCCGGATAAGATGGCTTCAAAAGCGTTCCGGGGGGAAGGAAGTATGTGGCTCAAGTTATTTGTCGTTGCGTCTCTGTTGCAGGTGAGCGTCGCCGGCATCGCGCATGCGAAAGGACCATTCGGCAGCGTCAATGTCGGCAACTGGATCGGCGGCGCCTTCAGCAATGACGAGACGGGCGCTTTCTCCCATTGCGCCGCGACGACGCCTTATGCGAACGGCGTCATCCTCGTCGTGAGCCAAAATGCCGCCGGCACATGGTCGCTCGCCTTTGCGAGTCCCAGCTACCGCTTCAACAAGGGCGAGAACGCCGCGATCGACGTGACCTTTGACGGGCAGGAGCAAGCCAGGCTGTTCGCCACGGCGTACCAGCCTAACATGCTCACGGCCATCATGCCGGTCAATGTTGTGCGTACATTCCAGAAGGCGAGCCTGATGGTGGCGACGGCCGGCCGCGCCGTTCTGAATTTCGATCTGACCTCGACCGGGCCGGTGATCGCGGCATTGGCCAATTGCGTGACCAAGGTGAAAGCCGACGGGCTCGACAAGGCCGGCGACTTCACCAAGATGGCCGCCAAGCCGCAGCCTGCGCCGGACAAGCAGGCGCCGTCGGCCGGCAGCAAAGTTGCCAGGGCCAAGACCGGCACCGGCTTCGTGGTCAGTGCGAACGGCCATGTCGTCACCAACAACCACGTGATCGACGGCTGTGTCGGCGACATCAAGGGCAACCTCACCGGCGAGGCCGCGATGGTGCTGCGCGTCGTATCGAGCGACGTCAACAACGATCTCGCTTTGTTGCAGGCGCCGTCGACGACGACATTCAAGGACTTTGCGCGGATCCGCGATCGCTCGATTCGCTCCGGCGATTCCGTCATCGTAATCGGCTTTCCCTTCCATGGCTTGCTCACGTCGGACTTCACCGTGACGACCGGTATCGCGAGCTCGCTCAGCGGCATGCGCAACGACACGCGTTTCCTGCAAATCAGCGCGCCGGTGCAGCCCGGCAATAGCGGCGGCCCGCTGTTCGACACCACCGGTCAGATCGTGGGCGTGGTCACCGCAAAGATCCCCGCGCTGCGCATCGTCGCTGCGACCGGCAACATTCCGGAGAACATCAACTTCGCCATCAAGACCGGCATGCTGCGCGACTTCCTCGACAATTCCGTGGTGCCCTACCAGACCGCCGAGCCCAAGGGCGAGCTCAAGACCACCGACATCGCCGGCAACGCGCGGCCGTACACGATGCTGATCTCGTGCAATGGCACGGAGCAGGCCGACGCGAAGCGGTAGACTGCGCTTCAGCCTCCGCTGTCATGCCCCGCGAAGGCGGGGCATCCAGTACGCCGCGGCTTCTAGATTCGACACGACCGTCTCGGAGTACTGGATCGCCCGGTCAAGCCGGGCGATGACACCTTTGATGAGGATCCGGCGCACCCGCCGTCTCACCCGTGGCAGCACGCCCCCTTCGCCTGCGGCTCGTACTGGTCGCGCAGGCGGACCCAGTCCATCGGATAGGGCAGGCCGTCCTCGTGACGACCGAGCGGGGTGAGGTCGAGATATTGATAGGCCGCGTTCATCATGTCGAGACCGCGCGCGAAGCATGAATAGGTATGGAAGATCTCGCCGGCCTCGTTGCGGTAGAACACGCTGATACCGGGCAGCTCCGGACCGTAGAACGGCGTGGTGCCGAAATTGTATTTCGGCACGCCCTTGTCGATCTGCTCGCGCGTGAACGAGACCTCGTAGTCGTAGTTGAAGTCGTTGCTCCCTGACGAGACCCAGTCGAAGGTCCAGCCCATTCGCTTCTTGAAGGCCTCGAGCTTGGCGCTAGGTGCCAGCGAGATCGCAACCGTAGAGGTGTCGCGCGCGGCGAGGTGCGGCACGATGCGATCGAGACCGTCGGCCCAGAACGAGCAGCTCTTGCACGCGGCCTCCCAGTCGGGAGCGAACATCACATGCTGCACCACGAGCTGCGGGCGGCTCCCGAAGAGATCGCCGAGCGTCACCTTGCCGTTCGGTCCGTCGAACACATAGTTCTTTTCGACCTTCACCCAGGGCAGCGCGCGGCGCTGCTCGGCGAGGCGCTCGCGGGCCTGGCTGAGCTCCTTCTCATGCGCCAGGTGGGCCTTGCGGGCCGCGATCCATTGCTCGCGCGAGACGATCTGATGTTGCTGCACGATATCCTCCATGGTGTCAGGCGACGAAAGCGTCGAGCTTGTCGAGGCACGAGCTCCAGCCGCGCTGGTGATTGTCGCGTGCGGTTTCGTCGAAGAACTGGGCGTGATGGAAGATCATCAGCGTGCCGGCGCTATCCGGCTTCAGCGTGATCGTCACCAGCGATTCGCGCTCCGGCGTCGAATGCCAGGCCCAGGTGAACACCAGCCGCTCGTTCGGCACGACCTCGCGATAGATGCCGCCGGCCTCGAAATATTCGCCGTCGTCACCGGTGAAGCTGATGCGGTAGCGGCCACCGGTACGGACATCGAGCTCGGCGTCCAGCGTCGCCGGCTTCATGTTCGGCGGCCCGAACCACTGGACTAGCTGCGCGGCTTGCGTCCAGGCGGCGTAGACTTTCTCCGGCCGTGCGCGGAGCCGGCGCGTGAGCGTGAGGCTTGGACGTTCGCTTGGACGTTCGGCTGTGCGGGGATCGGCGTTGACGGCTGCGTTGGCCATGTCTTGTCCTCCACGAAGGCGGCGAGGCGGTCGAACTTCTCGGACCAGAACTGCGCGTAGCGATTGAGCCAGTTCATCGCCTGCTCCATCGGCTGCGCGGTGAGCCGGCAGGACACCGTGCGTCCGGTCTTCTCCCGCACGATCAGGCCCGCATCCGTGAGCACGTCGAGATGCTTCATGATCGCCGGCAGCGAGACCGGAAACGGCGCGGCCAGCTCGCTCACCGACAGGCCGTCCCGCTCGCCGAGCCGCGCGAGAAGGGCACGCCGCGTCGGATCGGACAGCGCCGCAAAGGTCCGGTCGAGCGTCTCGTCTCTATACTTAACCATTTGGTTTAGTATAGACGTGAGCGAGAAGGCGTCAAGCAGGAACCCGCGCGTCCGGATCCGCACGACTGCGTGATCAGGCAGTGCTCAGTGTGAGGCGCGACTAATACGGACGAACGTACCGACCGCGTAGTGACGGCTGAAGCGGAGGCCGTACGGCCACCTGGGCAGGATTTTGCGCGCAATAGCCCTTGCGGCCCGACGCGCTCATCTGACACTGCTCGCGGGTCTGATAGGAGCAGTCGCCGGGATAGCCGTATTCCGAGTTCTGAATGCACCACGCGTAATCATAGTCCGCGCGCGCCGGGCTCCCGCCAGCGAGCCACACAAGGACTATGGTGCCCAGCACAAATTGCGCCTTGCCCATGACCGACCTCCCATGTTCGCCGCGCGACATCCGACCTCACAGAGTGAAAGGCTCGCGGAGCCGGTTTATTCCGGAGCGATCGCGCAAAAATACGCGGCTGCGCAATGTGCGCGCGGCTAGTACGGTGCAACGGGCCGCGCGCGACGGTGCGGCCGAGGTTGCGGCTGCGGCGCCTGACCATAGGCCACAAGCGGATTGGGTCCGCAGTACAGCAAGCGGCCGGAGACGCTGGCCTGGCATTGCTCATAGGTGCTGTAGGCACATTCGCCGGGATAGTCATACTCGCCGCCCTGGGCGCACCAGGGATAGTCGCGGGCCGCCGCGGGCGTGACGGTGACGAAGCCGGCAAGGACCGTCGCGCCCAGCGTCAGCAGCGCCAATTGCGTCTTGCGCATGATCCAGACTCCTCTCTTCACAGGGCGAGATACGCGCCATGTATCATCAGGTTTCGCCGCGCCGTTTTATTCCAGATCAACCGAACGAAGTACGCAAGAAAAAAGCCCTGCCAGGCGGCAGGGCTCCAATCTCAGGGATCACAAGATCGCTACTCGACCTTCAGGCCGGCGAACTCGACGACCTTCTTCCACTTCTCGGTCTCGGCCTTGATCTCCTCGCCGAACGCCTCCGGCGTCTGCACCCGCGGCTCGCCGCCGAGTTCGACCAGGCGCTTGGTCATGTCGGGCTCCTTCATGAGCGTATTGATCTCATTGTTGAGCTTGGCGATGATCTCCTTGGGAGTGTTCTTCGGCGCGCCCATGCCGAACAGCGCGCTGGCCTCGTAGTCCTTCACGGTCTCGGCGATCGCCTGGACGTCGGGCAGCTGCGGCGAGCGCTCCGTGGTGGTGACGCCGATCGCGCGAAGCGAGCCGGAGCGGATGTGCTGGATGATCGAGGGCATGTTGTCGAAGATCACCTGCACCTGGCCGCCGAGCATGTCGGTGATCGCCGGCGCCGCGCCGCGATAGGGCACGTGCTGCATCTTGCAGCCGGTCAGCGCCATGAACATCTCGCCGGACAGATGCACCGAGGTGCCGTTGCCGGACGAAGCCATGTTCACCTTGCCGGGATTGGCCTTCACATATTCGATGAACTCGGCGACGTTCTTGGCCGGAACGTCCTTGTTGACGGTCATCACGTTCGGCACCCGCTGGAACGAGGCCACCGGCGCGATGTCGCGCACGAAGTTGAATTTGAGGTTGGTGTAGAGCGAAGCGTTGATGAAGTTGGCCGGATTGACCAGCTGCAGCGTGTAGCCGTCGGGCTCGGCATTGACGACCGATTCGGTGCCGATATTGTTGCCGGCGCCGGGCTTGTTCTCGATCACGAATTGCTGGCCGAGCCGTTCCGACAGCCGCTGACCGATGAGCCGCGCCAGGATGTCGGTGGCTCCGCCCGGCGGATAGCCGACCACCCATTTCACGGGCCGGGCCGGATAGTCGGCGGCAAAGGCCTTCGACAGCGGGGTTGCTGCAAGCGGACTGGCGGCGAGCAGGCCCAGCGCGGTACGGCGAGTGATCATCTCAAGGATTCTCCCAACGTGTTGTTCTTGAAAGCCAGATGGCTTCAAAGTGGCGTCGACGCGGTTGTAACAAAGCTTGCTGCAGGCGGAAAGTGCGCCGGGCGCATCACGACGAAAGGATTAAGGCATGCCGGTCAAGGTCGAAGCCCTCGATCATCTCGTAATCAACGTCGCCGACGTCGCAGTGACCTCCGAGTGGTACCGCAAGATTCTCGGCATGGAAGTCAAGGTGTTCGACCCCGGTGGCGGCAAAGCGCCGCGGACTTCGTTGCAATTCGGTAACCAAAAGATCAACGTCCGGCCGCGCGATGCCGACAAGGTGGAGTGGTTCACCGCGGACCATCAGACCGCCGGCAGCGAGGATCTGTGCTTCCTCACGTCTGCATCGCCCGACGAAGTCGTGGCGCATTTGAAGGCACATGGCGTCGCGATCGAGGAAGGCCCGGTTCCCAAGCAGGGTGCCCGCGGCACGCTGCGCTCGGTCTATTGCAGGGATCCGGATGGCAGTCTGATTGAGATTTCGTCGTACGAGGACGGTGGTCGGTAGGCCGCGCCGCCTGCCCCATCGTCATTGCGAGGAGCCCTTGCGACGAAGCAATCCAGACTGCCCCCCGCGGAGACCGTCTGGATTGCTTCGCTGCGCTCGCAATGACGGGGGAGAAAGCGCGTACTGCCGCAAATGCCCCGCCGATTTGCTCCCCGCGCCTTCCGATGGCAGGAAGACGCAATAATCAAAAACCAGCCGCCATCAAGATGCAGGCTGCACGGGGAGGATTCATGCCTATCCAACAGACCGCAGCCGGACTCGTAGGACCGTTCGACGGGCTCGACGTGCCCTGGCTGCTGAAGCTGCGCGCAGAAGTGCGACGCGATCATGCGTTCCTGATCTGGGCGCCGTTCGGCGCGCCGGCGCGGCGCTGGACCTATGGCGAGTTTCACGAGCGCGTCGGCGCGCTCGCGGCGGGGCTGGCGAAGCGCGGCGTGAAGCCGGGCGAATATGTGCTCATTCATCTCGACAATTGCATCGAGGCGCTGCTGGCCTGGTTCGCCTGCGTCGAACTGGGCGCCATCGCGGTGACCACCAACACCCGCTCGGCACCGGCGGAGATGGAATATTTCGCCGATCATTGCGGCGCGGTCGCCGCGATCACGCAGCCGGTCTATGCCGAGCTCGTCGCGCAAAGCTGCCGCAACATCCGCTGGCTGGCGGTGACCTCGCACGATGCAGGCGCGGCGCCCGCGCAAGCGGTCTCGCGCGGCAACAGTTTTGAATCGCTGTTCGCCGACAGCGCCGACCGTCCCAGGCGCGCGACCGACCCGTTCGCGCCGTGCAGCGTGCAGTACACGTCAGGCACGACCTCGCGCCCGAAGGCGGTGCTGTGGACCCATGCCAACGCGCTGTGGGGCGCCAAGATCAACGCCGCGCATGAGGACCTCCACGCCAGCGACGTGCACCAGACCTATCTGCCGCTGTTCCACACCAATGCGCTGGCCTATTCGATGCTGGCAACGCTGTGGGTCGGCGCCACCTGCGTGATCCAGCCGCGGTTCTCCGCAAGCCGCTTCTGGGCCGTCGCGCGCGAGCACGGCTCGACCTGGACCTCGACGATTCCGTTCTGCATGAAGGCGCTGCTCGAGCAGGAGATCCCGAAAGACCACAAATTCCGCCTGTGGGGCACCGCCATCAACGAACCGCCGGCCTTCGCTGCGTTCGGCGTCAAGATGATCGGCTGGTGGGGCATGACCGAGACCATCACCCACGGCATCATCGGCGAGGTCGACCAGCCCAACATCCCGATGTCGATCGGGCGCGCCGCGCCCGAATATCAGATCCGCATCACCGACGACGATGGACGGCCGACTGAAGTCGGCGATACCGGCAATCTTTCAATCAAGGGCATCCCCGGCTTGTCGCTGTTCGCCGAATATCTGCACAATGAAAAGGCGACGCGCGAAAGCTTCGACGAGCACGGCTTCTTTCTCACCGGCGACCGCGTCGAGCGGCTGGAGAACGGCTTCATCAGGTTCGGCGACCGCGCCAAGGACATGCTGAAGGTCGGCGGCGAGAACGTCGCGGCCTCCGAGATCGAGCAGGTGATCGCGGTGGTAGCAGGCGTGCGCGAAGCCGCGGTGGTGGCGAAGAAGCATCCGATGCTGGACGAGGTGCCTGTTGTCTTCATCATCCCGCACGGCGGCGTCGCGGGCGCTGCGCCCGATCTGCATGATCGCGTGATGGCGGCCTGCGGCGCGGGACTCGCGGATTTCAAGGTGCCGCGCGAAATCAGGCTCGTCGACGACATGCCGCGCTCGACGCTGGAGAAGGTGGCGAAGGCGGAGTTGCGGAAGATGGTGGGGTGAGCGGCCGCGCCAAACGACGAACTGCCGTAGGGTGGGCAAAGCGAAGCGTGCCCACCATTTGGGTCGCAATTGAGGAAGCATGGTGGGCACGGCGCTTTGCGCCTTTGCCCACCCTACGAGACCGAATTCAGAACGATCCCAGCGCCACCGGCCGGAACGCCTGCAGCAGTTGCTGATCCAGCTTGCCGCCCATGCCTTCCATCATCGTGAAGGCGCGCGAGTGGGTGAAGGGCATGCGGTAGGCGCGCTTCTCCACCAGCGCCGCGTAGATGTCGACGATCGTCGTGACCCGCACGATATCGCTGATCTGGTTCGACGACAGGCCGTTCGGATAGCCAGAGCCGTCGAGGAATTCGTGGTGATGCAGCACGACGTCGAGCATCTCCGGCGGGAAGCCGCCCTGCTCCGCGAGCGCGTCATAGCCGCGGCGCGGATGCTGGCGGACCTCGGCCATCTCCTCGTCGGTGAGCTTGCCCGGCTTGTCGAGCAGCACGGAGGGAACGAAGGCCTTGCCGACGTCGTGCAGCAACGCGGCGCGGGTCAGGCGACGCTGGTCGTCCTCGCGCATGCCGAGATGCTGCGCGAAGGCGACGGCGAAGCCGGTGACGAACAGGCAGTGGCGATAGCTGCCGACATGATGGCAGCCGACGGTGGTGAGCCATTCGCGCAGCGATGAATGCTTGATCGCCTTCAGGATCTTGCTCTCGGCGGCGATGACGTCGTCGAAGGTCAGGGGCACGCCGAGCGGCAGCTTCTCGAACATCTTCCTCAGCACCGCATGCGCCGCCTCGACGCCGCGGTTGAGCGTCTTGCCGCGATCGGTCGCGTCGTAAGTGGCGGTGTCGGGGAACGCGGCGCGGATGCGCTGAAGAATCGCATCGGGCTGCAGCGGCCGCGAGATCGTGTCGGTGGCGCCCAGTGCCCAGGCCTGCATGGTGCCGTGATGCAGGGCATCGGCGAGCACGAACAGCCGCGGCATCGTGCGATAGGCATCGCCGCGCAGCTTGTTGCGCACCCGCTGCACGCTCTCGGGCGAGCGCAGATTGATGTCGACCACGAGACCGGACAGATCGCGCGACGGCTGCTCGGGAATGTCCTGCGTCGTCACCGTCGAAACGTCGCCCACGGCCTTCAGGATGCTGGCAAGCTCGGTGCTCTCGTCGCTCCGGTCGGAAGCGAGCAAGAGCCGGCGTTTGGCGGCGGATTTGGCTGGCGCGTTCATGGCTTCCCCAGAGCACGGGACTGGATTTGGCGTCAGCCTAAGCCGGATCAGGTTCTCCGGCCCTTAAGAGGCGTGCCCAATGAAACCCTGCGGAATTGCGCGCAATTTTAGGGATTTTGGGTCCCGGCACGGTTCCAGTCGAAAACGGCGAAAACAACCCCATGCACAGTAGAACGGGCATTGATGGGAAACGGGAATTTTGGGCGCTCTCACCCACTCTCCGCTGTCGTCGCCCGGCTTGACCGGGCGACCCAGTACGCCGAGGCGGCGCGGCCGGACCGAGAGGCCGCGGCGGACTGGATGCCCCGCTTTCGCGGGGCATGACAGCGAGATTGTGGAGACGCCTACCAAAACAAATCCGCCGGAAGTTGCCCTCCGGCGGATCAGCTTACTTGGCAATTACGCCTCGCCTCACGCCTTCATCGCCCCCTTCACGGCCTCGGCCGTGATCGGCAGGGCCCGGATGCGGGCGCCTGAGGCGTTGAAGATGGCGTTGCCGATTGCCGGGGCGATGACCGTCACCGCGGGCTCGCCAACGCCGGTGGCTTTTTCGCCGTTGGCGATCACGGCGACGGCGACCTCGGGCATCTGGCTCATGCGCAAGGGCGTGTAGCTGTCGAAATTGGTCTGCTCGATGCCACCGTCCTTGAGCGTCGCCTTCTCGTACATCGCCAGCGACAGGCCCCACAGCGCCGCGCCCTCGACCTGGGCACGGATGTTGTCGGGATGCACCTGCGTGCCGACGTCGGTTGCGACCGTGAGCTTCTTCACGGTCACCTCGCCCGACGGCGCCACCGCAACATGGGCGACACACGCCGTCCAGCTCGCGGTCGCGCGTTCCTGCGAGGAGACGCAGGCGACGCCCATGCCCTCGCCTTTCGGCAGTTGCTTGGTGCCGTAGCCGGACAGCCCCATCGCGGCGAGCAGCGTGTTGCGCAGCCGCTGCGCGCCGCCGTCGTTCTTGCCCTTGCCGTCGAGCAGCGCGATGCGGAACTGCGCCGGGTCCTTGCCGGTCGCAGCCGCGATCTCGTCGATCATGCTTTCGACCGCCCAGAACGTCCAGCCGGGCGCCACCGAGCGAAGCTGCCCGGACGGCGTCGCATTGTGCGCGAGCTCGTTCTTGATCGCGCGCACATAATGGTTGGGCACCGTGTAGAAGAAGTCGGCCCCATTCACCGTGAAGGAATCGAGCGGGCCCTTCTTGTCGACCGAGGGCGTCAGGAAGTCGGGGATGCCCCAGCGCGCCGTCGGCCAGGCCGAGACGACGTCGTGGCTGAGCGCGACGAGCTTGCCGTCGCCATCCACGCCGGCCTTGACCTTCTGGTAGGTGAGCGGACGCGAGAAATCCATCGTCATGTCGTTCTCGCGCGTATAGATCACCTTCACCGGCTTACCGATGGCCTTTGCCGCCTGCACCGCCGGCACCATCATGTCAGCATCGAGCCTGCGGCCAAAACCGCCGCCGAGCCACATCTGGTGCATCACCACGAACTTCGGATCGATCCCGGCGGCTCCTGCCGCGATCGCGCCGGAGCGCGTCGCGAACTGGTTGCCGGAATAGATGTGCAGGATGTCGCCCTTGAACTCCGCCGTGGCGTTCATCGGCTCCATCGGCGCGTGGATGTTGATGCTGGTGGTGTACTCCGCCTCCAGCACCTTTGCGGCCGAGCCGAACGCCGCGTTGGGATCGCCGTCCTTGACGAAGAACTGGCCGGAATCCTCGAGCTTCTGAAGCCGCTTGGCTTCGTCGAGCAGCGATTCGCTCGAGACCTTCGCGTTCGGACCGCCGTCATAGGCGATCTTGAGCACCGCGGCCGCCTTCTTGGCATTGGCGTAGGTGCTCGCGACCGCGACGACCCAGCCGGTTGTCGTGCCGGTCTTGTCGTCGAGGGTGACGGCCTTGATGAAGCCCGGCACCTTCTTCGCAGCCGAGTCGTCGACCGACTTCACCGTGGCGCCGAAGCGCACCGGCGGCGTCACCACCGCGCCATAGGCCATGCCCGGCAGCATCACGTCGATGCCGTACTTGGCCGTGCCGTTGGTCTTGGAGGGAATGTCGAGCTGCGGCACCGACACGCCGATCATGGTGTACTGATCCGGCGTCTTCAGCTTGATCGCCTTCAGCTCGTCCGGCGTGAAGGTCTTGGTCGCCTTGCCGCTCTTCACGACATCGGCGAACGACATCTGCTTCTTCGACTTCGGATGCGAGATCACGGAATCGCGCACCACGAGCTCCGACGCCGGCACGCCCATCGCGGCGGCCGCGCCTTCCGTCAATGCCGTCCGTCCGGCTGCGCCGGCCCGGCTCATCGCGTCGAAGTTCATCATGGTCGACCAGCTGCCGCCGGTGATCTGCGCACCCAGCACGGGGTCGTTGAACTTCGGATCGTTGGAGGCAAGCGCGACGCGCATGTCGCTCCACTTCGCGCCCAATTCCTCGCAGACGATCTGCGCCATGGTGGAGGCGATGTGCTGGCCCATGTCGGCCTTGCCGCAGGTCACGGTGACCAGGCCATCGGGCGCGATCGCATACCAGACGCTCGGCTCGAAGTTCGAAGGCGCAGCAAGCGCCTCACCGATGCCGGGTACGCCGGCATAGCCGAGCACGAGGCCGGTCGCTGCCGTGCCGACCAGGAAGGAGCGGCGGCTGAGATCGGTCGTCTCGGGTGTAATGGTGTTCACGTGCTTATTCATGTGGGCCTCCGTTCGTTGCCGGAGACGGATGCGGTGCGCATCTCGGTAGCGGCGCGCATGATCGCCTTCTGGATCCGCGAATAGGTCATGCAACGGCAGAGATTGCCGTCCATATGCGCCACGACCTCCTCCTTGGTCGGATTGGCATTCTTGGCCAGCAGCGAGGCCGCCTGCATGATCTGCCCGGACTGGCAGTAGCCGCATTGCGGCACCTGCTCGGCGATCCACGCCTTCTGCAGCGGATGATCGCCCTTGGCGGAAAGGCCTTCGATGGTGGTGATCTTCTTGCCGGCGACGTCGCCGACCATGGTCTGGCACGAGCGCACGGCCTCGCCGTTGACGTGCACGGTGCAGGCACCGCAAAGCCCGGCACCGCAGCCGAACTTGGTGCCGGTCATCTGCAATTGCTCGCGGATCGCCCAGAGGAGCGGCGTGTCGTTCGCCGCATCCACGGACAGACTCCGCCCGTTGATGGTGAGAGTTGGCATAGGCGTCTTCCCCTGCCGGTGCATGAAGCCGCTTACGGCGGCAACTTGAACAGTGGACGCCCACCGGGCTGGCGCCCACCTTGATCGCAAGAATGATCGGGTTCGCAGCCAGAGGCAAATGCAATTTGGAATCGATCGAAACTATCGCGGCAGCTCAGTGTTGTGCGTTGCGACAACGGCACCCGATGCAGCGACTGGACGCAACAGAGAATGCATCAGGCATGCGTGCCATCGCGTTCAGGCAGTTTCTTCCAGGTAACCCGTCGGGCTAGGATCGACGCGAAAACAACAACCAGCATAAAGAGGCGGGAGACATGCCAAAAATCGATCGGGACGGCGTCGGGATCTACTACGAGGTTCACGGCGCGGGTCCGCCGCTGCTGCTCACCCACGGCTATTCCTCGACCTCGGCGATGTGGCATGGCCAAATCGACGCGCTCGCGAAGGACCACAAGCTCGTGCTGTGGGACATGCGCGGCCACGGCCAGTCCGACTATCCCGACGATCCCCATGCCTATAGCGAAGCGCTCACCATCGGCGACATGGCCGCGATCCTGGATGCGGTCGGCACCGAGCGTGCCATCATCGGCGGGCTCTCCCTCGGCGGCTACATGTCGCTCGCGTTCTATCGCGCTTATCCGCAACGCACCCGTGCCCTGCTGATCATCGACACCGGCCCCGGCTTCAAGAAGGACGACGCGCGCGAGGCCTGGAATGCACGGGCGCTTGCGACTGCCGACAAGCTCGACCATGAAGGTCTCGACATGCTGAAGTCGGCGACACGCGAGCGCGCCACCGCGAGCCATCGCAATGCCAGGGGATTGGCGCTCGCCGCACGCGGCATGCTGACCCAGCGCGACGCCCGCGTGATCGAGCTGCTCCCCGACATCAAGGTGCCCTGCCTCATCGTGGTCGGCGCCGACGACGCGCCGTTCCTCGCCGCGTCCGACTACATGGCCGCAAAGATTCCCGGCGCACAAAAGGTCGTGATCCCCGCCGCCGGTCACGCCGTCAACATCGATCAGCCCAAGGCTTTTATTGACGCGGTGACGCCTTTCCTGAAGAACTTGCCGGGATAGGACGGTCGGACAGGGACACTGGCAATGAAGCAAGCGATACTGGCTGCGAGCGCGGTGCTGCTATCGATGTCTGCGCAGGCCGAGCCGTTTGGCGGCACGCCGCCGCGCCGGCCCTTCGTTGCGACCTTGTCGAACAACACGCCGCTCGCCTTCGGCATGGATGCCGAGCAGACCGCGCGGGCACTGGGGCAGCCGCTGCAATATGTGCGCGGGCGGCCCGGCAACGAGATCTATCTCGCGCTTCGCAACCTCGGCGGCAGCGGTCTGATCCCCTACCGCCATCGCCTGTTCCTGCAGTTCCGTCACGGACGGCTGGCGGGATGGAAGGAAGACTACGGCGAGAACTGGATGTGGGAGTGAGAGCGACGCACAGCCGCCTCCCCTCATCCTGAGGAGCTTGCGGAGCAAGCGTCTCGAAGGATGAAGGCCACGCTGATGCGTTCACGGGCCTCTATCCTTCGAGACGCGCTCCGTTGGAGCGCTCCTCAGGATGAGGGCAGAGAGCTGAAATTTCGGATCGACAACAAAGAAGGACAACCCGCGTGGGACAGGACATCAAGCTGACGGCTTCCGACCATTTCCAGCTCGGCGCCTATCGCGCCGATCCCTCAGGCGCCCCGAAGGGCGCGGTGGTGGTGATCCAGGAGATCTTTGGGGTCAATCATCACATCCGCTCGGTCTGCGACCGCATCGCTAGGGAAGGCTATGTCGCGATCGCGCCGTCGATCTTCGACCGGACCTCGCCGAACTTCCAGTCGGGCTACACGCCCGACGAGATCGCCGAGGCGCGCAAGTTCGTCGCCAGTCCCGACTGGGACGCGATGCTGCGCGACACCCAGGCCGCGATCGACGCGGTGAAGAGCGTCGGGCCGGTCGGCATCATCGGCTTTTGCCTGGGCGGCAGCGTCGCCTTTGTCGCGGCGACGCGGCTGGCGGGCCTGAAGGCCGCGATCGGCTATTACGGCGGCGCCGTGGTGCGCTTCGCCGACGAGAAGCCGAAGGTGCCGACGCAACTGCATTTCGGCGAGAAGGACGCCGGCATTCCCCTGACCGACGTCGAGACCGTCAAGGCGAAGCGGCCGGATGTGGAAGTCTTCATCTACCCGGGCGCCCAGCACGGCTTCCATTGCGACGAGCGGCCGAGCTACGACAAGGCGAGCTCGGATGTCGCCTGGCCGCGCAGCCTGGCGTTTTTCGCGAAGCACCTGACGAAGTAGCGCGCGCCACTCAAAGCAGGAATCGGGTGGCTGCATCACGGCACCCGGCGATAGAGCTGGCCGATCAAGCCAACTCGCGCCGGGAGATCGCCATGCAGCAAGCCATCACGCACCTCGTCATTCGCAATCCGTTCGGAACCATGGACGTCCCGGGCCCGGACGATACTGAAGTCATGGACTACGCGGCGACCGCCACGCTGGCCGGCGATGCGGCCGACATCAACGCGGCGGCATGGACATCCATTGCCGCCCTCTCCGATCCGCTCGAAGGCATCTGGGCTAGCAGATGGAATGGTGGCGCCGATCCGACCATTGCAGGCGATACGCCGGACAGATGGAAAGACGGGCGCGCGGAAATCCGCATCGCGGGGAGCCGGATCTATCTGCGTTTCGACTGGGACCATGGCCGCCGGCACGGCCTGATCGATGCTGCGCGCGAGGGCGCGCGCCTGGCCGGAAAGTACATCAACCTGACCACGCCTGCGATCACGCGGCCATGGGTCGGGCTCGTGGTCGATGCCGCGCGGATCGACGGGTGCTTTCCAAACGGGCGGCTGGATTTTCGGCGGTGAGCTAGAACCAGCGCTCGCCGACGAACACGGTGTCGCCGGGGCTCAAGGGGGTGCCGAGTGGGACGATGGCGCGCATCGCGCCGCCGGCTTCGGTGTGCGTCACGGTGACCACGTCGCGCTTGGCGCGGGGCGAGAATCCGCCGGCGATCGCGACCGCGCTTTCGACCGTCATGTTCGGCACATAAGGATATTGGCCGGGTGCGGTGACTTCGCCGAGGATGAAGAACGGGCGGTAGGCTTCGATCTCGACCGCGACCGAGGGCTCGCGGATGTAACCGTTGCGGAGGCGCGCGGCGATTTCACCGGCGAGACCCGCCGGGGTGCGGCCGCGGGCCGGCACCCCGCCGATCAGCGGCATGGTGATCGAACCGCCGGCATCGATGGCGTAGCTGTTGGTGAGGCCTTCCTGGCCGTAGACCACGACGCGCAGCCTGTCGCCGGCATCGAGATGATAGGAGGAGTCGTAGCGCGCCGGCGCCGCCATCGGCGCAGCGTAGCCGACCGGCATGGGCGCAGGCGACGAGGCAAAGGAATTGCGCAGCGCGCCGATGGCGCCGCCACCGTCGGCGACGACGACGGGCTGTGGTGCGCCATAGGGCTGACCATAGGCCATGGAGTCGAGATCGGCACGGGGCTGCATGACCGCGACGGGACCGGCGGTCTGCATGCAGCCGCCGAGGGCAAGCGCGGCGGACGCTGCCAAGGAGGCTGTCAAGATCGACCATCGAAACGCGCGTGCAACCGGCACAGGACCTATCCCTCGAAACGAGACGGTCCAGTCTTGCACCGGTTATGGTTAACAAAGCGTTGAGGGGGGCAGCGCGGCAATGCGGATGCGATGGCACCACGCACTCCGTCATGCCCGGGCTTGTCCCGGGCATGACGAGTTGTTCGTGGCGAACTTACGCGCTCACGCCCACGCCGATCGGGCAGGACACGCCGGTGCCACCGAGGCCGCAATAGCCGGCGGGGTTCTTCGCCAGATATTGCTGATGGTAGTCCTCGGCGAAATAGAACGCGCCGGCGGGCGCGATCTCGGTGGTGATGGCGCCGAGACCTTTTGCGGCAAGCGCCTTCTGATAGAGCGCCTTCGATTCATCGGCCGCTTTCTTCTGCGCATCAGAGTAAGTGTAGATCGCGCTTCGGTACTGCGTGCCGACATCGTTGCCCTGGCGCATGCCCTGCGTCGGGTTGTGGCTCTCCCAGAACGTCTTCAGGAGTTTCGCGTAAGAGATTTTCTTCGGATCGAACACGACCAGCACCACTTCGGTGTGGCCGGTGCGTCCCGAACAGGTCTCCTCATAGGTCGGGTTCGGCGTGTGGCCGCCGGCATAGCCGACAGCGGTCGCGTAAACACCGTCGCCGAGCTGCCAGAATTTGCGCTCGGCGCCCCAGAAGCAGCCGAGCCCGAACACGGCCTGCTCGAGGCCCGCCGGATAAGGCGGCTGCAACTTCGCGCCGTTGACGAAATGGGTGGTCGCGGTGGAAATGGCTTGCGCACGGCCCGGCAGCGCCTCCGTGGCGCTCGGCAATGCGGTGGTCTTGCGCATGAACAGCATGATTGGCTCTCCGAGGCGAGCTGTCCGTCGCTTGAGCCAATGCAACAAGCCAAGGGCTCAGGCGGCGCGCTCGCGATCTTGGTGGGAATATAGGTATCTACGCAGGAGGTGGCAGCCCTGTTACGGCTGCCGTCAACGCGAGGTTCAGTCTCGGCGGGAATTGAAAGATCAATCCCGGGAATAACCGATCAGCGGCTTCCGCGGGCGGAACAGGATCATCAGCAGGATGCCCAAAATGCCGAGCACGGCGAAAACCGGCTGATCCAGCACGAGGCGGATCACCGAGGTCCAGAGCCAGGGCGCCTTGGCCTCGACCCAGGTGCGGAACGCCGTCTGGCTGGCCTGGTTGATGTCGTTCCAGAACTGGCCGAACCGGGTGAACCGCAGGGTCTGGTCGGCCACCCAGCGGGCGCCGTCATAGACCATGAAGATGAACCCGCCGGCCAGCAGCAACAGCCCAATCAGTCGGAAAATGCCGCGGATCATGCCTCACCTATATGGTCGTCCGATCGGACGACCTCTGCAATGCCGCCAGCCAATAGCCGGGCGACGGCAGAAATTCAACCTCTTCAGGGCGTTACGGCGCGCGCTGGAGCGCCCGAGGCCTGTTTTCCAGCCCCGGAAAGCGTTGACGGTGCCGCAGACCCCCTCTATAAGGGCGCCAACTGGCGGTGGGCGCAATCCTGCCGCCGCTGTTCTTTGAGCAGTTGCAGGCTCCCTGAGCTTTAAGGGCTTGGAGCCTCAGAGACGACCGCAAGGCCGTCGCTCATGTTCCGGGAACAGCCCAGCAACCGAACACCCTAAATCCGAGCGTCGATTAAGCGGTCAAGCAGCCGGCGCTACCCGAACATGACGCGACCGGTACCGCAAAGGATATTGAGACCATGGCCAATACCACTTCCGCCAAGAAAGCGACGCGCAAGATCGCCCGCCGCACTGCCGTCAACAAGTCGCGCCGCACCCAGATGCGCGGTGCCGTGCGTACCGTCGAAGAAGCCATCGCCACCGGCGATCGCGCCGCCGCGCTGAAGGCGATGGCGAGCGCCGAGCCCGCGCTGATGCAGGCCGCGCAGCGCAACATCGTTCACAAGAACAACGCGAGCCGCAAAGTCTCCCGGCTCACCGCGCAGATCGCCAAGCTCGCGAAGTAAGCTCGTCGAGTCATCCGATCGACTGATCGGATCGACATCGCGCTCGTCAATCAGCCCGGCTCGCGCCGGGCTTTTTGTTGCCTGTCACAATTCACGCTTGCGGTCGTTGGGCGACCGCTCTTCCGTTGGAAGACTCGTGTCGTCTTCGCTGCGCTGCGCTGCGCCCGTAATTTCACTGGCGGATGTTTTTGCAACAGCGGAAACTTTCACTGCGCTGCGAAAAACCCCTGCGGGGCGGGCTTAAGTTGAATCCGCGCGCGCGAGAGTTCTGCACACCGTAGTTTTCCCGGAACCGGCTCGCGATGGAGTTACCCTGCGAAACGAGACTCAAAAAGCGGTGTCTCAATAATCACTTATCGACATAGCGCCGACAAGCATTTGGAAAAATTGCCCGCAAGGCGTGCGCGTGACGCTTTTGTAAAAAATTTTTGGCGGTGGCGGAGATTTGTCACATGACGCGCGGCGCCTTCGAATCTGTGCACGGATTCAAACTCTTGCTCGCAAGCCTGTGCACAACTCCCGCGCGCCGTTAACGCTGGTCAAGTTTTTAGTCGCCTCAAGTGTGAATCAATTTCGTTGCGAGTCTTTCCGCATAGTGTATTCCTTAAGTCGTCCGCAGCGCCCACGATCTCAAGACCAGCGCGGTTTTAGAAACGGGGCGAGCGTGCAAATCGGCGGCGGTGTGCACGTAGGCGACGCTTCAACAAGCGATTGTCGGTTCAAAACCCATAGCAATATGGGAACGGTAGCTCTTTGTCTGAATGTCTCCAAGTGGGATCTTCGATCCCGCTCGCGCCAGACGCAAACGAGAGATGTCATGAAACTACCGCGACACACGTGATGGCGTAGCCGAGCGGACGAACAGTGCAGACGGGCGGGACATCGGCGACTTCAGTCGCAGTTGTCTTCAGGACACGCAGGACCTTGCCGTGAGCAATCACGGCAGGACGGGGAGGGTATCATGTCTTACGGACTCAACGCGGTATTGAAACAAGCCACCAACTCCAACGATGCCGGTTTAGATCAGCCCAACCTCCAGCCTCCCGCGTGTGACGGAGCGCCGAGTACGCGCTGACCTCGCGACCCCTCCATCTCTGACATCGCCAATCCGACCCGCGGCGTTCGCGCCGAACGGCGGAGCTGTGTCCGACGATGGAATCGCTTGAGGTCGTGCCCTTTGAAGGATCCTGCCGGGACCCCTTCATGGCACTCACAACGCAACTTTATCTCTCAATAGAAGTTTTTTGACGATGAACACATCGGAACAGGATCGCTGGTCACGCGTGAAGAGCCGGCTGCGCTCGAACGTAGGCGAAGACGTCTATACGAGCTGGTTCGCCCGTATGGATCTAGAAGGCGTGCAGGAGGAGAGCGTGCGGCTCTCGGTGCCGACGCGCTTCCTGAAGAGCTGGATTCAGGCGCATTATGCCGAGCGCGTACTGTCGTGCTGGCAGGCCGAGGCGCCGGAAGTTCATCGCATCGATCTTACCGTTCGCTCCGCGGTGCGCCCGGTCGTGCAGCAGAAGGAGACGCCTGCGCCGGTCGAAACACGCCGCGCGCCCGCGCCGGAACTGCGCTCGACGGCGACTGCGCCGGTCTCCGCAAACCACGACGCGCTCGGCGGCTCGCCGCTCGATCCGCGTCTGACCTTCGCAAGCTTCGTCGTCGGCCGCTCCAACACGCTGGCGCATGCGGCGGCGCGTCAGGTCGCCGAAGGGCGTCGCGGCGACCCCGTCATGTTCAACCCGCTCTACATCCATGCCGGTGTCGGCCTCGGCAAGACGCATCTGTTGCAGGCCGTGACCTGGGCCGGCAATTCCGGCAACGAGCGCAAGGTGCTCTATCTCACCGCGGAAAAATTCATGTACGGCTTCGTCGCCGCGCTGAAGACGCAGACGGCGCTCGCCTTCAAGGAAGCGCTGCGCGGCATCGACGTGCTCGTGATCGACGACCTCCAGTTCCTGCAGGGCAAGTCGACCCAGGCCGAGTTCTGTCACACGCTGAACGCGCTGATCGATGCCGGCCGCCAGGTCGTGATCGCGGCCGACCGTCCGCCGTCCGACCTCGAAAGCCTCGACGATCGCGTGCGCTCGCGCCTCGCCGGCGGTCTCGTGGTCGAGATGGGCTCGCTCGGCGAAGAGCTGCGACATGGCATCCTGAAGTCGCGCGTCGCCGCGGCCCGCGCCCATCACGCCACCTTCGACGTGCCGGAGGAGGTGCTGCTCTATCTGGCGCGCACCATCACCCATAACGGCCGCGACCTCGAAGGCGCGATCAACCGGCTGCTTGCGCATTCGAAGCTGAACAACCAGCCGGTGACGCTGGAGATGGCCGAGCGCGAGGTGCGCGATCTGGTCCGGCCGCAGGAGCCGAAGCGGATCAAGATCGAGGACATCCAGCGCGTGGTGGCGCGGCAGTATAATGTCAGCCGTTCCGACCTCCTGTCCTCGCGCCGCACCGCCAACGTGGTCCGTCCGCGCCAGGTGGCGATGTATCTCGCCAAGACGCTGACCCTGCGCTCGCTCCCCGAGATCGGCCGCCGCTTCGGCGGGCGCGACCACACCACGGTGCTTCACGCCGTGCGCAAGATCGAGGCGCTGGTCAACAAAGACACGGCGCTGTCCGAGGAAGTCGAGTCGCTGAAGCGCCAGCTTCAGGAATAAACGCCTAAGGCTCCTGCCATTCTCCCGCCGCCCCGGCCATGCCTGGGCGGCGGTGTTCGCTTGCCGGGACGGCCGCCCTCCTTTTGGGCTGTAAATCGTGGGGAACCACCCCCCAATCCCTTGAAACGGATGGCTTTCCGCGCCACCTTGCGCGACCCTGACGGCTTTGGTCATATCGGCTGGATGATCCGGCTTTTCGGGGTCTTCGATGCCGTGGCGCGCGTCCCGCCGCCCGGCTTTTCCAACGTTGTGTTTCCTTGGGGATCGGGCGAGTAGTGCAATGAAGGTTACGGTCGAACGCGCGCAACTCCTGAAATCGCTGGGTCATGTCCACCGCGTGGTCGAGCGCCGCAACACCATTCCGATCCTCGGCAACGTGCTGGTGCGCGCCGAGAACGCGAAATTGTCGCTGAAGGCGACCGACCTCGACCTCGAGGTGACCGAGACGCTCCCGGCCGAAACCGCGACCGCGGGCTCCACCACCGTGCCGGCGCACATGTTCTACGACATCGTGCGCAAGCTGCCTGATGGCTCGCAGATCGTGCTGGAGGCCGACGGCGACCGCGCCGTGCTGGCGATCCGCGCCGGCCGCTCGCGCTTCACGCTGCAGACCCTGCCGGAGAATGATTTCCCGGATCTGGCCGCCGGCGACATGTCGCATTCGTTCTCGCTCGCCGCCAAGGACGTCAAGCGGCTGATCGACCGCACCCAGTTCGCGATCTCGACCGAAGAGACGCGCTATTATCTCAACGGCATCTATCTGCATGCCGCGGGCACGGCCACGGCCGCCACCCTGCGCGGCGTTGCCACCGACGGCCACCGGCTCGCCCAGCTCGACCTGGTCCAGCCCAAGGGCGCCGACGGCATGCCCGGCGTGATCGTGCCGCGGAAAACCGTCGGCGAGGTGCAGCGCCTGATCGAGGACAACGAGGCCGAAGTCACGATCGAGCTGTCGCAGGCAAAGATCCGCTTCACCATCGGCAATGTGGTGCTGACCTCGAAGCTGATCGACGGCACCTTCCCCGACTATGGCCGCGTGATCCCGCAGGGCAACGACAAGGAACTCGTCGTCGACAAGAAGGATTTCGAGAACGCGGTCGACCGCGTCTCCACCATCTCCAGCGAGCGCGGCCGGGCCGTGAAGCTCTCGCTGTCGCCAGGCAAGCTGGTGCTATCGGTCACCAACCCGGATTCCGGCAGCGCGACCGAAGAGCTCGAAGTCGAATACGCCTCCGACGCCCTCGATATCGGCTTCAACTCGCGCTACCTGCTCGACATCGCCGCCCAGATTGAAGGCGACGTCGCCACGCTGAAGCTCGCCGACCCCGGCTCGCCGACCTTGGTGCAGGACAAGGACGACAAGAGCGCGCTCTACGTGCTGATGCCGATGCGGGTGTGAGGGACGTGTCCTCTCGCCAGCGCACACTGCCTTTAGAACCAAGCGCGATGCACGTTACTGCGCCCTCTCCCCTTGTGGGAGAGGGCTGCACCGGTGTTTGACGCAAACTCACTTGGGTGAGGGGTTGGTGCCACGAGACCCGTCCCATCGACCGACCTCCCCGCCTCTCCGCCAATTTGCACGGAAGATGCGGCACGAGCCGACTGACGCCGAAAGGGCAATGTGGCGCTTGCTGAGGGATCGTCGGCTCTCCACATTCAAGTTTCGCCGACAGGAGCCGTTCAAGAACTACATTCTCGACTTTGTCTGTTTCGAGAAAAGACTCGTGATCGAGATTGACGGAAGCCAACATGCCGAATCAGAAAGCGACGCAGCTCGTGACGCGGCCGTGTCCGCCGAAGGTTTCGCCATAGCGCGCTACTGGAACAATGACGTGCTGCAGCAACCCACTTCTGTGTTGGAAGACATCCTTGCAAAGCTTGCCGGGCGGTAAGATACCCCTCACCCGTCGCCTCACTTCGTGAGGCGCCACCCTCCCCCACAAGGGGGGAGGGGAAGAATCGCGTCCATGACGAAGAACTGATGACCCCCTCCCGCATTCAACGCCTGACGCTGACGCATTTTCGCAATTATCGGGCGGCGGGGCTCGAGACGGCGGCTGACATGGTGGCGCTGGTCGGGCCGAACGGGGCCGGCAAGACCAATTGCATCGAGGCGATCTCGTTCCTGTCGCCGGGCCGCGGCTTGCGGCGCGCCACGCTGGAAGATGTCGCCGACAACCAGGGCGACGGCTCCTGGGCGGTGTCGGCGCAGGTCGAGGGCGCGCTGGGGCTCGCCACGCTCGGTACCGGCATCGACGCGCCACGCGCGGACGCCGCAGTCAGCCGGCGCTGCCGCATCGACCGCGAGCCGGTCAATTCGGCCACCGCCTTCGGCGACCATATCCGCATGGTGTGGCTGACGCCGGCGATGGACGGGCTGTTCATGGGCGCGGCCTCCGAACGGCGGCGCTTCTTCGACCGCCTGGTGCTGGCGATCGACAGCGAGCATTCCAGCCGCATCTCCGCGCTCGAACGCTCCCTGCGGTCGCGCAACCGCCTGCTCGAGACGCGCAATTACGACGACCATTGGTGTGACGCGATCGAGCGCGAGACCGCAGAGCTTGCGGTCGCGGTCGCCGCAACGCGCGGCCAGACCGCAGCGCGGCTCACCGGCATGCTCAACGCCCGCGCGCAGGCATCCGCCTTTCCGTCCGCGCAAATCGCGCTGGATGGCTGGATGGAGAACGCGCTGCTCAACGAGACCGCGACGTCGGTCGAGGACCGCTACCGCCAGATCCTGCGAGACAACCGCCCGCGCGACGCCATCGCCGGCCGCACCACCGACGGCCCGCACCTCACCGATCTCCAGGTGATCTATGCGCCGAAAAGCATGCCGGCGCGCGATGCCTCGACCGGCGAGCAGAAGGCGCTGCTGATTGGCCTCGTGCTGGCGCATGCGAGCCTGGTCGCCGAGATGACCGCCATCGTGCCGCTGCTGCTGCTCGACGAGGTCGTCGCGCATCTCGATCCGAACCGGCGCGCGGCGCTGTTCGAGGAGCTGCGCAAGCTCGGCGCGCAGGTGTGGCTGACCGGCGCCGACCCCGCCGCCTTTGCCGACATTGGCGCAGGCGGCGATGTCTTTGACGTCGAGAGCGGACGTGTCTCTGCCCGGCGATAGACCGCGCCGTTGAACCCGGCCGTTTGCAATCGCGACTAGCCTTTGAGGCCGCGGCGATGCCTGTCACGGCCTTCGCCAGCGCGCAAATGACATCACGCGCGAAAACCCTGGAGAATGAGATGCGGACGGTAAGGACCGGGGCGCGAGTCCCGGCTCAATGGCTGGCGTTTGCGTGCGGCCTGCTCTTGCTCGCGGTCTGCATGCTCGCAGCAAGCGCCAGCGCCTGGGTGCCGCATCTGTCGCCGCTGTTCGCGTCGGCGCTCACGCCGGACCCCGCTGCCAAGCTGCCCGCGCCAACCCGTTACAGCTACCGAGGAACGCACACCACCGTCGTCAAGGGCGTTGAAACGCCGCTCCGCACAAGGCTGGAGGCCACCGTGCCCGCCGAGCTCCGCGACGTCCTCGCCTTCTACCGCACCGAGCTCAGCAAGCTCGGCTGGCAGGAGCAGCGCGATGGCGCGGTGGTCTCCGCCGATCACGTCAAGCTCGCCTTCGCCTCCCCGCTCGGACCTGGCATGCTGGCGCTCGACCGCAAAGACGCCAGCACCGCCGTCAATCTCGTGCAGAAGAATGCATCTGTCGCGGCCAATGCGAACGTGATGCCCGAGCCCGGCCAGGCGAAGCTGGTGTTCTCCAATATCAGCGAAACGGAAGCCTCGCTCACGATCAACGACCGGACCATCAAGCACGCCGCCGGCGCCTACGCGGTTTCGCTGGATCTGCAGCCCGGCAGATATTCCTACGAGGTGAGCGTGCCGGGCCATCCGGCCACGACGAACATCCTCAACTTCGCTGCCGGCGATACCTGGGAGCTTACGGTCGGGCGCGACGGAGAGGCATGGTCGCCGCTCCTGCTGTATTGAACCTCCCGGGTTTCTGCCGCGACTTCTCGTCTGAGGCCGCGCCGACGGTGTCGCAGCCTGCAAATGCGCACGCCTGAGCCGTGCGCGATATCCTGGAGACGTGACGATGTCGATGATCCCGCGCGGGACGCCAGTCCCGGCACGATGGCAGCTGCTTGCCTGCGGCCTTGTCCTGATGGCGAGCTGCTCGACCGCGGCCGCCGCCGACGGAGGCATCGTCGACGTCCATGCGCTGCCGCAGCTCGAGGGCGCGGTGGAAGACACCTCGCGCCCCGATCCCTACCGCGTCGAATACCGCATGCCGACGCCGGAAGCCGTGACATCGCCGGCGGTGAAGAAACTCCTCAGCGCCGACGGCTGGGTGCCCTATGTGAGGCCACTGGAGGAGAAGAGCACCAATCTGAACTTCAAGAAGGGACGGCAGGGCCTTTCGGTTCACTTCACGCAGGCCCTCGGCCGGCCCGATCAATCCGTGGTCTACTACACGACCGACCGGATCTACGGGAACGTGCCGTTTCCGGACGGCGCGAGCGACATCATGTTCGATGGGACCCGGCCCTATCTCGGCTGCATTGCGCCGAGCGCGCTCGATGTGACGTCGGATTTCTACGCCAGCCAGATGGCCGCGATCGGCTGGCAAAAACTCACGCCGGAAACCGCCGCGCGCTGGACGACCAGCCTGGATGAGACCGTTCCCAACGGTTTTCGCGCGTTCTATGCGCACGCTGATAGCAAGGAAGGCGGCTTCTACCAGCAGAAGCCGGTGATGCTGACGCTGACACGCCGCGACGACGGCCGCACCAATATCGACATCCGGGTGGCGCCGTTCGCCCTGCCCGGCGAACTCAAGGCCGATGGCGATCTTGCCGGCCTGCCGCGGCCGAATCCGACCAAGACGGCCAGGGGCCTCGGCAGCGCCGACTCCAACAAGCGCGAGATGTCGGCCGCCGCGATGGCCGAGCTGCCCGCCGTGCTCGCCTTCTATCATCGCGAGCTCGCCGCGCGCGGCTGGCAGGAAGATGGCAGCGCGCCGCTCGCGCCCGGCGACGAAGTCGCAATCAAAGTCTCCAACGCCGAGGAGACCGGCGTGCTGCGGCTTGGCCGCAAATATGATTTCACCATGATCAGCCTGAACGTGCAGGTGAAAGAATCCGCGCTGGCCGCCCGCGCCAAGGCGAAGAAAGAAGCCGATGAGAAATTCCTTGGTGACGCGCTCGGTGCGGCCAAGCAACTCATCGCCGCCGACGAAGCGCGGCGCAAAGTGCAGGCCGCCGGACTCTCCGATGCGCCGCTCAATGCGCTCGCCGACAGCAAGACACCGGTGCCGCTGCCCGAGACCGCCGAAGGCGTGACGTTCGAAGGCGGCGACGGCCGGCTCGAATTCTCTTCCACGTCGAGCGTGAAGGCTCTCGGCAGCTTCTACCGCGCATCGTTGAAGAACGCGGGCTGGAAAGAGCAGCCCTCCGTCATCAACCAGCCCAACATGGCGGTGATGGAATTCTCCAAGGCCGGCAAATCGATCTCGATGACCGTGATGCAGATGGGCCCGAAGGTGAATGTCAGCGCCACCGGATCCGGCCTGGTCGTGGCTGCGGCGAAGCCGGTTGCGACCAAATCGGCAGAAGCAAAGCCGATCCAAGCAAAATCGACCGAGCCGCTGAAGCCCGATCCCGATTCCGCCCTGCCGGTGCCGACGCAGCGCAGCTCGAGCGGGATCAGCTCGACGAAATTCCCCGGCAGCGACCAGTCGTTCCGCAAGGAGCTTGAAGCCAGCATTCCGGCTGAGCTCTCAGATGTCCTTGCCTTCTATCGCGCAGAGCTCACCAAGCGCGGCTGGCAGGAAAAGACTGACGGCGCGACTGTTACTGCCGAGCGGGCGGAGCTGGCGTTCACCTCGCCGGAGGGTCCGGCCATGCTGAAGCTCGGCCGCGCCAGGGAGGAGACAACGGTCAGCCTGGTGCAGCGGAATCCGCAGGCCGCGGCCAAGGCCGACATCATGCCCAAGGCGGGCCAGGCCAGGCTGATGCTCGGCAATATCGGGCCGAAGGAGGCGTCGCTGACGATCAACAAGCAGACCATCAAGATCGCGGCCGGCGCCGGCGGCCCGCAATCGCCGAAAGGCCCGATGCTCGACCTGCCGCCCGGCAAGTACCAGTACGCGCTGCGTATGCCCGGTCAGCCCGCCCGCACCGACACCCTCACCGTTGCCGCCGGCGATGCCTGGGGCCTCCTGGTGGGGCCAAGCGGCGACGTGCTTCCGCTGCAAATGTATTGAGGTGCGACGAAGCAGGTGCGCCCACGCGCAACCGGCGTTTCGGACCCGTGGGCGGAGAGTTGATCTAGATCAACAGAGCGTTGCGGCATTGCCTCCCGAATAGGCGTCAACAGGGTTCTGACGTCTCCAAGAGGGAGCTTGCAATGACGCGTACCCGTCACGTTGACGATAGCTCAAAGCCAGAAAGCCGCTTACTAAACCACCGCAACTTGCTGCTTTGTGGCACCGCACTGACCGTCGCTTTTTGGCTGTGTGCGCTGGAGACGACCTGCCGCGCGCAGCAAACCACCGGCACGCCGGGTTCGCCGAGCGCCACGACAACCATCGATGGCAAGCAGCTTCCGCCTGAACCTCCGAAGTTCGAAGGCGTGATCAAGGAAGATGCCGCGGACTCCAAGCCATACTGGCCACCGTCCGTTGTGCCGCCCAAAGGCGCGCCGAACGTGCTGCTGATCATGACCGACGACCAGGGTTATGGCGTGACCGGCACCTTCGGTGGGGTGGTCCCGACCCCGAACATGGATCGCATCGCCAAGGCGGGCCTGCGTTACACGCAGTTTCACTCGACAGCGCTCTGCTCGCCGACGCGGGCAGCGCTGATCACCGGCCGCAACCACCACTCGGTCGGGTTTGGCGTGATCGGTGAAATGTCCACCGGCTATCCGGGCTACGATTCCGTCATTGGCCAGGAAAGTGCGACGATCGGGACCATTCTGCGGGATAACGGATTTGCCACCTCGTGGTTCGGCAAAAACCATAACACCCCAACCTATCTGTACAGCTCGGCCGGGCCGTTCGACCAATGGCCGGTCGGAATGGGATTCGAATATTTCTACGGCTTCATGGGCGGCGAGACCGACCAGTGGACGCCTTACCTTTTCCGCAACACGAGCCAGGTTTTTCCATGGGTCGGCAAGACCGGCTACAACCTCATCACCGACATGGCGGATGACGCCATCAACTACATGAACGGACTGAACGCGGCGGCGCCCGAAAAGCCGTTCTTCGTCTACTACGTGCCCGGCGGCACCCATTCGCCACATCAGCCGAAGAAGGAATGGAGCGAGAAGTTCAAGGGCAAGTTCGACATGGGTTGGGAGAAGCTGCGCGAGCAGATCTTCGCCAACCAGAAGCGGCTCGGGGTTATCCCGGCGAATACCCAGCTCACCGCCTGGCCGGATACGCTGCCGAAATGGGACTCGCTCTCGTTCATCCAGAAGAAATTGTACGCGCGCGAAGCCGAGGTGTTTGCCGGCTATGCGGCCTATACCGACTACGAAATCGGCCGCGTCATCCAGGCGGTCGAGGACATGGGCAAACTCGACAACACGCTGATCATCTACATCAGCGGCGACAATGGCACCAGCGCCGAAGGCACCCTCGAGGGCACGCCGAACCAGATGACCGCCTACAACGGCATTCTGAAACTGCCCGAAACCGAGCTGATGCTGCACTACGAGGATTGGGGCTCCGACAAGACCTACCCGCATATGTCGGTGGCGTGGTCGTGGGCCTTCGATACCCCGTTCAAATGGACCAAGCAGGTGGCATCGCACTTCGGCGGCACCCGGCAAGGCATGGCCATCTCATGGCCCGGCCACATCAAGGACGTCGGCGGCATCCGCAGCCAATTCCATCACATGATCGACATCGTGCCGACGATTCTGGAAGCCACAGGCATTCAGGCTCCCGACACCGTCAATGGCATCAAGCAAAGGCCCATCGAGGGCGTCAGCATGGCCTATACGTTCGACCAGGCTAACGCCAACGCGCCGTCAAAGCGCGACACGCAGTATTTCGAGATGTTCGCGAACCGCGGCATCTATCACGATGGTTGGTATGCATGTACGACGCCGCCTGCGCCTCCCTGGCTTCTGGGCACCGCCAAGCTGCCGGGGATCAATGAATACAAGTGGGAGCTTTACAACATCGCCGAGGATTACTCGCAGGCCAATGACCTCGCAGCCAAGAATCCCGACAAGCTCAAGGAGTTGCAAGCGTTGTTCCTGTCGGAGGCGGCGAAATACCAGGTCTTTCCGCTGGACAACTCGGTCCTGCCCCGCATTGTGACACCGCGCCCAAGCGCGACCGCCGGACGAACCGTTTTCACATATTCTGGTGAGAACGCTGGCATCCCTGACGCTAACGCTCCGAGCCTTCTCAATAAGGATTACACGATCACGGCCGAGGTTACCGTTCCTAAGGGCGGCGCGGAAGGAATGATCGCAACTCTAGGCGGTCGCTTTGGCGGATACGCCCTCTACCTGCTCAAAGGCAAGCCGGTCTTCGTCTACAACCTGCTCGATCTAGAACGGTACCGCTGGGAAGGCGGCATTGGCGGTCGCGACTTGTTTACCGATGCGCTCAAGCCGGGCAAGCACACCATTGTATTCGACTTCAAGTACAACGGACCCGGCCCGGGCAAGGGTGGCACCGGTGTACTGACGGCCGATGGCAAGCTGGTGGCCGCAAAGACGATCCCGCACACGATTCCGTTTCTTATGGCCATCGACGAAACGTTTGACATCGGCAGCGACACCCGCACGACGGTGGACGACAGCTATAAGCTGCCCTTCCGTTTCACCGGCAAGATCGACAAGCTGACCTTCAAGCTTGGCGCGACGCAGATGACGGAGGATGAGCAAAAGGTCATTCGACACGCGCTCGAAAGAGCGAGGGACTAAGCGCGACAAGTCGTGGCCAATGCCACGACTTATCCTTCTTCGCTAGGAAATCGTTCGGCGGATCCGCTTCGAAAGCCTGCGCGAAATATCATCGCGTATAGAAGGGAGTGCCGGCAGTGGATTCTTCATTTGGCGCGCTGGATGCGTTGCCGGCGCCGGCGGCCCGCAATCGCCGAAAGGCCCGATGCTGGATCTACCGCCCGGCAAGTATCAGTACGCGCTGCGCCTGCCCGGGCAGCCCGTCCGCACCGAAACCCTGACCGTTGCCGCCGGCGACGCCTGGGGCCTCCTGGTGGGGCCGACCGGCGAGGTGCTTCCGCTCCAGATGTATTGATCCCGCCGCCTGTGCCTGTAACGGCCAGGTTGAACCTGTCCGGTTCGCGAGGCGACTAGTCGTCCGGAGGCAGCGGCGACTGTGTCGCAGCCGCTGCATCGCGCGAAGACTACAACGCGCGACATCCCTGGAGAGCGGCATGACGAGGTGAGGCGCAGAACGAAGGTCCCGGCACGATGGCGGCTGTTCGCGTGCGGCCTCGCTCTTCTCGCGGGCGGCCTGGTCGCCGCAGGCGCCGGCGGATGGCTGCCGCACCCGTCACCGCAAACTTCGGCCGCACTCACACCGGCGGATCCAGACGCCGAGATGCCGGTGCCGAAGCAACACAACTTCTCCAGCTCCAACACCACCCATATGACCGGCATCGAAATCCCGCTGCGGGTCGGGCTCGAAGCCCATGTGCCGGCCCAGCTTGGCGATGTGCTCGCCTTCTACCGCACGGAGCTCGCAAAGCGCGGCTGGGAGGAAAGGCCTGAAAGCACTCTGGTTGCCGCCGATCATGTGCAGCTCGCCTTCGCCTCCCCCAAGGGGCCGGCCACCCTGAAGCTTGGCCGCGCGCAGGACGAGACCATTGTCAGCCTGGTGCAGCGGAATACGGAGGCCTCGGCCAAGGCCAATTTCCTGCCGATAGCAGGACAAGCGCGGCTGATATTCGGCTATCTCGCGCCGGACACGGCTTCGCTCACGATCAACGATCAGACCATCAAGATCGCGGGCGGCGTCAATCACCCACAAACGCTGGATCTGCCGCCCGGCAAATATTCCTACAAGCTGGTCGTGTCGGGCTATGCGGTGCGCACCGATACCATCACCGTGGCCTCAGGCGAGGCCTGGTCCCTCAGCTTGGGCGACGACGACAAGAAGCCGGATCAGATCTACTGAACCCAGTGGCCTGTTCAGAGGCGCCACGGCGCCTGGGAACGCGCTTCTCCGCCCCGCAAAATCCACGCCTTCAAGAGCTAAAAACAGGACCTCGAATCGCCCTTTTCGCAAGCCCCAGAATCGGCCTTCGAGAGCCTTGAAAACCGGCAAAAAATCCCTATTTCGTCAAAGGGTTGCCGGAAGATACTTTGCGCTAGGCGCAAGCGGTCTTTCATGGCACAAATAGCCTGCAAATCAGCGCCTTTTGCGCGGCTGATTCGGGCGACATCTCGAAGGCCTCTCATGACAGAACCTGCTCGGCAGACGCCTGCCGAAAACGAGCCCTCAAATCCGAGCGATTACGGGGCGGAATCGATCCGCGTGCTCAAGGGTCTCGACGCCGTCCGCAAGCGCCCGGGCATGTATATCGGCGACACCGACGACGGCTCCGGCCTGCATCACATGGTCTACGAGGTCGTCGACAACGCGATCGACGAGGCGCTCGCGGGCCACGCCACGCGCGTCGACGTCGTGCTCAATGCCGACAATTCCGTCACGGTGCGCGACGACGGTCGCGGCATTCCCGTCGACATCCACAAGGGCGAAGGCATCTCCGCGGCCGAGGTCATCATGACCCAGCTCCATGCCGGCGGAAAATTCGACCAGAATTCCTACAAGGTCTCCGGCGGCCTGCACGGCGTCGGCGTCTCCGTCGTCAACGCGCTGTCGAGCAAGCTCGGCTTGCGCATCTGGCGCGACAACAAGGAGCACTACATCGAGTTCGCCCATGGCGATGCGGTCGCACCGCTGGTGGTGGTCGGCGACGCGCCGGGCAAGCGCGGTACCGAGGTGACGTTCCAGGCCTCGACGGAAACCTTCAAGAACATCGAATATGATTTTGCGACGCTGGAGCACCGGCTGCGCGAGCTCGCCTTCCTCAATTCCGGCGTCAACATCGCCCTCTCCGACATGCGCCATGCGGTCGAGAAGCGCGAGGAGATGCACTATTCCGGCGGTGTCGAGGAGTTCGTCAAATATCTCGACCGCAACAAGAAGGCGATCGTGCCGGCGCCGATCATGGTGCGCGCGGAGGCCAACGGCATCGGCGTCGAGGCCGCACTATGGTGGAACGACAGCTACCATGAGAACGTGCTGTGCTTCACCAACAACATCCCGCAGCGTGACGGCGGCACCCATCTGGCCGGTTTCCGCGGCGCGCTGACGCGCCAGGTCAACGGCTATGCCGAGGCCAATGCCAAGAAGGAAAAGATCGCGCTGACCGGCGACGATTGCCGTGAAGGCCTCACCGCCGTTCTCTCGGTGAAGGTGCCCGATCCGAAATTCTCGTCGCAGACCAAGGACAAGCTGGTGTCCTCGGAAGTGCGTCCCGTGGTCGAGAACGTCCTCAACGAGGCGCTCCAGGCCTGGTTCGAGGAGCACCCTAGCGAAGCCAAGATGATCGTTGGCAAGGTGATCCAGGCCGCCGCCGCGCGTGAAGCCGCGCGAAAAGCGCGTGAGCTGACGCGCAAGAGCCCGCTCTCGGTCTCCTCGCTGCCCGGCAAGCTCGCCGACTGCCAGGAAAAGGACCCGGCGAAATCCGAACTCTTCATCGTCGAGGGCGACTCGGCAGGCGGCAGCGCCAAGCAGGGCCGCAACCGCGAATTCCAGGCGGTGCTGCCGCTGCGCGGCAAGATCCTCAACGTGGAGCGCGTCCGCCCCGACAAGATGCTGGGCAGCGAGCAGATCGGCACGCTGATCACCGCGCTCGGCACCGGCATCAGCGACGAGTTCTCGATCGAGAAGCTGCGCTATCACAAGATCATCGTGATGACGGACGCCGACGTCGACGGCGCCCACATCCGCACGCTGCTGCTGACCTTCTTCTACCGGCAGATGCGCGACATCATCGACGGCGGTTACCTCTATATCGCCCAGCCGCCGCTCTATAAGGTCAGCCGCGGCAAGTCCGAGCAGTATCTGAAGGACGAGCGGGCGCTCGAGGATTATCTGATCGACACAGGCCTCGACGACTGCGTCTTCATTCCCGGCGTCGGCGGTGATCGCACCGGCCGCGATTTGCGCTCGCTGGTCGACGACGCCCGCACCGTCCGCAGCGTCCTGCGCAATCTGCACAGCCGCTACAATCGCAAGGTGATCGAGCAGGCCGCCATCACCGGCGTGCTCAACAAGGCGATCTACGGCGATCCCGAGAAAGCCGCCGCAGCGGCACAATACATCGCGGGACGGCTGGACAACCAGGCCGAGGAGGTGGAGCGCGGCTGGGTCGGCCAGTACGTGGAAGGCCAGGGCTTCCAGTTCGAGCGCACCGTGCGCGGCGTCAAGGAAGCCGCCGTCATCGACGCCGCCTTCCTGGGCTCGGTCGAAGCCCGCAAGCTCGACGAATACACCGTGAAGCTCCAGGACGTTTATGCCCGCCCTGGCAAGCTGCGGCGCAAGGACATCGAGCACATGGTCTACGGCCCGGTCGACCTGTTCGAAGCGGTCACCGACGCCGGCCGCAAGGGCATCACGCTGCAGCGCTACAAAGGTCTGGGCGAGATGAACCCGGAGCAGCTCTGGGAAACGACGCTGGACATCGATGCGCGCTCGCTGTTGCAGGTGAAGGTCAAGGAGGTCGACGAGGCCGACGACATCTTCACCAAGCTGATGGGCGACGTGGTCGAACCGCGCCGCGACTTCATCCAGGAACATTCGCTGAGCGCGACGATCGATATCTGAGGCGCGCTGCTTCCGCAGCGTCATGGCCGGGCTTGTCCCGGCCAATCCACGCCTTGCTCCGCGGAACAAAGAACGTGGATGCCCGGGCCTTCGCCTCGCCGAAGCGGCTTCGGCCGCGCAGGCGGGACAAGCCCGGGCATGACGGCTAGGCCGATCCCAGCATCGCTGAACCTCACCCCCCACCATCGCGACGAAGTGGCATGAACCCGTAAGGCCAATTCCGGCCGGGATGCGCCACGCATGACCAGCTCTGCGACCACCAGTTCCGCCCTCCCCTCCCGCCGTCTCGGCATCATCGGCAGCATTGTCGGTGTGCTGGCGCTGATGGCGGCTGTGTTGCCGCACTGGGTGGTGCCGATGGTGTTCCCGCCACCCCCGGCGGACCAGGTCATCGTCGACACCGGCCATCGCATCAAGGACCGCGTGATCGCGCGGGTGAAGGGCGTGGAGTATCAGACGCCGAAGGTCGAGAAATCGGCTGGACGGAGCTGGAGCGAAACCGCTTCGGCCACCGCGATCTCGCTCGGCCTGCTCGCCATCCTGCTCTCGGTCCTCGCGCTGATCTTTCGGGAGGAGCGGCTTCTTGCTGCCGTGGCCGCGACGCTCGGCACCGGCGCCATCGCGATCGAGATTTCCTTCGTCATGATCGGCGCGCTGATCCTGATCGCGATCCTCTATGTGGTCGCGAATATCATCGGGCTGTTCTGACCACCCGCGCCTACAAGCACCCAGCCTCATCCTGAGGAGCCCGCGAAGCGGGCGTCTCGAAGGATGGCCGCGGGCGAGATATCCGGGCCTTCATGGTTCGAGACGCGCGTTCCGCGCGCCTCACCATGAGGGATTGGCAGCCTCTCCGAGGCTAACGGATCGGCAACGGCCGGCGGCCGCCGCAATTGCTCCCGCGCTCAATTCTCTGTAGTTTCCGCCCGAAACAGCCCCACCCAACAGGACAGCGAGAACCCCGTGGCGCCCATCCAGTACATTGTCGAGGGCGGTCACCGGCTCTCGGGCTCGATCGAGCCGTCCGGCAACAAGAATTCCGCGCTGCCGATCATCGCCGCCGCCCTGCTCACCGAACATCCGGTGACGCTGGAGAACGTGCCGCGGATCCGCGACACCGAGACGCTGGTCGAGCTGATCCGCTCGGTCGGCGCGGCGGCGGAATGGACTGCCCGCAACACGCTGCACATCCACGCCAAGAGCATCCGCGCCGCCGACCTCGACCCCGAGCTCTGCGTCCGTATCCGCGCCTCGATCCTGCTCGCGGGCCCCCTGCTCGCCCGCTGCGGCGAAGTGATGCTGCCGCCGCCCGGCGGCGACGTCATCGGCCGCCGTCGGCTGGACACCCATGTGCTCGCGCTCGAACAACTGGGCGCCAAGGTCACCGCCACCGACCGGCTCGAATTCCGCGCGGCAAAGCTCGCCGGTGCCGACGTGTTTCTGGACGAGCCGAGCGTCACCGCAACCGAGAACGCGCTGGTCGCAGCGGTCGCCGCCGACGGCGTCACCCATTTGCGCAACGCGGCCTCCGAGCCGCATGTGCAGGACCTCGCCAATTTCCTGGTCGCGCTTGGCGCGCGAATCGAGGGCATCGGCACCAACACCATGATCGTGCATGGACCGGCGACGCTGGGCGCCACGACCTACCGGATCCAGCCCGACCATATCGAGGTCGGCTCGCTGATCGGGCTTGCGGCCGTCACGCGCTCCCCGCTTCGCATCGTGCGCGCCGGCGTCGAGCATCTGCGCTCGATCCGCATGGGATTCGAGCGGCTCGGCATCGTCTGCCGCATCGAGGGTGACGATCTCATCGTGCCCTCGAACCAGACGCTGAAGATCCAGGACGATTTCGGCGGTCACGTGCCGAAGCTGGAAGATCAGCCCTGGCCGGCCTTCCCGGCCGATCTGATGTCGATCGCGATCGTCACCGCCACGCAATGCGACGGCGTGATCCTGATGTTCGAGAAGATGTTCGAATCGCGGATGTTCTTCGTCGACAAGCTGATCGCCATGGGCGCGCGAATTGTTCTCTGTGATCCTCATCGCGCCATCATCGCCGGCCCCAGCCGCCTGCGTGGCGCATCGATGATCTCGCCCGACATCCGCGCCGGCATGGCGATGCTGCTGGCGGCGGTGTGCGCCGAGGGCACCTCCACGATCAACAACGCCGACCAGATCGAGCGCGGCTACGAGCGCATCGACGAACGCCTGAACGCGCTCGGCGCGAAGATCAGGCGCGTGCCGGAAAGGAAGGGCTGAGGCTTGTTTCTTCCTTCTCCCCTTGTGGGAGAAGGTGGCGCGAAACGCCGGATGAGGGGTTTTCTCCGCGAATCCACTCTGATTTGAATTCGCGGAGACATACCCCTCACCCGTCTCGCCACTGCGCGGCGAGCCACCCTCTCCCACAAGGGGAGAGGGTGAAGAAGCATCTCGCACTCGGGGCCATGTTTTCGACGTGCGGCTGTGCTATTGCAACCGCCATGCTCGACACCGTCCAGCCTCGTCCGCAGCCGCAAGCCGGCGTGCCGCAAAACCATCTCGCCGAAGAGTTCGTCGAGACGCTGCGGCTGGCCGTGCCGATGATGCTGACGCAGCTCGGGCAGATCGCGATGATCACGACCGATCTCGCGCTGATCGGGCGGCTCGGCGAGGATGCGGTCGCGGCCGCCGCGCTGGCGCATACGGTCTATTTCGTCAGCTTCACCTTCGGGCTCGGATTGATGGCCGCGGTGTCGCCGCTGGCCGCGCAGGCGTTCGGCGCCGGCGACGTCAAGCGCATCCGCCGCTCGCTACGCGCCGGCCTGTGGGTCGCACTCCTGATCTCGCTGCCGATGATGGCCTCGCCGCTCTATGGCGAGCGCATCCTGCTGGCGCTCGGACAGGCACCGCAATCGGCCGCGCTCGCGCAGCGCTATCTGAACGGGCTGGCCTGGGGCATCGCGCCGGCGCTCGGCTTCATCGCGTTGCGCAGCATGATGAGCGCGGTGAACCGGCCGCAACCGCCGCTGTGGATCACCGTTGCAGCGATCCCCGCCAACGCGGCGCTGGTCTATTGCCTGATCCACGGCCTGTTCGGCCTGCCGGAGCTCGGCCTGTTCGGCGCGGGGCTTGCGACCACGCTCGTCAATCTCGGCACCTTCCTCGCCGTGCTCGCCATCGCCGCATGGCGAAAGCCGTTCGCGGACTACCGCCCGCTCGCTCATCTGTGGCGGATCGACTGGCCCCTGATGCGACAGCTCATCGCGGTCGGCGCGCCGATCTCGTTTTCCCTGCTGCTGGAATATGGCCTGTTCTCGTCCGCCGCGCTGCTGATGGGATTGATCTCGACCACGGCCCTTGCCGCGCACCAGATCGCGCTCCAGGTCACGGCCGTGCTGTTCATGGTCCCACTTGGTATCGGCATGGCGGCGACGGTCCGCGTCGGCCACGCTTTCGGCCGCGACGACCCGGCCGCGGTGAGGCGCGCGGGCCTCGTCGCGGCGGTGCTTGGCGTAGCGTTGGTCTCGGCCCTGACCGTTGCCATCATCCTCGGCCGCTACGAGCTCGGACGGTTGTTCTTCGGGAGCAGCGAGGCCAGCGCGGCGACTGTCGAACTGACGGCGACCCTGCTGCTGGTTGGCGCGACCTTCTTCATCGCCGACGGCCTCCAGACCATCATGGCCGGCGCGCTGCGCGGCATCAACGATACAAGGATGACGCTGCTGTTCGCGGCGATCGGCTATTGGTGCGTCGCCTTTCCCATCGCCTGGGTGCTGGCCTTCAATGCCGGGCTCGGCGCGGTCGGCGTCTGGATCGGGTTCTCGACCGGCACGTTCGTCTATGCCGGCCTCCTGATCTTGCGCTTCCGCATGCTGGCGCGCAGACTGGCGGGATGATCGGGATCATGGAGCCGGTGCGATGACCCTGTCCGTGGACCTCTTCTACTCCTACCGCAGTCCTTTCAGCTATCTGGCGCTGCCGAAGACGCTCAAGCTCGTCGAAGAGTACGATCTCGCGGTGAACCTGCGGCCGGTCTATCCGCTCGCCGTCCGCGTGCCCGGCTTCTTCAAGAAGGCCAGCCCGAACTTCATTCGCTATGTGGTGCTCGACAGCACGCGCGTGGCGCAGCACGAGGGCATCCCATTCCGCTTTCCGAGGCCCGATCCGATCGTGCAGGACAAGACGACGTTCGATGTCGCGGCCGAGCAGCCCTACATCCACCGCCTGACCCGGCTGGGCGCGATGGCGCAGCTCGAAGGCCGTTCGCTCGCATTCACCGATGCGATCGCGCGCGTGCTGTGGGATGGCTCGGTGGCGGGATGGAACGAAGGCGATCACCTCGCGCGCGCCGCTGAGGCGGCCGGCTTCGATCTCGCCGCGATGGACGAAGCGATCAGCGCCGACCCCGATCGCTACGAGCGGGTGATCGCCGAGAACGAGAAGGACCATGCCGCCTCCGGTCATTGGGGCGTGCCGACCTTCGTGTTCGAGAACGAGCCGTTCTTCGGCCAGGACCGCATCGATCTGCTGGTCTGGCGCATGCAGGGCAAGGGCCTGGCGAAGCGCTAGAGTCGTTTTTTCTGACGCGTTTCTTAACGCGAACCGGTACCCACTTCGCTCGAAAACGCTTTGGCCGGCCATGAACCGGTTTCCCTGAAACTGCGACTGAGACGTGGCGCCCCGATCCCGGCGGCGCGTTCGGGGGGTCGCATGTATCTGGCAAAATTCTTCCACCGCGCACCCGGCGATGACGATCGCGAATTGATGCTGGTCCCGGGCAGCGATCCCATGGTGATCGGCGTTCACATGAACTGGAAGGGCGATCCCGACGCGAACGAATTTCTGCGCAAGGAATTTCCTGATATCGCCGGCGCCGCAGCGGCTTTCCGCCGCCATGTCGCCAAGCTGGTCGCGGCCGGCTATGTCGAGACGGATCATACCAACTACACGCTGCGCGACCTCGGGCCCAATCCGCGAGCCAAGCCGGACTGGCAGAAGGGGCTGGACGAGCTGATGATCCTGGCGCTCAGCGCGCCGATGGCAGAGCAGGCCGCGCAGCTCGACGCCCTCAAGGGCACGCCGGCCCAGCACGAGCCGCTGTATCTCTGGCACGCCGCTCGCCGCGGCAAGGTCGCCGGTGAAGATCTCGCACAGGCGGTGCGCTTTGCCGAACAGGCGCGCGATACGCTCGTTGCGCGGCGCGCTGCCGGGCAGCCGCATTATGCGTGGTCCATCTATGAGAACGACCTCGAGGGGCGCATCCTGGAATTGTTGAGCGACGTCTATCTTCAGGCCGACAATCCCGAGGCATCACTGAAGACGATCGAGCATCTTTGCAAGACCGCCCCGAACCACACGCGCATCCTCAAGCGCGCCGAGCTGCTCTGCGGCTATTTTCCCGAGCGGCGGGAAGAAGCCTTTGACGACGCCTTTCAATGGTCGCGGTTTGGCGGCTACGAGGACATCATGGCGTTTCCCGGCTATGAGGACTACGAGGCCCAGCGCAAGGCGGGAACATCAAGCAAAGGCTGGCGCTGGAAACCCGGTACGCCGGCGAGCGAAGTGGACGTGAGCAAAGCGGAGCAGGCGCTCGGCGTCCGCCTGCCCGATGACTATCGCAAGTTCCTGCTGACGCGCGGCGAGACCGAATTGCTGGTGCGGCTGCCTGAATCATCGTCCGAACTTCGCTTCTATGCGCCTGATGAACTCGCCACGCAGCTGCGCAACGTCCTCGACTTCATTGCTCATTCCGAGGACGAGCTCGAAGAGGCCTGCGCCTATTTCCGTCAGGAATACGGCGTCTCGCTGAAACATCTGGTGCCGGTTGCCGAGCCGTCGCAGCTCAGCCGCTGCCTGCTGCTCCATGTCGAGCCCGGCGAACGCTATGGCCAGTGCTTTCAGTGGGACCATGACGGCGCGTGGGAGCTGGAGCAGCAGCAGCCGGGTTTTGACGTCGCGCTGAAGACGCTGACCGATGGCATCGAGCGGCGCGACGCAACCCAACTCGCGTTCTTCGATCTGTAACGCGACTCACTCCGCCACGCGCGCGGACTTGTCGGTCGAGGCCTCCGACCATTCGCCGACGACGCGATCGAGGTCGCAGAGATTCTGGTGCATCTGCTCCAGCGAGAAGCCGATGGCGAAGAAGCGCTCGGCGGTGTCGCCGGGCTGGCCGCGGATCAGGCCGTCATGACGGACGGCGGCAACGGCCTCGGCGTAATGCTGGAGCGCGACGTGGACGGAATGGATCGCCGGCGCGCCGGCGCCCTCGCGCAAGGCAGCAGCGGCGGAGCGAAGGAATCGCGCGATCACGGTCGAGACTTCCGTCAGCGGGCCTGCAAGCCGCATCTGCACCTCGGCCGGCAGCGGCACCACCGTGGCACGGCCGATCATCACGACGTCATGGCGCAGCCGCAGCACGGTGCGCAGCAGCGGGCCGGTGTCGGGCCCGCTCGACAGTCGCACGGAGCGCTCACGCTCGGCTTCGGCGCCGATCGCGTTCATGCCCACCATTGCCGTGCCGATGCCGTCCTGGATCCGGTGCAACGCGTCGTTGTCGCGGCCGCGCGTGAGCCCCGCGAGCAGTTCGGTGAAGGCATCCGCGATCAGTTCGAGCAGCGTGGCCGCGCTGGCGCGGATCTGCCGCACGGCGCGGGACGGCAGCACCAGGAATGAGACCAGCAGGCCAGTGATGGCGCCGACCCCGACCTCGCTGACGCGGTCGATCGCCGACGCCAGGGGATCGGAATGATGCATGGTCGGAACCAGCAGCACGATGATCGCCGTCACCGTGGCGGCGTTGAGGCTTGGGTTGATCGCAGCCACGAAGGCGAGCGGCGCGACCGCCAGCACCAGCAGCCCCAACAGGCCCACCTCGGTGGAATAAGGGATCAGGATCGCGATGGCGCCGCCATAGATGGCGCCGCCGATCGTGCCGAGCACGTAGTCGCGCGTCGCCTTCAGCGAGCGGCCGACGCTCATCTGGGTCACGATCAGCGAAGTCAGGACCGCCCAGAGCGGCAGCAACAGATGCAGCGCGGTGGCGATCGCATAGGCCGCCACCGCGGCCACCGTGACCCGGATCGCCAGCCCCAGCTGCGTCCGCCGTGATCGGATCCGCTCGAACATTTGTCTTGCGAGTGCCATCGTCGAATGTCCCGATCCGATCCTCTTGGAGCCTGCCAAAAGCATGGCTGATGCCCGCGGCCCCAAGGCCGCTTGAAAGGCCAAATCAGCCCGCCTAACTTGCGCGCCAAAACGAGGAAACACGATGGCTCACGAAACCGCAACGCTCGCCGCCTATGTCGTTAATCTGACATACCAGGATATTCCGGCGGAGGTGCTGGATCGCGCCAAGGTGCTGACGCTGGACTTCCTCGGCAGTGCCATCCGGGCCCGCAGCGAGGCGGAATCCACCCCCTCGATCCTGAAGATGCTGGAAGCGCTCGCGCTCGACACCAAGGGCGAGTCCACCGTGTTCGGCGACAGCAAGACCTGGACGCCGGCGGTCGCCGCCCTCCTCAACGGCGCGCTCGGCCATTCCCTCGACTTCGACGACACCCACGCGGATTCCTCGCTGCATCCGAGCGCGCCGGTGGTTCCGGCCGCCTTCGCCGTCGGCGAGATGGTCGGCGCCTCGGGCCGAGACGTGCTGACCGCGATCGTCGCGGGCTATGAGGTCTGCTGCCGGCTCGGCAACGCGCTCGACCCGACCTCGCATTACGCGCGCGGCTTCCATCCGACCGCGACCGCCGGCACCTATGGCGCGGCGGCCGCCGCCGGCAAACTGTTCGGCCTGTCTGAGCAGCAGATCATCGCCGCGTTCGGCGTCTCCGGCAGCCAGGCCGCGGGCTCGCTGCAATTCCTGGTCAACGGCGCCTGGAACAAGCGCTACCAGGTCGGCGCCGCCGCGATGAATGGCGTGATCGCCGCGACGCTGGCGCGCAACGAGTTCGTCGGCGCGACGGAATCGGTCGAGGGCAAGCACGGCCTGCTCGCCGGCTACACCGACGATGCGCATCCCGACAAGGCGGTGGCCGAGCTCGGCAAGACCTATGAGACCATGAAGATCGGCGTCAAACCGTATCCGAGCTGCCGCTACACCCACGCGGCGATCGACGCGCTGATCGCGATGCGGCGCGAGCACAATCTGACGCCCGATCAGGTCAAGCGCGTCGAGATCGGTTTGCATCGGAACGGCATCACCTTGACCGGCGATGCCGCGACCAAGCGGCATCCGACCTCGATCGTCGGCGGCCAGTTCTCGATGTTCTTCACCGGCGCGCTCGCGCTCGACCAGGGCTCCTTCGGCTGGGACGATTACAACCGCCTGGGCGACGCCGCCATCGACGCGCTCGCCGACAAGTTCGACGTGGTGCAGGACGACCGGCTCGAGGTCGGCCGCACTCATCCGTTCGGCGCGCGCGTCAGCATCACGACGGACGATGGCGTGCATGAGCGGCTCTATGCCGACCCCTCGGGCGAGCCGACCTCGTTCCCCGATGCGCAGGCGATGCAGCAGAAGTTTCTGACGCTGGCGCGCCCAGTGTTGAACGCGCGCGCGGAGAAATTTGCCGACGCGATCATGACGCTGGAGCGGTTCGACCGCGTGGCGAAGGCCACGGAGCTGGGGAGGTAGGAGATTCCCTCCGCGCAGACGGTGCACCCTCGCCCCTTGTGGGAGAGGGTGGATGCGCGAAGCGCAGCCGGGTGAGGGGTTCTCTCCGCGCGCGACTCTCTAGCGGTCTAATTCGCGGATAGAGGCCCCTCATCCGGCGCTTCGCGCCACCTTCTCCCACAAGGGGAGAAGGAAGAAGAGACCGCGCTCCGCTGCTGTCATCAATCCACCCCCGCCATTTTCCCCTTCTCGCGCGTGGCTGCCACCACATCCCGCACCAGATCGAACACGCCATCGGCTTCCGGTGGCCAGTTCGGCGAGCGGCCCAGCCGCACGATCACAAGCTGTTCCGAGGGAATGATGATCGTGTACTGCCCGATCGTGCCCTTGGCGAAGAAGGCATCGCGCGGCCAGCCGTGCTCCACGCGGAAATTCGCGCCAAAGCTGTCGCCCTGGTTGGTCCAGAAGCCGGCGCCGATGCCGACCCAGGCATTCGGCGTGGCTGACGCCGTGTAATTCACCCAGCCCTCGGGGAGGATGCGCTTGCCGCCGGCGACGCCGTCATTGAGATGGAGCTGACCGAAGCGCGCCCAGTCGCGCGCGGAGGCCAGCATCTCGCTCGATCCCTCGATCGTGCCGGCGCCGTCGAGCTGGAGCGTGACCTGGCGCATGCCGAGCGGTGCGAACAATTCACGGCGCGCGAAGCGCAGCGCGTCGGCGGGGTTGCCGCCGGCGGCGTTGCGGATCAGGTGCGCGAGCATGATGGTGTTGCCGTCGTGATAATTCCACACCGTGCCCGGCGCGGTCGCAAGCGGCATGCTCGCGGCATAGGCGGCCATGTCGTCCTCGATGAATTTCATGCGATTGACCGGCTCGAAGGCGGAGCCGAGCGAAGCCTGCAGCGAGCTGCCGAGCGCGAGGCCCGCAGTGTGCCGCAGCAGCTGGTCGACGGTAATGGCGTGGCGGGCATCGTCCGGGTTTTTCCAGGCGGCGACCGGCGCGGGCCCGTTGAGCTTGAGCTTGCCCTGGCGCACGAGAATGCCTGTTAGCGCCGAGATCACCGACTTCGTCATGGAGAAGCCGAGCAACGGCGTCTCCGGTCCGACGCCATCCGCATAGCGCTCGGCGATGACGCGACCTGACTTCATGACCACGATGGCGCGGGTGCGGCGGGTGGGCGGTTGCGCGGGTTCGGTGAAGGCGCGATCGAGTGCGGCCGATAGCCCCTCGCTTTGCGGCGGCACGATCGAAGGTCCCGCGATCTCGGGGAGCAATGCGGGCTGCTTGTCCTCCGCCGGCGGCGCGACATCGGCGATATCAGCGCCGTGCTCGAGCGTGCAGCCCAGCCCCTCGCGATAGACGGCATGGCTACGGCCGAGGCCGAACAGCGTCACGGTGACGTCCTTGCGCACCCGGTCGATCCGGTAGTCCATCGCCCAGGTGATCAGGCCCGAGCCCGGCATCGCGTCGGTGGTCTCGGTGAAGGTGCGCTGCGGATCGAGGCCGGAGACAAATGTCTCAGCGCAGAGGATGTCGGCGAGGAAGCCGGTGGCGACCTGCGGCGCGTTGCGCGCGCGAGCCGCGCCGAATGCGAGGCCGATACAGGCGACGGTGGTGGTGAGGAGGATGATCTTGCGGCGGCGGGTCACGGGCTTTCTCCGGCTTCGGGGAACGTGCCGGGCAGGAAGCCGGAGCGGGCGGAGGAGTGCTCGCCGGATTTGGAAAATGGACTGGCTGAAACTGAACCGGGCTGGTCGATTCTGGAATTTCGGCGTGATTGGAAAGGGTTAGAACTTACGCCGCACTCACCTTCAGCCGCCGATATTCCGTCGGCGTCACGCCCGTCACCGCCTTGAAGGCGCGGTTGAAGGGACCGAGCGACTGGAAGCCGGCGTCCATCGCGATGGTGATGACGGGGACCTCGGCCTGGGCGGGATCGGCGAGCGCGGCCTTGGCTTCCTCGATCCGGTGGTTGTTCAGGAACACATTGAAATTGCGGTAGCCGAGCCGCTGGTTGATGAGCCGGCGCAGCCTGTATTCGGGAATTTTCAGCCGGCCCGCCAGCACGCCGATGGTGATGTTCTCCTGGCGATAGATCCGCTCATCCGCCATCAGGCGCATCAGGGCGTCGATCAGCTTCTGGTCGGCGGCTTCATCGGTGGCTGTGGGATGGCTCAGAATGACCGCTGGCGTGACGCCCGCGTTCGCCGGAAACAGGTCCGCACCATCGACGCGCATCATCGCGTAGGCGATGGCCGCAACGACGCAGGCCAGCACGCCGGCATTGATGGTGTTGGCGACATCGCCGACGTCACTGCCGGCAACGGCAATCTGGAGCAGCGCGTTCAGTCCGCCATAGAGCGCGGCGGCGCAGACGATGAAGACGCGGGCACGCCGCCGGCGCTCGACCAGATCCGCCGGCCACGACGCGATCGTCTGCCCTACCGCGAGCGCGATGAAGCCGAGCACGATCAGGTTCACCACGGTGACGGAGAACCGCACATGGCCGCCCGGCGCGATCCAGACGCACCCGGCGAAGCTGAAGGCCGTCACCAGTCCCCAGACCAGCCCATGCCACCAGCGCAGGCGAAAATCGTCGTCGAACAGCGCGCGCGTGAACAGCCAGAACACCACGATATTGCCGGTCGACAGTGCGATCAGCGGCGCATGCCAGGCCGGCACTAGCGACGTCACGCCGACCGAATAGCTCACCGCGTGCGCGGCCGAGCCGAGCGCGAAGGCGGCGCCGAGGCGAGCCGCCAGCACGTTGCGGAAGTCCGCGAACAACGATGCCGCCAACACCAACAGCAGCGCCACGGCGCCGGCGCGAAAGGCAAGTTCGAGATTGGCAAGCAGCATCCGGTCGACCCGATCGCGCACGCACGCGCGTGACGCGAACCTAGTTCAGATCAAAGACCGATTCAATTTCGCCGGGTCCACGCGGCGCGCGACGTGATCCAGGCGTCGGCCGGCTTGCCGAACAGATCGATTTCGCGCTCCTTCCGGGCGCCCAGGCTGCGCGCCACGCCCTGCGACGGCGTATTCGTGCTCTCGATACAGTGCATGATCTCGTCGATCTCAAAGCTGTCAAACACCCAGTCGATCGATGCGCTGGCCGCTTCCACCGCATAACCTTTGCCGCGGAAATCCCTGGCGATGCCCCAACCGACCTCGAAGCCGGGCCAGCCCGGCGGGCACCACGGACCAACCCGCCCGATGTAGCTGCCGCTCGATTTCTCCTCGACCGCAAACATGCCGAAGCCGTGGAGCGCCCAGTGTCCGGAGATCACGGCCGCGTTACGCCAGCCGGCAATCTCGGTCGTGACCGGCTTGCCGTCGGCGGCGATGAAGCGGGCGGTGCCGGGATCGGACAGCATCGCGGCGTTCGGTGCAATATCGCCCGCGCGCCATGGCCGCAGGATCAAATGTTCCGTCTCGATTCGGGGGCCTTTGACCTCGAGCAGCCTGGCGCCTGGCTTGAGCGGTGGGATCATCGGTCTTCTCCCGTTCCCGACATTGTTCTGTTACGATCATACCAGCAAGAAACAGGAGACCAAGATGAGCTGGCAACCCTCGAACGATCCCGCGCTCGGCGATCCCATGTCCTGCGACGCACTCGATCTCGTCATCGTGCCACGCACCCGCGACCTCGGCGACGGGTTCGTGGTGCGGCGCGCGCTCCCGCATGGCAGGCGGCAAATGGTCGGGCCCTTCATCTTCTTCGATCATTTCGGCCCGGTGCAGTTCGTCTCCGGCAAGGGCATGGACGTGCGGCCGCATCCGCATATCGGGCTTGCCACCGTCACCTATCTGTTCGACGGCTCGATCATGCATCGCGACAGCGAGGGCAATGTCCAGGAGATCGCGCCCGGCGCGATGAATCTGATGACCGCCGGCCGCGGCATCGCCCATTCCGAGCGCACCCCGGACGCGCAGCGCGCCTCGGGCCAGCAGATGCTGGGCCTGCAAAGCTGGATCGCGCTGCCGGCCGGATCCGAGGAGATCGCGCCGTCGTTCCAGCATTACGGAGCGGGCGATCTGCCGATGATTTCCGAGCGCGATTTTACCGCGCGGGTGATCGCGGGCTCCGCCTTCGGCATCACCTCGCCGGTTACCATGGTGTCGCCCTGGTTCTACACCGAGGTCGCGGCGGTCGCGGGCGCCAGCGTGCCGCTCGACCCCGACCACGAGGAGCGCGCCATCTACGTCGTCGACGGCGAGGTCGAGATCGCGAACGAGCGGTACGAGGGGCCGCGGCTCCTGATCTTCCGGCCCGGCGACCACATCACCGTGAAGGCGTTGAAAGCGACGCGCATGATGTTTCTCGGTGGCGATGCATTGGAAGGCCCGCGCCACATCTGGTGGAATTTCGTCTCCTCCAGCAAGGAGCGGATCGAGCAGGCCAAGGAGGACTGGAAAACCGGCCGCTTCGCCGCGGTTCCGCAGGAACATGAGTTCATTCCGCTGCCGGAATAGGCTATCCCGATTTAGGCCGTACCATCCAGTGCGGCCTGAATCTCCTGTCCGATGGACTTGTCTGCGAAGGCCCTGCCGATGACCGCCATGCTCTCCAGCGACCTGCCCCTGCCCAAGATCGGACGCGGCAAGGTGCGCGATATCTACGCCGTCGACGACGACCGCCTGCTGCTCGTCACCACCGACCGCATCAGCGCCTTCGACGTCGTGATGGGCGAGACCATCCCGATGAAGGGCGCGGTGCTGACCCAGATCAGCGCATTCTGGTTCAACGAGCTCGAAGGCGTGGTGCCGCATCACATGATCAGCGCCGACGCCGACGAGATCATTGCCGCCGTGCCGGCCTTGAAGCCGCATCGCGCCGAGATCCTCGGCCGCGCCATGCTGTCGCGCCGCACCACCGTCTTCCCGATCGAATGCGTGATCCGCGGCTACCTCTCGGGCTCCGCCTGGAAGGAATATGCCGCCAGCGGCACGCTGGCCGGCGAGAAGCTGAAGGCGGGCCTCGTCGAGAGCGAGAAGCTGGAGCCTTCGATCTTCAGCCCGGCGACCAAGGCCGAGACCGGCCATGACGAGAACATCACCATCGCGAAGATGCGCGAAGTCGTCGGCGACGAGGTCGCCTACACGCTCGAGAGCATGACGCGCGCGGTCTATACGCTCGGCGAGGAGCTCGCCCGCGAGCAGGGCATCATCATCGCCGACACCAAGTTCGAGTTCGGCCGCGACAAGGACGGCCGCATCATCCTGATCGACGAAGTCATGACGCCGGATAGCTCGCGCTTCTGGGCGGTCGATGCCTACAAGCCCGGCCAAGCGCAGGCGAGCTTCGACAAGCAGCCCTTGCGCGATTATCTCGACGTCGAGCGCCACGCCGGCCGCTGGAACGGCGACGCGCCGCCGCCCCCGCTGCCCGCCAGCGTCGTGGACGCAACCAGCAAGCGCTATCTCGAAGCTTACAGGCGCGTGACGGGGAAAGAGCTGAAGATCTAAGCCCGGCTGTTTCGTCTCGCTCCGTCATTGCGAGCGAAGCGAAGCAATCCAGAGCTGCTGCTCCTCACCCTGAGGAGCGCGCCCTTTGCGCGCGTCTCGAAGGGCGAGGCCACCAGCGGGGCCTTCATCCTTCGAGACGCGCGTTCCGCGCTCCTCAGGATGAGGAACACACAGACTGGATTGCTTCGCTGCGCTCGCAATGACGTGGATGGCCCGCCGCGTGTGATTGGCCGTTCACACGCCAAACCGCCGCAAAACTGTCGGATGTTTCACAGTTACAAGAATCCAGTTGCGCTAAGCCCGTACTCGTCTACGTCTCGGGACGGGACTTTTCAGGGGCGAGCGCAACGGCGTGACCGATCCAGCAATTATTCTCAGCCCGGCTTCGCGATTCAATCCGGCCCTCAAGCGTGCGTTGAATGATATATTCGGCGGAACGGCGGCCAGCGTCCTGACCGTCACCTTCGGGCTGTCCTATTCGCTGCTGATCTTCGCCGGGCCGCTCTCGCCTTACCTGTCCTACGGAATCACGGCGACTTTCGTCAGTTCCGCGGTGCTTGCGGTCGTCATCGGGCTCGGCAGCTCCCTGCCCTTCGCAATTGGTGCTCCCGACAGCTCGACCGCGGCGGTGACGGGAATCCTGGCAGCCTCGGTAGTCGAGCGCCTCGAGACGGCGAACCTGTCGGCACCGCTGCTCTCGCCGGTTCTCATCACGCTCGGCCTGTCGACGGTGCTGACCGGATTGGTGCTGTGCGGATTGGGCCTGACGCGGCTGGGCCGCGCCATCCGCTACGTGCCCTATCCCGTCGTCGGTGGCTTCCTTGGCGCCACCGGACTTCTCATCGCCCTGGGCGCGGTGCGGGTGATCACCAACCACCCGCTCCAGCTCACGACGCTGACGCACTTCACCAACGGCACCACATTGCTGGAATTGGGCGCCGCCTGCGCGATGGCGCTGGTGCTGTATCTGACCTGGCATCGCTCGCGCAGCCCGTTCGGACTGCCGATCATCCTGATCGGCGGCGTGCTCACGGCGCATCTGGTGTTCTGGATCACCGGCGTTTCATTCGATCACGCTCGCGCCCTGGGCTGGACGTTTCAGCCGCCGCCGCAGGCGGTCTTCATGCTGCCCTGGCACACCGACGATCTCACTCGTTATCCCTGGTTTGCCGTGCCGGACCTGCTCGGCAACGTGGTTGCCGTCATCTTCGTCACGGCCTCCAGCACGCTGTTCAACACCACCGGCATCGAGGTCGCCGTGCACCGCGAGGCCAATCTCGAGCGCGAGCTGAACGTCACCGGTGCCGCCAATATCCTGACCGGCATGCTGGGTGGCTATGCCGGTTGCAGCTCGATCAGCCGCACGATCCTCAATTTCTCCAGCGGCGGCCGCGGGCGCTTGTCCGGCCTCACGGTCGCGGCGCTGTCCCTGCTGATGCTTGCCGTCGCGCCCGATCTGCTCGGCATCATCCCGAAATTCGTCATCGGCGGCCTTCTGCTCTATCTCGGCGCCGACCAGCTCCACAAATGGATCATCGAGTCGCGCAAGCGCCTTTCGAAGCTCGAATATCTCTCGCTGATCGCCATCATCGCGATCATCGTCGCCTGGGGCTTCGTGCCGGGCATCCTGATCGGCGTGATCATCGGCTGCGCGACGTTTGCGTTCAGCGCCGCACGGGTGGAGTCGATCAAGTACAGTTTCGACGGCTCGGAATATCGTTCCTCGCTCGACCGCTCGCGCGACGACCAGGACGTGCTGCTGGCTCATGGCGGCAACATCCAGGGCCTGAACTTGCAGAGCTATCTGTTCTTCGGCTCCGCCAACCGGCTCTACCAGCACGTCAAGCAGCTGCTCCAGGAGCGCCCGGAGTGCCGTTATCTGCTGTTCGACTTCAAGCTCGTCACCGGCGTCGACTCCTCGGCCGCCTACAGCTTCGCCCAGATCAAGCGCAGCGCGCATGATCTCGGCGTCGAGCTGATCATGGTGCACCTGTCCGCGGCGGCCGAGAAGGTGCTGCGCTCCAGCGACTTCGTCGGCGAGGGCGTCACCATCATTCCCGAGCTCGATCATGCGCTGGAATGGTGCGAGAACGAGATCATCTCGCAGCATCAGGGGCGGGAGCAGGAAGAAGCCAGCCTGCGCGACTGGTTCACGGGGATACTCGACAGCGAGGCCGACGCCGACGCGCTGATCCACCGCTGCCAGCGCCTCGAGGTCGAGGCCGGCGACATCATCGTGCAGGCCGGCGACCCCGCCGATTCCATGCATTTCATCCTCGACGGCCGCGTCGGCATCATGGTCCCCGCCGACGACGACCGCACCACGCGCGTGCGCAGCCTGGGGCGCTACACCACGATCGGCGAGATGGGACTGGTGTCGAACACGCCGCGCAGCGCGACGATCCAGGCCGAGGTCGCCAGCGTGCTCTACGTGCTCAACACGCTCCAGTTCGACGCCATCAGGGATGAGGACCCCGCGCTCAGCCACAAGCTGCTGACCTATTTCGTGTCGATCATGGCCGAGCGGCTGACGTTCGCGAACCGGACGATTGCGGTGCTGCGGCGGTGACGGGCGCGCGGCCCGGATGGAGCGGAGCGCAGTCCGGGCTACACGCTATTGGTCCCGCGGATTTACAAATCCATGAAGCTGCCGAATGCGATCACCGTCCAACACCGCCATGTCGACGCCTGTGGCGGCAGGTGTTGCGGCTCCGGGCGCAGCCAGCGTCCAGCCGAACAGGACCTGATCGTGATGCGCGTTCACGTGACCGGCAAGCGTGAAGCGGAGATCCGGAAGTCTCGCCTGCAAGGCTTGCACCAGGCGCTCGATCGCATCCTTTCCAGCCACCGAGTCATTAGGATCGATATAGACGCACGCGTCGCTGAAGACTCTCTCGATCAGCAACCGGCGCTTCCCGGCATCTCTCTCGTTCCAGACCCCGATGTAGTTCTGGACGAGATTGGTCACCTGTTCACTCATTTTGCTTCCTTCCCTGTCGCATCCATGTCTGCTACTTGCGAAAGTGTGTCGCGAACCATCGGGTCCAGACTGCTCGCGGTGACGCCCAGCAGTTTCTCTGTATCGCCGGCATCGAGCAAAAGCGGCTTTTCGAACAAATAGGCCATCTCGATCCCTTCGCTGAAGCCGATGCCTTCCAGCTCAGCCGGGGCGAGTCGCGACAGGCCAGGAGCGTCGATCTTCAGCACGGCTGCGAATCTCCGTACCAGTTCGCGCACCGACGCCGACTGCGACGGCACGTGAAAGGCGCGGCCCCATTCTCCAGTGAAGCGCGACGCCGCAACCAGCGTCTTCGCGGTGTCCTTGGTGAAGGACCAGGCATGCGCCACGTCGGGATCGCCGGGGAAAGATACCGGCTCGTTCTTGAGCAACGATGGCAGTGCCAGTAGCGAGAAATACGCGACCGCACCTTGGCCCAGATAGTCGCTTGCGCGGACTTCGATAGCAGGAACGCTCGATCGCAGTGCGCGCTGCCACATGATGTGCCGGGTGATGCCCTTTCGGCTGGACGGGTCCGGTTCCAGGTCCGGAGTAAGAGGGCTCACGGCGGCCACGCCGTAGCCATAGACATTCCCGGCCACGAGCAGCCTGGCACCAACCTGCTCGGCCGCTTTGACCGTTCCGTCCATGATCGGAAAGAAGTCGGTCGGCCATCGATGATAGGCCGCCATGGCGCACATGAAGATCGCATCTGCGCCCTTGCTGAGCGCGGCGAGCTGAGCGGCATCGGTGGCATCCGACGAAACCGTACGCACATCGCCGGCATTGAGCGATCCGGCATTCCTGCTGGTCAGGATGACACTGTGCCCTTCTTCCGCCAGAAGGCGCGCGGTTTCGCGCCCGACCGGGCCGGCTCCCACAATCACGTAGTGACTCACTTGGCATCCTCATTTGTCGGGAAACGACAGATGAGTTCTTTGACGCCGGCGCCGTTGAAAATCGCGCACGATCCGCCAAATATCGAACACGTTCCGCCAAGATCTGGAGCCTGACCCATGCGTGCGAGATCGAGTTCGGCGTCAACATCGGCCGGCGCCACCGCTGCGGCCAGGCGAACCGAGCCTGACGCCGTTGCGCTGGAGCCGATCGGCGATCACCGCATCATCATCCACCTCAGCCGGGCGACGCGCTCATTCTGTCTCGAGACCGGGGAGCAGTTTCTACGTCAGGCCGGCGATATCGATGTGATTCCGTCCGGCGCCATCGGCGGCTTCGTGGCTGAGACGCCCTACCAGTCGCTTCAGATCCGGCTCGCACCAGGCATGCTGGACCATGCAGCATCAAGGAGTCGACAATTGGCAGCCGCCCGGCTCACGCATCATCATATGCTGCGGAATGACCGCATCGTTCTGCTTGGACAGGCTCTCGAAAGCGACGTGAAAGCGGGCTCGCCGAGCGGCCCGTTGTTTGCCGAAAACGTGGGAATGGCCCTGGCGGTCGAATTGATCAACCTGGCGAATGATCCGCCGGGAGAGGCCATCCGCCTCTCGAACGCGCAGCTCCAGAGAGTCCTCGCCTATATCGATGCAAATCTCGACCAGCCGCTCACAATCGACATTCTCAGCCGCGAGGCCGGCGTCAGCAGCTCGCATCTACGGACCTGGTTCAAGGCGGCCATGGATGTCACGATTCATCGCTACATCCTGAGAAGGAGAGTGGAGCACGCGCGCCAGCTCCTCCTTCAAGGCGATCGCAAGCTAAGCGATGTTGCCCTCGAAGCGGGCTTTGCCCATCAGTCCCATCTGGCCAAATGGATGCGACGCGAGCTCGGACGCAGTCCCAGCGAACTACGTCGAAGCAAGGACTGATCGGCGAGGCCCTACACCCCCGCCATCATCACGTATTTGATCTCGACATATTCTTCCATGCCGTGACGCGAGCCTTCGCGGCCAAGGCCGCTTTCCTTGACGCCGCCGAAGGGCGCGACTTCGGTCGTGATCAGGCCGGTGTTGACGCCGACCATGCCGGATTCCAGCGCTTCGGCGACGCGCCAGACGCGGCCGAGATCGCGGGAGTAGAAGTAGGAGGCCAGGCCAAACGGCGAGGCGTTGCACATCGCGATCACATTGGCTTCGTCCTTGAAGCGGATCACCGGCGCGAGCGGGCCAAACGTTTCTTCCTGCGCCACCAGCGAGTCCGGCTTGACGTCGGCAAGCACCGTCGGCTCGAAGAAGGAGCGGCCGAGCTCGCTGCGCTTGCCGCCGGTGACGACCTTGGCGCCGCGCTTGACGGCGTCCGCGATGTGGCGCTCGACCTTGTCGACCGCTTTCAAATTGATCAGCGGGCCCTGCGTGACGCCGCTCTCGGTGCCATCGCCGATCTTCATCGCCGCGACCTTCTTCGAGAGCTTCTGAACGAACTCGTCGTAGATCTTGTCCTGGGCGTAGATGCGGTTGGCGCAGACGCAGGTCTGACCCATGTTGCGGTATTTCGAGACGATCGCGCCTTCGACCGCGGCATCGATATCGGCATCGTCGAATACCACGAACGGCGCATTGCCGCCGAGCTCAAGGCCGAGCCGCTTCACGCCGACGGCGGCCTGCTGGTAGAGGATCTTGCCGACCGCGGTCGAGCCGGTGAAGCCGACGAAGCGCACCGCCGGATGCTCGCACAGCACCTTGCCGATCGGCGGCGCGTCACCGGTGATGATGTTGAGCACGCCCTTGGGCACGCCGGCCTTCTCGGCGAGCACGGCCAGCGCCAGCGCCGAGAGCGGCGTCTCGTTGGCGGGCTTCAGCACCACGGTGCAGCCGGCCGCCAGCGCCGGCGAAACCTTGCGGGTAATCATCGAGTTCGGGAAATTCCACGGCGTGATGGCGCCGCAGACGCCGATCGGCTGCTTGATCGCGAGCAGCCGCGCATCGGGCCGCTGGGTCGGGATGGTCTCGCCATAGACGCGACGGGCTTCCTCGGCGAAGAACTCGATATAGGCGGCACCGATATCGACCTCGCCGAGCGCCTCGGAGAGCGGCTTGCCCTGCTCGGAGGTGAGGATCAGCGCGAGATCCTCGCGGTTGGCGATGATCAGCTCGAACCATTTGCGCAGGATGTTGGAGCGCTGCTTGGCGGTGTGCTTGGCCCAGGCCGGAAAGGCGCGCTCGGCGGCCTCGACCGCCTTGGTCGTATCGTCCGCACCAAGCTGCGGAACCTTCGCGAGCTCGATGCCGGTCGCGGGATTGTTGACCGCGAAGACCGGCGAGCCGACCCAGGCGCCGTCGATGTAGCAGGCCTCCTTCAGCAACGACGGATCCTTCAACCGGTCGCGCAGATTGGACGTGGCTTGCGGGGCGCGTGCGGCGGCAGTCGGGGTCATGGCGTTACTCCTCGGGGCGCGATCGGATCGGCCCCGAATATAGGGACAGACGGCGCGCAATGCACCGTCCCGCAACGCACATCTGCTGGGAGTTAAAGTGGCAACGGCGCGGTTATGCCGCGCCACTCATATAGGTCTCGCGCCGGCCGATCATGCGCTCGGCGGCCGCCTTGGCGTCGGCCTTCGAGGACGTCGCGCACGTCCGGTATTCGAGATCGGGAACGTCGGAGGTGTCGCGGCGGCCGAACCAGGATTTCGAGCCCACCGGCAGCAGCGCCAGCGCCTGCGCCAGATTGTCGACGGCGCCGAACGAATAGAGCGCGCCGGTGCCGGCGATCCGGACCTCGTAAATGCCGGGCGAAATCGGCGCCTCGAGATTGTCGCCCCGTCCGGGACGGGGATAGCGCTTCCATTCGCTCCAGGTCGAAATCATCTGAGGTCCCCCTCGCGGTCATGAACGACCGCCAATATTTGCTTCAAGTCTTAACGTTGGCCGTCGATTGGCCGCGTGCGGAAACGCCGCAACGCACAAAATGTTTCAAGTGCTTCAAACACGTGAAACATATCGCCAGAGCCCATCCACGGTCACGGTGAGTTGCGGCCATCCACCGCAGATTGTGACGGAGTGTTGCAGTTCAGCCCTCTCTCGTCCTGCGCACGCCACGCACCGTCAAGTCACGACATCGCGACCGGCGCGGGCATCTGGACGCGCTTGCCGCGCGGACCGTGCAGGAGGACAATCATTCACTTCCAACAATAATCAAACCGGAGGAAATGCGTATGCAAAGCAAAGCCCAGATCGACGAGATCCTGCGCCAGAAGAGCGACGCCAAGGAGATTCCCGGCGTCGTCGCGATCGCCGCCAGCGGCAACGACGTGATCTATCAAGGCGCGTTCGGCAAGCGCGACCTGTCCAAGCCCGATGCGATGACGGACGACAGCGTGTTCTGGATCGCCTCGATGACGAAGGCGGTGACTTCAGCAGGCGCGATGCAGCTCGTCGAGCAGGGCAAGCTGTCGCTGGATGCGCCGATCGGTTCGGTGCTGCCCGACCTCGCCAAGCCGCAAGTGCTCGAAGGTTTTGATGCCAAGGGCGAGCCGAAGCTGCGACCGGCGAAGGGCGCGATCACGCTGCGCCAGCTCATGACCCACACCGCCGGCTTTTGCTACGACATGTGGAATGCCGATTTCGGCACCTACATGGAGAAAACCGGAACGCCCGGGATTATCACCTGCCAGAACGCCGCACTGAAGACGCCGATCATGACCGATCCCGGCACGCGCTGGGAATACGGCACCAATATCGATTTCGTCGGCAAGGCCGTCGAAGCGGTCAGCGGCAAGCGGCTTGACGCATATCTGCGCGACAATCTGTTCGCCCCGCTCGGCATGAGCAACACCGGCTTCAAGATCACCGACGACATGCGCAAGCGGCTGGTCGGCATGCATGCGCGCGGCGAGGACGGTCAGCTTGGCGCGATTCCGTTCGAGCTCGAGCAGAACCCCGAATTCCACATGGGTGGCGGCGGCCTCTATTCGACCGCGGCGGACTACATCAAGTTCACCCAGATGATCTTGAACAAGGGCCGCGGCAACGGAAACCAGGTGCTGAAGGCCGAGACGATCGCCATGATGGGGCAGAACCAGATGGGCGATCTCAACATGACCAAGCTGGCGACGGCGGCGCCGATCTACACCAACGACGTCGATCTCTACCCGGAGCAGGCGAAGAAATGGGGCCTCAGCTTCATGATCAACACCGCCAGGACGGCGGAAGGCCGCAGCGCAGGCAGCCTCGCCTGGGCGGGCCTCGCCAACACCTATTACTGGATCGATCCAGCGCGCGACGTCACCGGCGTGATCCTGATGCAGCTGTTGCCGTTTGCGGACGGAAAGTGCCTGGAGACGTTCGCGGGCTTCGAGCGTGGTGTCTATGCCGGGCTCGATGCGGGCAGCGGGAAGAAGGCGGCCTAACCCCTTAGTATGAGGCGCGCGGCGTCGCGCGCCTTCGCTGCAATGGATAACCTCGTGCCAAGGCCATCGGCTTCAGGCACGAGGCAAGAGCTTTGAGGAGACGAGCTTGGCGGACAATTTGGCTGATAAAGCCGACAGCTATGTTTGCGGCATCTCGGACACGCCGCTGCTCGGCGAAACCATCGGTCGCAGCCTCGACCGCGCCGTGCGGCGCTGGGGCCATCGCGAGGCGCTGGTCTCGCCTAGCCACGGCGTGCGATGGACCTGGACCGAATTCGCCGAACGGGTCGACGCGCTCGCCGCCGGCTTTCTCGCGCTCGGCCTCGAGCGGGGGCAGCGGATCGGCATCTGGTCGCTGAACCGGCCGGAATGGACGCTGACCCAGTTCGCCGCCGCCAAGGCCGGCCTGATCCTGGTGACGATCAATCCCGCCTACCGCTTGAGCGAGCTGGAGTTCGCGCTGCGCAAGGTCGGCTGCAAGGCGATCGTCACGGCGACCGTGTTCAAGACCAGTCATTACATTGAGATGCTCAACACGCTGCTGCCGGAACTCTCCAGCGCCAAGCCCGGACAACTAAACGCAGCGCGACTGCCGGACTTGCGGATGGTGATCCAGATCGGTGGCCCCGCGGCATCAGGCACGATCCCGTTCGAAGAGGTCGCGCGCATGGGCGGAGCGCAGCATCGCGAGCAGCTCATTGCACTCGGCGCTGCCTTGCAATTCGACGATCCCGTCAACATCCAGTTCACCAGCGGCACCACGGGATCGCCCAAGGGCGTGACGCTGACGCACCACAATATCCTCAACAACGGCTATTTCACCGGCCGTGCGATGCACCTGACCGAGCAGGATCGCATCTGCATTCCGGTGCCGCTCTATCACTGCTTCGGCATGGTGATGGGCAACCTCGCCTCCGTCACGCTCGGCACGACGATGGTTTATCCCGGCGAGGGTTTCGATCCGCTCGCGACGCTGCGCGCGGTCGAGCAGGAAAAGTGCACGGCGCTGTACGGCGTGCCGACGATGTTCATCGCGGAGCTCGATCACCCCGAATTCCCGAAGTTTGACCTGACATCGCTGCGCACCGGCATCATGGCGGGCGCACCCTGCCCGATCGAGGTGATGAAGCGCGTCAACACCGAGATGAACATGCGCGAGGTCACCATCGCCTACGGCATGACCGAGACCAGTCCGGTCAGCTTCCAGAGCGCGACGAACGACCCGCTCGAACGGCGCGTCTCGACCGTCGGGCGGATTCATCCGCATGTCGAGGTCAAGGTCATCGATCTCGAGGGCAGGATCGTCAAGCGCGGCGAACGCGGCGAGCTCTGCACCCGCGGCTACAGCATCATGCTGGGCTATTGGGAGGAGAAGGAAAAGACGGCGGACGTGCTTGATGCCAATGGCTGGATGCACACTGGCGATCTCGCCACCATCGACGACGAGGGCTATTGCAACATCGTCGGCCGCATCAAGGATCTGGTGATCCGCGGCGGCGAGAACCTCTATCCACGCGAGATCGAGGAATTCCTGTATCGCCACCCCAAGATTCAGGACGTGCAGATTTTTGGCGTGGCCGACACCCGCTATGGCGAGGAGCTCTGCGCCTGGATCCGCGTCAGGCCGGGCGAGACGCTGACGGCCGAGGAGGTTCGCGCGTTCTGCGACGGCCAGATCGCGCACAACAAGATCCCGCGCTATGTGGAGTTCGTCGACGAGTTTCCGATGACCGTGACCGGCAAGATCCAGAAATTCGTGATGCGCGATGCTGTGGAGCAGCGGCTGGGATTGAAGGCGGCGAAGACGGCTTAGGGTACGGCGTCGTTGCGAGCGCAGCGAAGCAATCCAGTCTGCCTCTGCGGAGATAGTCTGGATTGCTTCGTCGCTACGCTCCTCGCAATGACGGGGAGAAAGCGGAGTTAAACCGTCAACCCGCGCTGCTGCGCCAGCTCCTTCAGCGACACCTGCGGACGCGCGCCGATGTGCTGGATCACTTCGGCGGCCGCGAGCGCGCCGAGCTCGCCGCACTGCTTGTGCGCAAGGTTGCGCGCGAGACCGTACAGGAAGCCGGCGGCGAAGAGATCACCGGCGCCGGTGGTGTCCACCAGCTTCGCGATCGGTGAGGCCGGCGCTGCGACGGCCTCAGTCGGCGTCACCACCACGCAGCCCTTCTCGCTGCGGGTGACCACGCCGAGCTTGACGTCGTTGCGCAGCTGCTTCAGCGCGGTGTCGAAATCCGAGGTCGTGTAGAGCGAATGCAGCTCGGATTCGTTGGCGAACACGATGTCGACGGTGCCGTTGCGCATCAGCCCGAGGAATTCGTCACGATAGCGATCGACGCAGAACGAATCCGACAGCGTCAGCGCCACCTTGCGCTTGGCATCATGCGCGATCTGCGCCGCCTTGACGAAGGCGTCCTTGGCGTTCTTGGGGTCCCAGAGATAGCCCTCGAGATAAACGATACCGGCGGCAGCGATCTCGGCCGGATCGATGTCGGCGGGCGACAAATCCTGCGCGGCACCGAGATAGGTGTTCATGGTGCGCTCGCCGTCATCGGTGACCAGGATGTAGGAACAGCCGGTCGCAGGGCCATCCTTCGCAGCGGGCGTGTTGAAGGCGACGCCGGCAGCGCGGATGTCGTGGACATAGAGCTTGCCGATCTGGTCGTCCTTGACCTTGCCGACATAGGCCGCGCGTGCGCCGAGGCTGCCGATGCCGACGATGGTGTTCGCGGCAGAGCCGCCCGAGACTTCCGTCGCCGGGCCCATGTCCTTGTAGATGGCGGCGGCCCGCGCCTCGTCGATCAGGGACATGCTGCCCTTGGTCATGCCGTGCTTGCCCAAAAAGGCCTCGTCAGTCCTGACCAGCACGTCGAACAGCGCGTTGCCGATGCCAAGAACGTCATATTTCACGTCAGCCATTCACCTTGATCCTGTTTGGCGGATTGCGATACCCGCGGAAATCCGCTTCCTGTCGGTCTGAAATCTGGCCCGCGGCCTATCACGACCGGCCCCAAGCGGGCAAGCAACGGTATTATGTCGGCGCAATGATCCGCTCTTTCCTGACAGTTTCAACGGGAACACTGGCCTCGCGGCTGCTGGGCTTTGCGCGCGATTCCATGATTGCCGCTCTGTTGGGCACGGGCGCCGTGGCCGATGCGTTTCTGGCGGCGTTCCAGCTCGTCAATGTGGTGCGGCGGCTGCTCAGCGAGGGGGCGCTGAACGCGGCCCTGATCCCGGCCTGGCTGCGCGTCCGTGACCGTGATGGCGAAGAGGCCGCTTCCGCCTTCGCGGGACGCGTGCTCGGCACGGTCAGCGCGGCGCTGATCGCGATCTCGATCGTGATTGCGCTGCTGATGCCACTGATCATCACGGTGATCGCGCCCGGATTTCTGGGTAGCGGCACGCTCGATTTCGCCGTCGCGAACGCGCGGCTGATGCTGCCCTATCTCGCCTTCGCCGGACCTGTCACCGTGCTGATGGGGCTGCTCAATGCGCAGGGGCGCTTTGCACTCACGGCATTCTCGCCGCTGCTGTTCAACATCGCGCTGATTGCGGCCATTGCGATGCTGCTCGTCTGGCATGCCGACGCCGGCTTCGCAGCATGGATGCTGGCCGCGACCGTCGGCGTCGCCGGACTGCTGCAATTGCTGATGCTGCTGTCGCAGCGAAGTGCGCAATTGGCCACGCCGCTGCATGTCAGATTCGACAAGGAGATGCGCGCCTTCTTTGCCAAAGCCATCCCCGGCATGATCGCAAGCTCGGGCCCGCAATGGCTGATGGTCGCGGGCGCGATCATCGCCTCCGCCACGCCTTCCGCGGTGTCCTGGCTCTATTTCGCCAACCGCCTGATCGAGCTGCCGCTCGGCATCGTCGGTGTCGCCATGGGCACGGTGCTGGTGCCGGAGCTGACGCGCGCGGTGCGTGGCGGCGACCGTGACGCCGTGGCGCATGCGGAATCGCGCGCGCTGGAGCTTGCGACCGGGCTGGCGCTGCCGGCGACGCTCGGCCTCGTCGTGCTGGCCGAGCCGATCGTGCGGCTGCTGTTCGAGCATGGCGCGTTCGGCGCGGACGACAGCACGGCCACCGCGCATGCGCTGATGTGGCTGGCGCTGGGCCTTCCGGCGCATGTGCTGATCAAGGCGCTGTCGCCGGCCTACTATGCCCGCAGCGACACGATGACGCCGCTGCTGGCGACCGCCAAGGGCTTTGTGGTCGCGATCGCCCTCGCTGTCGTGCTCGGACATGTCCTTGGCGCGAGCGGAATCGCTGCCAGCATCGCGGCCGGGGCCTGGAGCAGTGCGATCTCGCTGCTGCGGAAAGGCACCAGCGAGTTCGGCTTCTCGGTCGATGCGGCCGCCCGCAACCGGCTGCCGCGGATCGTGCTTGCCGCGGCCGCCATGGGCGCCCTGCTCTGGCTGACGACCGGCCTGTCGCCCGCCGAGGCGCATGGGCTGATCCGCTTCATCGTCCTGGGCGCGCAGATCGCAGCCGGAATCGCCGTCTATGGCGTGCTCCTGCAGGTCCTCGGCGCGGCCTCATGGCGCGAGGCGGCTAACGTGCTGAAGCGCCCGGCCCGGACCGAGTCCGAGCCGTGACGCCATCGAATTACCCTTGACGGGGCAGCGCCGCTGTTGGAAACGACGGCCGAATACCTTCCAGGAAGGCTTACCATGGCATTCGTTGAACGGGTCTTTTCGGGCGTCCAGCCGACGGGCAATCTGCATCTCGGCAATTATCTCGGCGCGATCGTGAACTTCGTGAAGATGCAGGAAACCCACAACTGCATCTATTGCGTCGTCGACATGCACGCGATCACGCAAGGCGTGGACGTCTGGGGCGGACCGGTCGAGCTCGCGCGCAACACCCGCGAGGTGACCGCGGCGTTCATCGCGAGCGGCATCGATCCGAAGAAGCACATCGTGTTCAACCAGAGCCAGGTCTCGGGTCACGCCGAGCTCGCCTGGATCTTCAACTGCGTCGCGCGCATGGGCTGGCTTGGCCGCATGACCCAGTTCAAGGAGAAGGCCGGCAAGGACCGCGAGAACGCGTCCGTGGGCCTTTTCGACTATCCCGTGCTGATGGCCGCCGACATTCTGCTGTACCGCGCCACCCACGTTCCGGTCGGCGAGGACCAGAAGCAGCATCTCGAGCTCTCGCGCGACATCGCGCAGAAGTTCAACAACGACTTTGGTGACTCGATCCGCAGCCTCGGCGCCAATGACGGCCTGTTCTTCCCGCTGCCGGAACCGCTGATCACGGGACCGGCGACGCGCGTGATGAGCCTGCGCGACGGCACCAAGAAGATGTCGAAGTCGGACGCCTCCGACAATTCGCGCATCAATTTGACCGACGACGCCGACACCATCGCGCAGAAGGTGCGCAAGGCGAAGACCGACCCCGAGCCGCTGCCGTCAGAGGAAAAGGGCCTGGAAGCGCGCCCCGAGGCCGACAATCTCGTCGGTATCTTCGCCGCGCTCTCCGGCCGCTCCAAGGCCGACGTGCTCAGAGAATTCGGCGGCGGCCAGTTCTCCAGCTTCAAGAATGCGCTGGTGGATCTGTGCGTGACAAAACTCTCGCCGATCGCCGGCGAGATGAAGCGCCTCGTCGCCGACCCCGGCCATATCGACGCGATCCTGAACGATGGCGCCGACCGGGCCCGCGCCATCGCCGACGAGACCATGAAGCTCTCGAAGGACATCGTCGGCTTCATCCGCCGGCGCTGATTCCCCGCATTTGCGAGACCCGGCCGGCGCCCACTGCGCCGGCCGCTTCTCCTCTCCCCAAGCGTGAGGGAGTGTGGCAGCATGCCGGCCGCGCACATTCCGGGACATGCATGACCAGCAAGCGACTTTGCTTCGAGCCGGGTCACAAGCCCAAATGCCTCGTGATCGTCGATGACACCGCCGAATGGGATCGCGCGGTCTACTATGCCAGCCGCTGGGCGATCCGCGCCGGCGGCGGCGTGGTCATGCTGCGCATCATCGAGCCCGAGCAGCAGAGTCAGGAATGGCTCGGGGTGGCCGAGATCATGCGCGCCGAGGCGCAGGAGGCGGCGGAAGCCGCGCTCGACCGCGCCGCCGGCCGCGCCAACGGCATCGCCGCGATCACGCCGGAGCGGGTGATCCGCGAAGGCGATGCAATGGAACAGCTGCTCGCCGTGATCGACGAGGACCCTGACATCGCCATGCTGGTGCTCGCCGCCAATCCCGGCGCGGAGGGTCCGGGACCGCTGGTCTCGCTGCTGGCGCATGAACTGGGCACGTTCCCGGTGCCGGTGACCATCATCTCGGGCGCGCTGAGCGATGGAAGCGTGGATTCGCTGTCGTAGACGTCCCTATCTGGACTGCGGCCAACCAGATATCCGTCATGCCCGGGCTTGTCCCGGGCATCCACGTTCTTGGCGCCACGAAGCAAGGCGTGGATGGCCGGGTCAAGCCCGGCCATGACGGCGCGGGAATATTAAAGTGTCCTAACCCGCTGATATCGCAACGAAACGTCCTACCCACCCCTTGACCGTGCGTTCCCCGTCGCCATCTGCTACTGGATAGCTTGCGCGCCGGCCTTGAACCGGCGACGTCTGGAGAAAACCATGTTCATTCAAACCGAAGCCACCCCCAATCCCGCCACGCTGAAGTTCATTCCCGGCCGCGTCGTCGTCGACGGCGGCCCGATGGAATTTTCGAGCCGCGAATCGGCCACGCGCTCGCCGCTGGCCGAAAAGCTGTTCGACGTGCCCGGCGTCACCGGCGTGTTCTACGGATCGGATTTCATCACCGTGACCAAGGCGAACGGTGAATGGCAGCAGCTCAAGCCCGCGATCCTCGGCGCCATCATGGAGCACTACATGTCCGGCGCGCCGTTGCTCGCCGATGGCGCGGCTCCAAGCGATGTCGATCTCGACGACGAGGATGAGTTCTTCAACGAGTCCGATGCCGAGACGGTCGACATGATCAAGGATCTGATCGAGACCCGAGTGCGGCCCGCGGTCGCCAATGACGGCGGCGACATCACCTTCCGCGGCTTCAAGGACGGGATCGTCTATCTCAACATGAAGGGCTCCTGCGCCGGCTGCCCGTCGTCGACCGCGACGCTCCAGCACGGCATCCAGAATTTGCTCAAGCATTTCGTGCCTGACGTGGTCGAAGTCCGGCCGATGTAGGCGAAGTGCCGTAGGGTGGGCAAAGGCGCGCTTGCGCCGTGCCCACCGTGCAATCATCGCGAGAAGAAGAGGTGGGCACGCTTCGCTTTGCCCACCCTACGAGATATCTCCTACGCCGCCTGGCCGATGCTCGCCGCCTCTTCCGCGGCCTTGCGCATGCTCGCCGACATTTCGCTGGTGACGGTGCTCTGCTCCTCGACGGCGGCGGCCGTTGACGACACATATTCGCTGACGCCCTCGATCGCGCCCCGGATCGCCCCCAGCGCGGCGACCACGTCGACCGAGATGCCGTTCAGATTGCCGATCTCCTGCTCGATCCGGTCGGCGGCCTGCTTGGCCTGATTGGCAAGGTTCTTCACTTCAGATGCCACCACGGCAAAGCCGCGACCGGCCTCGCCGGCGCGCGCGGATTCGATGGTGGCGTTCAGCGCCAGCAGATTGATCTGACCGGTGATGCTGCCGATCAGCTGCACGATCATGCTCATCGACTCCGCCGCCTGCGTCAGCCGCTGCGCCTGATGGTCCGCCGCCTCGACCCGATCGACCGCGGTCGATGCGGTCTCGCGCGAGCGCGTCATTGCTTCGGCAATCTCGCGCACCGAGGCGTTGAGCTCCTCGGCGCCGGCGGCGACCGATTCCATCATGTCGCGCACCTTCTCGCTGCGCTTGCGCGCGATCACCTGGGCGGTGGTGTCGGAGGCGTATTTCACGACCTTGAACGGATTGCCGTTGAGGTCGCGGATCGGGTTGTAGGAGGCCTGAATCCAGACCTGCCGGCCACCCTTGCCGATGCGCTGATATTCGCCGGACTGGAATTCACCGGCGTTCAGCCTGGCCCAGAAGGCCCGATAGGCTTCGCTGTCGCGCTCGTCAGCGCCCACGAACATGCTGTGATGCTTGCCGACGATCTCGGACAGCGTATAGCCGAGCGCGCCGAGGAAGTTTTCATTGGCCGTCAAAACCTTGCCGTCCATGCTGAACTCGATCACGGCCTGCGACTTGCCGATCGCCTCGATCTGCCCGGCAAAATTCGCATTCGACAGCTTCTGCGCACTGACGTCGGTCGCGAACTTCACCACCTTGAACGGCTTGCCGGTCTCATCGAGGATCGGATTGTAGGAAGCGAGAATCCAGACCTCCTTGCCGCCCTTGCCGAAGCGCTTGTACTCACCGGACTGAAATTCGCCGCGGCCGAGCTTGGCCCAGAATTCGCGATAGGCCGCACTGTCGCGCTCGCCGTGTCCGACGAACATGCTGTGGTGGCGGCCCTGAATCTCGTCGAGCCGATAACCCACCGTGGCCAAAAAATTCTCGTTGGCTGTGATGATGGTGCCGTCGAGATTAAACTCGATCACCGCCTGGGCGCGGCCGATCGCGGAAATCTTGCCGGCGTCTTCGAGGCTGCGGATCTTGCGCGCGGTGATGTCGGTCGCGAACTTGACGACCTTCACCGGCTTGCCGGCCTCGTCGATGATCGGATTGTAGGACGCCTGGATCCAGATCTCGCGGCCGCCCTTGCCGAGCCGCTTGTATTCGGCTGATTGATATTCGCCGCGGCCGAGCTGCGCCCAAAACTCGCGATAGGCCGCGCTGCCCCGCTCCTCCGGCATCACGAACATGCTGTGGTGCTTGCCGGCGATCTCGTCGAGCCGGTAGCCCATCGCGTCCAGGAAATTCTGGTTGGCCGTGATAATGGTGCCGTCGAGATTAAATTCGATGACCGCCTGCGACTTGCCGAGTGCAATGACCTGAGCCAAAGCCTCCCTAGCCGAAGAACCGCTTCGCCAAAAAGACATAAATGAACCCTTCCAAATGACCGAACAGGCGCGGCTTGATCTGCCAAAGCGCCCCGTCTGAGTCGTCGTTGACTCACTCTCCCGCCCGTTGACGGTGTCATTGGTTTGCTAATGATTACTTAAAATGCCAACATTTCAATCACTTAGCTATCTCTAAGGTTGCAAATTGATGCATCCGCATCGAAAATGGGGAGCGAAAATTTTGTCGCCTTCGCGTCCACGTAGAATTACGGGGCCGATCGTGCGCCTGTCGAGAAATCAAACTTGGACTGGTTCGACCGCGGCTCGACCGACTAAGCTGATTCGATGCTGATCCTTGCCATCGATACCGCGCTGGAAGCGTGCGCGGCTGCCGTTCTCGACACCGACGCCGTCCAGCTGCTTGCGGAGGAATCGCTTCTGATGAAGCGCGGCCACGCCGAAGCGCTGATGCCGATGATCGCGCGTGTGATGCAATCGGCCGATCTTGCCTTCACCTCGCTCGACCGCATCGCCGTCACCGTCGGTCCCGGAAGCTTCACGGGCCTGAGGGTCGGCATTTCGGCGGCGCGCGGCCTTGCGCTTGCGGCGAAGCGGCCCGCCGTCGGGCTGACGACGCTTTCGGCCTATGCCGCCACCGTCGTCGGCCAGAGCGGAACGGCGCCAGTGATCTCGGCGATCGATGCGCGGCACGATCACGTCTACTTCCAGATCGTAGCCGGCGACGGCAGCCCGCTGGTGCGGCCGAGCGTCGTGCCAATTGACGCGGCGATCGCGGCCTCGCAATTCGGTGCGCCGCATCTGGTCGGCAATGCCGCAAAGATCCTCGCCGATCGCTGGCCGAAGGACGGTCCGCAACCCGTTGCGGTCGACGCCCAGCCCGCGCCCGACATCGGCTGGGTCGCCTGGCTCGGCGCCGCGGCCAATCCCGAAACCACGCCGGCGCGGCCGTTCTATCTGAAGGCGCCCGACGCAAAGCCGGCCGCACAGCCACCGTTCGCCGCACAAGCCGCAACCTCATGATGAGATGGCTTTCGGAATGGTGGCGCGGCGGCACGGCCGCCGTCGAGCCGGCCTCCACGCGCGACGCCGCGCGGCTGGCGCAGCTGCACGGACAATCCTTTGCCCGCGGCTGGGGCGAGGGCGAGTTCGAAGGCATGATCGGCGAGCGCAACACGCTCGTGCACCGGTTGCGGCTCGGCCGCAAGACCATCGGATTCGCGGTCTCGCGGATCGGCGCGGACGAAGCGGAAATCCTCTCCATCGCGGTCGACCAGGCACACCGCGGCCGCGGGCTGTCCGGCACGTTGCTGATGACACATCTCGGCCACCTCGCAGGGCGCGGCGTGCGCACAATATTTCTCGAAGTCGAGGAAAATAACCAGCCGGCGCGGCGGCTCTACGATCGGGCCGGATTCATGGTGGTCGGGCGCCGCGAACGCTACTATAAGCAGCCCAACGGGGAACAATTGAACGCACTTCTGATGCGACGTGACTTGTCGTAACATTGATGGCAGAAAGCGCCCCCGTCAGGCAGACACACTATGACTGGACTTAAACCTTCATCCGCCTCCAAGGCGACCGGCATCGAGGCACGCTGCGCCGCCACCGGCATGCGCATGACCGAGCAGCGCCGCGTCATCGCCCGCGTGCTGGCGGAATCGGTCGACCACCCCGACGTCGAGGAACTGTACCGGCGCTGTGTCGCCGTCGACGACAAGATCTCGATCTCGACCGTGTATCGCACCGTCAAGCTGTTCGAGGATGCCGGCATCATCGAGCGCCATGATTTCCGCGAGGGCCGCGCGCGCTACGAGACGATGCGCGACAGCCATCACGACCACCTCATCAATCTGCGCGACGGCAAGGTGATCGAGTTCACCTCCGAGGAGATCGAGAAGCTGCAGGCGGAGATCGCCCGCAAGCTCGGCTACAAGCTGGTCGATCACCGGCTCGAGCTCTATTGCGTCCCGCTCGACGACGACAAGCCGACGTCTTAAGTGGCATGATCTTGTCGGAAAACCGCTCCACACTTTTCCGGATCATGCCCTCGTGCCTATAGATCTCATCATCTTCGATTGCGACGGCGTGCTCGTGGACAGCGAGGTGATCTCCTGTCGCGCACACGCGGACGTGCTGACACGGCACGGCTATCCGATCACGTCGGAGCAGGTGCTGGTCCGCTTCCTCGGCGTATCCGAGAAAGACGCGCGGCGGATGGTCGAACAGGAAATCGGCCACAACCTCCCCGACGATCTTGAGAGCCAAGTGAATGCGGCCACGCTGCAATTTTACGCCAGCGATTTGCAGCCGATCACCCACGTGGCCGCAGCGATTGCCGCAATCGATTTGCCGAAATGCGTCGCATCGAGCGGCACGCCGGAGAAGATCCATCACGGCCTGACATGCGCCGGGCTCTACGACCTGCTCGCCCCGAACATCTTTTCCGCGAGCCAGGTCGCTCGCGGCAAGCCCGCACCCGATCTGTTCCTGTTTGCCGCCGAACGGATGAAAGCCGCGCCTGAACGGTGCGTCGTGATCGAGGACAGCGTCCCCGGAGTGACCGGCGCGCATGCCGCCGGGATGAGCGTGCTGGGCTTTCACGGCGGCAGCCATTGCCCGCCGGGTCACGCCGAGAGGCTGCGTGCCGCAGGCGCCGGATTGACGTTCGACGATATGCGGCACTTGCCGGAGCTGGTCCGGCGGGTCGCGGGGAACACCCGGGCGGGCTGATTTCGGCCTCGTCGTCATTCCCAGGCACACGCAACGCGCGCGAACCCGGAATCTCGTGCCAAAACCTCTGGATTCCGGGTTCTCCCGCTTTGCGGGCGCCCCCGAACCACCCTGCTGGGTGTCAATCGCTGGATTTTCGCCCCTCCAGCCTATATCTGAGGGGCGTCCTCCACCTCAATTCCGGGTTCCATGACGCCGCCGCGCAAGCTGCACATCAAATCATATGGCTGCCAGATGAATGTCTACGATGCCCAGCGCATGGTGGACACGCTGGCTCCGGAAGGATTCGTGGAGACGGCCAACGCGGAGGATGCCGACCTCGTCATCCTCAACACCTGCCATATCCGCGAGAAGGCCTCCGAAAAGGTCTATTCCGAGCTTGGCCGGCTGCGGGTCGCCAAGGAAGAGGCCGCGCGCGGGGGCCGGGCGATGCAGATCGCGGTGGCGGGCTGCGTGGCGCAGGCGGAAGGTGGGGAGATCACGCGCCGTGCGCCGGTGGTTGACGTCGTGGTCGGCCCGCAGAGCTATCATCACCTTCCGGAGCTTTTGAAGCGCGCGCGCGACGAAGGCCGTGCGATCGAGACCGAGTTTCCCGCAGCCGACAAGTTCGGCTTCCTGGCCCAGCCAAAACCCGATGCGATTCGCGCGCGCGGCATTTCCGCTTTCGTCACGGTGCAGGAAGGCTGCGACAAGTTCTGCACCTTCTGCGTGGTGCCCTATACGCGCGGCGCCGAAGTCTCGCGCCCCGTCGCGAAGATCGTCGATGACGTGAAGCGGCTCGCCGACAACGGCGTGCGCGAGCTCACGCTGATCGGCCAGAACGTCAACGCCTATCACGGCGAGGGACCGGACGGAAAAGCCTGGCCGCTCGGCCGATTGCTCGAACATCTCGCGAAGATTCCCGGCATTGCGCGGCTGCGCTATTCGACCAGCCATCCCCGCGATGTCGATGACAGTTTGATTGCAGCCCATCGCGATCTCGGCGAGCTGATGCCGTTCGTGCACCTGCCAGTGCAGTCGGGTTCGGACCGGATTCTCGCCGCCATGAACCGGAAACATACCGCCGATGATTATCGGCGTGTCATCGACCGTTTCCGGTCCGCGCGCCAAGACATTGCTTTTTCATCAGATTTTATCGTGGGCTTCCCCGGCGAAAGCGAGCAAGATTTTCTCGCCACCCTCGCGCTTGTCACGCAAATCGGCTACGCTGCCGCATATTCGTTCAAATACTCCGCCCGGCCGGGAACGCCGGCCGCGGATATGCAGGAGACGGTGTCCCCCGCCGAGATGGACCAGCGATTGGAGCGGCTCCAGGAACTGATCGACAGCCAGCAATCGGCCTTCAACAAGGCTGCGATTGGCTCAACGGTCGATGTGCTGTTCGAGCGTCCGGCCCGCAAGGAGGGCCAGATCGTCGGCCGCACTGCCTTCCTCCAGCCTGCGCATGTGATGGCCTCGCCCGACATCATCGGACAGATCCTGCCGGTCCGGATCGACAGCCTCGAACGCTATAGTTTCCTCGGTGAGCTCGTGACGCCGCGTAACGCGCGCGAGCCCGCTTTATCGCAAGCCATTGGAGCCTGAACCCTTGCCAAAAAGCGCATCGGATTCGTCTTCGTTCGCTCCCAGCCGCAAATTTGACCGCGACATGCAAGTTCCGCCCGAGACCCAGGTCGTCATCGACTTCGACGACAACCGCGCCGCATCCGCGCTGGTCGGCCCCTACGGCCAGCATCTCGCCCAGATCGAGCGGCGGCTCGGCGTCGTGGTCGACTCCAAGGGCAACCACATCACCATCGGCGGCACGCGCGACGGCTGCGACGCCGCGCGCCGCGTGCTGGAGACACTCTACGCGCAGGCCGTGAAGGGGCAGGATCTCGACCAGGGCGAAGTCGAAGGCGCGATCCGCGCCGTGATCGCACAGGGCTCGCTGTTCGAATTCGACGCCAAATCGGCCAAATCCACCTTCGACAGCATCAATCTGCGCAAGCGCCCGGTGCGCGCGCGGACCGCAGCGCAGGATTCCTACATCCGCGCGCTGAAGCGCCACGAGCTGGTGTTCGGCATCGGCCCTGCCGGCACCGGCAAGACCTGGCTCGCGGTCGCGCATGCCGCGCAGCTGTTCGAGCGCAAGGAAGTCGACAAGATCATCCTGTCGCGTCCGGCGGTCGAGGCCGGCGAGCGGCTCGGCTTTTTGCCCGGCGATCTCCGCGAGAAGGTCGATCCGTATCTCCGTCCGATCTACGACGCGCTTTACGACCTCATGGACGCGCGCATCGTCGAGCGGGCGCTCCAGACCGGCGAGATCGAGATCGCGCCGCTCGCCTTCATGCGCGGCCGCACGCTGACCAACGCCGCGATCATCCTGGACGAGGCGCAGAACACCACGTCGATGCAGATGAAGATGTTCTTGACCCGTCTCGGCGAGAACAGCCGCATGATCGTGACCGGCGATCCCTCGCAGATCGACCTGCCGAACGGCCAGACTTCGGGCCTTGCGGAAGCGACGCGCCTGCTGGGCGGCGTCGAAGGTATTGCACAAGTTCATTTCAAAGCCGAGGACGTGATCCGCCACGAGCTCGTGGCGCGAATCGTCTCTGCCTATGAGGGGCAGCCGCAGCGGCCGGCCGCCGGTAAATCCTAGCGAGACAACAACCGGACCATACGGGCGCGGACAGGGCGTCCTTTGGTTCCGAACAGACAAGATGTCACATCCAAACCTTCCCATGACCGAGGTCCTCGTCGTTGCCGATTGCTGGCAGCGCGAGCCCGATTCCGAAGCGGTGATCCAGCGTGCGGTGGCGGCCGCCGCCGAGAGTGTCGACGAGGACGTTGCCGACGCCGAAGTGGCCGTGATGCTGACCGATGATGCCGGCATCCGCACGCTCAACAGCAACTGGCGCGGCATCGACAAGCCGACCAACGTGCTGTCGTTCCCCGCGCTCCAGCCAGAGGGCGAGTGGAAGGAAGGCGATGCGCCGCGCATGCTCGGCGACATCGCGATCGCCTACGAGACCATGCGGCGCGAGGCGGACGAGGAACAGAAGCCGTTCGATCATCATTTGAGCCATCTCGCCGTGCATGGTTTCCTGCACCTGGTCGGCTACGACCACGAGAACGATGGCGACGCGGAGGAGATGGAAGCGCTCGAACGAGAGATCCTGTCTCATCTCGGCATACCCGATCCCTATGCAGACCGCCCGGGGACGCATTGAGATGCCCGATTCCGACCCTATTCACGACAATCCGCGCAATACCGCGAATTTGCCGGTCGTGGTGACATCAGGCGAGGTGATGCGGCCGACCGCGGAAGGCTGGCTGCTGCGTGCCATTCGCACCCTGTTCGGCTGGAAGGCAGGATCGGTGCGCGACGATCTCCAGGTCGTGCTCGATGCCACGACGCCTGAAGACACCGGCTTCTCGACCGTCGAGCGCACCATGTTGCGCAACATCCTCGGTCTGCACGAGCGCCGCATCGCCGACGTCATGGTGCATCGTGCCGACATCATCGCGGTGAAGCGCGACATCCCGCTCGGCGAGTTGATGGACCGCTTCGAGAGCGCCGGCCATTCGCGCCTCGTCGTCTACAACGAGACGCTGGACGACCCCGTCGGCATCGTCCACATCCGCGATCTGCTCGCCTTCATGACCGCGCGCGCACGCGTGTCCGAGGCCACGAAAACCAAGCGCAAGAAGCCGCTGCCGGCCGGTCTCGACCTGCGTACGGTCGACCTGGCGTTACCGCTGCAGGATGCGCGCATCATCCGCAAGCTGCTCTACGTGCCGCCGTCGATGCGGGCGATCGACCTGCTGGCGCAGATGCAGGCCACGCGCATTCATCTGGCGCTGGTGGTCGACGAATATGGCGGCAGCGACGGGCTGGTTTCGCTCGAGGACATCGTCGAGCAGATCGTCGGCGAGATCGACGACGAGCATGACAGCGACGAGCCGCCCTCGATCGTGCGGCTGCCCGACAACGCCTTCATTGCAGACGCCCGCGCCAGTCTCGACGACGTCCGCACGGTGATCGGCGAGGATTTCGTCACCGGCGAGGCGGGTGAGGAAGTCGAGACGCTCGGCGGCTATCTCGTCAGCTTCGTCGGGCGCCTGCCGGTGCGCGGCGAGGTGATCTCCGGCCCCGGCAACTACGAGATCGAGGTGCTCGATGCCGATCCGCGCCGCGTCAAGCGGTTGCGCATCTCGACACGGAAGGAGCGCCCCGCGCCGCGTACCCAACGCGAGAGCCGCCGCCGCGAGGCCACGCCGGAGAGCGGTCAACCGCCTTCCAGCGACACGCCCGTCCCGCCGCCAAGCGACGGGACCGGTTCGCAGTGAGCCCGTTCCAGCGGTTTCGGCAGATTGCGCTTGCCATCATCCTCACCTGGGGATGGAAGCGTGCGCTCATCGCGATGGGATGCGGTGCGCTCTCGGTGCTGGCGCTGGCGCCATTCAATGTCTTTCCGGTGCTGTTCATCACCTTCCCGGTGTTGGTCTGGCTGATCGACGGCGCGGGCGCCGGACGATATCGCGGCGTCCCCGCCGCGGCACTGACGGGCTATTGGTTCGGGCTCGGCTATTTCGTCCCCGGCCTCTACTGGATCGGCTACGCCTTCTTCGTCGACGCCGACGTGTTCGCGTGGCTGACACCGTTCGCCGTGCTTGGCCTGCCGGCCTATCTCTCCATCTTCACCGCGATCGGATTCGCGCTAGCCCGCCTGCTCTGGACCAAGGATGCGACGCGCATCCTCGCGCTCGCCGCAAGTCTCACCATCGCCGAATGGCTGCGCGGTCACGCATTGACCGGCTTCCCCTGGAACGCGTTCGGCTATGCCCTGTCCGAACCACTGCCGCTGGCGCAGACGGCGTCGCTGATCGGCCTGTGGGGCATGACGTTCCTTAGCGTCGCGATCTTCGCAAGTCCCGCGGCGCTGATCGACCGCACGCCCGATCGCCGCCCGGCATGGCGCGCGCCGGCTGCTGCGATTGCGCTTCTGATTGTCATGAGCATCTTCGGCGCGATCCGCCTGTCGCTGCATCCGACCACGATGGTCGCGGGCGTGAAGCTGCGCCTGATGCAGCCGGACCTCCAGCAGGATGCGAAATTCAACTACGCTGCCAAGGCGGAGGTGATGAAGAAATACCTGGCGCTGTCGGACCGCGCCTCGGGGCCGCAATCCACCGGCGTGCGCGATGCCACCATCCTGATCTGGCCGGAATCCGCCTTTCCGTTCTTCCTGACCCGCGAAGCCGACGCGATGGCGCAAATCGCCGAGCTGCTGCCGAAGGGCACGGTGCTGATCACGGGCTCGGTTCGCGCCCCCGACCTGCCGCGGGGCACGCCGATCACGCGCGCCTATAACTCGATCTACGTGATCGATCACGACGGCAGCGTGCTCTCGGTCTACGACAAGCTGCACCTCGTGCCGTTCGGCGAATTCCTGCCCTACCAGGACCTGATGGAGAAGCTCGGCTTCGAGCAACTCACGCGCGTGCGCGGCGGATTCATTCCGGGCAGCGTGCGACATGCGCTATCGGTGCCCGGCGCGCCGCCCGCGCTGCCGCTGATATGTTACGAAGCAATTTTTCCAGGCGAGGTCGCCGGCCGCAATGAGCGTCCGGGCTGGATCGTGAATCTCACCAATGACGGCTGGTTCGGCATATCGACCGGTCCCTATCAGCATCTCGAGCAGGCCCGGATGCGCGCAATCGAGCTCGGATTGCCGCTGGTCCGGTCCGCCAATACCGGCGTGTCAGCGGTGATCGATCCGGTGGGACGAACCGTTGCCAGCCTCGGCCTCGGCGTCGAAGGCATTTTGGATGCAAACCTGCCCGCCGCAATTCCGCCGACCGTCTATGCGCGGGTGGGCGACGTGCCCGCAGCCATGCTCGTTGCGCTAGCCGTGTTTCTGGCGGTCCGCCGACGTGTTGCCAAACGGCACCCCTGATCACGCCTCGCGGCCGCCGCGACCGGAATCCTTTGACAACCGTAGTCCCACGGTTGACAGACTGCACGCGCCCTCCTCATTCTGCACCGGCTGCAAAAGACAGTGGGCGTTGCTAAATTTCTCCGCAATGTTTCCCAATAACAGGGTTTGATTTTGACGCTGCTGGCACCGGAGGCATTCTTGTGATTGCGCCGAAGGTGATGTTTGGAGGCTGAGGAAATGTCGAAAGCGCCCAACCCTGTTGACAAATATGTCGGCAGCCGCGTGCGTATGCGCCGCATCATGTTGGGCATGAGCCAGGAAAAGCTCGGTGAAGCTTTGGGCCTGACTTTCCAGCAGATCCAGAAGTACGAGAAGGGCACGAATCGCGTCGGCGCGAGCCGCATCCAGCAGATCGCCGAGATTCTGCAGGTGCCGGTGTCGTTCCTGTTCGAGGGCGGACCGAGCGGCGTAGCTGGCCCGGACGGCTTCGCCGAAGGCGCCTCGCCTTCCTATGTCTCGGACTTCCTCGCGACCTCCGAAGGTCTCGCTCTGACCAAGGCGTTCACCCGAATCACTGATTCGAAGATGCGCCGCTCGATCGTCGATCTCGTCGAGCAGATCGCCGCCCGCGAAGGTCCCGACAAACGCTGACGCGACGGCTCAATCCGATTTGAGACTGCGTCAAATCTGGCCTATGTCGTCATTTGCGGGCGCGTTTTTGGTGCGCGCCCTCTTCGATGATGCGGTTCAAAGGCACAGATGCGTTCATGACCAAGTCCAATTGGTTCGATTCACAAACTATTCTCGATGGCATCCGCCGCTGGGTGGAGATCGAGACGCCGACGGACACACCTGAACAGGTCAACAAGCTGATCTCCGTGGTCGCGGAGCAATACCGCGATCTGCCGGTTACGCTCGAGCGCGTCGCCGGCGTCGATGGCTGCGGCGATCATCTCGCTGCACGCTCGACCTGGGGCCAGGACCGGCCGGGCATTTTGGTGCTGAGCCACCTCGATACCGTTCATCCCATGGGATTCATCGAGCGCCTGCCGTTCAAGGTCGAGGGCGACAGCGCGTTCGGTCCCGGCATCTACGACATGAAGGGCGGCGCCTATATCGCCCATCACGCCTTTCGCGCGCTCTGCGCCGCCGGCGATCGCTCGCCGCTCGGCATCACCCATTTGTTCACCTCCGACGAGGAGATCGGCAGCCCGACCTCGCGCGCGCTGATCGAGGCGGAAGGGCGCAAGGCCAAATACGTGCTGGTGACGGAGCCCGCGCGCGACGGCGGCAAGATCGTCACCGGGCGCAAGGGCGTCGGACGATTCGAAGTATTCATCAAGGGTGTGCCCGCACATGCCGGCACGCGGCCCCAGGATGGCCGCAGCGCGATCCGCGAGCTTGCCAACGTCATCCTGGCGCTGGAAGCGATGAACGATCTGGCACGCGGCGTTACGGTAAATGTCGGCGTGGCGCGCGGCGGCACCCGCCCCAACGTCACGCCGGAAGAGGCCTTTGCCGAAGTCGATCTGCGCGTGCCAAGCTTTGCCGACGCGGAAGAGTTCGTCGGCAAGATCCTCGGGCTGACATCGAAGACGGATGGCGTCACCGTCAAGGTCACGGGCGGGCTCAACCGTCCGCCCTACGAGAAGAGCAATGCAGGCGCCTCGCTGTACGAGCATGCGAAGTCGCTTGCCACCGAGATCGGCTTCGAGCTGATCGACACCCACACCGGCGGCGGCTCGGATGGCAATTTCACCGCCGCCCACACCGCAACGCTCGATGGACTCGGCGTCGACGGCAAGGGCGCACACACCCATTATGAGCAGATCTACGTCTCGTCGCTCGAACCCCGCGCGCGGCTGCTCCATCGCCTGTACCAGACGCTGCGATGAGCGAACGAAAATCAGATCCCGATCGCGATGACAGCGAGCGCGCCTTCTTCGGTCGCCGCAAGGGCCACAAGCTCAGGCAGCACCAGGCCGAGCTGATCGATCATCTGCTGCCGCATCTTTCGCTCGACATCGCGGGTGAGAAGCCGGCGAATGCCAATGAGATCTTCGATCCCGCGGCCGACGATGTGCGGCTCGAGATCGGCTTCGGCGGCGGCGAGCATCTTGCGGCCGAGGCCCAGAACTTCACCACGACCGGCTTCATCGGCTGCGAGCCCTATGTCAACGGCATGGCAAAGATCCTCGCGCAGATCGAGGCCGCCAACATCGGCAACATCCGCCTGTTCGCGGGCGATGCCGCCGAGCTGCTGGCCTGGCTGCCGCCGGCATCGCTGTCGCGGATCGACCTGATCCATCCCGATCCCTGGCCGAAGCGGCGGCACTGGAAGCGGCGCTTCGTCCAGGACCGCACCATCGCCGCGATGGCACGCGTGCTGAAGGCGGGCGGCGAATTCCGTTTCGTGTGCGATATCGACGATTACTGCGCGTGGACGCTGATGCATCTGTCGCGGTCGACGGATTTTCAGTGGCTCGCCGAATGCGCCGACGATTTCCGTCGGCCATGGGACGGCTACACCATGACGCGCTACGGCCGGAAGGCCACGCGCGAAGGGCGCAAGACGACATATCTGCGGTTCAGGCGCGCATAGATTCTTTGCGCGATCCATCGATAATCGTCATGCCCGGGCTTGTCCCGGGCATCCACGTACTTTCCTCCTGTGGGCAGCAAGAACGTGGATGGCCGGGACAAGCCCGGCCATGACGACGAAGATCCGTACTTTGATTAGATCGTCTGGCGGTTGCGCCAGAATTTCACGACGCGCTCGGCCGTTGACGGCATCAGGCGCGTGAAGTTCACGCGCGCCTGCTCGAGATCGGCATCGGCCGGCGTGCGATGCGGGCCGTACCACATCAGGATCAGCGCGCGCACCGTGGGCCAGCCGAGATTGAGCACGCGCCCCAGAATCAGGATCGGATCGTAGCGGTCGCCCGCGACCAGGCGATCGAGGATCGAGAGGCGGACACCGGACATCGCCGCGAGCGAGGCGATCGATTCCTCATATTTGAGCGCCTTGGCGAAGCCGAGCAGCGCGCTCTCGCCGAGATGACCCTCGCGATGCAAGGTCAACACCGTGCGCTGTGCATCCGAGAAATCGCGGCGCGGCCCCGGCGGCAGCGCGGCCTCCTCGATCGCCGCCATGGCGCGCTTGATCTCGACCTGGCGCACGGGATTGACCACGCTCGAGAGGCGGCGGCGGATGACGTCGAGCGTGCCGTCGAGCAGCTGTTTCAGGTGCTCGCCCGAGAGATCGTTGCGCTGGCCGATCTTGAGCGTCAGCACGCCGTCCTGCGACGCACGTTTGATCAGCTCGGAATAGCTGCCTTGCGAGAACACCGCACCGGCATTGCCCGCGGCGCGACGCACCACGTCACGATCGCCGCGCTCGACCAGCACGTCGGTGATGACAGCCGACAGCGCGGGGCGCTCGGTCATCGCCAGCAGATGGCCCTGACCCTTCAGCCGCGCGATCTCGACGAGAGCGGCGTCGTCGAGCACCGGCGAGCGGCGCAGCACGGGACCCGCCACCATGATCTCGTTTTCGCGCGCGAGCTGGCTCACCAGATGCGGCGGTGCATTGTTCAGGCGCGAGAAGCGCTCGGCGAGGTCGACGCGCGAGGCAAGCTCGGCATGCGGAACGAGATCGATCAGCAGATTGTCGAAGAGATCGACGAGATCGGGACGGAGCTTCTCGGCGTCCTGGAAGAACAATTGGGCGATGGCGCGCGCGATCTCACCGCGACGCCGGGGGTCGCCGCGCTTGACGATCTCGTCCAGTCCGGGAATGAGCGACGTGGCAGCGGTCATGAAAACGCAACTCGTACAGGGCACGCCGCGGGTGCGCCCTTGGTCCAAGCCGCCCCACAATCAGGGAATTTAGGCCTGCTAGATGAAGGAAGCGTTGCGCGGGGGGCCACAGGCCGGGCGCAAAAAGCCTCGTCTTTCCCGCGATGGGCCTTGTCCGGGAGGACGGAAAGGGCTATATCAGCGCCAATTCATCTTCTCATACGATCCGCGTAGTGAGAGTGGGCCCGAAAGGACCCGCTCTTTTTTATTACCTGAGCGCGGCTTGGTGGAAGATATGCGGCCCGGCGAGCTGCCGGGATAAAGAGTTCCGAAACAGGCTCTGCAGATCCTAACCTGCTCAAGTCCTTAACCAAGCCTTAACCATCGAGCGCCTTGACCCCTGATATGACCGAACCGAACACTGGTTCCACGGATGCCGAGTTGCTGGCCGAGCCGAGGCTCGTGGTCGAGCCGGGCGTGGCGGCACGTGTGTCTGCGGTCGCAGGTCCGGTGCTCGAGGGCATGGGCTACCGCCTGGTGCGGATCCGCATCTCCGGCGAGTCCGGCTGCACCGTGCAGATCATGGCCGAGCGGCCGGACGGCTCGATGCAGCTCGAGGATTGCGAAGCGATCTCGCGGGCGCTGTCGCCCGTGCTCGACGTCGCGGACCCCATCGACCGCGCTTATCGGCTGGAAATCTCCTCGCCGGGGATCGACCGTCCGCTGGTGCGCCGCTCGGATTTCGAGCGCTATTCCGGCTATCTGGTGAAGATCGACATGGCGGTCGCCCATGAGGGGCGGAAGCGGTTCCGTGGCATGCTCGGTGCCGTCGAAGGCGACCGCGTGCACCTGCATCGCGACGACGTCAAGGCGAACGATAATCCCGACGTTCTCCTGACGATGGAAGACATCGGTGAGGCACGCTTGGTGCTGACCGACGAGCTGATCGCGGAATCCATGCGCCGCGGCAAGGCCGAGGAGCGCCAGATGCGCCGCGATCTCGGCATCGAGCCGCCGGCTGCACCGCACGCGGAAATCAGTGCGAAGATCACCAAGAACACCAAGCCGCAAAAAAAGAAGCCGGCACCAACCAATACGAAGAAGCACCGCCTGGCCGCCGAACGCGCGCGGCGGGGCGAGATCGAGCCTGACGAAGGAGACTAGCCATGGCAGTCAGCGCCAATCGACTTGAATTGCTCCAGATCGCCGATGCCGTCGCGCGCGAGAAATCGATCGACCGCGGCATCGTCATCGCGGCGATGGAAGACGCCATCGCCAAGGCGGCGCGGGCACGTTACGGCAGCGAGACTGACGTTCATGCCGAGATCGACCCGAAGAAGGGCGAGCTGCGGCTGTCGCGCCACATGCTGGTGGTCGAGAAGGTCGAAAATCATTCCAACCAGATCTCGCTGGTGGATGCGCAGCGCGCCAATCCCGGCGCCCAGGTCGGTGACACCATCGCCGATACGCTGCCGCCGCTGGAATATGGCCGCATCGCCGCGCAATCGGCCAAGCAGGTGATCGTGCAGAAGGTGCGCGAGGCCGAGCGCGACCGGCAATATCAGGAATTCAAGGACCGCATCGGCGACATCGTCAACGGCGTCGTCAAGCGCGTCGAATATGGCAGTGTGATCGTCGACCTCGGCCGCGGTGAAGCCATCATCCGCCGCGACGAGATGCTGCCGCGCGAAGTGTTCCGCAACGGCGACCGCGTCCGCGCCTACATCTTCGACGTCCGCCGCGAGACCCGCGGCCCGCAGATCTTCCTCTCCCGCACCCATCCGCAGTTCATGGCGAAGCTGTTCGCGCAGGAAGTGCCTGAGATCTATGACGGCATCGTCGAGATCAAGGCGGTGGCCCGCGATCCCGGCTCGCGCGCGAAAATCGGCGTGATTTCCCGCGATTCCTCGGTCGATCCCGTCGGCGCCTGCGTCGGCATGCGCGGCTCGCGCGTGCAGGCGGTGGTGAACGAGCTGCAGGGCGAGAAGATCGACATCATCCCGTGGTCGCCCGACATCGCGACCTTCGTGGTCAACGCGCTGGCGCCGGCCGAAGTCTCCAAGGTCGTCATCGACGAAGACCGCGAGCGCATCGAGGTCGTCGTGCCCGACACCAACAACCAGCTCTCGCTGGCGATCGGCCGCCGCGGCCAGAACGTGCGTCTGGCCTCGCAGCTCACCGGCTGGGACATCGACATCCTGACCGAGCAGGAGGAATCGGAGCGCCGCCAGGCCGACTTCGAGAACTCCACCCGCGTCTTCATGGAATCGCTCAATGTCGACGAAGTCGTCGGCCAGCTGCTGGCGTCCGAAGGCTTCACCTCGGTCGAGGAACTCGCGATGGTGGACCTCAAGGAACTCGCCGGCATCGAAGGCTTCGACGAGGAGACCGCGCAAGAGCTCCAGAACCGTGCCCGCGAATATCTCGAGCAGCAGGAGGCCGAGATCGAGGCCAAGCGCAAGGAGCTCGGTGTCGAGGACGCCGTCAAGGACGTGCCGGGCGTCACCTCCAAGATGCTGGTGAAATTCGGCGAGAACGACATCAAGACCGTCGAAGACCTCGCCGGCTGCGCCACTGACGACCTGGTCGGCTGGACCGAGCGCAAGGAAGGCGGCGAGCAGACCAAATTCCCTGGTGCGCTCGACGGTATCGAGATCTCCCGTGACGATGCCGAAGCCATGATCATGCAGGCCCGCGTCAAAGCCGGCTGGATCACCGAAGCCGATCTCGCGAAGCCCGCCGAAGAGGCCGAGGCGACCGAAGATCAGCCGGCTTAAGGACGAAGGAGAATGTCGCCCGGATGCTCGCAGATACTGACCACGATCTCGACCATGGACCGCGGACCGAAAGGTCCGCGACCATGCGGATGTGCGCGGTCAGTCGCGAGGTCCGGCCGATCGACGAGCTGATCCGCTTCGTCATTTCGCCGCAAGGCGACATAGTTCCCGATCTCAAGCGCAAGCTGCCCGGACGCGGCATGTGGGTCACCGCCTCGCGCGAGGTGGTTGCGGAAGCCGTGCGGCGTCACCAATTTAGCAAAGCCTTCAAGCGCGAGCTGCGCACTCCCCAGACGCTTCCCGCCGACATCGAGGCGCTCCTGGTTCGGAGCGTGACGGAAGCCCTTGGGATTGCCGCCAAGGCGGGCCAGATTGTGGCCGGCTTCGGCAAGGTCGAAAGCGCCCTGCGGGAAGGCACGGCCGAGGTCCTGATCCATGCCAGCGACGGGGCCGCGGACGGAATCCGCAAATTGGACATGCTGGCACGTCAAAATGGCGGGAATCGCGGCGCCAAGCCGCAGATTCCCGTCGTCACTGCGTTGAAATCGATAGAATTGGATTTGGCACTTACCCGGTCAAATGTGATACATGCTGCCCTGCTCGCGGGCCCGGCGAGCAAGTCATTCCTGTCACGTAGCCAGATGCTGGTCCGATACCGGATGGCGGACGATGACAAGACTGCCGAAAAGCCCGGCCAGGATTTCTGAGAGACAACGACGACCCGATAGGACGGTGCGGCAACGCACAACGTTAACAAAGATCAGGATTAGGACTGCTGAATGGTTGATACCAAGACCCCTGACGACAAGAAGCTGAGCGTTCCGAGCAAGACGCTATCGCTCAAGCCGCGCGTCGAAACGGGCACTGTGCGTCAGAGCTTCAGCCATGGCCGCAGCAAGCAGGTCGTGGTCGAGAAGCGCGGCAAGCGCCGCGTCGACGGCAGCCCCGAACCGCAAGCTCCCGCGGTTGTTGCAAAGCCGGCACCGGCCGCGCCTGCTCCCGCTCCGGCACGCCCGGCTCCGCCCCGCAACGCCGGCTCCGGCGTGGTGCTGCGCACGCTGACCGAGGACGAACGTTCCGCCCGCGCCAGCGCGCTGGCCGACGCCAAGGTGCGCGAAGTCGAAGAGCGCCGCCAGGCCGAAGACGAAGCCCAGCGCCGCGCTGTCCGCGAAGCCGCCGAACGCGTCGAGCGCGAAGCCGCCGAGGCCCGCCGCAAGGCCGAGGATGAGCGCCACCGCCACGAAGAGGAAGCCAAGCGCAAGGCCGAAACCGAGGCCAAGAAGCGTTTTGGCGAAGGCGAACAGCCGGCGTCAGCCGCGCGCCCTGCAACTGCCGCCCCGGCCGCTCCCGCGCCACGTCCTGGCGCGCCCGCAGCACGCCCCGGCACCACCACGACCACGGCACGCCCGGGAACAACCACCGCGCGCCCTGGAACGACCACCGCGAGGCCGGGAGGCGGCCCGTTGGGTCGCGCTCCCGCGGTCGCAGCCGGACCGGACGAGGACGATGGTCCGCGCCAGATCCGTCGCGGTCCCGGCGGCGCCGCGCGTCCCGTGGTAGCCCCCAAGCCCACCCACAAACCCGGCCCGCAGAAGGAGCGCGGTCGCCTGACGGTCGTGACCGCATTCAATGCCGACGACGTGCGCGAGCGATCGATCGCCTCGTTCCGCCGCCGCACTCAGCGCCTGAAGGGCCATGCCGCGAACGAGCCGAAGGAAAAGCTCATCCGCGAGGTGGTCATTCCGGAAGCGATCACCATCCAGGAGCTCGCCAACCGCATGGCCGAGCGCGCGGTGGAAATCATCCGCATGCTGATGAAGCAGGGCGCGATTCACAAGATCACCGACGTGATCGACGCCGACACTGCGCAGCTGATCGCCGAAGAGCTTGGTCACACCGTCAAGCGCGTTGCCGCGTCCGACGTTGAAGAAGGCCTGTTCGACGCCACCGACGATTCCACCGACACCGAGACGCGTTCGCCCGTCGTGACCGTGATGGGTCACGTCGACCACGGCAAGACCTCGCTGCTCGACGCGCTCCGCCATGCCAACGTCGTCTCCGGCGAAGCCGGCGGCATCACCCAGCATATCGGCGCCTATCAGGTGCTGTCGCCCGAAAGCGGCAAGAAGATCACCTTCATCGACACGCCCGGCCACGCCGCGTTCACCGCGATGCGCGCCCGCGGCGCCAAGGTGACCGACATCGTCGTGCTGGTGGTTGCTGCCGATGACGGCGTCATGCCGCAGACGATCGAAGCCATCAACCACGCCAAGGCGGCGCGGGTGCCGATCATCGTTGCCATCAACAAGATCGACAAGCCCGATGCGAAGCCCGAGCGCGTGCGCACCGAGCTGCTCCAGCACGAGGTGCAGGTCGAATCCTTCGGCGGCGAAGTCGTCGACGTGGAAGTGTCAGCCAAGAACAAGACCAATCTCGACAAGCTGCTCGAGATGATCGCGCTCCAGGCCGACATCCTCGACCTGAAGACCAATTCGGAGCGTCCGGCCGAAGGCACCGTGATCGAAGCCAAGCTCGATCGCGGCCGTGGCCCGGTCGCGACCGTGCTGGTCCAGCGCGGCACGCTTCGTGTCGGTGACATCATTGTCGCCGGCGCCGAGATGGGCCGCGTCCGCGCGCTGATCTCGGATCAGGGCGAGACGGTGCATGAGGCCGGTCCTTCGGTTCCGGTCGAGGTGCTCGGCTTCAACGGTCCGCCGGAGGCCGGCGATCGTCTCGCGGTGGTCGAGAACGAAGCCCGCGCCCGCCAGGTCACCAGCTATCGCGCGCACCAGAAGCGCGAGAACGCGGCTGCCTCGATCTCCGGCATGCGCGGCTCGCTCGAGCAGATGATGTCGCAATTGAAGACGGCGGGCCGCAAGGAATTCCCGCTGATCATCAAGGCCGACGTGCAAGGCTCGCTGGAAGCGATCCTCGGCTCGCTGGAGAAGCTCGGCACCGACGAAGTCGCAGCCCGCATCCTGCATGCCGGCGTCGGCGGCATCTCGGAATCGGACGTGACGCTCGCGGAAGGCTTCAACGCCGCGATCATCGGCTTCTCGGTTCGTGCCAACAAGGAGGCGGCTGCGGCCGCCAAGCGCAACGGCATCGAGATCCGCTACTACAACATCATCTACGACCTCGTGGACGACGTGAAGAAGGCGATGAGCGGCCTGCTCGCGCCGACCTTGCGCGAAACCATGCTGGGCAATGCCGCGATCCTGGAGATCTTCAACATCTCCAAGGTCGGCAAGGTCGCCGGCTGCCGCGTCACCGACGGCACCGTGGAACGCGGCGCCAATGTGCGCCTGATCCGCGACAATGTCGTCGTACACGAAGGCAAGCTGTCGACGCTGAAGCGCTTCAAGGACGAAGTGAAGGAAGTGCAGTCCGGTCAGGAATGCGGCATGGCCTTCGAGAACTACCACGACATGCGTGCCGGTGACGTGATCGAGTGTTATCGCGTGGAGACGATCCAGCGCTCCCTGTAAGTCCAAATCTTACCGAAGCGCCCGGATCTTTTTGAGCTGAAATTGCGGGAGTGCGATGGCCGGATTTATTCCGGCCATCCGCGCCGCATTCGTTTCAACAGGACAAATGACAATGCTCGTGTCCCAAACGCGGGCACGACGAGGTGATTTTCAACCATGCCCCGCCACCATCAGAAGAAAAGTTCCGCGCCGGGCGGCTCGCAACGCCAGTTGCGTGTCGGCGAGCAGGTTCGCCACGCGATGGCCGAGATTCTGGCGCAAGGCAATGTGCATGATGCGGACCTCGAAGGTCACATCATCACCGTGCCGGAGGTTCGGATGTCGCCCGACCTGAAGCTCGCAACGGTTTACGTGATGCCGCTCGGTGGCCGCGACACCGAGGTCATCATCGCGGCGCTCGAGCGCAACAAGAAATTCCTGCGCGGCGAAGTCGCGCGGCGCGTTAACCTGAAATTTGCACCTGACCTTCGTTTCCGCGTCGACGAACGATTCGACGAAGCGGAACGGATCGAGAAGCTTTTGCGAACACCTGCGGTGCAGAAGGACCTGGAACAGGATCCGGATTCGGATCGGGAAGAAGAGCGATGACGATGGACCCGGCTCACGGCACGATCGGCGGCGAAGAGACCGATCAGCGCGACGTGCAGAAAAATAATTTTGCGGATCTCGCCGGCGATTCCCAGCCGCATCAGGAGCCGCGCCGCGTCAACAACGATCCCCGCGCCAACAAGCAGAAGGGCAACCAGCCGCGCCGCGACCGCCGCGACGTCCATGGCTGGGTCGTGCTCGACAAGCCGATCGGCATGACCTCGACGCAAGCGGTCGCCGTGCTCAAGCGCCTGTTCAACGCCAAGCGCGCGGGACACGCCGGCACGCTCGACCCGCTCGCCTCCGGCGGCCTGCCGATCGCGCTCGGCGAGGCCACCAAGACGGTTCCCTTCGTGATGGACGGCCGCAAGCGCTACCAGTTCACCGTGTGCTGGGGCGAGGAGCGCGATACCGACGACATCGAGGGCCGGGTCACCGCGACCTCCGACCAGCGCCCGACCCGGGAGGCCATCCTGGCCCTGCTGCCCCGCTTCACCGGGGTGATCGAGCAGATCCCGCCGCGCTATTCCGCGATCAAGGTCCAGGGCGAGCGCGCCTATGACCTGGCCCGCGACGGCGAGATCGTGGAACTGGCCCCCCGTCCGGTCGAAATTCACCATTTAGCCCTTGTGGATCAACCGGATAACGACCGGGCGGTGTTCGAGGCGGAGTGCGGCAAGGGGACCTATGTCCGGGCGCTGGCCCGCGATATGGGCCGGATTCTCGGCACTTACGGCCATATTTGCGCGCTGCGGCGGACCCTGGTCGGCCCATTTGACGAGAACGACATGATTCCGCTGGATCAGTTGGAGGCTTTATGCGATAGAGCCGCGTCCGGCGAGGGCAGCCTCGCCGACGCGCTTATGCCCGTTGAGACCGCGCTGGACGACATCCCGGCACTGGCCGTCACTCGGGCTGATGCGGCAAGGCTCCATCGGGGTCAGGCCGTTTTATTGCGCGGACGGGATGCGCCCACTAGTAGCGGCACAGTCTATGTCACGGTGGCAGGCCGTCTATTGGCGCTTGCTGAAGTCGGCAACGGCGAAATCATCCCCAAGCGTGTGTTCAACCTGACCGGTCTGACTGCCAGCACCGGTCGCAACGAGAGAAATTGACGATGTCGATTGCCGCAGAACGCAAAGCGGAAGTCATCAAGACGAATGCCAACAAGGCCGGCGACACCGGCTCGCCGGAGGTTCAGGTGGCGATCCTGTCGGAACGCATCAACAACCTCACCAACCATTTCAAGACCCACGTGAAGGACAACCATTCGCGTCGCGGCCTCTTGAAGCTGGTTTCGACCCGCCGCTCGCTGCTCGACTACCTCAAGAAGAGGGACGAGGCGCGTTACAAGGCGCTGCTCGAGAAGCACAACATTCGTCGTTAAGTGTTCCTGCGCGCGCCACTGGCGCGCGTTTTTGTGCGCGGTTTCGAGCGAAAGCGTTTGTTTAAAGGTTTTTGATCGAGGCTGCGTGCGTGTCGGGTGCGAGCCGATGATGATTCGCATCCGGGGCACGATGGGCGAGGACCGCAATCCGGTGTTCGCGTTCGTGCCGACTGACAGTCCAGCAGCAATCCGGCGGCTGGGCACAACGGGCAAGGCGCCCGTATGACCCGAAAGGATGGACGCCATCCGAAATCCGAAAACCATGGCAGGATCGCAGGACGCTGATCGCCCGCTTCGATCAACGTCCCGCAATCTTGCGCATGGTTTTTGTTTTTCGGGCCGTCCTTCTTTCGAGAACCCATGAAAGAAGACATCTATGTTCAATAAGCATTCAGTCGAGATCGACTGGGGTGGACGCCCTCTCAAGCTTGAAACCGGCAAGATCGCGCGTCAGGCCGACGGCGCCGTCGTCGCCACCTATGGCGAGACCGTGGTGCTCGCCACCGTCGTCGCGGCGAAGGCGCCGCGCGAAGGCGTCGACTTCCTGCCGCTGACGGTCGATTACCAGGAGAAGACCTACGCAGCCGGCCGCATTCCCGGCGGCTATTTCAAGCGCGAGGGTCGTCCGACCGAGAAGGAGACGCTGGTCTCCCGCCTCATCGACCGTCCGATCCGTCCGCTGTTCGTCGACGGCTGGCGCAACGAGACCCAGGTGATCGTCACCGTGCTGTCGCACGACATGGAGAACGATCCCGATATCGTGGCGCTGGTGGCCTCATCGGCCGCGCTGACCCTGTCCGGCGCGCCCTTCAAGGGCCCGATCGGCGCAGCGCGCGTCGGCTTCGCCAACGACGAGTTCATTCTCAACCCGACGCTCGACGAGATGGTCGACACCCAGCTCGACCTCGTGGTCGCCGGCACGGCCGACGCCGTGCTGATGGTGGAATCGGAAGCCAAGGAGCTCAACGAAGACATCATGCTCGGCGCCGTGATGTTCGGTCACCGCCACTTCCAGCCGGTCATCAACGCCATCATCGAGCTCGCCGAGAAGGCAGCCAAGGAGCCGCGCGAAGTCACGGTGATCGACAATTCGGCGCTCGAGAAGGAAATGCTCGGCCTCGTCGAGCAGGAGCTGCGCGCCGCCTATGCCATTCCGATCAAGCAGGATCGCTACGCCGCGGTCGGCAAGGTCAAGGAAAAGGTGATCGCTCACTACTTCCCCGAAGGCCAGGAGCCGAAATACGACAAGCTGCGCATCGGCGGCGTGTTCAAGGAGCTGGAAGCGAAGATCGTTCGCTGGAACATCCTCGACACCGGCAAGCGCATCGACGGCCGCGATTCCAAGACCGTGCGCAACATCATCGCCGAAGTCGGCGTGCTGCCCCGTGCCCACGGCTCGGCGCTGTTCACCCGCGGCGAGACCCAGGCGCTGGTCGTGACCACGCTCGGCACCGGCGAGGACGAGCAGTACATCGACGCGCTGTCCGGAACGTACAAAGAGACGTTCCTGCTGCACTACAACTTCCCTCCCTACTCGGTCGGTGAGACCGGCCGCCTCGGCGGCACCAAGCGTCGCGAGATCGGCCACGGCAAGCTCGCCTGGCGCGCGATCCACCCGGTGCTGCCGCCGCATCACGAGTTCCCCTACACCACGCGCGTGGTGTCGGAGATCACCGAGTCGAACGGCTCGTCCTCGATGGCTTCGGTCTGCGGCGCTTCGCTGGCGCTGATGGATGCCGGCGTGCCGTTGAAGCGGCCGACCGCGGGCATCGCGATGGGCCTGATCCTCGAAGACAAGCGCTTCGCGGTTCTCTCGGACATCCTCGGTGACGAGGACCATCTCGGCGACATGGACTTCAAGGTCGCCGGTACCGAGCAAGGCATCACCTCGCTCCAGATGGACATCAAGATCGAGGGCATCACCGAAGAGATCATGAAGGTGGCGCTCGGTCAGGCCAAGGATGGCCGTATCCACATCCTCGGTGAAATGGCCAAGGCGCTCACCAACGCCCGCGCCGAGCTCGGCGAGTACGCGCCGCGCATCGAGACCTTCAAGATCGCCACCGACAAGATCCGCGAAGTGATCGGCACCGGCGGCAAGGTGATCCGCGAGATCGTCGAGAAGACCGGCGCCAAAGTCAACATCGAGGACGACGGCACCGTGAAGGTCGCCTCCTCCGATGGCGAGGCGATGAAGGCCGCGATCAAGTGGATCAAGTCGATCGCCTCCGATCCGGAAGTCGGCCAGATCTATGACGGCACCGTCGTCAAGGTGATGGAGTTCGGCGCCTTCGTGAACTTCTTCGGTTCCAAGGACGGCCTCGTCCACATCAGCCAGCTCGCTTCGGCGCGCGTGCAGAAGACCTCCGACGTCGTCAAGGAAGGCGACAAGGTCAAGGTCAAGCTGCTCGGCTTCGACGACCGCGGCAAGACCCGGCTGTCGATGAAGGTGGTCGACCAGACCACCGGCGAAGACCTCGAAGGCAAGGGCGGCGACGGCGAGAAGACCCCGCGCGAAGCCGCCGGCGAGTAATCGATCCGCACATCAGAAACACGAAGGGCGGCCTCGCGGCCGCCCTTTTTGTTTGTCGCTTGCTTAGGCCCGGGGATCAGGCCGCGAGGTCGTACCGGTCGAGGTTCATCACCTTGGTCCAGGCCTTGGCGAAGTCCTGCACGAACTGCTGCTTGGCGTCCGACGAGGCATAGACCTCGGCGAAGGCGCGGAGCTGCGAGTGCGCACCGAAGATCAGGTCGGCGCGCGTGCCGGTCCACTTCACCGCGTTGGTCTTGCGGTCGCGGGCCTCGTAGGTGCCGTCAGCCGCCGGCGTCCACTGCGCGCTCATGTCGAGCAGGTTGATGAAGAAGTCGTTGCTCAGCGTTCCGACCTTCGAGGTCAAGACGCCGTGCTTCGAACCGCCCGCATTGGCGCCGAGCACACGCAGACCGCCGACGAGCGCGGTCAGCTCGGGACCGGACAGCTTCAGCAGCTGCGCGCGATCGACAAGAGCTTCCTCCTGCTGCAGGAACTGATGCTTCTTGCCGACGTAGTTGCGGAAGCCATCGGCCCGCGGCTCCAGCGGGGCGAAGGATTCCGCGTCGGTCTGCTCCTGCGAAGCATCCATGCGGCCCGGCGTGAAGCCAAGCTTCACGTCAACGCCGGCATCCTTCGCGGCCTTCTCGACCGCGGCAGAACCGCCGAGGACGATGAGGTCGGCGAGCGAGACCTTCTTCGCACCTGCCGATGCGTTGAAGTCCTTCTGGATCGCTTCGAGCTTGCCGAGAACCTTGGAGAGCTGAGCCGGCTGGTTCACCTCCCAATCCTTCTGCGGGGCCAGACGGATGCGCGCGCCGTTGGCGCCGCCGCGCTTGTCGGAGCCGCGGAACGTCGAAGCCGACGCCCAGGCGGTCGAGACCAGCTCGGAGACCGAGAGGCCCGAAGCCAGTATCTTGGTCTTCAGCGCAGCGATGTCCTGGTCGCCGACCAGCTCGTGGTTCACCTTCGGAATCGGATCCTGCCAGATCAGCGTTTCCTTCGGCACCAGCGGGCCGAGATAACGCTGGATCGGACCCATATCGCGGTGGGTGAGCTTGAACCAGGCGCGGGCAAAGGCGTCCGCGAACTGATCCGGGTTTTCGAAGAAGCGACGCGAGATCTTCTCGTAGGCCGGATCGAGACGCAGCGAGAGGTCGGTCGTCAGCATCGTCGGCCGGTGCTTCTTCGACTTGTCGAAGGCATCAGGAATGATCGCGTCGGCACCCTTAGCCGTCCACTGATTCGCACCGCCCGGGCTCTTCGTCAGCTCCCATTCGTACTTGAACAGGTTCTCGAAGAAGTTGTTGCTCCACTTCGTCGGCGTCGTCGTCCATGTCACCTCGATACCGCTGGTGATGGAATCGCCCGCCAGGCCGGAAGCGTACTTGCTCTTCCAGCCGAGGCCCTGATCCTCGAGCGCGCCCGCTTCCGGCTCCGGACCGACCAGCGACGGATCGCCCGCGCCGTGGGTCTTGCCGAAGGTGTGGCCGCCGGCGATCAGCGCGACGGTTTCCTCGTCGTTCATCGCCATGCGGGCGAACGTCTCGCGGATGTCCTTGGCCGCGGCGACCGGGTCAGGCTTGCCGTTCGGGCCTTCCGGATTGACGTAGATCAGGCCCATCTGCACCGCGCCGAGCGGCTCGGCGAGCTGGCGTTCGCCGCTGTAGCGCTCGTCGCCCAGCCACGTGCCTTCAGGACCCCAATAGAGCTCTTCCGGCTCCCACACGTCGGCGCGGCCGCCGGCGAAGCCGAAGGTCTTGAAGCCCATCGATTCCAGCGCGACGTTGCCGGCGAGCACCATCAGATCGGCCCAGGAGATCTTGCGGCCGTATTTCTGCTTGATCGGCCAGAGCAGACGGCGCGCCTTGTCGAGATTGGCGTTGTCGGGCCAGCTGTTGAGCGGCGCGAAACGCTGCTGACCGGCTCCGGCGCCACCGCGGCCGTCCGTGGTGCGATAGGTGCCGGCGCTGTGCCAGGCCATGCGGATCATGAGGCCGCCATAGTGGCCGAAATCGGCGGGCCACCACTCCTGCGAGTTCGTCATCAGAGCCGTCAGGTCCTTGATGACGGCATTCAGGTCGAGCGACTTGAACTCCTTGGCATAGTCGAACTCCTTGCCCATCGGGTCGGACAGGGTCGAATTCTTGTGCAGCATCTCGATGCTGAGCTGGGTCGGCCACCAGTCGCGGTTCACGCGCGTGGGTTTTCCGCCCGAAAACGGGCACTTCGAAGTGTCATCCATGAATACCTCCTCTGGTGGCGTCGAACTCGCGCCTTTGACCAGGTAGAATTACTCTAGGCTTCGCATTCGATCAGGGGAAGTTGACTTTAATGATCGCTGCGATAGGATTTTCTGATGGCCAACGTGACGATGCGCCAGCTCAGATATTTCGACGCGCTGGCGCGTCACGGCCATTTCGGCCGCGCGGCGGAGGCAAGCTCGATCTCCCAGCCGGCCCTGTCGATGCAGATCAAGGAACTGGAGGAGGCGCTCGGCGGCCTGCTGCTGGAGCGCAGCGCCCGGCAGGTGGCGCTGACCCGGTTCGGCGAGGAGCTCGCACCGCGCGTCCGCGACATCCTGCGCTCGGTCGATGAGCTCGGCGATTTCGCACGCGCCTCGCAGGACCGGTTTGCGGGCCGGCTGCGGATCGGCATGATCCCGACGATCGCGCCCTATCTGCTGCCCAAGATCACCAAAAATCTCACGCGCATGCATCCCGAGCTCGACATCCGCGTGCGCGAGACGATGACGCCGCGACTGATCCAGGAACTGGTGGAAGGCCGGCTCGACACGGCCATCGTTGCATTGCCGGTGTCCGAGCCTTCGCTCACCGAGGTCGCGCTGTTCGACGAAAAATTCCTGCTGGTGCGGCCGGGCTCCGACGAAGGCACACCGGTGCCATCGCGCGAGATGATGCGCGAGATGCGACTGCTGCTGCTCGAAGAGGGGCACTGCTTCCGCGATCAGGCGCTGTCGTTCTGCAACATGCAATCGGCGCCGCCGCGCGAGATGCTGGATGCTAATTCGCTGTCGACGCTGGTCCAGATGGTCAGCGCCGGCATCGGCGTCACCTTGATCCCGGAAATGGCGGTGTCGGTGGAGACGCGATCGGCCTCGGTCTCGCTGTCGCGCTTCCGCGATCCCGAGCCCTCGCGCACCATCGGCATGGTCTGGCGCAAGACCAGCCCGCTGGCGCGGCAGCTGCTGCAGATCTCCGAAGTGGTGTGCCTGTCGGCCGGCAAGGCGCGCCCGCGGCAAGCCACGCGCGGCCAACGTGGGTAGGCGGGAATTTTCCTGAATAGCCGGGATCATTCAAGCGAGCCCCTGCGCAAGGCGGGCAGATCGAACCGAGAGCACCAATGTCTGATCCCGTCATCCGTCCCGCGCGCACCGACGAATATGACGAGATCGGCCGCGTCTGGATGGAAAGCTGGGTCTCGACCGGCCTCGCCGAGGCGAGTGAGTTCCTGCTAGCAAATCTGCGCGCACGCATCAGGCGCGAGACCGAGAACGGCTGGAGCCTGTTCGTGGCCGACGACAATGGCACGATCGCCGCCATGCTGGCCCTGCATCTGCCAAAACTCTATCTCGACATGCTTTTCGTCGGGCCCACCTACCAGGGCCAATCGTTGGGACGCCAGTTGCTCGCCTTCACGCGCACGCAAATGCCCGATGAGATGTACCTGCGCTGTGTCCGTGAAAACGAAAAAGCCTGGCGCTGGTACGAGCGCGAAGGCTTTGTGTTCGAGAAGGAAGAGATCGAGCCGTCGAATGGGTTCGTGATGAAGTATTATCGGTGGAAGCGGCAGCGGCCCACCGGATAGACAGCGATCCCGGGCTGCAGCTTGCGGTTGTCACGATCCCACCCTAGTGTGGCGTATCCGATGACCTCCCGCCTCTGATCCTTGGAATCCATGTTTCGACTTGCTGCCCCGGTGCTCATCCTGCTGTCCTTCCTGACTTCGGCAGCAGCGCAAACCCCTCCCGCAACCACCGCTCCCGCCGCTCAGACCGCACCACAGGCAAAGCCGACAGCCAAGAAAGCGACGACGAAGCCGAAGGCGACAGCCAAGCCTGCGGAGTCGGCAACTGCTGGTCCTTGTGGCGTCGGCGTGATTGCGGGGACCGGGGACATCTTTGTCGTCCAGAAGATCGGTCTGACCGTGTTCGGCAACGACTACGCAGAAGTCCCGGTATCCTGGGGCCTTGACGATCTTGTCTTTGCGCGGGCGCGGGCCGCGGCAGGCAACACGCCGGTGCGACGGATCACTTATGCCAAGGGTGCACTCGATTCCTACTACCACCCCAAATCCGGCCTGTTTCGCAATCAGCGCGAGGAGCTGTCGAACCTGATCCGGCAGGTCGCGGGCAATGCCGGTTGCGAGCGCTATCTCGTCGTCATGCGCAGCGAAGGACAGCTTGACGGGACCAATCAGTCGCTCAGCGGCGTCGGCATCTTCAGCCGGGGTGTCGGTCTCATCTCCTACGCGTATGTCTTCGCCTATATCGGCGTGACATGGGTCGATGGCCGCACCTTCGAAATCATGAAGGGCCCTGCCGTGACGTTCGAAGGTGTCATGAAGCATATGGCAGACAACTTCGTTTCGAACGAGCTTTTGCAGAAGGTGGACAAGTCCATGTTTCCGGAGACGGCCGCGGACTCCGCCAACAACACCGCCCTGCGCGACACCACGCGCGACTTCCTGACCAAACGGCTGGACAAGATCTTGCCGCCGTATTTCGCGCAGTGACGATGCTGAAAGGAAGCCAAGCTCGCAAGAAAGCGATGATCAAGGCGATGCAGGCCTTCGCAATGATCGTCGCGACTCATCTGCTCTCGGCGGCGGGAGCCGGGGCCCAGGCTGCGTCAAAGACGAGCACGGCCAAGTCATCGAACGCGTCCCCAACGACACCAGCAGAGAGCGGCCCATGTCAGATCGGCGTCATCCCGATCGCCGGCGATCTCTTCATGATCAAGAACTTCGGTCCCCTGGAGTTCCTCGACAAATACTCGCGGGCCTCCGTGACCGCGTGGGCACTCGACGACCTCGTCGTGTCCCGCGTTCGCGCGGCTGCGCCCGGCAGCTCCGTGCGCAGAGCCACCTACACCAGAGAGGAGCTGAAATCTGGAGGCCGGCGGGAGCAAAATCCGTTCTTCTACCGTGCCGAAAGAGACATCGCGGACTTCGTTCGGTTTCTCGCACCAAGACTCCGTTGCGAACGTTATGTCGTCGTGCACCGGCACGGCGGAACGCATCGCGAATACGGCATTGGAATCTCGCGGTACCCCTACGACGGATCTGTGCATCTCTACGCGATAATGTACATCCGTGTTTACGACGGCGAGACTTTTACGTTGATCAAGGAAGCGCAGGCCTTGATGACTGACGACACCTACGTCGACCGCTTGCTGCGCAATCCGCTTGGTGGACCGTCGCGCGAGCTGGATCGGACAATGTTTCCGGAGAAGCCTGCTGATGTTGTCAATAATCCGGTATTGCGCGACGGCGTGCGTGCCATGCTGACGGCAAGTCTCGACAAGACATTGCCGCCCTTGCTCCGGCACTAGGACAGCCTGCGCGCTGCTTGGGAACGCCACCGTCAACCGGTCGCGTTGACCAACATGTCGTTCGCGCAGCTGACCTCTTGCCTAGGCGTAGTGCGTTGCGAATACGCGGCAAACGCGGCATGAATTGCGCGCAATTTGCCTCACGCCCACGGAGGGTTCCGTCCATTATCAAGCTCTATTGGTCACCCCGCTCGCGCTCGTTCACGACGCTCTGGCTGATGGAAGAGAGCGGCCTGCCCTATGAGCGCGTGCTGACAGACATCTCGACCGGTGCACAGAAAGCGCCGGATTATCTGAAGGTCAATCCGATGGGCAAGGTGCCGGCGCTCAGCGACGGCGATGCCGCGCTCGGCGAAGCCGCCGCGATCTGCGCCTACATCGCCGACTGCTATCCCGAGACGAAGCTGGCGCCTGCCGTGACCGATCCGCGCCGTGCGCGCTATCTGCAATGGCTGTTCTTCTCGCCGGGCTGCATCGAGCCCGCCATCATCCAGATCTTCACCAAGATCGAGATCCCGACCTCGACCGCGGCCTGGGGCAGCGCCACGCAGGTGTTCGACGTGCTGGAAGCTGCGCTCGCGAAGGGACCGTGGATCCTCGGCGAGGAATTTTCGGCCGCCGACATCACGGTCGGCTCCGGCCTGAATTTTGCGGTCCGCCTGTTCAAGATGGTGCCGTCCCGCCCGGCCTTCGATGCCTATCTCGCGCGCTGCATGGCGCGGCCGGCGTTCCAGCGGGCGGAAAAGATCGCGGCGGGATAAACCAACTCTCGTAGGGTGGGCAAAGCGGAGCGTGCCCACCACGTCTGCGCGATCGGGGAGAAATGGTGGGCACGGCGCTCTGCGCCTTTGCCCAACCTACGAACTACTCTGACGATTTCAAATCGTCCGGCCTCGGCATCAAGATGACGTTGTAGCCGGAATCGACATAGTGGATCTCACCGGTCACGCCGCCGGAGAGATCCGACAACAGATACAGCGCCGAGCCGCCGAGCTCGTCGAGCGTGACGCCGCGGCGGAGCGGCGAATGTTTCTGCATGAAGCCGAACATCGCACGCGCCTCGCCGATGCCCGAACCGGCGAGCGTACGGATGGGGCCTGCGGAGATCGCATTGACGCGGATGCCGCGCGGTCCGAAATCGGAGGCGAGGTAGCGCACGGAGGCCTCCAGCGCCGCCTTGGCCACGCCCATGACATTATAATTGGGCATCGCGCGCTCCGAGGCGCCGAAGGTCAGCGTGATCATGCTGCCGCCTTCCGTCATCAGCTCGGCGGCACGTTTTGCGACCTCCGTGAACGAGAAACAGGAGATCACCATGGTGCGCGAAAAGTTCTCGCGGCTGGTGTCGGCGTAGCGGCCCTTCAGCTCGTTCTTGTCGGCAAAGCCGATGGCGTGGATGACGAAATCGAGCTTGCCCCATTTCTCGCGCAGCACGGCGAAGGTCGCATCAACGCTGGCGATGTCCTCGACGTCGCAAGGCAGCACCAATTCCACGCCGAGCTGCTCCGCCAACGGCTTGACGCGCTTGCCCAGCGCCTCGCCCTGGAAGGTGAAAGCAAGCTCGGCACCGTGGGCATGCAGCGCCTTCGCCATGCCCCAGGCGATCGAATGATCATTGGCGATGCCCATGATCAGACCGCGCTTGCCTTTCATTAGACCTTCCATCTCGCAATTACTCTCCGCTCTCCATCATGCCCGGGCTTGTTCCGGGCATCCACGTTCTTCCGCAACCGGTAGCAAAGACGTGGATGGCCGGGACGAGCCCGGCCATGACGAAAAAACTACCAGTGCGTCCGCAATGACGTCACACATCCAGCCGGCTGAACACCAGCGTGGCGTTGGTGCCGCCGAAGCCGAAGGAGTTCGACAGCACGGTGCCGATCTTGACGTTGTCGATGCGCTTGCGCACGATCGGCATGTCGGCGAACACGGGATCGAGCTCCTGGATGTGCGCGCTCTCGCAGATGAAGCCGTTGTTCATCATCAGCAGCGAGTAGATCGCCTCCTGCACGCCGGTTGCGCCCAGCGAGTGACCGGTCAGCGCCTTGGTCGCCGAGATCGGCGGGCACTTCTCGCCGGCACCGAACACGCGACGGAGCGCGTCGATTTCCGGCGGATCGCCTGCCGGCGTCGAGGTCGCGTGCGGATTGATGTAATCGACCTTGGTCTTCACCGTCGACATCGCCATGCGCATGCAGCGCTCGGCGCCTTCACCGGAGGGCGCGACCATGTCGTAGCCGTCCGACGTCGCGCCGTAGCCGACGATCTCGCCGTAAATGCGCGCGCCGCGCGCCTTGGCATGTTCGAGCTCTTCCAGCACCAGCACGCCGGCGCCGCCGGCAATGACGAAGCCGTCGCGGTTGACGTCATAGGGACGCGAGGCGGTGGCGGGCGTGTCGTTGTACTTCGACGACATCGCGCCCATGGCGTCGAACAGCACCGAGAGGGACCAGTCCAGCTCCTCGCAGCCGCCGGCGAAAATGATGTCCTGCTTGCCGATCTGGATCGTCTCATAGGCGTTGCCGACGCAATGGTTCGACGTCGCGCAGGCCGAGGAGATCGAATAGTTCACGCCCTTGATCTTGAACCAGGTCGCGAGCGTCGCGGAGGCCGTGGACGACATCGCCTTCGGCACAGCAAACGGTCCGACGCGCTTCGGCCCCTTGGTGCGGGTGATGTCGGCGGATTCGACGATGGTGCGGGCCGACGGGCCGCCGGAACCCATGATGATGCCGGTGCGGATGTTGGAGATATCTTCGGGCGACAGACCGGAATCCTGGATCGCCTGCTCCATCGCGATATGATTCCACCCCGCGCCCTGGCCGAGGAAGCGCATCGCACGCCGGTCGACGACCGTCGCAGGATCAATCGTCGGCGCACCTTGCACCTGCGAACGGAAGCCGAGTTCGGCATATTTCTCAGCCCGCGAAATGCCTGACTTCGCCTCGTGAAGGCTCGCAAGCACTTCCTGGGTGTTGTTTCCGATGGACGAGACGATACCCATCCCGGTGACCACAACCCGCCTCATGACAGCCTCGCCTAAATCGTTGTCTTTCTTGGTGATGCGCTCAGCCCAGGCTCACGCCCTGCTTGAACAGGCCGACCTTCAGATCCTTCGCGCGATAGATAATCTGGTCATCGACCGAAAGCCATCCGTCGGCGATACCGAGCACCAGCTTTGAACGCATCACGCGCTTGATATCGATGTTGTACACAACCTTACGGGCCTCGGGCAGCACCTGGCCGCTGAACTTCAGCTCGTTCAGGCCAAGGGCGCGGCCGCGCCCTTCACCGCCGCTCCAGCCCAAATAGAAGCCGACCATTTGCCACAGCGCATCGAGGCCGAGGCAGCCGGGCATGACGGGATCGTTCTTGAAATGGCAGCCGAAGAACCAGAGGTCGGGCTTCACGTCGAGCTCGGCCCGCACCACCCCCTTGCCAAACTCGCCGCCGGTCTCGTTGATGTCCGTGATGCGGTCGAACATGAGCATCGGCGGCAGCGGCAGCTGGGCATTGCCCGGGCCGAACATCTCGCCGCGGCCACATGCCAGCAGATCTTCATATTCGTAGCCGTTGCGCCTGTTCAGCATGCGGAAGCCTCTGTTCAAATCCCGATTGAGCGGCGTTTCTGGCGAAAATGGGCCCCGTTTCGTTCGGAAAGCCGCGCCAATTCCCGTCATCCGGCGCGACAGCCACGAGCCAGGATGGACTGCGGGCCGGGCCTCAATGCCCGGCTGCGCCATAATCGGCCAAGCGGAACCGCGGGCTCTCTAACACAGGCATTTCTGGTGGCAAAGCGATCTCATGAAGGTAAAGTGACCACCTGCTCGCCCGGTTCCATTTCTCATTAGAACCTCTCTAGTTGCGAGAAACTTGCATCTGCATCTATCTGTCCATATATTGCATATAGATGCAGTGTCCACGCGTGCCCGAAATCTGGAAATGAGCGAGAATCCCGCGCCCCATCACGACGACGACGTCCATTCCGCCGCCCTCCTGTCCGGCCGCCAGCCGGCCTTGACCGGCTGCCCGTGGCACGACGTCAACGAAATGCTCCAGTCCGCGGGGCTTCGTCCGACGCGCCAGCGCATGGCGCTCGGCTGGCTCCTGTTCGGCAAGGGTGCTCGCCACCTCACGGCTGAAATGCTCTATGAGGAGGCGACGCTGGCCAAGGTGCCGGTGTCGCTCGCGACCGTCTACAACACGCTGAACCAGCTGACCGATGCCGGCCTGCTGCGCCAGGTCAGCGTCGACGGCACCAAGACCTATTTCGACACCAACGTCACCACCCACCACCATTATTACCTCGAGAATAGCCACGAGCTAGTCGATATCGAGGATCCGCATCTGGCGCTGTCCAAGATGCCGGAGGTGCCCGAGGGTTACGAAATCGCGCGCATCGACATGGTCGTGCGGCTGCGTAAGAAGCGCTGAAGATCGATCCAAAGCTGCTGAATTTGTCGTCATGGCCGGGCTTGTCCCGGCCATTGTCGTTTTACGCTGTCATTCCGGGATGGTCCGAAGGACCAGACCTCAGATGCGCAATTGCGCATCGGGGAATCTCGAGATCCCGGGATGACCCTTCGGGTCAGTTGACTTGCTCGTCCGAATAGACGCCCCAGAGGCGCTCCTGCTGGATCCAGCCGTCAAAGCCGTTGCCGGTGACGCGACACCAGTTTGCAGTGCACTTCTTGACCTGCGTAACGACGCCGGCCTGGAGCTTGGCCGCAACCGCGCTGTCGAGATCGGCGCGGTCGTAGATCGGGGCGAGGTCGTCCTTGTGCTTCATGGTGACGACCGCAGTGCGGCGGCCCGACAGCAGCGAATGATAGACCCAGCCCTCGGCGCCTTCGGAATCGCGCACCCGGCGCCAGTTCTCGAACTCGGCGGTGATTTCGACCGGCAGGCCGGCGCGGGTGTAGACCCAGGCGACGTCGTTGTCCTTGGTCGGGCCGGCGCGCACGTTCACATGATCCGATTTGAGGCTGACATAACGCGGCACCGGCAGGCCGCTCGCGGTCTGGGGGGTGCTGTCCTTCGCCGAATGCCCGGGGCTGACCGAGGCGCTCAACCAGGTGCAAACGAGCGCCATCACCGAACAAAAACGCCCCAACGCCATCAACCCGTCTCCTGTCGAGGGCCCCGCCGCGCCGGGCCCTCACCCTAAATTTCGAACCTGCCGCGCAAGCCCATCACCCGTGTTCCCGAAGCCTTAACCCGTGGTTCTTGTCTTGGCCCGGCCTTCTGCTAGAGAGGACGGACACTTGAACAACCAGTTTGCCCCGATTTTCCGGTCGGAAATGTCGGGAGAGCTTGAAGGAAGCGCCGGGGACGACACGGCAAAGGCAGTGTCGAACAACCGGGTTAATGAGGCCTCAACGGCCGGCCTTTGGTAACAGAGGCGGCTTGCGGCGCCTCATGAGGGCATGACATGTCGGTGAAGAAAAAGCCCCTCGTGGTGGTGACGCGCAAGCTGCCGGACTCGATCGAGACCCGGATGCGCGAGCTGTTCGACGCGCGGATCAATCTCGAGGACACACCGATGTCGGCCGAGCAGATCGCTGAGGCCGCGCGCACCGCCGACGTGCTGGTTCCGACCGTCACCGACCACATCACCGCCGACATCGTCAACCAGCCCGACTGCAAGCTCCGCCTGATCGCCAATTTCGGCAACGGCGTCGACAACATCGACGTCGAGGCCGCGCATGCCCGCGGCATCACCGTCACCAACACGCCGAAAGTCCTGACCGAAGACACCGCCGACATGACCATGGCGCTGATCCTGGCCGTGCCGCGCCGGATGATCGAAGGCGCCTCGATCCTGACTGAAGGAAAGCCCTGGCCCGGCTGGTCGCCGACCTGGATGCTCGGCCACCGCATCGGCGGCAAGCGTCTCGGCATCATCGGCATGGGCCGCATCGGCCAGGCGGTCGCGCGCCGTGCCCGCGCCTTCGGCCTCCAGATCCACTATCACAACCGTCGCCCCGTGGCCCCGAAGATCGCCGAAGAGTTAGGGGCGACCTATTGGGAAAGCCTCGACCAGATGCTGGCGCGGATGGACATCATCTCGGTGAACTGTCCGCACACGCCGGCGACCTATCATCTGCTGTCGGCGCGGCGGCTGAAGCTGATCCGCAAGGACGCCTACATCGTCAACACCGCGCGCGGCGAGGTGACCGACGAGGACACACTGATCAAGCTGATCGAGGGCGGCGAGATCGGCGGCGCGGGCCTCGACGTCTACGAGCACGAGCCCGCGGTCAATCCAAAGCTGGTGCGGCTCGCCAAGGCCGGCAAGGTGGCGCTGCTGCCGCATATGGGCTCGGCCACGATCGAGGGCCGCGTCGAGATGGGCGAGAAGGTGATCATCAACATCCGCACCTTCCTCGACGCGCACAAGCCGCCGGACCGCGTGCTGCCGAGCATGCTCTGAGTTTCCAACCGACTGCGTGACAAGCCTTCCGTCCTCATCCTGAGGAGCCGCGAAGCGGCGTCTCGAAGGATGGCCGCGGGCGGGAGCCGGGCCTGCATGGTTCGAGACGCGCGTTCCGCGCTCCTCACCATGAGGATCAACTGTCTCCGCTCGTCCTGCGCTTCCGCCAATCCGCGACGAAATCGATGAAAGCGCGGAGCGCGGGCGGGGTCTGGCGCCGGCTCGGATAGTACAGGAACGGGCCCGGAAACGGCTCGCACCAATCTTCCATCAAGCTGACCAACGCACCGGACGTCACGGCGTCATGGACGTAGCCATCGAGCGTCGCCCAGATGCCGGCGCCGTCGAGCGCAGCCCGCATGGCAAGGCCCATGTTGGTCGAGATCAGCTTTGCCGGCGGATCGACCTTCACGATCTGGCCAGCCTTCTCGAACTCCAGATCATGCATGACGCCGCTCGAGTAGCGGGCGCGGATGCAGTCATGGTCGAGCAGATCCTTCGGATGCTTCGGCGTGCCGCGGCGCGCGATGTAATCGGGCGATGCGACGACGACGTAGCTCTGCGGACCGCTCAGCGGGATCGCCACCATGTCCTGCGCGAGGTGCTCGCCATAACGCACGCCGGCATCGTAGCCCGCGCTGACGATGTCGACGAAGCCGCTTTCGGAAACGATGTCGAGATCGACCTGCGGGTAGGTCGCGAGGAACGGCCCGACCATCGGCGCCAGCACGAGGTCCACCGCCGGCGGCGGCGCGTTGATGCGCAGGCGGCCCGAGGCCACCTCGCGCAAGCCGCGGACCTGATCCAGGGCATCGCCGACATCGCGCAGCGCCGGAGCGATGCGGGACAGCAGCAGCTCGCCCGCCTCGGTCAGCGCGACGCTGCGGGTGGTGCGGTTCATCAGGCGGACGCCAAGGCGCTCCTCCAGGTCCCGCAGCCGCTGGCTAAGGCTCGACACCGACACGCGAATTTCAATCGCCGCACGCCGGAAATTGCGGGTGCGGGCAACCGCCACGAAGACGTCGAGATCACGCAGATCGGGCTCGGCCATTGTTCGTTATGATGAACAAGCCATTCTGGATTGTCCAGCTTATCGGCCTAATCGGTCAGGCGCATATCTGGCCTCGTCACGCGGCGCAATCAGCCTGCCGCCTTTTCGAGGAGAGCCATCATGGAACAGCGCAAACTCGGTTCAACCGGCCCGACCGTCTCCGCCCTTGGTCTCGGCTGCATGGGCATGTCGGAGGTCTATGGCCCCGCCGATCGCGGCGAAAGCATCGCCACGGTCCATGCGGCGCTCGATGCCGGCATCACGCTGCTCGACACCGGCGATTTCTACGCCATGGGCCACAATGAGATGCTGGTGCGCGAGGCCCTAAAGGATGTGTCGCGCGAAAAAGTGCACATCAGCGTGAAGTTCGGCGCACTGCGCGGTCCCGCCGGCGAGTTCGCCGGCATGGACACAAGGCCGGCCGCGACCAAAAACTTCCTCGCTTATTCACTGCAGCGCCTCGGCACCGACTACATCGACATCTACCGCCCGGCGCGTCTCGATCCCAACGTCCCGATCGAAGAGACCATCGGCGGCCTCGCCGATCTCGTGAAGGCCGGCTACATCAGGCATATCGGCCTGTCCGAGGTGGGCTCCGACACCATCCGCCGCGCGCACGCCGTGCATCCGATCGCCGATCTTCAGATCGAATATTCGTTGATAGAGCGCGGCATCGAACGCGACATCCTCAAGACCTGCCGCGAGCTCGGCATCGGCATCACGGCCTACGGCGTGCTGGCGCGCGGCCTGATCAGCGGCCATTGGTCGAAGGACTCCGGCAAGACCGGCAGGGATTACCGGCTGATGACGCCGCGCTTCCAGGGCGCAAATCTCGACGCCAATCTCGCGCTGGTGGAGCAGCTCCGCGCCATCGCCACGGAGATCGGCGCGACGCCGGCGCAGATCGCAATCGCCTGGGTGGCGGCTCAAGGCAAGGAGATCGTGCCGCTGGTCGGCGCACGCACGCGCAACCGTCTCACCGAAGCGCTCGGCGCGACGAAGGTAACGCTGACGCCGGCGCATCTTGCGGCGCTTGCAAAAGCATTTCCGCCCGACGTCGCTTCCGGCACGCGCTACGCGGCCGAGCAGATGGCGCATCTCGACAGCGAGAAGCCGGCCACGCGGTAGCGGCAGCGATCAGGTGCGATGGGCGCTGAGGTCCGTGATGACAGGCCCATCGCCGTTGAGCGGATTGGCCGGATCGCGCGCGTAGCGCAGCGTCTCGAAGCGCATCGCGCGCGCGTCGATCATCAGGAGGCGGCCGACGAGGCCGTCGCCGAAGCCGACGATCTCGCGGATCGCCTCCAGCGCCATCATCGAGCCCATCACGCCCGCAAGCGCGCCCATGACGCCGGCCTCCGCGCAGGCCGGCACCGTGCCGGGCGGCGGCGCTTCCGGAAACAGGCAGCGATAGGTCGGATTGAACACGCCCTGCTCGTTCTTCTCATGCGCCCGGATGGTGGTGAGCGAGCCGTCAAACGTGCCGAGCGCCGCCGTGATCAGCGGCCGCTTCGCGAAGAAGCAGGCGTCCGAGACCAGATAACGCGTCGAGAAATTGTCGGAGCCGTCGAGCACGAGATCGTAGTCTCCGATCATGCTCAGCGCATTGTCGGCGTTGAGCCAGGTGGCGTGGCCGACGAAGCGGACATGCGGATTGAGCGCGGAGATCCGCTCGGCCGCGCTCTCGACCTTGTGCCGGCCGATATCGGGCGTCGTATGGATCACCTGGCGCTGGAGGTTTGACAGCGAGACCACGTCGTCATCGACCACGCCGAGCGTGCCGACGCCGGCGGCCGCCAGATACATCAGCGCGGGCGCGCCGAGCCCGCCGGCGCCGATCACCAGCACGGAGGCCCGTTTCAGCGCAGCCTGGCCCGGCCCGCCGACGTCGCGCAGCACGATATGCCTGGCATAGCGTTCGAGTTCGTCCGGGCTCAGCATCGTCGTCCTTCGTTCTCTCAAACCCTCATGGTGAGGAGCGCGGAACGCGCGTCTCGAACCATGAAGGCCCCGATCTCGCCTGCGGCCATCCTTCGAGACGCGGCCTTCGGCCGCTCCTCAGGATGAGGGCCTGAGTTCGTGGACTCTACGCCACCTGAACCACCCCAACATTGTTCGCGACCAACGAGATGTGCTTCAATGGTAGCACGTTCAATGGGCTGGCTGGATTTGTCATGAGATCGATGCTTGCGGCAACACTGATGTTCGCGGCTGCCACAGGCGCTAGCGCCCAGATGACGACGCCAGAGATCCCCGGCACCAAGCCGAAGCCGGTCCAGACCGTGCCGATCCGGCCTCCCGCACTGCAGACGCCGTCGGCGACGGCTGATGCGATGGCGCAGGCGGAACGGCTGTCGCTCCAGTCCGACCTCGCCTGGGTCGGCCAATATAACGGCGCCATCACCGGCGACGTCAGCGCGCGCATGGTCGAGGCAATCAAGGAATATCAGAAGGCCAAGGGTGGCAAGCCGACCGGCGTGCTCAATCCGCAAGAGCGCGCCGCGCTCGCCGAGACCGCGCGGCGGAAGCAGGAGAGCGTCGGCTGGAAGATCGTGATGGAGCCGACCAGCGGCGCCCGGCTCGGCATCCCCGGCAAATTGGTGCCGCAGCAGGCGACCGATGCCAACGGCTCGAAATGGACTTCGCCGACCGGCACGGTGCAGGTGCTGCTGAGCCGCCGCAAGGAGGCGAACCCGACCACGGCGAAACTCGCCGAGCTGGAGAAGGAACCGTCTGGGCGCAAGGTCGACTACACCGTGGTGAAGCCCGACTTCTTCGTGTTGTCGGGGTTGCAGGGCCTGAAGAAATTCTACGTGCGAGGCACCTTTAAGGGCAACGAAGTCCGCACCATGACGATCCTCTACGACCAGGCGACCGAGAACACCGTCGAGCCGGTGGTGATCGCGATGTCGAGCGCGTTCAATGCGTTTCCGACGGGACCGCAGGCCGGGCCCCCGCCGCGCAAGACCGTCGAATACGCCACCGGCATCGTCGTCAGCGACGATGGTGCGATTGTCACGGATCGCCTCGTCACCGATAGCTGTCTCGCGATCACCATTGCCGGCTATGGCAGCGCCGACCGTCTCGCCGAGGACAAGGAACACGATCTCGCGCTCCTGCACATCTACGGCGCGCGCGGCCTGAAGCCGCTCAGCCTCACCGGCGGTACAGCGAAGACTAGCGTCGATGTCATCGGTATTGCCGATCCGCAGAGCCAGGGCGGAGCTGCGGGCGTATCGAGCCTCAAGGGCGCGCTGGCGCCGGTCACAGCAAGCGATTCCGCGCTGTCGCCTCCGCCGGCGGTCGGCTTCTCCGGCAGCCCGGCGATCGACGGCGACGGCAAATTCGCCGGCGTCGCGCTGTTGAAGCCGGCGATGGTCGCGGGGCCCGCGACATCGGTGCCGGCGTCGCAAGCGGTGATGGTGCCTGCGGAAACGGTGCGCGATTTCCTGAAGGCGAACGGTGTCACGGCGAACGGCACGTCGACGGACGCGAAGGCGGCTGTCGTCCGCGTGATCTGCGTGCGGAAGTAGGCGAGCGCCGAACACCGCTCTGGTGTCCTGGACGCGCTGCAATGCGCCAGCGTTGCTGCGCAGAGCCGGGACCCACGCCGCGTCAAATTCAGCGCATCAGTTCTCTGGGCCCCGGCTCAGCAGCGCATCACTGCGTGCTGCGCTGCGTCCGGGGCACGAGAGCTAGCTCAGCCTGAACCTGATCCCGGCCTTCGCAAGCCCGCCCGAAATTCCCACCGGCGTGCCGTCCGCGCGCCAGCAGGCGGCGCCGGTCATGCTGCCGTCGTCGTGGAAGGCAATGCCGTTCATGCCGCCCGCCACCGTCGCGACGGGCTGCACCTTGTGGCCGAGGCCCGCAAGCTTCGCGCGCACGGCTTCCGGCACCTTCTGCTCGACTTCGAGCGCGTTGCCTTCGGTCCAGATGCGCGGCGCCTCGACCGCTTCCTGCAGGCTCATGCCGTGGTCGATCAGATTGACCAGCGCCTGCATCGCGCTGGGGAAGATGCGTTTTCCCCCGGGCAGGCCGAGCGCATAGCGGAGCTTGCCGCCGCGCAGCGCCATCATCGGCGACATCGAGGTGGTGACGCGCTTGCCCGGCGCCAGTGACAGCGCATGGCCGGGACGCGGATCGAACAGGTTCATGTAGTTGTTGGCGATGGCACCCAGGCCCGGAATCATGATCTTGGCGCCGAAGAGATTGTTGATGGTCTGCGTGGTCGCGACGACGTTGCCGAACGCGTCCGCCGCGGTCATATGCGTGGTGTGCGCGCCTTCGAGCTGCGAGACGCCGGCGCCCCAGGCCTGCGCCCGCGCCGGATCGATGGCACGGCGGCGTTCCTCGGCATAGGCCTTCGACGTCAGCCGCTCCACGGGGACGCCGACATAATCCGGATCGCCGCTGGCCGCGGCGCGATCGGCGAAGGCGATCTTCAGAACTTCGGCGAGATAGTGGATGGTCTCTGATGTACCGAAGCCGAGATCTCCGATGTCATAGCCCTCGAGAATGTTCAGCATCTGCGCGATGTGGACGCCGGAGGCCGCGGGTGGCGGCGGGCCAAGGATGGTCCAGCCGCGATAGTCGGCGCGGATCGGTTGCCGTTCGACGGTCTTGTAGCCGGTCAGATCGTTGCGGCGGATGAAGCCGCCGGCCTTCTCCATGTAGTCGACGAGGATGTCACCAAGCGGCCCCTCGTAGAGCGCGGTCTCGCCGTGGTCGGCGATGGTGCGGAGCGTCTCGGCATATTCGGCCTGCACCACGCGTTCGCCGACCTTGAGCGGCTCGCCATCAGGCAAATAGATCGCCGCAATCGGCTTGTCCTTGCGCATCTCGGCAGCGCTCTCGCTGATGCATTCGTGCAAATACGGCGTCGCCGCATAGCCGCGCGCGGCATGCTTGATCGCGGGCTGCATCACATCGCCAAGCGACATGGTGCCGAACCGGCGCAGCGTCTCGCACCAGGCTTTCAGCGAGCCCGGCGTGGCGACCGCCTTCGGGCCGTTGAGGTTCTCGTTGCCGACGGTGTCGAACACGTCATGCGCCGCGCCAGGCCTGGGGGTGTAGCTGGTGTCACGCACCGCCGCAGGCACGGTGCTCTGCCCGTCGATGAAACGGTGGCTGCCGTCAGCCAGACGTATATGCGCCATGCCGCCGCCGATGATGCCGACCATCATCGGCTCGACCACGGTCAGCGTGAACAGGGTCGCGATCGCGGCGTCGATGGCGTTGCCGCCCGCGGCCAGCATCTCCGCGCCGGCGCTTGAGGCCAGCGGATGGTTGCTGACCACCATGCCGCGGCTCGAGACCGCCGGCATCTTCTGGCATTCAAAGATCGTTGCCGTCCGGTCGCGCCAGTTTCCGCCCATGCCGCCTGCCCCTTTTATTCACGGCGGCAAGCACATCATACGCGCGATGACGGGTCCAGTATTGGTACGGATTAGCTGGCATTCCCGATTCTGCCATCATCGTTACCGTTGATTCGGACATCCGCGGTCCCCTTTGGATCGGGCAGGGCACGTCCTGAGCGAGTAGAGCTCAGCATCGAGAAGCGATGCACGTTCGCGTGGCGTTACCCCACAGACCCAAGCATTCCAAAGGATTCAACTTTCCATGCACACGATCGTACTGGCCACCCAAAAGGGTGGCAGTGGCAAGAGCACGCTTGCCATCGGCCTCGCGCTGGCGGCCAAGCAGGCCGGCTTCACCGTCCGCCTGATCGAAACCGACCCGCAGGGTACCCTGTCCAACTGGCTGCGCCGCCGCCACGCTGACGATCTCGTCGTCGAGCCGATCTATCACGCGGCCGACATCGCGCCGCGCCTGAAGATGCTGGCCGACAGCGGCTTGCAGCTCGCGATCGTCGACACCGCGGCCGGCCTCAGCGCCGCGACCACCGCCGCGATCCGCCATTCCGACCTCTGCCTGATTCCCGCTCGCCCGAGCGTTGCCGACATCGAGGCGACCGTCTCGACGCTGAGCGTCGCGCGCGCCTGGAAGCGGCCCTACGGCTTTGTGCTGAACCAGGCGCCGATCCGTGGCCAGCGCATCGACAACGCCGCCAACACCCTCGCCGAGGAAGCCGCGCTCGATCTCGCCGAGGTGCTCGCACGCCCGTTGATCGTGATGCGCAACGACCACCAGGACTCGCTCGCGAGCGGCCTCGCCGTCAGCGAATTCGCGCCGAACGGCAAGTCGGCGGACGAGATCCGCGGCCTCTGGCGCTGGATCGAGACCCGGCTCGAACTCGAAGCCACGACCAATGTCCTGATCGACCAGGTCATCTCGGTCGCGGACGGGATGCTGCACGTCGCCGCCGAACACGCGGCGGACGAGACCACGACACTGGCGTCCTGAGCGGGGCGATCGCTCGGAGGACAGGCGGCCTCTTCACTTATCCGGTTGAAGGGTCCAAGCGACGAAGCAATCCGGCCACCAGCCCGGCCGGATTGCTTCGCCTCGCGTTTTTGGGACGCTCCATCCACCCGTCATTGCAAGCGCGGCTTCTTGTAGCCCGGATAAAGCGAAGCGAAATCCGGGAAAGTCTCTCCGCGGAGAGGCTGGACCCGGATTGCGCTGCGCTTCATCCGGGCTACGGTGCTACGTCACTTCTGACATTTCTGACACCAGAAGGTGGAGCGCCCGTTCTGGGTGAATCGCTTCACGGTGCCGCCGCACCCTGGCGTCTTGCAGGTCTCGCCCTCGCGGTCATAGACCTTGAAGGAATGCTGGAAATAGCCGAGCTCGCCCGAGGTCTGGCGATGGTCGCGCAAGCTCGAGCCGCCGGCCTTGATCGCGTCGTTGAGCACAGTGTGAATGGCACTCACCAGCCGCTTCGCATGATCGGTCGGCTCGCCGCCGCCAACACCCTTGCGACCCTTGGTCGCGAGCGTCGCGGCAATGCGGCGCGGCGACAGATGCGAGCGATGCAGCGCTTCGCAGACATAGATGTTGCCGAGCCCGGCGACCACGCGCTGGTCGAGCAGCGCGGCCTTCAGGCTCGTCGTCTTGCCCTCGCACGATCGCGCCAGCATCGCAGCGTCGAATTCGTTGCCGAGCGGCTCGGGGCCGAGATCGCGCAGCAGTGGCTCGTCTTCAAGCGCGTTGCGCGCGATCACTTTCATGTAACCGAAGCGGCGCGGATCGTTGAACACGATGTCGGCGCCGGAGGACATCCGAAACAGCACGTGGTCGTGCGTGGAGTCCTTGCCACGCGGGTAGTGAAACTCGCCCGGCGCGGTCTCGTTGTCCGGCTTGATGACGCGGAACGAGCCCGACATGCCCAGATGCATCAGCAGCACGTCGCCGGAGGCGAGATCGGCCATGAGATATTTTGCACGGCGGCCAAGCCCCGTGACGACCTGCCCCTGGAGCCGGGCCACGAAATCGGGCTGGAAGGGAAAGCGCAGATCCGGCCTGCGGGCCTCCGCGACGAGGATTTTCGCACCCTCCATGACGGGCTGAAGGCCGCGGCGGACGGTCTCGACTTCGGGCAATTCAGGCATGGTCAGGCATTCACCTTATGAGGGCGGTGTGATAGCGCCATTGCGGCGGCCGCGCTATGGTCCGCCCAGTGGAGTAGAGTAATGGATCGGCCGGGCGAAACCACGCATTTTGGCTTCAGGGACGTTCCCCTGGGGGACAAGCAGACGCTGGTGAACGATGTGTTTCACAGCGTGGCGTCGCGCTATGACTTGATGAACGACCTGATGTCCGGTGGCCTGCACCGGGTCTGGAAGGACATCATGATCACCGCGCTCAACCCGCCGCGGGGTGACCGGCCGTTCGCGCTGCTCGATGTTGCCGGCGGCACCGGCGACATCTCGTTCCGCGCTGCCAACGCGGCAGGTCCCGGCTTCCATGCCACGGTGTGCGACATCAACGCCGAGATGCTGGCCGTGGGCCGCGAGCGTGCCGCGAAGCGGCATCTCGAGACCCAGGTCGATTTCGTCGAGGGCAATGCCGAAGCGCTCGCCTTCGCCGACCGCAGCTTTGACGCATATACGATCGCTTTCGGCATTCGCAATGTGCCGCGGATCGACCTGGCGCTGCGCGAGGCCTATCGCGTGCTGAAGCCCGGCAGCCGCTTCCTGTGCCTGGAATTCTCCACCGTCGAGATGCCTGGGCTCGACCGGATCTATGACCTGTTCTCGTTCAAGGTGATCCCGCCGCTCGGCCGCATGGTCACGGGCGACGCCGAGTCCTACCAGTATCTCGTCGAATCGATCCGCAAGTTTCCGAAACCCAACGCCTTCGCCGACATGATCCGCGACGCCGGCTTCGCCCGCGTCGGCTGGCAGACATTGTCCGGCGGCATCGTCGCACTGCATTCGGGCTGGCGTTTGTGATTTCTTCCATTACCCACATTTCGCGCCTGATCCGCGCCGCGTTCGTGTTTGCGCGCGAGGGCGTGTTCGGTTCCGTCGATCCGACCCTGGTGCCGCCGCCAGGGCAACTCGCGCTGAAGCTTGCGCGCCTCGTCGAACGGCGCGGTCCAAAGCACGGACCACGGCTGACGCGCGCGCTGACCCGGATGGGCCCAGCCTATCTCAAGCTCGGGCAGTTTCTGGCCACGCGTCCCGACGTCGTCGGCGTCGTCATGGCGCGTGATCTGGAAAGCCTCCAGGATCGCTTGCCGCCGTTTTCGCAAGCCGAAGCGGAAGCTGCGATCGCGAGCTCGCTGGAGCGTCCGCTCAAGGACGTGTTCGCGAGCCTCGGCCCGCCGGTCGCCGCCGCCTCGATCGCGCAGGTGCATCGCGGCGAGGTGTCGCGCGACGGTGTCCGCAGGCCTGTCGCGGTGAAGGTGCTGCGGCCGAACGTGGCCTCGCGATTCCGCCGTGATCTCTCCGATTTCTTCTACGTCGCGCACAAGGCCGAGACCTATTCGAGCGAGGCGCGGCGTTTGCGCCTGATCGAAGTCATCAACACCATGTCGCGCTCGGTCGCGATGGAGATGGACCTGCGGCTGGAAGCGGCTGCAATGTCGGAGATGGCGGAGAACACGGGCGACGATCCTGATTTTCGCGTGCCGACCGTCGACTGGGACCGCACCACGCACAACGTGCTGACGATGGAGTGGATCGACGGCATCGCGCTGAACGATCACAAGCGCCTGGCAGAGGCGCAGGTCGACCTGCCCGATCTCGGCCGCAAGGTGATCCAGAGTTTTCTGCGCCACGCGCTCCGCGACGGCTTCTTCCACGCCGACATGCATCCGGGCAATCTGTTCCTCGATGACGCCGGCCGTCTGGTCGCGGTCGATTTCGGCATCATGGGCCGGCTCGGGATGAAGGAGCGGCGCTTCCTCGCCGAAATCCTGCTCGGCTTCATCACCCGCGACTATCGCCGCGTCGCTGAGGTGCATTTCGAGGCGGGCTATGTGCCGGCGCACCACTCGGTCGAGAACTTTGCGCAAGCGATCCGCGCCATCGGTGAGCCCATTCACAACCGCACGGCGGAAGAGATCTCGATGGCGCGGCTGCTGACGCTGCTGCTCGAGGTCACCGGTCTGTTCGACATGACGACGCGGCCCGAGCTGATCCTGCTGCAGAAGACCATGGTGGTCGTCGAGGGCGTGGCGCGCGCCTTCGATCCCAAGCTCGACATCTGGAAGGTCGCCGACCCCGTGGTGCGCGAATGGATCGAGCGCAATCTCGGCCCGCTCGGCCGGGTGCAGGGCGCGCTGTCCGGCGGCAGCGACCTCGCCCGCGTGCTGATGCGCCTGCCCGACATCGCGCAGCGCTCCGTCGTGGTGCTCGAGCAATTGGAGACCATGACGCGGGAGGGCCTGCGGCTGTCGCCGGAGAGCATCGCCGCGATGGGGCGCAGCGAAGGCCGCAAGAACCGCTGGCGCACCGTGGCGCTCTGGATCATCGCCGCCACCTTCATCGGAATCCTGATCGCCGTTCGGAATCTGTGATTGCACTGCAATCACGGAAACGATAGCATCGCTATCATTCCGTGCTGGAGGGGCATCATGGCAAGCCTGACCATCCGCAAGCTCGACGAGGGCGTCAAAACCTATTTGCGCCTGCGCTCGGCCAGGAACCGCAGGTCGGTCGAGGAAGAGGTCCGGGTCATCCTCGGGGAGCTGATCGAGGGCCGCGAGGAGCCGCTGACGCCGTTTGCGCTGCCTCCGGCCCAGTCCACCGCCCCCACGCCGCAACGGACCGGCGCCCTCCCCGAGGCCAGCGTCACCCTGATCATCGGGGGCGGGATCGCGGCCTATAAGTCGCTCGACCTGATCCGCAGGCTCAAGGAACGCCGGATCGAGGTCCGCTGCGTACTGACCAAGGCGGCGCAGCAATTCGTCACGCCGCTGGCCGTGAGCGCGCTGTCGCATGAGCGCGTCTACACCGACCTGTTCGACCCCCAGAGCGAGTTCGACGCCGGGCACATTCGCCTGGCGCGCGAGTGCGACCTGATCGTCGTCGCGCCCGCGACCGCCGACCTCCTGGCGAAGATGGCCAATGGCCATGCCGATGATCTCGCCAGCGCCATCCTGCTTGCGACCAACCGCAAGATCCTGCTCGCGCCGGCGATGAATCCGCTGATGTGGAACAATGCGGCGACCCGGCGCAACGTCACGCAGCTTCAGCGTGACGGCGTGGTCCTGATCGGCCCGAATTCCGGCGAGATGGCCGAGGCCGGCGAAGCCGGAATCGGCCGCATGTCCGAAGCGATCGAGATCGCCACCGCCGCCGAGCGCCTGCTGCGTCCGCCGGTGCCGCGCCCGCTCGCCGGCAAGCGCGTGCTGATCACCGCAGGCCCCACCCACGAGCCGATCGACCCGGTGCGCTACATCGCCAACCGCTCGTCCGGCAAGCAGGGCTTTGCCATCGCCGCCGCCGCGCAAGCTGCGGGTGCCGAGGTGATCTTGGTCAGCGGCCCGGTCGATCTCGGCGATCCCCCGGGCGTGACAGTGAAGCGCGTGGAATCGGCCCGGCAGATGCTGGAGCAGGTGCAGGCGGCGCTTCCCGCCGACATCGCGATCTTCGCGGCCGCAGTCGCCGACTGGCGGGTCGCCAGTGAGGGCGAGCAGAAGCTGAAGAAGACCTCGGCCGGCATGCCGCCGCTTCAGCTGGTCGAGAATCCCGACATTCTCGCCACGATCTCGAAGCTGACCGACCGGCGCCCGCCGCTGGTGATCGGCTTTGCCGCCGAGACCGAGCACCTCATCGACAACGCCAAGTCCAAGCTGGCCCGCAAGGGCTGCGACTGGATCGTCGCCAATGACGTCTCGCCGGCAACCGGCGTGATGGGCGGCGACCGCAACACCGTACATCTGATCAGTCGCAAGAATGGTGAGGAGGACGGCGAGATCGCAGTTGATTCCTGGCCGGTGATGACCAAGGAACAGGTCGCCATCGAGCTGGTCGCGCATGTCGCAAAGAGCGTGACCGACAAATCCCGGGAGCCGGCATCTTGAGCACGAAAGTCACGGTCGAACTGCAGCAACTGGCCCACGCCGAAGGCCTTCCGCTGCCGGCCTACCAGACCTCCGAAGCCGCCGGCCTCGACCTGATGGCCGCAGTTCCCGACAGCGAGCCGCTGACGCTCGCCGCCGGCCAATATGCGCTGGTGCCGACCGGCCTCGCGATCGCGCTGCCGCCCGGCCACGAGGCGCAGGTGCGGCCGCGCTCGGGCCTTGCCGCCAAGCACGGCGTCACCGTGCTGAACTCGCCCGGCACGATCGACGCGGACTATCGCGGCGAGATCAAGGTGATCCTGATCAACCACGGCGCGGCGCCCTTCGTGGTCAAGCGCGGCGAGCGCATCGCGCAGATGGTGATTGCGCCGGTGGTGCAGGCCGCGCTGGTTCCCGTGGCGACATTGTCCGCGACCGATCGCGGCGCCGGCGGCTTCGGCTCAACCGGCCGCTAACACACGGCAACTCCAGCCGAATCATCCCGAAGAACCAGGTGGATTGGAACAGCGCGCCCGGCATTTTTGTGGGACCGCCTTTGCGTTCACGATCTGGACTCTTACCGCTGGAGTCACGGTGGGGGTATTGTCGTTTGATTCGCGCGCGACGGGGGTCGCCGCGCGCAAATTCGTGCGATCTGGGGCAACTATGTCAGGCGTGATCGTGTCGATGCGTCGGACGCTGCTGTCGTGCACATCGTTGGCGCGCAACGGCTTGTTGGGAGGCGCTCTCGCGGCGCTGCTGCCGGCTGCGCCGGCTGAGGCTGCCGACCTCGTCGACACACTTTCCATAATGCTGGACTTCAACCGGCAGGAACTCGCGGTGCTGGCCACCGCGCTCGCGCTGCTCGGCTTCTCGGTCGTGGCCGCGATCCTGTTGATGCGCACGCGCGTGCGCACGGCGAAGAACGAGGCGCGGCTGCGCGCACGCATCGGGGAACTGCAACTCCAGTCCGATCGCTTCGGCGCGCTGCTGTTCGCGGAGCCGCAGATCCTGATCTCGTGGCCGGCCGGCGACAATCGCGCGCAGATTTCCGGCGACATCTCCATGGTGCTGCCGCGCGATTCCTCCCCCCAGCGCGTCCTCGCGTTCGGAACGTGGCTGCCGCCGGAACCTGCGCTCCAAATGGATCACGCGGTCGATGCGCTGCGTGATCGCGGCGACGGGTTCCAGCTGACGCTGACCACCGCACATGGCCACACGCTGGAGGCCATCGGCCGCGCCATCGGCGGCCAGGCCATTGTCAGGATTCGCGAACTCTCCGGTCTCCGGCGCGATCTGGCCGAGACCAATCTGCGTTACAAGGCCCTCGCCGACGAGACCGAGATGCTGCGCGGCTTTGCCGCCGCCGCGCCCTGGCCGATCTGGGCCAAGGCCGAGAACGGCGCGCTGAGCTACGCCAATCCGGCCTATGTGCGCGCGACCGAGGCAAGCAGCGTCACCGACGCCCAGCAGCGCAAGCTCGAGCTGCTCGACAGTGCCGACCGGACCGCGATGGAGCGGGGCCTGAAGGATGCGGCCAGTTTCACCTCGCGGCTGCCGATCGTGATCGGCGGCGAGCGGCGCATCTACGACGTCCGCGCGGTCAATGTTGGCAGCGGCAATGTCGGCGTCGCGATCGATGCCAGCGAGGCGGATGCCCTGAGCTCGGCGCTGGTGCGGATGGCGGAGGCGCATCGGCGCACGCTCGACCAGCTCTCCTCGGGCGTTGCCGTGTTCGACGGCCAGCGCCGGCTCGCCTTCTACAACGATTCCTACCGCCGGCTGTGGGACCTCGACCGCATCTTCCTCGACGCCAATCCCGACGATTCCAGCGTGCTCGACCAGCTCCGCGCAGCGCGCAAGCTGCCGGAGCAGCCGGACTTCCGCGCCTGGAAGGCCAAGCTGCACGAGGCCTATCGCGCGGTCGAGGCCGCCAAGGACACCTGGTACCTGCCCGACGGCCGCGCGCTCTCCGTCGTCACCACGCCGAATCCGGAAGGCGGCGTCACCTATCTGTTCGACGACGTCACCGAAAGCCTCGAGCTCGCCCGCCGCTTCGACGGCATGATCCGCGTCCAGCGCGAGACGCTGGACAGCCTCGCCGAGGGCGTCGCGGTGTTCGGCAGCAACGGCAGGGCGCAGCTGTTCAACCCGGCCTTCGTCCGGATGTGGAAGCTGTCGAGCGACGCCATGCGCGACGAGCCGCACATCCAGACGGTCGAAGGCTGGTGCCATCAGCTGTTCGACGACCCGCAAGTCTGGCGGCAGATCCGCGAGGCCGTCACCTCGATCGAGAGCCGCGCCGACGTGCCGCTGAAGCTGGAGCGCAAGGACGGCAGCGTGCTCGACGGCATGATCCGTCCGCTGCATGACGGCGCGACCATGCTGACGTTCCAGGACATCACCGACACCGAGAATGTCGAGCGTGCGCTGCGCGAGCGCAACGAGGCGCTGGAGGCCGCCGACCAGATGAAGGTGGATTTCGTCCACCACGTCTCCTACGAGCTGCGCTCGCCGCTCACCACCATCATCGGCTTCGCGCATTTCCTCAGCGATCCCTCGACCGGGCCGCTGACGCCGAAACAGGCCGAATATCTCGACTACGTCACCAAATCCACCAACGCCCTGCTGGCGCTGACCAACAACATCCTGGATCTCGCCACGATCGATGCCGGCGCCATGAAGCTGGAACTCGGCCCGGTCGACGTCAGCAAGGCCATCGAACTCGCCGCCGAGGGTATCCAGGACCGCCTCGCCACCGACCGCATCCGCCTCAAGGTCGAGATCGCGCCCGATATCGGCAGCTTCGTCGGCGACGAGAAGCGCGTGGTGCAGGTGCTCTATAACCTCCTCGCCAACGCCGTCGGGTTTTCTCCACAGGATTCCACCGTCGGCATCAGCGCACGCCGCACCGAACGCAGCGTGGTCTTCACTGTGACAGATTCCGGGCCTGGAATACCTGCCGACATGAAGGACAAGGTGTTCAACTGGTTCGAAAGCCGCTCGCAGGGGTCGCGTCACCGCGGCGCCGGGCTCGGCCTGTCGCTGGTGCGCTCCTTCGTCGAGCTGCATGGCGGCAAGGTGCGGGTGGATTCGATCGTGGGCAGGGGCACGGTCGTGATCTGCGACTTCCCGACCGACCAGGCGGCGCATCGCGACGCCGCCGAATGACTGAACCGACCACATTCTCCGTCGCGCTTGTCAACGAGACGGCCACTGCGCAATTGATGGCCGACCTCGCGCTGCTGGTCGGCCCCGGCGACGTCATCACCCTCACCGGCGATCTCGGTGCCGGCAAGACTGCGGCTGCGCGCGCCATGATCCGCTATCTCGCCAGCGACGAGGCGCTGGAAGTCCCGAGCCCGACCTTCACGCTGGTGCAGGGTTACGAGCTGCCGCCGTTTCCGGTGATGCATGCCGATCTCTACCGCGTCGAGGACGAAAGCGAGCTCGAGGAGATCGGCCTGTCGCCGCTTCCCGATGCCACGCTCGTCCTGATCGAATGGCCGGAACGCGCACCGTCGGCGATGCCGCAAGACCGCATCGACATCGCGCTGACGCACCGGCCGGCGCTGGGCTCGAATGCGCGCGCCGCCGACATCACCGGTTACGGCAAGGCCGCCGCGCAAGTCGCGCGGCTGAAGGCGCTGCGGGAATTCCTCGAGGCATCCGGCTACATGGATGCAACGCGCAAGCACATGGCCGGCGATGCCTCGACCCGCTCCTATGCGCGGCTGCAGCGTAACGACGAGATCGTCATCCTCATGAACTTTCCGCAGCGGCCCGACGGCGCTGCGATGTACAACGGAAAATCCTACAGCGCGGCGGTGCATCTTGCCGAGAACATCAAGCCGTTCGTTGCCGTCGACGAAGGCCTGCGCGTGGCGGGAGTCTCAGCGCCCGCGATCCACCATTACGATCTCGACCACGGCTTCCTGATCTCCGAGGATTTCGGCAGCGACGGCGTGATCGAAGGCGATCCGCCGCGCCCGATCGCCGAACGTTACGAAGCTGCGACCGACGTGCTGGCCGTGCTGCACAGCAAGACATTGCCGGAGACGCTGCGGCTGGCGGATCAGACCTACACCATTCCTGCCTTCGACACCGAGGCGCTGCTGATCGAGATCGGGTTGATGCCGGAATGGTATCTGCCCGATCGCAACGCGCCACTGAGCGACGAGAAGCGCGCGGAATTCTTCGCGATGTGGCGCGAGCTGCTGAAGAAGCCGCTGGCCGCGCCAAAAACCTGGATCATCCGCGACTACCACTCGCCCAATCTGATCTGGCTCGCCGATCGTACTGGCATGGCGCGCGTCGGCGTGATCGACTTCCAGGACACCGTGCTCGGGCCGCGCTCCTATGACGTAGTGTCGCTGCTGCAGGACGCGCGTATCGACGTCCCTGAGACCCTCGAGCTGACACTGCTGTCGCGCTACATCAAGGCGCGGCGCACGGCCGATGCGAGCTTCGATCCGGCCGGCTTCGCCGAGCTCTACGCCATCATGTCGGCGCAGCGGAACACGCGCCTGCTCGGCACCTTCGCCCGCCTCAACCGCCGCGACGGTAAGCCGCATTATCTGCGCCACCAGCCGCGGATCTGGACCTACCTCCAGCGCTCGCTGGCACATCCCGCGCTGGCTCACCTGCGCGACTGGTATCTCGCCAACGTCCCGCCGCCCCAGGGGGCGTCCCAAGAGCCGTCCGAAGAGCAGCCTGAAGAGCAGCCCCAAGCCTGATTCGCGGCCCGATTTACCGCCTGTTAGCCATCGCATCGGTATCATCGCCCGCAGGCAGCCGGACAAGGACGGGGCTGGAGCAAGGGCAGATGGCGGTCAAGACGGACCATCGTGGCAACAGCCGGGTTGTTTTCGAGCGCGGGATACCGGCCCAGATGATGGGGATCGACGGCACCTGGCGGCGCGAGTGCACCATGGAGGACGTCTCCGAGAGCGGTGCCAAGCTGACCATCGACGGCTCGGTCGAGGGCCTGCATCTGAAGGAATTTTTTCTCCTGCTGTCGTCCACCGGACTTGCGTACCGTCGCTGTGAGCTGGCGTGGGTCAACGGCGACCAGATCGGCGTCAATTTTCTCAAGCTCGGCGACAAGAAGAAGAAGGCGCGTTCCACATCCGTTGGGGCGTGACGGCCACACCCGTCGTACAACCGTCACGGCAGGTGGTTAAGGCGGTTAAGACGCGGTGCGGCCAATTGCGGTCCGTGTTAGGATTGCTGCGTACGCGAACTTCAAAAGTTCTCAAGTCCAGGATTCCGGGAAAGACGAGTCTGAGAAAGCGAACGATGTCCGTCAAGCCGACCAAAGCCATGGTGCTCGCTGCGGGGTTCGGGCTGCGCATGCGTCCGTTGACGGAGAAGATGCCGAAGCCGCTCGTGCCGGTGGCCGGCCAGCCGCTGCTGGACCATGTGCTCGACAAGCTCGGCGACGCCGGCGTGACCGAGGCGATCGTCAATGTGCACTATCTGCCGGACCAGATCATCAACCACACCGCATCCCGCCAGCATCCGCGCGTGACCATCTCGGACGAGCGCGACCAGGTGCTCGGCACCGGCGGTGGCGTGGTCAAGGCGCTGCCGCTGCTCGGCGACGCGCCGTTCTTCCATGTCAATTCCGACACGCTGTGGATCGACGGCGTGCGCTCGAACCTGGCGCGGCTTGCGGAAAACTTCGATCCTGAGCGCATGGACATCCTGCTCTTGATGGCGCCGACCGCGACCAGCATCGGCTATAGCGGCCGCGGCGATTACGGCATGCTGCCCGACGGCGCCCTGCGCAAGCGCAAGGAAAAAGAGGTCGTTCCGTTCGTCTATGCCGGCGCGGCGATCCTGTCGCCCTCGATCTTCGCCGATGCGCCGACGGGCGAGTTCTCGCTGACAAAAATGTTCGACCGCGCCAACGAGCAGGAGCGGCTGTTCGGCCTCCGCCTCGACGGCGTCTGGATGCATGTCGGCACGCCCGACGCCGTGCATGCGGCGGAAGAGGCGTTTCTGGAGAGCGTGGCGTAGGGCCAGCTCTCTTGTCCCGGACGCGGTGCGGCACGAAGTGTCGCTCCGCAGAGCCGGGACCCACACAGCCACATTCGTGATGTCGACGTCTGGGCCCCGGCTCAGCAACGCATCATTTCATGCCGCGTTGCGTCCGGGGCACGAGAGCGGTGTAAAGCGAACAGCGGGGACTATCTCCCCTCCACCCATATCCATTTGAATCCGCCTCCCTATATTGGCGCCTGATTCCCGAATCAGGCAGCCCATGCGCGTTTTCAGCGTTCCCATCTCAGTTCCGTTCCTGCGCACGGTCGTCTCGAGCCTGCTCGACGGCCGGCTGGTCGACGGATTCGAGGCGCGCAAGGAACCGGCGCGGCTTGCGGATGCCACGCTGTACCTGCCGACAAGGCGCGCCATGCGCGTCGTGCGCGAGATCTTTCTCGACGAGATGGCGGCCGATGCGGTGGTGCTGCCGCGCATCGTCGCGCTCGGCGACATCGACGAGGACGAACTCGCTTTCGCCGACGAGGGCGAGCAGTTCTCCGGCGGAACGCCGCTCGACATTCCGCCACGGCTTGGCGAGCTCGAACGGCGGCTGACGCTGGCGCAGCTCGTGGCCGCCTGGGCCAAAGGCCCGGTGCTGTCCCCGCTGGTGGTCGGCGGCCCCGCCTCGACGCTCGCGCTGGCCGGCGACCTCGCACGCCTGATCGACGACATGGTGACGCGCGGCGTCGACTGGAGCGCGCTCGACGGCCTGGTGCCTGATATGCTCGACCGCTACTGGCAGCACTCGCTCGAATTTTTGCGGATCGCGCGCATCGCGTGGCCCGGCCATCTCGCGGAGATCAACCGGATCGAGCCCGCGGCGCGGCGCGACCTCCTGATCGCGGCGGAAGCGAAGCGGCTGACCGCGCATCCCCATGGTCCGGTGATCGCCGCCGGCTCGACCGGCTCGATGCCGGCCACCGCAAAATTCCTCCATGCGGTCGCCGCGCTGCCGCATGGCGCGGTGGTACTGCCTGGCCTCGACACCGATCTCGACGACGACGCCTGGCGGACCATCGGCGGCGTGCGCGACTCGCTCGGCAAGTTCGCGGAGCATCCGGCGTCGAACCATCCGCAATATGCCATGCACGCGCTGCTGGAGCGCTTTGGCATCAAGCGCGGCGATGTCGAGCTGCTTCAACCGGCAGCGGACGGCGGCCGCGATCTGCTCGCCTCCGAATCGATGCGGCCATCTGCCAAGACGGAAGTCTGGCACGACCGGCTGAAGCAGCCTGACGTCGCCGCGAAGATCGCGGGCGGCATGACAAACCTTGCGGTCGTCGAAGCCCCCAATCCTGAAATGGAAGCGCTCGCGATCGCCATTGCGATGCGCGAGGCGCGGCATCTCGACAAATCGGCGGCACTGGTGACGCCGGACCGCGCGCTGGCGCGGCGGGTGATGGCCGCGCTCACGCGATGGGATCTCGCCTTCGACGATTCCGGCGGCGACGTGCTGATGGAAACGTCGGCCGGCGTTTTTGCGCGTCTGGCATCGGAAGCGGCGACCAAGGGATTGGAGCCGCCGACGCTATTGGCGATGCTGAAGCATCCGTTGTGCCGGCTTGGCCGGCTGCCTGGCGCATGGAAGGCGGCGATCGAGGGCCTCGAGCTTGCGGTCTTGCGCGGCACGCGGCCGCCTGCGGGCACCGCGGGCCTGCTGCGCGAATTCAATCGTTTCCGCGAGGAGCTGGCAAAGCTGTGGCGCAAAGAGGTCTCTGCGCTCCACCACGCGGAGCCACGTGCGCGTCTGAAGGCAGAGGACCTCGATCGCATCCAGGCGCTGATCGATGCCCTGCGACAAGCGTTGGCGCCGATCGAGAGTCTCGCGTCATCGAAACCGTACGACTTCGCTGAGCTCGCGCACCGGCATCGCGAGATCATGATCGAACTGTCGCGCGACGAGCAGGGCATCCCGCTCGCTTTCGAGGAGCGCGAGGGCCTGGCGCTCGCAGCCGCCTTCGACGACCTCCTGCGCGGCGGCACCACCAGCGGGTTGATGGTGACGCTGCCTGACTATGCCGACGTTTTCCAGACCGCGTTCAGCGACCGGGCCGTGCGGCGGCGGGACAGACCCGGCGCGCGGCTGCAGATCTACGGTCCGCTGGAATCGCGCCTGATGCAGGCCGACCGGATCATCATCGGCGGCCTGATCGAAGGCGTCTGGCCGCCGGCGCCGCGCATCGATCCCTGGCTCAGCCGGCCGATGCGACACGAGCTTGGCCTCGATTTGCCGGAGCGCCGTATCGGCCTCTCCGCACACGACTTCGCGCAACTGCTCGGCGGCGACGAGGTGATCCTGACCCATTCCGCTAAGGCCGGCGGCGCACCGGCGGTTGCCTCGCGCTTCCTGCACCGGTTAGAGGCGGTCGCGGGCGACGAGCTCTGGAAGACGGCCATCCGCGCGGGCGAGAAATACGTGCAGTTTGCGGGCGCGCTGGACCAGCCCGACGAGGTCAAGCCGGTCAAGCAGCCCGAGCCGCGGCCGCCGCGCGCGACGCGGCCGCTCAAGATGTCGGTCACCGCGATCGAGGACTGGCTGCGTGATCCCTACACGATCTACGCAAAGCACATTTTGCGGCTCGATGCGCTCGACCCCGTCGACATGCCGCTGTCGGCCGCCGACCGCGGCTCGGCGATCCACGATGCGCTCGGCGAGTTCACGGAAAGCTACGCCACGCGCCTGCCCGACGATCCCGCGCGCGTGCTGCGCGCGATCGGCGAAAAGTATTTTGCGCCGCTGATGGAGCGCCCCGAAGCGCGCGCACTGTGGTGGCCGCGTTTCCAGCGCATCGCGCGCTGGTTTGGCGAATGGGAGACGGCACGCCGCGACGTGATCGAGGTCATCACTGCGGAGACGCGCGGCGAGATCTCGATCCGGCTCGACAACGACCGCAGCTTCCAGCTTTCCGCCCGCGCCGACCGCATCGAGCGGCGCCAGGGCGGCAGCTATGCCATCCTCGACTACAAGACCGGGCAGCCGCCGACCGGCAAGCAGGTCCGCATGGGCCTGTCACCACAGCTGACGCTGGAAGCCGCGATCCTGCGCGAGGGCGGATTCCCTGACATCGACGCGGGTTCGTCCATCAGCCAGCTCGTCTATGTGCGCCTGAGCGGCAACAATCCGCCCGGCGAGGAGCGCATCCTCGAGCTCAAGTATAGGCAAGGCGACGAGCCGCAGCCGCCGGACACGGCCGCCGCCGAAGCACGGGCCAAGCTGGAGGCGCTGATCCGTGCCTTCGAGGACGAGAACCAGGCGTACACCTCGCTGAACCTGCCGATGTGGACCAACCGCTACGGCACTTATGACGACCTCGCCCGGATCAAGGAATGGTCCGCGGCCGGCGGCCTGGGGATCGAGGAATGGTGAAGCTGCCGCGTCCCATTCCCGACGAGGTGCGTGCGCGGCAGGCGCGCGCGTCCGATCCGACCGCGTCGGCGTTCGTGTCGGCCAATGCCGGCTCGGGCAAGACCCATGTGCTGGTGCAGCGGGTGATCCGACTGCTGCTGTCGGGCGTGCCGCCGGAAAAGATCCTCTGCATCACCTTCACCAAGGCCGCCGCCGCCAACATGGCCGAACGCGTGTTCACGACGCTCGGCCATTGGGTGACGCTGGACGACAACGCGCTCGACGCGGCGATTAAGGCGGTCGGCATCCCACATCCCGATCGAAAAATACGCCGCGAAGCGCGAAAGCTGTTTGCCTGCGCGCTGGAGACGCCGGGCGGGCTGAAGGTGCAGACCATCCACGCGCTGTGCACCCGCCTGCTTCAGCAGTTTCCGTTCGAGGCCAATGTTCCCGCGCGCTTTGCCGTGATCGACGAGCGCGACCAGACCGACATGATGGAGCGCGCCAATCTGAAGGTATTGCTCGAGGCTGCGCGCGATCCGGAGACCGTCACCGGCCGCGCGCTGCTCACCGCGATGGCGAGCGCGGCCGACGTCACTTTCAAGGAGGTCGTGCGCGAGGCCTGTCTCAGCCGCGATCATTTCATGGCCTGGACCGACGAGGCCGGCAATGCCGGGGCAGCTGCTGAGCAGATGGCGGCGGTGCTCGGCGTGGAGGCGAGCGATCGGATCGAGGACGTCGAGACGGAAATTCTCGACGGCCCATTCCTGCCGCGGTCGCGCTGGGACGACATCGCCTTCGCGCTGGAAGACGGCACCTCTTCCGACAAGAGCCAGGCCGCTCGTTTCCGCGAGGCCAAGGTGTTTTCCGGCGCCGCGCAGGTCGACGCCTATCTCGGCGTCTTCCTCACCGATGAAAAACTGCCGCGCAAGGCGGTGCTGACGAAGAAGTTTGGCGATCACAACCCATCTGTCGCCCGCCTGTTCGAGAACGAGGGGCAGCGCCTCGGCGGATTGATCGAGAAGCGCCGCGCGGTGACCATGCGTGACCGCACCGCGGCCCTGCTGCACATCGCGACCGCGGCCTCCGCAAACTACCGCCGTGAGAAGCAGGAGCGCGGGCTGCTCGACTACGACGACCTCATCGACAAGACGCTGGCGATGCTGAACCGCGTCTCTTCAGGCTGGGTGCATTACAAGCTCGACCGCGGCGTCGATCATGTGTTGATCGACGAGGCCCAGGACACAAGCCCGCGGCAATGGGACATCGTCGCGCATATCATTTCGGAGTTCACCGCCGGCGAAGGCGCACGCGAGGGGCTGAACCGCACCGTCTTTGCCGTCGGCGACGAGAAGCAGTCGATCTTCTCCTTTCAGGGCGCCCAGCCCCGAGAGTTCGACGCACGCCGGCGCGAGCTGCACCGCAAGTTCACCGCCGCCGGGCTGAAATTCGATCCGGTCGCCTTCACCTATTCGTTCCGTTCGGGCGCGGCGATCCTGCACTCGGTCGACCACGTCTTCCGCGAGCCCCAGATCTACAAGAGCATCCATTCGGTCGAGATCGGCCATCCCCTGCACAATGCGCTCGCCGATGCGGGCCCGAGCGTGATCGAGCTGTGGGATCTCGCCGAGCCCGATGACAGGCAGGAGATCGAGGGCTGGCGCGCACCGTTCGATGGCGTCGCCGCCACCAGCCCCGAGGTGAAGCTCGCCCGCCGCATCCAGACCGAGATCAAGCAACTGGTCGAGAGCGGCACGCTGACGGGACACGAAGGCGAGCGCCGGCCCTTACGTTATGGCGACATGCTGATCCTGGTGCGCCGGCGCGGCAATGCGTTCGACGCCGTGATCCAGGCATTGAAGCACGCCAATGTTCCGGTCGCCGGCGCCGACCGGCTGAAGCTGACCGAGCACATCGCGATCATCGACCTGATGAATCTTGCGGACGCGCTGCTGCTGCCGCAGGACGATCTCGCGCTCGCGGTTGCGCTGAAGAGCCCTCTGTTCGGGCTCGATGACGACGACCTGTTTCAGCTCGCCTGGGGCCGCAAGGGGTCGCTGCGCCGCGCGCTCGCCGAACATGCCGCCACAAGCGAGACGTTCGCCACGGCACTGCGGCGGCTTGAAGCCTGCGAGGCGCGGTCGCGCGACGAGACTCCGTTCGCGTTCTACGCCTGGCTGCTCGGCGGCGACGGCGGACGCGCGCGCATCCTGCGCCGGCTCGGCCATGAGGCCAACGACGCGCTCGACGAGTTTCTGGAGCTGGCGCTGAACTACGAGCGCAAGGCGCCAGCCTCGCTGCAGGGTTTCATGGCCTGGCTGCGCTCGGCCGACACCGAGGTGAAGCGCGACATGGAGATCTCGCGCGACGAGGTGCGTGTCATGACGGTGCACGGCGCCAAGGGCCTCGAAGCCTCGGTCGTGTTCATGGTCGACACCACATCATCGCCCGCGGATTCGCAACGGGTCCGGCTGATCCACGTGCCGCGCGGCAATGGCGGCGAGGTCGTGGTCTGGGCCGGGCGCAAGGCCGATGATCCCAAGCCCGTCGCCGACGCACGCAAGGCCATGATCGAGGAGACCGAGGACGAGTATCGCCGCCTGCTCTATGTCGCGATGACGCGCGCGGCCGATCGGCTGATCGTCGGCGGCTGCATGCCCGGTAACATGAAGACGGTCCGCAAGCTGAGCTGGTATGACCTCATCGACACCGGGCTCACCGGCTCGGGCCTGGACAAGCAGACGATCGAGACGCCGCTCGGCAAGGTGACCCGATTCGCCCGGCCGGAGGATGTCGGGGCGCTCGGCACGCCTGCGATGTCGGTGGATCAATCGATCGCATTGCCGGACTGGCTGCGGACGCCGTTACCGCACGATAGCGTCGATGACGATCCAGTGCGCCCCTCCGGCCAGTCGGCCGAGGACGGCCGTAGCGTGCGGTCAGGCGAATCGGTGCAGTCGCGCGCGGTGGCGCTGCAGCGCGGCACGCTGGTGCACCGGCTGCTGCAATCCCTCCCCGACATCGCCCCCGAGCGCCGGCGCGACGCCGCGCTTGGCTTCATGGCGCGCAACGCGCCCGACTGGACGGAGGCCGACCGGACCGCGCTGGCCGACAAGGTTCTCGCCTTGATCGCCGAACCGCGCTTTGCCCCGGTGTTTGCCGCCGGCAGCCGTGCCGAGGTCTCGATCGTCGGCCGATTGGACCGGCCGGGGCGGGCGCCAGCGCTGGTGTCGGGGCAGATTGACCGGCTGGTCGTTCGTCCGGACGAGGTTCTGATCGTCGATTTCAAGACCAACCAGGCGGCGCCCAAAAGCGCCGCGGAGGCGCCCGCCGCCTATGTCCGGCAGCTTGCGCTGTACCGGGCGGTGCTGGCGCGGCTTTATCCCCAAAAGCCGATCAGGGCCGTCCTGCTCTGGACCGAGGCCCTTGAATATATGGAGATTTCAGCCCCCGCGCTGGACGCGGCGCTGGCATCCCTTCATGTCGGCGTGAGCGTCCTTGACCCGGCAAGGGGCCGTTCATAGGTTGACGGCATGATCCCGGGCGCGATTCCCATGCGCGCCGATTCTTTCAACCGAGTGAGGTACTCCCATGGCCGTTGGCAAGGTTTCCGATACCGATTTCGAAGCCGAAGTGCTCAAGGCGAACGGCCCCGTGGTCGTCGATTTCTGGGCCGAATGGTGCGGCCCCTGCCGCATGATCGCACCTGCGCTTGACGAGATCGCCGGCGCGATGGGCGACAAGGTCAAGATCGTGAAGCTCAACGTCGACGAGAGCCCGAAGACCGCGTCGAAATACGGCGTGATGTCGATCCCGACGCTGATGATCTTCAAGGGCGGCGAGATGGCCTCCCGCCAGGTCGGCGCGGCGCCGAAGGCAAAGCTTCAGCAGTGGATCACGTCGGCGGTCTGATCCGCGGCGAGCATAACTGAGAATTCTTTCAACGGCCGGCAACACGCCGGCCGTTTTATTTTTGCTCGACGGCAATCATGCCGATCTCGTTTCGGCGAGTTTGGCGAGACTGGCGAGAACATCGGGAAAGTCTGACGCGACAGCCGGACCGATCTCGGACGCTTGCGGCCCTCGCGCGTCAACGGCGTAAACGATGCGCGTGCGTCCTGCCCCAAGGGATTCGATGCGATGGGCGACCTTGATGACGAGATCGCCGACTCGCGTTTCGTCGATGAAGCACGCGTTCTCGCGGACCTCGATCAGCTGCGAGCGCAGCGCCTCCTCGCCGGGAGGCTTCATCGTGAACCAGGTCCCGGCCGCAAATGGCCCGTCAATGTCGATCTGCTCGATACCTGCGTTCCAGGTTTTCCAACCGGGCACATCGCGGAAGATGCTCCAGATCGCCTCCGGAGCTGCCGATGTCTCGACCGCGTATTCGCCCCGCCAGACATTGTCGTCGTTCATCGCACGCTGCCCTCTTTAATATGTACGCTTATAATAAGCGCGCCTATTAAGGAGTCGAGGCAACCGGGACGAAGCGCCTCTATCCGATCCACCCCGTCGCCAATGCATTCGCCAGCTCCGGCTGGCCCTTGCGGCGCGCGAGTGCAGCCATCGCCTCGTGGTCATATGCGACGTGCCGGAACGTCACCTGCCATGCACTCCCGACAAGCTCGAGGATCGCGTAGCGCGCGTGCGGCGTACCGGCTTCGACGACATGCGGGAATGGATGCACGTCGCGATAGCCGGGGCTGCCGACGCTGCCGGGATTGACGATCAGCCGGCCGTCGCGCAGCCGCACCGCGCGGGCGAGATGCGTGTGCGCGCAGAGGATCAGAGATTGCGTGATGCCTTGCGCGAACTGCTCGATGCGGTCGAGCGGCGATAGCGCCACCGTACTGTCGGGATGCACGGTGTCGAGCCAATAGACTTCATCGTCATCAGGCGTCGCATGGCAGAGGAAAACCTGCTCGCGAAACACCCGCGTCATCGGCTGTGCGCGCAGCCAGTCGAGTTGCGCGGCATTGAGCGCTTCGTAGGCGGGACGGTCCCACGATCCCATCTTTTCCGGCGGGCGGTCGAGCAGGTAGCGGTCATGATTGCCGAGCACGTGCACGGCGTCGAGCTGCATCAGGATCTCGATGGTCCGGCGCGCATCGAGCGGGCCGCTCAGCATGTCGCCGAGATTGACGATGTCGGCGATGCCTTGCGCACGGATGTCGGCAAGCACCGCCTCCAGCGCGAGATGGTTCCCGTGAACGTCGGCGATCGCGGCAAAGCGCATTGGCATTCTCATCACTCTCGTGCCCCGGACGCGGCGCAGCGCTTCCCTCGCGATGCGAAGCATCGTCGAGTGCAGTGCGCTGCAGAGCCGGGGCCCATGTGGCCTCTGGGTGCCGGCTCTGCGCAGCAACGCTTACGCGTTGCAGCGCGTCCGGGACAAGAGACTATGCAGGAGGCGTGCCGTTGACGCCGAGCACGTGGCCGGCAAGATAAAGCGAGCCGGTGATCAGGATGCGCGGTGGCACCTCGTAAGCGAGCTTCGCCAAGCCGCGCAGCGCGGCTTCGACGCCGGGCGCGGTCTCGACGCGCATGCCGAGGCTGCGCGCGGCATCCGCGAGGCGATCGACCGGCATCGCATTTTCGGTATCGGGGATCGGCACCGCGATGATGTGACGGGTCAGGCCAGCGAAATTGGCGAGAAAACCTTGCGCGTCCTTGTTGGCCATCATGCCCGCGATCACAACCAGCGGACGCGAGACCCGCTCTTCGAGATCGCCGAGCGCAGCCGCCGCGACGCGCCCGCCTTCGGCGTTGTGGCCACCGTCGAGCCAGATCTCCGAGCCCTGCGGTCCGAGCGCAAGCAGCTCGCCCGAGGTGATGCGCTGCATCCGCGCCGGCCATTCCGCGCCGACGATGCCTGCCTCGAAGGCCGCCTGGTTGACCTTGAAACTCGGGATCGCACGCAGCGTCGCGATCGCAAGGCCCGCATTGTCGAACTGGTGGCGGCCAAACAGGCGCGGCGCCGCCAGATCCATCAGGCCGCGATCGTCGGAATAGACCAGGCGTCCATGCTCGACATTGACGTGCCAGCTTTCGTTCGCGGCGAACAGCGGCGCGCGCATGCGCCTGGCCTGCGCCTCGATCACGGCCATCGCCTCGCCCGTCTGCTCGGCGCAAATCACGGGCACGCCGCGCTTGATGATCGCGGCCTTCTCGCCGGCGATGGAGGTCAGCGTATCGCCGAGGAAATCCATATGATCCATGCTGATCGGTGTGATCACGCACGCCGCCGGCGTATCAATCACATTGGTCGAATCGAGCCGGCCGCCGAGGCCGACTTCGAGCAGCATGACATCGGCGGGGTTCTGCGCGAACAGATGGAAGGCAGCCGCGGTCTTCAGCTCGAACACGGTTGCACCTTCGCCGGCATTGACCCGCTCGACCTCTTCCAGCGCCGCGCGCAACTCATCGTCGCCGACCAGCACGCCACCGCCGACGCGGCCCAGGCGAAAACATTCGTTGATGCGGACGAGATAGGGCGAGGTGTAGGCGTGAACACGCAGGCCGGCGGCCTCCAGCGTCGCGCGCAGATAAGCGAGCGTCGAGCCCTTGCCGTTGGTGCCGGCGATGTGGATCACCGGCGGCAGCTTGCGTTCGGGGTGGTCGAGCCGCTCGAGCAGGCGGTGCATCCGCTCCAGCCCGAGATCGATGCGCTTCTGGTGCAGGGCCGACAGCCGCCCGATCAATTCACCGAGCGGCGGCTTTGCGCTGTCAGAGGACGCGTTCACGCGTGCGGCGCGGCCGGCGCCGTCTCGGCGGCCGAGACGATCTGCGCCGGACTGACGACCGGCTGCACCGATTTCGATGCGCCTTCCTGCGCCGGCGCCCTGGTCAGCAGGCGGCACAGCCGCGCCAGGGTCGGGCGCAGTTCGTGACGATGCACGACCATGTCGACCATGCCGTGATCCTTCAGATATTCGGCACGCTGGAAGCCTTCCGGCAATTTCTCGCGGATGGTCTGCTCGATCACGCGCGCGCCGGCGAAACCGATCAGCGCGCCGGGCTCGGCGATCTGCACGTCACCCAACATCGCGTAGGACGCGGTGACGCCGCCGGTGGTTGGGTTGGTCAGCACGACGATGTAGGGCTGTTTTGCTTCGCGCAGCATCTGCACCGCAACCGTGGTGCGCGGCATCTGCATCAGCGACAGGATGCCTTCCTGCATGCGCGCGCCGCCGGATGCGGCGAACACGATGAACGGCGACTTCTTCTCGACCGCGAGCTCCAGCCCGCGCACGATGGCTTCGCCCGCGGCCATGCCGAGCGAGCCGCCCATGAAATCGAAATCCTGCACGGCAACGACGACGGCGGCACCTTCGAGCTTGCCATAGCCGACCTTGATCGCGTCGTTCAGATTGGTGCGCGCGCGGGCATCCTTGATGCGGTCGACATACTTTTTCTCGTCACGGAACTTGAGCGGATCGGGCGTGACGTCGGGCAGCGCGACATCGTACCAGGTCTCGTTGTCGAAGATCGACTTCAGACGCGCCACCGCGCCCATGCGCATGTGGTAGTTCGAGCCGGGGATGACGAACTGGTTGGCCTCGACGTCCTTGTAGAACACGAGCTGCCCGGAATCCGGACACTTGATCCACAGATTCTCCGGCGTCTCCCGCCGCAGCATGTTGCGGATCTTCGGCCGGACCACATTGGTAAGCCAGTTCATGGTTTGCTCCGATGTGCGAGCCCCGCGAAAGGGCTGCCTGAAGGATATATGGCGGCCGGGCCTCTGCCCGGCAAGCCGCCGTGTTCGCCCGCCCCCAAAGCGGAATTATGGCCTATTCGGCCGCCTGTTTCGCGCCCTTGACGCCCTGGGCCAGGGCCGCGGTCAGCTCGGCTACCGCGTTAACGGTTTTGGCGGTCGCGCGACCCTCGGCATCGAGGCTGTTCTTGAGTGCATCGACCAGTGCCGTGCCGACCACCGAACCATCGGCCTTCTCGGCAATGGCGCGCGCCGCCTCTGGCGTGCGGATGCCAAAACCAACGCAGATCGGCAGCTTGGTATGCCGCTTGATGCGCGCGACGGCTTCACCGACGGCATTCGCGTCCGCCGCCGCGGCACCGGTGATGCCGGCGATAGAGACGTAATAGACAAAGCCTGATGTGTTCGCGAGCACCGCGGGCAGGCGCTTGTCGTCCGTGGTCGGGGTCGCGAGGCGAATGAAGTTCAGGCCCGCCTTCAGCGCGGGAATGCAGAGCTCGTCGTCTTCCTCCGGCGGCAAATCGACGATGATCAGGCCGTCAACGCCGGCCGTCTTGGCGTCGGCCAAAAACTTGTCGACGCCGTAAATGTAGATCGGATTGTAATAGCCCATCAGCACCAGCGGCGTGACGTTGTCGTCCTTGCGGAAGTCGCGCACCAATTCCAGCGTCTTCTTCAAGGTCATGCCGTTCTTGAGCGCGCGCAGACCTGCAGCCTGAATCGAGGGACCATCCGCCATCGGATCGGTGAAGGGAATGCCGAGCTCGATGACGTCGGCGCCTGCCTTGGGCAGCGCCTTGACGATATCGAGCGACGTCGCGAGATCGGGATCGCCGGCCATCACATAGGTGACGAAGGCCGAGCGGCCCGCTTTCTTCAGCTCGGCGAAACGGGTGTCGATACGCGTGGTCACTTGCTCTTGCCCCTCAGGATGTCGCCGACCTGCGGGACGTCCTTGTCGCCGCGGCCGGAGAGATTGACGACCATCAGGTGATCTCTCGGCCGCTTCGGCGCGAGCTCCATCACCTTGGCGATGGCATGCGCGGGCTCGAGCGCGGGGATGATGCCTTCCAGCCGCGACAGCAATTGGAATGCTGCGAGCGCCTCGTCGTCGGTCGCGGAGAGATAGTTGACGCGGCCGATCTCGTGCAGCCAGGAATGCTCGGGACCGATGCCGGGATAGTCGAGGCCGGCGGAGATCGAATGCGCGTCCTGGATCTGGCCGTCCGCATCCATCAAGAGATAAGTGCGGTTGCCGTGCAGAACGCCGGGACGGCCGCCCGCGATCGAGGCCGCATGCAATTGCGTGAGCCCATGGCCGGCGGCTTCGACGCCAAAAATTTCGACGGAGGGATCGTCGAGGAACGGATGAAACAGGCCCATCGCATTCGAGCCACCGCCGATGCAGGCGACCAGCGAATCCGGCAGGCGTCCCTCGACCTCCTGCATCTGCGTCTTGGTCTCGTTGCCGATGATCGACTGGAAGTCGCGCACCAGCGTCGGGTAGGGATGCGGGCCCGCCACCGTGCCGATGCAATAGAACGTGTTGTGCACGTTGGTGACCCAGTCGCGCAGCGCCTCGTTCATGGCGTCCTTCAGCGTGCGCGTGCCCGACTGCACGGGGACCACCGTCGCGCCCAGCATCTCCATGCGGATGACGTTGGGCTGCTGCCGCTCGACGTCGACGGCGCCCATATAGACCACGCATTCGAGGCCGAAGCGCGCGCACAGCGTCGCGGTAGCAACGCCGTGCTGGCCGGCGCCGGTCTCGGCGATGATGCGCTTCTTGCCCATGCGCCGCGCCAGCATGATCTGGCCGAGCACGTTGTTCACCTTGTGCGAACCGGTGTGGTTGAGCTCTTCGCGCTTCAGGTAAATCTTGGCGCCGCCGAGCTGCTCGGTGAGGCGCTCGGCGAAATAGAGCGGCGAGGGCCGGCCGACATAGTTCTTGAGATAGCCGTTCATCTCGGCCTGGAAGGCCGGATCGGCCTTGGCCGCGGTGTAGGCCTTCTCCAGATCGAGGATCAGCGGCATCAGGGTTTCGGCGACGAAGCGGCCGCCGAAAACGCCGAAGTGCCCGCGCTCGTCGGGACCGCTGCGGTAGGAATTTGGTTTGGCGATGTTCATCGAACGCTCAACTCTTGACTTGCATCTTGGGTGGCGCGCGCGGCGCGAATGAAGGCCTTGATCATCTCGGGATCCTTGACGCCGGAGGCGCTCTCGACACCGGAGGAGACGTCGACGCCGCCGGCGCGCGTGACCCGAAGAGCCTCGGCGACGTTGTGGGCATCAAGTCCGCCCGAGACCATATACGGCAGCTTGAGTTCCAGGTTTTCGAGCAGATGCCAATCGAAGGCCGCGCCGAGGCCGCCGGGACGTGTCGCGTCTTTTGGCGCCCGCGCGTCGAACAGGATGCGATCGGCAACCTCTGCGTAGCCAGGCAGCACTGCGAGATCGGCGGCGGTTGCGACCGGCACCGCTTTCATTACCGGGCGGCCGAACCGCTGCTTGATGTCGCGCAGCCGTGCGACGCTCTCCTTGCCGTGAAGCTGAAGGATATCCGGCGACAGCGCGTCCATGATGTTGTCGAGCGTGGCGTCATCGGCATCGACCGTGAGCGCGATCTTGAGCGCGCGCCGCTTCACCTGGCGGCCGAGGTCACGGCCAAGCTCCAGAGAGACGTGCCGCGGCGACGGCGGAAAGAACACGAACCCCACCATGTCGGCGCCGGCGTCGAGCGCTGTTTCGAGCGTCTCGCCCGTGGACAGGCCGCAGATTTTGACGAGCAGGGACATGGTCTCAAAGCAGATGAAGGCCGCGGGTCTGCGGCCGGAAAACCGGGTTTTCGGTTGCGGCCGCTTCTACAACGTCGCGCGCTGCTTGTCTCGCCCGATGGGCCCGTAAAGGCCCACCCCGGAGGGAACGGGGAGGCGCTGGGGCTGGGGCTTCGCTGCGGCCGCCTGGGCCCGCAGATCGGCCAATTCGGTCCTGGCAGCCCGTGCCTCCACATCATTCCGGCGCGCCGCGCGGCGCCAGCGCCGCTGGCCGAACCAGACAGCGCAGCCGCCCGCGAGGACCCCGAGGGCAGCCACCAGGATGAGGAGCAGGAACAGCGGCAACGTCACCGAGAATGACGGGTCGTTCGTAATGAAGGGGTCGAAAGAGACCGTGACGAAATGCCGGTTGGCGACCGCGAAGGTCACCAGGATCAGGCCCAGCGGAATCACGATCAGCGCGGTCAGGAACTTTCGCATCTCGCTTCGCTCGCCTTGAATCAAGCTTCCGGCCGCATCGCTCGCGACCGCGGAAAACCCTGACGCCGGTCTCAGTCTGGCGCGCCTGGATCCGGATGGTCGCGGTTCAGCCGTTCGCGCATTTCCTTGCCGGTCTTGAAGAACGGAACGCTCTTCTGATCGACGGGTACATGGGCGCCGGTGCGCGGATTGCGCCCTGCGCGCGCAGGGCGATGCTTGACCGAGAAGGCACCGAAGCCGCGCAACTCGACGCGATCACCGCGCGCGAGAGCCGCTACGATCTCTTCGAGAATCGCATTCACAATGTTCTCGACATCCCGCTGGTACAGATGCGGGTTGTGCTCGGCGATACGCTGAACAAGTTCGGATTTGATCATCGAGAGATAGGACCCGGAAGCGTGCGGATGACCATTTCCGTGAAAATACTGTGATCTGTCAAGACGCTAAATGAAGGTTGAGCGTCGGGAAAATGCGTGACAAATGCCAAAAAAGCGGGCTGCCCCGCTACCCGCCAGACGGGAAAAGCCCCTGAAGCTCGCCCGGTTCCATCAATTTGACGCAGCCGGCTGCCACAGGGCCAGCATTCCATCCATTCCGAGCCGATCGACGGCCTGCGCGACGCCGGTTTGCCCGATCTGATGCGCAATCGAGCCTAAACCAAGCGCTTCCAGCGTGACGACAGCAGCCGTTTTAAGGAACGGCAGATCGCCAAAGCGGGGCTGGAGCTTGTAATCGCGGACGGTGAGGCCCTTCTTGACGCCCTTCTGCTCGACCAGCCAGGTCACGGCGGTCTTCTCGTCGCCGAGCTGATCGATCAGCTTGAGATCGATCGCCTGGCGTCCGGTGAAGACGCGGCCATCGGCGACTTTTTCGAGCTGCGTGTCATCCATGCCACGCCGCTCCTTCACCAATCCCTTGAACCAGGCATAGGAATCCTTCACCAGCGCATCGAGCGCGGCGCGTGCCTCGGGGCTGGTCGGCTCAAAACCGTTCGGCGCGGCCTTCAGCGGCGAGGATTTCACCTCCTCGACCTTCACACCGACGGTCTTCAGCAGCTCCGTGACGTTGGGAAACTGGAACAGCACGCCGATCGAACCGACCAGCGAGCTCTGCTGGGCAATGATGTGGTCGCTCGCAATCGCGGTGATGTAACCGCCGGACGCGGCGAGGCCTTCGACCACGACGACGAGCGGCTTCTTCGCCTTCAGCCGTACAAGCGAATCATAAAGCTGCTCGGAGCCGGCGGTGGTGCCACCCGGCGAGTTGATGTGAATGATGACGGCGGCGGCCTGCGAGTTCTCCAGTCGCTCCAGCGCCTGGGTACGATCGGAGTCGCTGCGGATCAGGCCATCGATCTGGACCCGCGCGATCGAGCCGGCGGATGCGAACGTGCCGCGCGCACCGGGTGTTGCGATCAGCGCGAAGCCCGCGATCGCCGCGATCGCGATCAGCGCAGCCATCACGCGCCAGAACGTCAGCTTGCGACGAATCCTGCGGCGATCGACGATGATGTCCGAATCGAGCGACATCGGAATATCTCCAAATGAAAGGCTGGGCGCGTTGTGCCGTCACAGCGTGACCATTAACTTATCTGGATACATCAATTGCGGCGTAATTTGAAGAAAACAAGGCTGGCGTAGCCCGGATGGTAGCCAAGCACTCAGATGTCATCCCCGCCTAGTGCGCAATTGCGCACGGGGCGCGGGGACCCATACCCCCAGGGAGAAGTTGTCGCGCGAGTTGGCAACCACGAGTCTTCGCCAAACTCGATCCTGTGGTTATGGGTCCCTGGCTCGCGCTTCCGCCTTCGCTCTTCGAGCTACGGCGGACAAGTCGCGCGCCCCGGGACGACAGTTGAGTATGCTGCCTCAACAAAAAAGCCCCGGCTCGCGCCGGGGCTTTGATGGTTGCGAAACAGGCGTTTCGCTTACTTGTCGCGGTTCTTGAGCGCGGTGCCGAGGATGTCACCGAGCGTCGCCCCCGAATCGGAGGAGCCGTACTGCGCGATGGCTTCCTTCTCTTCGGCGACTTCGAGCGCCTTGATCGACACCTGGACCTTGCGGGCCTTCTTGTCGAACTGGATCACGCGGGCATCGACCTTCTCGCCGACGGCGAAGCGCTCGGCGCGCTGGTCGTTGCGGTCACGGGCGAGCTCCGAACGCTTGATGAAGGTCGAGAAGTCGGTACCGGTGATCTTCACCTCGATGCCGCTTTCCTTCACTTCGAGCACTTCGCAGGTCACGACCGCGCCCTTCTTGACATCGCCCGGCTCGGCGAAGGGGTCGCCTTCGAGCTGCTTGATGCCGAGCGAGATACGCTCCTTCTCGACGTCCACATCGAGCACCACGGCTTTCACCACGTCGCCCTTCTTGTAGTTGTCGATCACCTGCTCGCCCGGAAGCTTCCAGTCGAGGTCGGAGAGATGGACCATGCCGTCGACGTCGCCCTCGAGGCCCAGGAACAGACCGAACTCGGTCTTGTTCTTGACCTCGCCTTCGACCACCGAACCGGTCGGGTGACCTTCGACGAAGACCTCCCACGGGTTGCGCATGGTCTGCTTGAGGCCGAGCGAGATGCGGCGCTTGACGGAATCGACTTCCAGCACCTGCACTTCGACTTCCTGCGAGGTCGAAACGATCTTGCCGGGGTGCATGTTCTTCTTGGTCCACGACATCTCGGAGACGTGGATCAGGCCTTCGATGCCCGGCTCGAGCTCGACGAACGCACCGTAGTCGGTGATGTTGGTGACGCGGCCGGTGAAGCGGGCACCCAGCGGGTACTTGGCTTCGATGCCCTGCCACGGATCGTCCAGCAGCTGCTTCATGCCCAGCGAGATGCGGTGCGTCTCGTGGTTGATCTTGATGATCTTGACCTTCACGGTCTGGCCGATCGAGAGCACCTCGGTCGGGTGGTTGACGCGGCGCCACGCGATGTCGGTGACGTGCAGCAGACCGTCGATACCGCCGAGATCAACGAACGCACCGTAATCGGTGATGTTCTTGACCACGCCGTCGATGACCTGACCCTCTTCGAGGTTCTGCACCAGCTCCTGGCGCTGCTCGGCGCGGGTCTCTTCCAGCACCGTGCGGCGGGAGACGACGATGTTACCGCGGCGGCGATCCATCTTGAGGATCTGGAACGGCTGCGAGTTGTTCATCAGCGGCGCAACGTCGCGGATCGGACGGATGTCGACCTGCGAGCGCGGCAGGAAGGCCACGGCACCGTCGAGGTCGACGGTGAAGCCGCCCTTGACCTGGTTGAAGATGACGCCGTTGACCTTCTCGTTGTTCTGGAAGGCCTTCTCGAGCTTGCCCCAGCTCTCCTCGCGGCGCGCCTTGTCGCGCGACAGCACGGCTTCGCCGAGGGCGTTCTCGATGCGATCGAGGAACACTTCGACCTCGTCGCCGACCTTGATCTCGCTCTCACGGCCGGGGCCGGAAAATTCGCGCAGGGCAACGCGGCCCTCGGTCTTCAGGCCGACGTCGATGACGGCCATGTCTTTTTCAATTGCAACCACCTTGCCCTTGACGACGGAGCTCTCCTGCAGGTTGCCACCTGCGAAGGACTCGTCGAGCATCGCGGCGAAATCGTCGCGCGACGGGCTATAGGTATCAGCAGAAGTCGAAGCCATTTGTTCTCCAGTTGCGGATGTCGTGCCGGCCGTTGGGTTCATGGGCGCATCGCACACGCAGTGTCGGAAGGTCCGCAAGACCTTCGAGCGACCGCTCGTTGCTCCGGCATGGAGGCGGAACAGCGGAGGCGGGCCGGCTGAGGCCCGCGCGTTCGATACGTGGAAATCTTGGTCCGGAGCCTGGATCGCGCCGGGCCCAAACAGGGGACCAGGGTTATCGACCTCAAAGAGCGGGAGCGGGCGCTTCCTCCAATGACGGCGGCGGCTTAACCCCGCGACCGGCCCGCTCGGACGGCCTCGATAATGTCGATGGCGGCCCGGACGCCGCCTTCTATATCCAGTTGGGAGTTATCTAGCAAGTAAGCATCCGGGGCCGGTTTCAAGGGCGCAATCGGCCGGTTCTTGTCGCGCTCGTCGCGCCGGATGATGTCAGCGAGCACCGCCGCCTCGTCCGCCTCCTCGCCCCTCGCCTTGGCCTCCATGGTCCGGCGGTGGGCGCGGACCCTGGGATCGGCCACGACGAAGATCTTCACGTCGGCATGGGGGCAGATCACGGTTCCAATGTCCCGGCCGTCGAGCACGGCGCCGGGCGGATCGGCGGCGAATTGCCGCTGGAAATTGAGCAGGACCTCGCGAACCCTGGGGATCGCCGAGACGATCGAGGCGCCCTCGCCGGCCTCCTGGGTCTTCAGGGCGGGATTGCCGAACTTTTCGGGATCAAGCTCCAGCGCAGCCTGCACCGCAGCCGCCTCGTCCCGGAGATCATGACCGGATTCCATCACGGCGTAGGCCACCGCGCGATAAATGACGCCGGTATCGAGATGACGATAGCCGTAATGATGGGCGAGGCGCTTGCCGAGCGTCCCCTTGCCCGAAGCCGCGGGCCCGTCGATCGCGATGATCATGAAAACTCGGCCCCCAACGAACGCATCATCGGAATGAAATCCGGGAAACTGGTGGCGATGAAGGCGGTGTCGTCGACGGTCACGGGCTGGTCGGAGGCACAGCCCATCACCAGCGCGGACATCGCGATGCGATGATCCATGTGCGTGGCGACAGTGCCGCCGCCCGGAACGTGGCCGCGCCCCTCGACGATCAGATCGTCGCCGGAGACCTCGACCTTGACGCCGTTGACGCGGAGCATGTCGGCGGTGGCCTCAAGCCGATCGGATTCCTTGACGCGCAGCTCGTGCAGGCCGCGCATGATCGTCGTGCCCTCGGCGAAGGAAGCCGCCACCGCCAGCACGAGATATTCGTCGATCATCGAGGGCGCCCGCTCCGGCGGCACCTCGACGCCGCGCAGTTTCGACGCGCGCACGCGCAGCTGCGCCATCGGCTCGCCGGCATCGCCGCGGACTTCGCTTTCCTCGATCGAACCACCCATTTCGCGCAGCGTGGTGAACAGGCCGGTGCGCAGCGGATTGGTCATCACGTCGGACAGGACGACATCAGAACCTTCGACGATCAGCGCGGCAACGATTGGGAAGGCGGCAGAGGAGGGATCGGCGGGCACCACGACGGTGGCGCCGTGCAGCTCGGGCTGACCCACCAGCGTGATGCGGCGGCCGTGCTGACCCTCCTGCGCGGAAGTGATGTCGGCGCCAAAGTGCTTCAGCATCAGCTCGGTATGGTCGCGGCTGGCCTCGGTCTCGATCACCGTCGTGGTGCCGGGCGCGGCCAGGCCCGCCAGCAGCACGGCGGATTTGATCTGGGCCGAGGCGACCGGGGTCTTGTAGGTGATCGGCAGCGGATCGCGCGCGCCCTGGACGGTCAGCGGCAGACGGCCGCCCTCGCTGCCGGACACCACTTTGGCGCCCATCTTCTCGAGCGGATCGAGGATCCGGCGCATGGGGCGGCTGCGCAGCGAGGCATCGCCGTCGAAAACCGCCGAAATCGGGCAGCCGGCGACGGCGCCCATGACGAGCCGGCAGCCGGTGCCGGAGTTGCCGAAATCAAGCGGCGCCCTGGGCTCGGCAAAGCCGGCGACGCCGACGCCGTTCACCTTCCAGGCGAAATCGCCGGTGCGCTCGACCCTGGCGCCCAGCGACTGCATCGATTTTGCGGTGTTGAGGACGTCCTCGCCCTCGAGCAAGCCCGAAATCCGGGTCTCGCCGACCGCGAGCGCGCCCAGGATGAGGGCGCGGTGGGAGATCGACTTGTCCCCGGGGACCCGTACTTTCCCGGTCAGGGGACCGCTTGCGCGCGACTGAAGCGGCGTCGGCTTGTCTGAATCAGTCAAGTTTGTGTCCTTGGATAGGCCCGAAACGTCCCTGCGGGGCTCGCGGGGCAGGTACCACAAGGTCTGCCCGCCGTCACGGGCATGTCTTTCTCCCGTAATGCGCTATTGACAGCGGGCCGCCAACTAGCCAAGTGAAACACCGCTTTTCAGACATTCCCAGGATTCCTGCCGTGGCCAAGTCCGAACTCGGAACCAAACGTATTTGCCCGACCACGGGCAAGAAGTTCTATGACCTCAACAAGAATCCGGTGATCTCGCCCTATACCGGCGAAGTCGTCCCGATCGCGCCTTTGGCGCCGGCCCGCGCGACTCGCGGCGCCGAACCTCGCCACACGCCGGCTGCCGACACCACGCCGGAGCCGGCAGAAGTCGAAGAGGTCTCGCTCGAGGAGGCCGACGCCGAGGAAAACACCGGCAAGGTCAAGGCCGCGGTGCCCGAATCCGAGGACGATATCGAGGTCGACGAGACCATCGAGGACGATGACGACGATGATTCGACCTTTATCGCCGACGACGAAGAGGGCGATGAGGACGTTACCGACATCATTGGTGATGTCGGGGGTGATGAAGAGACTTGAGATCAGCCCTGATCTGTGAAAAAGGGTGCACCGCGCGAGTCACCAGGCTCGCCGGACGGGAGTGATCCACCAGGATCCTCCCAACTGGAAGACTAAGGGGCCATAGCTCAGCTGGGAGAGCGCTTGCATGGCATGCAAGAGGTCGGCGGTTCGATCCCGCCTGGCTCCACCACGCTTCGCCCTCCGGGCTACGCGTGGCGCAGCCGCGCGGAGCTCGGAGGGCGAAGCGTGGTGTCCGGCGAAGCCCGTAGGGCGAAGACGGACTGATGAGACCCCCACCTAACGACTACCCCAGGCGATCTCCGTCAATGTGGTACGTCTACATCCTCCGCAGCGTCGAATTTCCCGAGGAGGAATACGTTGGGGCCACGGAGGATTTGAAGCGCCGGGTTCCGGAGCACAATGCGGGCAGATCCACCCATACCGCCAAGTTCAGACCGTGGAAGCTGATCTGGTACTGCGCGTTCCCCGACAAGTACAAAGCGCTCGAATTTGAGAAGTACCTGAAGTCCCACTCCGGCCGCGCCTTCACGAAGAAGCGGCTGTCCTAGCCTCTAGCCCCCCTACTCCCCGATCACCGCATTCAACCGATCCCGCAGCGCCACGATCTCGTCCTTCATCGCGACCAGTTCCGAGACCGAGCAGTCCGACGCCGCCAGGATCGACTGCGGCACGGCGCGCGCTTTTTCCTTCAAGGCGTGGCCCTGCGGGGTCAGCGCGATCAGCACCTGACGTTCGTCCTCGCGCGAGCGCGTGCGCTTGACGAGGTGGGCGGCCTCGAGGCGCTTGAGCAGCGGCGTCAGCGTGCCCGAATCCAGGAACAGCTTTTCGCCGATGTCCTTGACCGGCACGTCGTCGCGCTCCCACAGCACCAGCATCACCAGATATTGCGGATAGGTCAGCCCGAGCCGGTCCAGCAGCGGCTTGTAGACCCGGTTGAAGGCATGCGCGGCCGAATAGACCGCGAAGCAGATCTGATTGTCGAGGCGCTGCGGGTCCAGCGCCGATAATTTCCGGGGCATCGAGAATCTCACGCGGTTTCCTCCATTCTGGGACCGGGCGGCCGTACATTCAATTGCGAACAATTAAATGTGAGGCATGCAAATTTCAATTGCGCGCAATCTAATTGTTTGCGATGTAGGTTCCACCCCAACCCGAAGACCTGAGGAGACGAAAATGTCGGTAAACGTCCTGTACAAGACCAGCGCCAAAGCCACCGGCGGCCGCGACGGCCATGCCGCGACCCTCGACGGCGCGCTCGACGTCAAGCTCACCACGCCGAAGGAACTCGGCGGCGGCGGCGGCGCCGGCAACAATCCCGAGCAGCTGTTTGCGGCCGGCTATGCCGCCTGCTTCATCGGCGCGATGAAGTTCGTGGCCTCGCAGGGCGGCCCGAAGGTTCCGGCTGACGCCTCGGTCACCTCCACCGTTGGCATCGGCCCGCGCTCGGCCGGCGGCTTCGGTCTCGACATCGATCTCGCCGTCTCGCTGCCGGGCCTCGCCCGCGCGGAAGCCGAGGCGCTGGTCGAGAAGGCCCACCAGGTGTGCCCCTACTCCAATGCCACGCGCGGCAATGTCGACGTTCGCCTGACGGTCGTCTGATCAAACGGCGGATTGGCTGGCCCGAGATCCCCCTCGGGCCGGCCGCTTCCGCTTGATTTGCCACGTTGCGGGATGGCGCAGCGGCACCGCATACGCCCCTACGCACCAAGCCATTGCTGGCGCAAAAAAACCTCGCTAGGCCTGTGATCAATGATCGACACAGGGGAAGCGAAGGCATGACTGAAGCCGTTTTGGGCGCAATGAGCGGACTGCGCGTCATCGATCTCACGCGCGTGCTCGGCGGTCCCTACTGCACCCAGATCCTCGCCGACCACGGCGCCGACGTGATCAAGGTCGAGCCGCCGGCCGGCGACGAGGTGCGCGACTGGGGCCCTCCGTTCCACGAGGAAGACGCGGCCTATTTCATCGGCATCAACCGTAACAAGCGCTCGATCGGCCTCGACCTCGCCTCCGAGGGCGGCCGCCTCGTGCTGCTCAAGATGCTGGAGACCGCCGACGTCCTGATCGAGAATTTCAAGCCGGGCACGCTGGAGAAATGGGGCATCGGCAACGACGTGCTCAGCAAGAAATTCCCGCGCCTCGTGCATTGCCGGATCTGCGGCTTCGGCGCCGACGGACCGCGCGGCGGCAATCCCGGCTATGACGCCATCATCCAGGCGATGACCGGCATGATCGCGGCGACCGGTTCGCCCGAGAGCGGACCGATGCGGATCGGCGTGCCGCTGGTCGACATCACCACCGGCCTCTATGCGGCGATCGGCATCCTGATGGCGCTGTCGGAGCGGCAGCGCTCGGGCCAGGGCCAGTTCCTGGAGACGACGCTGTACGAAACCGGCCTTGCCATCATGCATCCGCACACCGCGAATTATTTCATGCACGGCAAGCCGCCGTCGCTCACCGGCAACGAGCATCCCAACCTCGTGCCTTACGCGATCTTCCCGACCAGGACCGACGACATCTTCATCGGCGTCGGCAATGACGGCACCTTCCGCAAGCTCGCCAAGGAAATCGGCAAGCCCGAGCTCGGCACCGATCCGCGCTTTGCCCGCAACAAGGACCGCATCGCCAATCGCGAGGCGCTGCGGGCCGAGCTCGCCGCCGTGTTCAGCCAGCACGAGGCCGAGCCGCTGTGCAATCGTCTGCTCGCCGCCGGCCTGCCCGCAGGTCCCGTGCAGAAGATCGACCAGGCCTTGACCAACCCGCACACGATCGCCCGCGGCGATGTCATCGAGAAGGACTGGTACAAGGGCGTGGCCTCGCCGATCCGGCTCGATCGCAGCAAGCCGAGCCTGCGCCGCCTGCCGCCGAAATTCAGCCAGCACTCCCAGGAGGTGCTGGGCGAGTTCGGCTACTCCAAATCGGAGATCGACGCGATGGTCGAAAAGGGCACGGTCTGCGGCCCCGAGCGCAAGCGCTAAACGCCCTCGCCGCCTCACCCGAGCAAATGCCGCACTGCGGCGCGGGCACGCATGTGCACCGCGAACGGAGGAGGCTGCGCGCTCGGCATTCGCCTATTTGACGGCTTCCCATTTGGCCGCGCTTGCTGCTTTCGTTTCTCCCGCTTACACAGTCATGTGAACGTCATATGGCGCTGCTAGCGCAAGCGCTTCTTTTTGACGGCCAAGGGAGGTTTACTTGATGGCTCTTCGACACTTTGGGGCGGCTGCCGCAGTTGCGATCACGATCGGCATGGGCGCTTCGCCGGCGTGGGCCGCGACCGAAATCCAGTGGTGGCACGCGATGACCGGCGCCAACAACGACGTCATCGTCAAGCTCGCCACCGACTTCAACGCCTCGCAGACCGACTACAAGGTGATCCCGACCTACAAGGGCAACTATCCCGATACGATGAACGCCGGCATCGCGGCGTTCCGCGCCGGCAACGCCCCGCACATCATGCAGGTGTTCGAAGTCGGCACCGCGACCATGATGGCCGCGACCGGCGCCGTAAAACCCGTCTACAAGCTGATGGCCGAGGCCGGCGAGAAGTTCGACCCCAAGATCTACCTGCCCGCCATCACCGGCTACTACTCGACCTCGAAGGGCGAGATGCTGTCGTTCCCGTTCAACTCGTCGTCGACCGTCATGTGGGTCAACCTCGACGAGCTCAAGAAGGCGAACGTCGAGATCCCCAAGACCTGGCCCGAAACGTTCGAGGCCGCCAAGAAGCTGAAGGCTGCGGGTCATGACACCTGCGGCTTCTCCGGCTCCTGGGTCACCTGGGTCAATCTCGAGCAGCTCTCCGCCTGGCACAACGTGCCGCTCGCCAGCAAGGCCAACGGCCTCGACGGCTTCGACACCGTGCTGGAGTTCAACGGCCCGCTCCAGATCAAGCATCTCGAAACCCTGGTCGAGCTGCAGAAGACCAAGACCTACGACTATGCCGGCCGCACCAACACCGGCGAAGGCCGCTTCACCTCCGGCGAATGCCCGATCTATCTGACGTCGTCGGCGTTCTTCGGCAACGTCAAGGCGCAGGCCAAGTTCAACTTCACCGCCGTGCCGATGCCATACTATCCGGACGTCAAGGGCGCGCCGCAGAACTCGATCATCGGCGGCGCTTCGCTCTGGGTCATGGGCGGCAAGTCGGCCGACGAATACAAGGGCGTGGCGAAGTTTCTGACCTTCCTCTCGGACACCGATCGCCAGGTCTACATCCACAAGGCCTCGGGCTATCTGCCGATCACCAAGGCGGCCTACGCCAAGGCGAAGGAAGAGGGCTTCTACAAGGATCAGCCCTATCTCGAGACCCCGCTGATCGAGCTGACCAACAAGGAGCCGACCGACAATTCGCGCGGTCTGCGCCTCGGCAACATGGTTCAGCTGCGTGACGTCTGGTCGGAAGAGATCGAGCAGGCGCTGGCCGGCAAGAAGACCGCCAAGCAGGCGCTGGATGCTGCCGTCGAGCGCGGCAACACGATGCTGCGCCAGTTCGAAAAGACCGCCGTCAAGTGAGGCGATGAGCGGCAGGCCGCAAGCCGGCCTGCCGCTCACCTGACATCATGCAAAAGCAAGCCATTTTCCAAGCAAAACTATTGCCCTACGCGCTGGTTGCGCCCCAGCTCGCGATCGTCTTGATTTTTTTCTACTGGCCGGCCGCGCAGGCGGTGATCCAATCCTTCCTGCTCCAGGACGCCTTCGGTCTATCGACAAGCTTCGTCTGGTTCGAGAATTATCAGGACCTGTTCAAGGACCCGGCCTATTTCGAGGCGGTTGTCCGTACGTTCGTCTTTTCGTTCGCCATCGCCGTCTCGTCGCTGTCCTTCGCGCTCTTGCTCGCCGTGATGGCCGACAAGCCGCTGCGTGGCTCGATGCTCTACCGCACGCTGCTGATCTGGCCCTATGCAGTGGCGCCGCCCGTGGTCGGCGTGCTCTGGATCTTCATGCTGCATCCTTCGCTCGGCGTGCTGTCGCGCTATCTGCGCAACCTGGGCGTCGACTGGAATCCGCTGCTTGACGGCAACCAGGCGGCTGGGCTGATCATCCTCGCCGCGGCGTGGAAGCAGATCTCCTATAATTTCCTGTTCTTCCTCGCCGGCCTGCAAGCCATCCCCCGAAGCGTGTTCGAGGCCGCCGCGATCGACGGCGCCCGTCCGATGCGGCGGTTCTGGACCGTGACCTTCCCGCTGCTGTCGCCCACGATCTTCTTCCTGCTGGTCGTCAACATCGTCTACGCCTTCTTCGACACCTTCGGCATCATCGACACCATGACCCGCGGCGGTCCCGGCACATCGACGGTCACGCTGGTCTACAAGGTCTATTCCGACGGCCTGCTCGGCGGCAATCTCGGCAGCTCGGCGGCACAGTCGGTGATCCTGATGGTCATGGTCATCGTGCTGACGGGAATCCAGTTCCGCTTCGTCGAACGCAAGGTGACCTACTGATGGTCGAAGAAGAGGGCTTTCGGCGCTACGTCGCCCACGCGATTCTCTGGATCGGGATCGCGATCGTCGCATTCCCGGTCTACATCGCGATCGTCGCCTCGACCCAGGACAACGCCCTGATCGCGAACGGGCAGATGTCGCTGCTGCCGGGCGGGCATTTCTTCGAGGTCTACTACAAGACCATCTTCGTCGGCACGAGCGGCTCGACCCGCGAGCCCGTCGGCAACATGATGCTGAACTCGCTGGTGATGGCGCTGGCAATCGCGATCGGCAAGATCGCGATCTCGATCATCTCGGCCTATGCGATCGTGTATTTCCGCTTTCCGTTCCGGATGGCGATCTTCTGGATCATCTTCATCACGTTGATGCTGCCGGTCGAGGTGCGCATCTACCCGACCTACAAGATCGTCGCCGATCTGCACATGCTCGACAGCTATGCGGGCCTCGCGCTGCCGCTGATCGCGTCGGCCACCGCGACGCTGCTGTTCCGCCAGTTCTTCATGACCGTGCCGGACGAGCTGCTGGAGGCCTCGCGCATCGACGGCGCCGGCCCCTTGCGCTTCTTCTGGGACACGCTGCTACCGCTGTCGCGCACCAACATGGCGGCGCTGTTCGTGATCCTCTTCATCCTCGGCTGGAATCAATATCTCTGGCCGCTGCTGATCACCACGCGCGACGACATGCAGACCATCCAGGTCGGCATCCGCAAGATGATCACCACCACCGATGCGCTGACCGAATGGCCGATCGTGATGGCCACCGCCGTGCTCGCCATGCTGCCGCCGGTGTTCGTCGTCGTCGCCATGCAGAAATTGTTCGTGCGCGGCCTGGTCGAGACCGAGAAGTAGGTTTTTGGAAATGAGTTTTCATGGCTAACGTCACCCTGCGCAACGTCCGCAAGACCTATCCCGGCGGCTTCGAGGCCATCAAGGGCGTCAACGTCGATGTCGGCGACGGCCAGTTCTGCGTGCTGGTCGGTCCCTCCGGGTGCGGCAAGTCCACGCTGCTGCGCATGGTCGCAGGTCTCGAGACCGTCACCGGCGGCGAGATCGACATCGGCGGCCGCGTCGTCAACCAGATCGAGCCCGCTGATCGCGACATCGCGATGGTGTTCCAGAACTACGCGCTCTATCCGCATATGAGCGTCTTCAACAACATGGCCTACGGCCTGCGCAACCGCGGCATGAAGGAGGCCGAGGTCAAGACCCGCGTCGAGGAAGCCGCGCGCGTGCTCGAGCTCGCGCCGATGCTGGAGCGCAAGCCGCGCCAGCTCTCCGGCGGCCAGCGCCAGCGCGTCGCCATGGGCCGCGCCATCGTGCGCCAGCCGAAAGTGTTTCTGTTCGACGAGCCGCTGTCGAACCTGGACGCAAAGCTGCGCATCGCGATGCGCGTCGAGATCCGCAAATTGCAGCGCCGGCTCAACACGACCTCGATCTACGTCACCCACGACCAGCTCGAGGCGATGACGCTCGCCGACATTCTCGTGGTCATGAACGGCGGCCAGGTCGAGCAGGTCGGCAATCCGCTCGCGATCTACGAGAAGCCGGCGACGACCTTCGTCGCCTCCTTCATCGGGGCTCCGCCGATGAACCTGATGTCGACGCGCGCCGATGAGATCAAATCGCAGCTCGGCGGCGGCGCGGGCGAGGCCGGCATCCTCGGCATCCGCCCTGAAGACTTCGTGATCACCGACCAGACCCCGGCCGGCGGTGTCGCACTGCCGCTGACCGTGGAAGCGATCGAGCGCGTCGGCGCGGAAACCTTCGTCTACGGCACGCGGGCCCAGGACGAGCAGCGGGTTGCCGCCACCCCCGGCGAGCTGCCGCCCGGCGAGGTCATCGTCCGCATTCCCGGAACCGAGGCCCCCGCCATCGGTGAGAGGATCCGCGTCGCGGCGGTACGGCCGAAGCTGCACCTTTTCAGCGGCGACGGACGGACGCGGATCGAGGCCTGAGCGGTTCCGAGGGCCGGCCGATCAAAATCGCGAAAAACAACCCCATGCACAGTAGCCGGGGGTTTGATTTCATTGAGATAAATCGTCGGCCGATTCGTCATGCCCGGGCTTGCCCGAGCATTTGCGTTCCCGGTGACGAATTGGGCGCTTCCGCGCGACCGCGGGCGGGGTCAGGCGCGAAAATGGGCAATCCACAGGCCCCCGCTACGTCCTTGAACCCCCAAGGGGTTATGACCATATTGCTGACCAAGGGGCGCCGCTTCCGGGCCCTGAAATGCCAAAGTCGCTTCGAGAGGACTTTGTAAACTATGTCTCGTGTTCCAACGCTTTCCAGTCCGTTCCTTCTGGGCTTCGACGAGATCGAGCGCGTGCTCGACCGCGTCGTCAAAGGCGCCGACGGCTATCCTCCCTACAATATCGAGAGGTGCGACCGGTCGGACGGCCAGCCCGAGCGGCTGCGGATCACGCTGGCGGTCGCCGGATTCACCCGCGACCAACTCGATGTAACCATTGAGGAAAACCAGCTCGTGATTCGCGGGCGGCAGCAGGACGACAAGTCCCGGCAATACATCCATCGCGGCATTGCCGCGCGCCACTTCCAGCGCACCTTCGTGCTGGCGGAGGGGATGCTCGTGCTGGGAGCGGATCTGAAGAACGGGCTGCTGTCGGTCGATCTTGCCCGGCCTGAACCGGAGAGGATCGTTAAGACAATCGCTATCAATGAGCACGAATAATGGAACGAGTAGCGGACTCGACCGCTTAGTTTCTGTGAAGGAGTCGAGACCATGAGTGAAGGTCACGTTGCGTTCGAATACGAAGCCAAGAACGTCTCGCCCGAGACGCTGGCAACTCTCGGCGAAGGTCATATCGCCTATGTGAAGCAGATCCGCTCCGAGGATGTGCCGGGCCTGTTTCCCGAAGCGCCAAAGATCGCGCCGGGCCTCAAGCTCTTCGCGCTCCACGCCGCCGACGGCACGCCGATCATGCTGACCGACAGCCGCGAAGCCGCGGTCGCCAACGCCTGGAGCAACGAGCTGCAAGCCGTGAGCGTGCACTGACGCACGCTTAGCGCGACATCTGCGAATTCAAATGCGCGGGCATGCCTCAAGGCGGCCCGCGCATTTTTTATGGGCCATCTGGCGAAGCGTCGACGTTCCGGCCTAGCATCGAGCTCAACGCCGAAGCGGGTGCTCGGAGAAGAGAATCGAGAATGACGTCGGACGGTCCAAGTGCGGTGCTCTCATCCGATGAGATCGAGGCGATTGCGCACGATGCCATTGCGGAAGCTCAGGCGGGAAGAACACAGGCCGCGTTGCACAAGCTGATGCCGCTGCGAAAAGCGCAGCCCCGGCAGCCCGAAGCCGCCATGGCATTGCTGCGGGTTGTCCATGATCGATGCTTGCAAAGAGAAGCCGCGATAGACGTTCTGTCAGAGGTCGCACAATCTCACGATCAGCACTTCTGGATTCTCTCGACTGTAGGGCTCTGCCTTGAAGCAGCGCGTGACATTGACGATCTCAATGCAGCGCCGCCCGATATTGTATTGTTCCGTTTGGTCGTCGAAAAACTGAGCGGGTTGGCCAAGGTCCACGAGGGGCAACCCGAACAGGAACCGATTCTCGAAGGTCTGGCCACTGCGGCGCGAATGCTGTCGCGCCAGCAAGATGCGATTGCCGAGAGCAGCTATCGGAAACTCACCGAACTCAATCCGCAAAACAGCACCCACCATTACAATCTGGGTCTTTTCTACAAGACACGCGGCAGATTCGCAGATGGCGCGACCGCAAACCAGATCGCAGCCAGCCTCGCGGACGAAGTCACCGAGAGTTACGAGTGGAATCTTGGTATCTGCGCCACCGGCGCAAAGAATGCCTCTCTGGCACTGGATGTCTGGAGGCGCATGGGGCTTGCGATCGAGATCGGGCGCTTTGGCTTGCCGGAATGCTCATTGTCTCAATGCAAGGTCAAGCTGGCGGAGCGGCCCCTGGCGGAGCGCACGGCCGATCAGGACGATCCGGGCGCGGAGGAAACCATCTGGATCGAACGGTTGAGCCCGTGCCACGGCATCGTCCGCAGTGTGCTCTACCAGAAGCTCGGCGTGGACTTTGGCGACGTCATCCTGATCGACGGCGCGCCGATTACACATCACACGTATGGTGAGGTGCAGGTCCCGGTTTTTCCACATTTGGCGACGCTGGAGCGGCGGAACTATCAGCTATTCGACTTCGCCGGCACACAGGATTCGGCACGGCAACTGGCGGACTTGACCGCAGAGCTGGATGAGGACGCCGTCGTCTATTCGCATTCCGAGAGCTTCGTGATGATCTGCGCGAATTGCTGGCGCGACCCCGATCTCGATCACGACCGTCACGAGGCAATAGAAAAGCACGTCGTCACGGGGCGAATTGCCGCTCCCGCGGGAATGGCCCCCGCACGACTGCTGGGGTTGATCGACAAGGCTATCGAGAAGCAGGGACGGCGCTGCCAACTCTATGCGCCAGATCTTTGCAAGGCGGCAGGGCTGGTGGCGCGTGAGGCGATGGACCGACGTCGGTTCGCTTTGCTGACGGGCAACTAGCGCATGATCCGTCGCCCGCGCTCCCGCCATTTTTCTTCGCCGACCAGACAGGACACCCGGGGCTCATTCTCGGCGGTTGGGACGATCCTCCCCTCCGGCGTGAGGCCCGCAACTTCGAGAACAAGCTTGGTCCGGATCGCTTCCTGGAATTTTTCGCGATCCTTGATTGTCATGATGAAGGCGCCCGGCCCTCCGATCACGCAGTCCTCGTAATAGAGATCGAGATTCTCGATATCGGTCGTCAAATAGGACGGCTCCTTCACCATGATCGGCAGGCCGTTGATGATGATGCCTTTCTCAACGGCAGCGTCGCGCGCGCCGGTGACGGGGGCTCCGTCGTTGTTCGGCCCATCGCCGGAAATGTCGATGACGCGCCGCGACCCGCGATAGGGATTCTCTTCGAACAGCTGCACTGCGAAATTGATCGCGCCGGAAATCGAGGTGCTCGAACCTCGGCGAATCGGCGTTTTCATGATCTCGGCGGCCACGGCGTCCGCCGATTCCGGGCCGTCGATCACGCGCCACGGAATGATGATCCTGTCGTCGCCCGACATCGACCACTCGAAATAGGTCAGAGCCACCTTGCTGGCCGGACGGGCCCTTAGCGCCTGAAGAAAGTCTTTCGAGACGATGGCCTGTGCATAGCCCTCGCGCTGAATGGCGAGTTCGTCCAGATCCATCGAATAGGAGACGTCGACGGCGATAACGAGCTCGACATTGACGGACAGTGCGCTGTGCCTGGCGTCGGCTATCCCTGATTTCGGGCTCGGCGCGGCAATGCTGGCAACGTCACCTCCGACGATCGCCCCCGCAACAAGCACCGCCCCGACCGAGACACACCAGCGCATGGCGGCCCTCCCGTCCGTTCAGAAGCATGGTGACACCCAAAACGCGCATCGAAAAGCGGAAACATGCCTTTGCCTGCCCGGACACGGATGAGAGTTCCAGGCCCGCGCGAATGTCCGCGTCAGCGCGTCTCGCGGATATCTTCGAAGCGATGGGCGCTGCAATAAGATGCGCCTCAGTCGCCTGAGCGACCTGCCAGCCGCGCGCGGATGTCCGGCTTCAGCACCTTGCCGACCTTGGAGCGCGGCAGATCGTCCCAGACTTCGATCTGCTTCGGTGTCTTGACGCTGCCGATCCGCTGCTTGACGAAGGCCGCCAGCGCCGTCGCATCGACGCTTTGGCCGGCGCGGGGCTGCACCACGGCGACGATCCGCTCACCCCATTTCTCGTCCGAAAGGCCAATCACGGCGCAATCCTGCACCGCCTCATGCGCCCGCAGCGCGTTCTCGACCTCGATCGAGTAGACGTTGAACCCGCCGGTGATGATCATGTCCTTGGCGCGATCGACGATATAGAGGTAGCCATCGTCGTCGATGTAGCCGATGTCGCCGGTGTGGTGCCAGCCATGCGCGGAGGCCTCCGCCGTAGCCTCGGGATTTTTGTAGTAGCCCTCCATCACCAGCGAACCGCGGACCACGATCTCGCCGCGGGCGCCGGTCGGCAGCAAATTGCCGTCGCTATCCATGATGCCGGCCTGCACCAGCGGGCTGATCCGCCCGGCCGAGGCGAGACGCTCCATCGCGATCGTGCCGTCGGCATTGTAATGCTCGCTAGGCGCCATCATCGAGATTATCATCGGCGCTTCGGTCTGACCGAACAACTGCGCCATCGGCCCGATACGCTGGAGCGCTTCCGCAAGCCGCGCGGCCGAGATCGGCGCCGCGCCGTACCAGAAACATTGCAGAGACCCGAGCCTCGCGGAGTCGAGCTTCGGATGATCGAGCAGCATGTAGATCACGGTCGGCGGCAGGAAGGTGTGCGTGACGTGATAGCGCTCGATCAGATCGAGAAATTCTGCGATGTCGGGGTGATGCATGATCACGATGCGGCCGCCGAGCGCCATGATCGGGAAACACAGCACGCCGGCCGCGTGGGTCAGCGGCGCAAGCGCGAGGTAGATCGGGCGGCCCTTGAAGGGATAGCCCATCAGCGTCAGTGCCGTCATCGCCTCGATGTTGCGGCCCGACAGCATGACCCCCTTCGGCTTGCCGGTGGTGCCGCCGGTGCCCGGAATCATCGCGAGATCGTCGATCGTCTCGCGTTGATAGTGGTCGTCTGCAAGGCCGGCGAGCCAGCTGTCGAACGAGGGCGCGAAGGACAACTCAGCATCGAGGCAGACGACGGCGCGAAGCTTTGGCAGCTCCGCACGCACCGCCTCGACCAACGGCGCGAAGCTTGAATGAAACAACAGCAGGCTGCAGTCGAATTGCTCGAGGATGAGCCGATTTTCGGCCGCCTCGTTGCGCGGATTGATCGGGCACCAGACCGCGCCTGCGCGGGAAATGCCGAACACGCAGGCAAACGCGACCGGATCGTTGCCGGAGAGGATTGCGACCTTCTCACCGGCAGCAATGCCCGATCGCGCGAGCCCGCGCGCGACGCGGTAGCTCAGCCGCTGCACCTCGCCATAGCTGAGGTCGCGTCCATCCATGGTGAGGCACGGCGCGTCGGCGCCGAGCGAGGCACCTTTGTCCAGGTAATCGATGAAGCGCATGATCAACACCCGAAGCAGCAGCGGGTGACGCGGAGGACCGCGCCACCCGCGATTGACTTAATCGTGCACGGTCAGAACCGGCTTGCTGACGAGCCCGAAGCTGCGCAATTGCCCGAGCAGCTCGTGATGGCCGAACGCCTGGCAGCCGGAGGCGAACCCCACGCGCTTCGGCGGCTGCTGCAGCAGGTGCGCCGCAGCATAGGCCTGCAACATGCCGGTCTGCTTGTAGTTGCTGTTGCCGTTGATGACGCAGTGCGCGCGCCCCAACGGGCCGGAGGCATGCACCGAATCCATCGACTTGTTGACGCGCGGGTTCTCGCGCGGCGGCATGGTGTTCATCACACCGGCAGCGGTCTGCGCCAATGCGGCGTAGCGGTCGTCGGGATTCATATCCTTGGTCGCCTCCAGCGCGGCCGCGACGATCTGCGGCACGCCCAGCATCAGCGCGCGATTGAACACGCCGCCCAGCACCTTCACGTTGGCCACGCGCGGATCGCGCTTGAACCACACCGGGTGCGAGGTGCCTCCCCAGGGCAACGCCAGCGCCAGCTCGTGCTGACCGGGGATGGCGAGGTTGTAGAGGCCGGCATCGGGCTGATGCTCGACGTACTTGTTCTGCTCCAGGTAGTAGGCCTTGGCCATCGCGGCGTTGACCAGGATGGTCTGCGTCGATGCGATGGTCGGGCTGCCACCCCAGAACACGGCGATATCAAGTGTGTCGAGGCCGGGCGTCTCCAGGCACAGCTGCGCGGCGATCTCGCCGGTGGTGTACATCTGTGCGATGCCTGGCGCCAACAGCAGCCCGGCATTGGCGAACTTCGCGCCCCACTCCTGCTCGAGCGTGATCAGCCAGTCCTGCTCACCGGTGGTGTCGGTGTAATGACACTTGGAAGCGAGGCAAGCCTGCACCACTTCTCCGCCGAACTTGGCGAAGGGACCCACGGTGTTGAGCACCACCGAGGCGCCCTTGAACAATTCAGTCAGCGCAGCCACGGTGTGCGGCACCTTGACCACCTCGTAGTCGGCGGTCTCGATGCCCGCTACATTCGACTTCATCGCGGCGTTGAGCTTCTCATTGCTCCGGCCGGCGGCGATGAAGGGGATGTTGTATTCGCGCAAGTATTCACAGACCAGCCGGCCCGTATAGCCGGAAGCGCCATAGACGATGACGGGCTTCTTCTCGCTCATTGCGTTCCTCCGAAATGCTTGTTGCCGGCTTTGTTGTTACATGCCCATGCCGCCATCGACCGGCAGTCCGATGCCGGTGATGAAGCGCGCCTCGTTCGAGCACAGGAACACCGCGGCATCGCCGATGTCCGTGACCTCGGCGAGACGGCCGAGCGGGGTTTGCTCCACCACCGAGCCGACTGCGGCGTTGACGTCAGCCGCGAGCCCGACCTTGACGATGTCGTTGGCGAGCTGCATGCCCATATCGGTCGGGATCAGGCCCGGATAGATGCAGTTTACGCGCACGCCGAAACCGAGCTTGCCGGCTTCCATCGCTCCGACCCGCGTCATGCGGTCAACCGCGGATTTGGTGCCCGAATAGACCGCGATGCTCGGGAAGGCGATCGTTGCCGCAACCGAGGCGATGTTGACGACGGCGCCGCCCTTGCCGGCCGGCCCGCCCGGGCGCATGGCACGGAAGGCGTGCTTCATGCCGAGCACGGTGCCAACGATATTGACGTCGCACATCCGCCGCGCGTCCTCGACCTTGACCTCGGAGATCAGCGACGTGATCTCGATGCCGGCATTGTTGATCAGAATGTCGTAGCCGCCGAGGGTTGCGACGGTCTTGGCAACCGCCTGCTCCCATTGAGCGTCGTCGGTGACGTCGAGCTGGACGAAGCCCGTGGCGACGTCTTCCTTCGCGATAGCGGCTGCGCTGGCGCGGCCGGTCTCTTCCAGGATGTCGGCGATCATGATCGAGGCGCCGGCTCGCGCCAACGCTTGCGCGATGGCCGCGCCGATTCCTCTAGCACCGCCGGTGACCAGGGCTTTCCTGCCTGCAAGGCTCTTCCCACTCATGACGCACTCCTCCGTTGCTGGTGATCGATTCGTGCTGCGCCGATCGGCGCGCACCAAGTCGATGGGCGCAGGCCTTTCGGCGGCACCCAGCGAAGCGTTCCTCCATGGTCGGACGTCTTGACGACTGTCCAAATTCTTGGTGCGAACCTCCGCCAAAATCTTGACACTTGTCAAGAACGAATTTGACAGTTGTCAAAGGAAGTGGTTGTGAGGGATGGAGCATTCCGCGGTCGACGCGGTATAAGTCCTTGAAAGAACGGGACTGAGGAAGGGACGAGATGGCGCGGCAGGTGACGGGAGCGGCCCGGCGTGTGGCTGATGCGGCCGAGGTGCTGCGCGACGAGAAGTTCAACGCGCGGCGCGTCGAGCTTGCCGAGGCCGCGCTCGAAACGCTTGGAGAGCTCGGCTTCGCACGCACCAGCCTGCGCGAAATCGCGCAGAACTCGGCGTTCACGCACGGCGTGTTCCACTATTATTTCAGCGACAAGCTCGACCTGATCTGCTGCTGCGTCCGCCACTACAAGGCGAAGTGCGTGACGCGATATGACGATGTCGTCGCGACAGCAACGAGCCGCGACGAATTGACGGAGGGTTTCCTCGACAAGCTCGCAGCAACGCTGCAGAACGAGGCCCGTATGCACCGCCTTTGGTACGACCTGCGCTCGCAGGCGATGTTCGAGGCGGCGTTTCGCAAGGATGTACTCGAGATCGACAAGAGCCTGGAAGCGATGATCTGGCGCATCGCCTCCCGCTATGCCGAGCTCGGCGGCAAGCGGCCGGCGTCGTCGCCCGCCGCGCTCTATGCGCTGTTCGACGGTCTATTCCAAAGTGCGCTGCTCAAGCACCTCGCGGGTGACAAGACGGCGATTCCCGAACTGCTCGACGAAGTCCGGCGCCTGCTGCCGACGGTCTGCTGACGCACACGAGCGGCGCAGGCGAAGGCTCTGCAGCGCACCGCTCTCGACGATGCTTCGCATCGCGAGGGAAGCGCTGCGCTGCGTCCGGGGGGACTAGAGCGGAGATGCACGCTCTTTCGAGACGCATCACCTCAAAAAGCCAAGTCCTTCGCGCGCCGTGTCCACGGCCCATTGGTCGCCCGGCGGCAGCGCGAGCACGCTATTGAAATCGACGCGCGCATGTTTGGCGTCGGACAGTTTCATATAGAGGATGCCGCGATTGACCAGAGCGACCTGATTGCCGGGATCGAGCCGGATCGCCTCATTGTAGTCGGCGAGCGCGCGGGCGTGCTCTCCGATGTCGCGCAGCGTGCTGGCGCGATTGCTGTAGGCCATCGAATTTCCCGGCTGCAGCCGGATGCCCTCGTCGAAATCGGCAATGGCGCGACGATCATCGCCCTTCTTGCGCCAGGCGGTTGCGCGAACGAAGTAGGCTTTCTCGAAGGAAGGCATGATCCTGGTGACGTCATCAAGCTCGCGGATGGCGTTGTCGGTGTCGTCCTTTTTCAGGAGAACGATGGCCCGGCAATAATGGCCGCCAGCACTCCCGGGCTCCAGACGAACGGCGGTGTTGCAGTCGTCGAGAGCCTCGTCGATCTCGCCCTTGTTGAAATGGACGGTGCTTCGCAGCTCGTAGGGCCATGCGGCGGCGGGATTGCGCCGCATCGCCTCGTTGTAATCGGCGACGGCATGATCGGAGTCGCGCTTCGCCGCATACGCTTCCCCTCTCATGATAAGAGCAAAGTAGGCTTGCTTGGGATTGCGTTCGATGGCCTCGGTAAACGCGCCGATCGCCAGATCGAAGTCGCGATTGTTGAAATATTCGAGGGCACGGGAGGTGTAGGACGGACCGTAGCCGGGATCGAGGCGAATGGCCTCGTTGTAATCGGCCAAAGCGCGATCCCGCTCGCCCTTCGCCGAATAGGCGCGGCCGCGGCAGTTGTAAGCCCGCCCGAAATTCGGATCGATTCGGATCGCGGCGTTGCAGTCCTCGAAGGCGCGATCCTTGTCCCGCTTGATGTACCAGGCTTCGCCACGCAGCTCGTAGGCAACCGCGTTGGTCGGATCAGCCGCAATGATCTCGGTCTTTTCGGCGATGACGCGGTCGTTGGACGTATCGTCGGCATGGACGGCAACCGTCACGGCAATGGTGACCGCGCAAAACAGACCGAAAATCCGGCCGATCGAACCGCAATTCATGGCTCAAAAACCCCGCACCCGAAGCCGCGCCGGGACGCGCAACCGGGCGACGGTCGAATCCGGCGGAGAAACATCACAGCGCCCGGCTGCGAAAATAAGTCGCAGACCGCGGGGCTTCGGTTCGAACGGATGAGGGCCGCCTCTGCGGTCTCACCAGGCGTAGGTAGCGCAGGACGCCCTTGCCGGCGTAGCTGCGATTGTGCCGCTACCGGGTGCTCTAACGCAGCACGACCTCGATCGGCGCCTGGTCGTTCAACCCGAGGGGCGCGGCGGGATCGGGCGGAGTGGCGCCGCAGACCGGGTTGCCGCCGGCCCCAAGCGAGCAGGCGCCTGCGTCGCGCGGAATGATCGCGAGCCGGCCGTCGACATAGGTGATGTCGTAGTTCGCGGATGTCAGCCCCGAGGCGGCGATGCCGTAGACCCCGGGATTTCGCGTGCCCTGGGCCGAGCCGCCGTAGACGAGCGTGCCGGACAGCGTGGACAGCCCCTCCCCGTTCACGAAGCCGGAATAGATCGCGCTGCCGCCGGAGAACGGCACGCCGTCGTAATTCTTCGTGACGCCGTTGACTGCAATGGTGAGCGGCGCCTTGTTGACGGTCAGCGAACCGTCGACATAGGTGATCGCATAGTTGGCCGAGGAGAGGCCCGACGCCGTCAGGCTGTAGCGACCGGCATTCACCGCGCCCTGCGCCGTGCCGCCATAAAGAAGCGTGCCCGACAACACGGATGCAGTCTCGCCATTCATGAAGCCGGAATAAGCGGCGCTGCCGCCGGAGAAGGCGAGGCCGTCATAGGTCTTGGACGCGTTGGCGCTGATGGTGAGCGGCGCCCTGTCGATGGTGAGGCCGACCGCGACCGAGCCGACATAGACCGCGCCGCCCGAGCCGGTCGCGCTGAGAACGTCGGGGCCGCTGAGATTGTAGCTGCCCGCGCCCAATGCGGTGGTGACTGCGCTGCCCCAGCCGAGCGTGACGCGATTGGCGTTCACGCCGGTCATCGTCAATCCGCCGAGCGAGGCCAGCGTGCCATAGGTGGTGCTGGCCGAGCCCGCGACGTTGACATAGGCATCGTAGACGGTGTCGCCGAACGCGCGCAGCACCGGCATGCCGTTATTGGCGCCGCTGACGGACTTGCCCCAGACGGCGGCAAAGTCATAGCCGTTGTTGATAAAGGTGAAGGGATCGCGCAGCTGGGCCGTGGTGAGCATGCCGCCATCGCAGACGTTGCCGATGCCACCGGATCCGCCACAGGCGGCGCTCTGCCCCGATGTGTCCCTGTTCGCATAGCTTTGGATGACTTCGCCGCCATCCCAGTTCATTCCCACGATCGCGCCGACATTGCTGGTTCCCGACACCGTGCCCGCGAAGTAGCTCCGGCTCACATGGCTTTCCTGATTCATCCCCACCAGCCCGCCGACTTCGGAAGTTCCTGAAACCGCTCCCGTGGCGTAGGAATCGAGCACCCAAACGGCTTCATTGCTGTGCCCGACCAGCCCGCCAACCGAACGCGTCCCGGACACATTGCCGGTCGCGTAAGACTGGCTTACCACGGCGCCGTACCAGCTGCCTCCCACCAGCCCGCCGACCGAATCGACACCGGACACGTTGCCGGTGGCGTAAGATCGCTCCACCCGACTGTACTGTTGGAACCCCACCAGTCCGCCGGCAGATGTGCCTGTGCCGCCAATTGCGCCGGTGCCCGAAACATTACCGGTGGCGTGACTGTCGGTGACGAGACCGATGTTGCTGTATCCCAACAAGCCACCGACATTGATGCCGCCGGATACGGTACCCGTGGCATAAGAGTGGCTCACCGTACCGATGGCATAATCCCCGGGGCCCGGTCCCATCCACGTGCCGATATTGTACGCGATCAGCCCGCCAGCGCCGTCCCAGCTAGCGGACACGTTGCCGGTCGCATACGAGTTGGAGACGAACGAGGCGACGACGCGCCCTCCCAGCCCGCCGGCGGCGCCATAGCCCGCGATCGTGCCGGTGGCATATGAGTTGCTGATCGTCGTGATATAGGCGTCGCCGACCAGCCCGCCGACCATGGCGCCGCTGCCGGTCACATTGCCGGTGTTGTAAACGTTGCTGATGGTGTTGTAAGCGACGCTGCTCGTGCCGCCGTAGACCCAGAGACCGCTCGACCCCACCAGCCCGCCGACGGCATTGTTGCCCGTCACGCTGCCGCCTTCCAAGCCGACATTGCGGATGGTCCCGCCATCGATGTAGCCGAACAGGCCGATGTTATCGCTGGACGGCCGGTTGATGGTCAGGTTGCTGATGTGGTGACCGAGCCCGTCGAAAATGCCGGAAAAATATTTGCTGATATCGCCGATGCCGCCGATCGGTGTGAAACCGGCGCCACCATTCCAACCCGCCGTCGCGCTGGCATCGATGTTCGCGCCCAGCACATAGTTGCCGGACCGGTTGGTGTTGATGTTCTGCAGGGCATTCACATCGGTGATCACCGCATAGGTGATAGCGGCATCAGTTCCTTTCTGGGTCTGGAACAGGCTGCCCGCCGCCAGGTTGACCGGAGCGTTGATGGTGTAGCCACCGGTGGCCGTGGTCTGTGCGTATTGCAGGACCAGGCCGTCACTGCTCGTCGTGCCGGTCGACGTCAGCGGCGCATTGATGACGATGTTGTTGTCGGCCCGCAGCGTCAGGATATGCGAGCCCCAGGTGACGGCGGAGTTGACCGTGACGTTGCCTTCATCGGTGCCGCTGCCCGACGTCGTCACCGTCACGTCGCCGCTCGCAAGTGCCGTCTGCAAGACGCCAGCGTAGTTCGCGTCGATGGTGATGTTGACGGGATCGATCAGCCAATGCCCGCCCAGCGTATCGACCTTCAGATCGGCGGCGAGATTGACCTTGGCGGCGGAGGTTTCGACCGAGCGGGCCCGCAGCGTGCCGCCGGCATTGACCTCGCCGTGCTTGGCATCACCGAGCAGCAGGATGCGGCCGTTTTTGCTGCCGATGCTCGCGGCCTGCACCACGCCGGTGTTGTTGACGACGCCCTTCATGGCGTCGCTCGCGCCCTTGGCGGTGAGGATGGCGAGCCCACCATCGGCGCGGATCAATCCCTTGTTCTCGACCAGGGTCTTGACGGTGGAGGCCTTGACCTCGACCGAGAGCAGGCCGTCGCCATTGAAATCGAGCAGCACGTCGGTGCCGGCGGCGAGCGCCGTGCTGCCGGTGATGGTGCCGGAATTGCTGACGCTTGGCGAGATCAGCGCCACCACCTTGCCGGAGATGCTGCCCTCATTGGTGATCGCGCCGCCGCTGCCAGTGAAGTTGTAGCGGCCGGCCAGAAAATCAGCGTTGCTGATGCCGAGCGTGGAGGCGACGAAGCCGCCGGTCTGCACGCTGCCGGTCTTGCCGATGGCGATGCCGTTCGGATTGATCAGGAACACTTGTCCATTGGCGCTCAGGCTGCCGAGGATTTTTGACGGGTCCTGGCCGACGACGCGGTTCAGCGCGACCGAGGATGCGCCGGGCTGATTGAAGGTCACGGAGCTGCCGGCGCCGATCGAAAAACTCTGCCAGTTGGCGATCATCCGGTCGCTCGACTGATTGATCGTCATGGCGTTGCCGGACTGACTGATCGTGGCCTGTCCCGACACGACCTGGCCGCCGGTCGGCAGTGTCTGCGCCAGCGCCGGCGGCGTCAGCATCGTGGTCGCGGACAGCGCGATTGCGAGTCGCATCCGCGGCAGGGTCGATGTCATCGCGTGCCCCCTCGAAACATCAGAAGCGAATGCCGGCTTGCAGCCAGAACTGATCGTTGGCCTTGACGCCATCGGCATTGGCGCCGGTGATGATGGAACGGCCGGGATTGTCGCCCAGCGTATGGGCCCAGCTCGCCGAGACGTTCAGCCATTCGCGCGTCCAGCGCGCGGCGAGGCCGGCGCTGGCGAGCCCGTAATCGTTGCAGCCGCAGACAGTGACCGGCGCGACGCCGTTCGGCGACACGTTGATCTTGACGTAGCCGCCGTCCAGGAAGCTCGCGAGTTGCAGGCTGCCGAAGCGCACAGGCAGCGGCGCGTTGTAGCGAAGCTCCAGCGTGCCGAGCACGCCCATATCGCCGCGCGCCTCGCCGACGGGATAGCCGCGCACGCCGAACGGGCCGCCCAGCGCAAAATCTTCCGAGGAATCGAGGTTCTTGTCGGCCCATTGCCCGTAGAGGCGACCGAACAGTGCGAAGTCGCCGGGCAAGGCCTGAAGCCGTGCAACCGAGGCATTGATCCGATTGAACGGCCCTTGCGTCCGGAGCCCAGCCTGGTCCACCGCGAGCGCGCTCGCTACGCGCGCGAGATCGAGGTCGCCAAAAGTCCAGCTCACCGACCAGTTGGTGATGCCGCCGCCGAGCAGCGCGTCGCGCCGGTCGCCGTTGAGGCTGAGCGTGCCGGAGGTCGAGCGCTTGTCCTGAAGCGTTCCGACGATGCTGTCGTCGACCAGCGCCTTCCAGGTCACGGTGCCACCAAGCTGGAGGTTGAAATCGCGCGAGCGGATCAGGCTGTAGTCGACGCCGCCATTGGCGAAATGGGCAAAACCGGTGAGACCGAGGGCGCGGCCGATGGCGTCGATATTGTGGTAGTCGAGATAGCCGTAGCTCGCATTGGCGATGAAGCCACTGGCGCCGAGCGGCACGCTCGTCGCCAGCGAGCCGTACTCCTGCCCTTGCGACACCGTGCCGGAGAGCCGCGTCAGGTCGCCGTAGCCGGACACGTCGGTGAGCGAGATGAGCCCGTTGCCCTGCGCCTTGCCCACGTTGGAGCTGCCGTAATTATCGGCCCAAATACCGCCCCCGAGAATGGGCGCCTGCGCGACGCCGACGACGAGCTTGCTGGTGTTCGGCGTATCGCCCGGCGCGAGCTTGGCATGCACCGACACGCCCGGCAGGTCGTTCATCCGCAACAGCGCGTCTTCCAGATCCTGCCGCGTCACGCCGTCCGGCTTGAGACGACCCTCGATGATCGCGCGCAACAGGTCCTCACGCACGCGCACGCCCTTGGCGCGATCGAGCGTGATGGTCTTGAGCGCGCCCTCGGCGATCTCGATCGTGACGATGCCGTTGGTGACGTCCTGAGGCGGCAGCAGCGCGCGCGCCAGCAACCGGCCGCGGCCCTGGAGCACGGCCGTCACCTGATCGGCCAGCGCATAGAGCCCTTTGATGCCGAGGCGCTTGCCGCGCACCGAGGCAACGAGCTGCTCGCGCTCGGCCTGTGGCAGCAGCTCCACCTTGCCGGTGAAGCGAACGCCCTTCACGATGATGCGCTCGCCCCGGTCGGGGATGGCGGCGGGCGCCTGCTGCGGTCGAATCTCGTCAGGGGACGGCAGCCTTTCCTGCCGCTGCATCTCCTGCTGCCGCTGCATCTCGCGGAGCAGCGATCCGGCATCCTGCGCGACGGCCGGGACTGCGGTACCTGCTATCACTAGCCCCACCACAACAGCCCTGCTCTGCACCGCGCCAACCACTTTCATCCTACGGGCCCGACCTTCGGGCGATAGGTAACGACATCAGCGAAAGCGCAGGACGGCGCGTCGATCCAAGCGCCACTTGCGTTCGTGGGCGTCTTTAGCGGACTCCGACAAGGCGCGATGTGCCGGACGTCTCAACTGGGGAAATTTTTCGCGTCATCTTGTCGGCGATGACGAGATCACGACATCCCGCGCGCATGCCAAGGAGATGGCCGGCGTACATTGGCAATTGCGTGGATCGATTCCGCTTCTCAGCGGGCGACGAGGACAGGCGACGTTACGCCGCGGTTGCGGGCGGCAGCGCCAGCACCGAATAGATCGCCTGGGCGTCGCGCGAGGCGCGGAGCTTCTTGGCGATGTCCTGGTCACGTAGGAGGCGGGCGATGCGGGCGAGCGCCTTGAGGTGATCGGCGCCGGCGCCTTCGGGCGCGAGCAGCAGGAAGACGAGATCGACCGGCTGGCCATCCATCGCCTCGAAATCGATCGGACGATCGAGGCGCGCGAACAGGCCGAAGATCTTTTCCAGCTTGGGCAGCTTGCCGTGCGGAATGGCGACGCCGTAGCCGACCGCGGTGGTGCCGAGCTTCTCACGCTGCAGCAGCACCTCGAACACGGAGCGTTCGTTCTGCCCGGTCAACTCGGCGGCCTTGGCCGCGAGCTCCTGAAGCGCCTGCTTCTTGCTGTTGACCTTCAATGCCGGGAGAATCGCCTCGGGTGCGACCAGATCGGTAATCGGCATGGAAGGTTTCCGAGGTGAATTAAACCGTCAGGTTCCGAATTGGCCAGCTTGGTCAAACCAGGCCTGGCCGGCATCAAGAAGGTGAAGCAGGAGGGGGACTTAGCCCCGATCCTGATGTGGGGCGCTTCTACTCCAACGCAATCCCGGTGCCAACTGCTGCGTGCGGCTTTGCCCCGCTCATTGTTAAGGGCTGCGGTTGGTACGGGGGCCGGTTCCAGCCCTTAACCGTCCGGTTTGGGCCCCGGCGGGTCGATCCAGCCGACATTGCCGTCGGCCCGGCGGTAAATGATGTTCACCCGGCCGCTGGAGCCGTGCTGGAATACCAGGCAGGGCGCTCCGCTGAGGTCCAGCTCCATCACGGCCTCGCTCACCGACAGCTGCTTCAGCGAGGTGGTGGCCTCGGCGATGATGACCGGACTGTAGCCGGTGACCTCGTCCTCGTCCTCACCCTCGCCCGGCGCCTCCAGCACGTAGCTCGTGGCGTCCATGGCGGCCAGCGCCGCGGAGGCGACATGGGCCTTGCGGGCCGAGCGGTCCTTGAGCCGGCTCTTGTAGCGCTTGAGCCGCTTCTCGATCATCAGGAGCGCCTGGTCGGCGCTGGCATAGGCATCCGGCGCGTTCGAATCGGCCTCCAGCGTAATTCCCGTATCAAGATGCAGGGCACAGTCGGTGCGGAAGCCGAAGCCATCCTTGCTCAGGGTGATGTGGCCGGAATAGTTCCCGTCGAAATATTTACGCAGGACCTCGTCGGTCCGATCGGTCACGCGGCCGCGCAGGGCGTCGCCGACGCTGACGCTCTTTCCCGAGATTCTGAGGGTCATGTGATGCCTCGCTTGGTTTTAAGTGCCCAGCTTGGATCGGTCTCGATGGGGGATCGAGAGTAGCGCGATTTCGCGCCAGCGCAATCAGGCCGGCTCGGTGTTGCGGGAGCGATCGGGCATTGCGGTGGAGAGGACGTTACCAAGAGCGCTCTGCTTGTCACGGCGGCGTTGCACCGAAGAGGGAATGCGCATGGCTTCGCGGTACTTTGCGACCGTGCGGCGGGCAATATCAATTCCCGAGGCGCGTAAGCGTTCCACGATGGTGTCATCCGACAGGATCGCCGACGGCGCTTCCGAATCGATCAGCTGCTTGATGTGGTGGCGCACGGCCTCGGCGGAATGCGCCTCGCCGCCGTCGGCGGAGGCGATCGAGGCCGTGAAGAAATATTTCAATTCGAATGTGCCGCGATTTGTCGCCATGTACTTGTTGGCGGTGACGCGCGACACCGTGGATTCATGCATCTGGATGGCGTCGGCAACGGCCTTCAGATTCAGCGGCCGCAGGTGCGCCACGCCGTGGGTGAAGAAGCCGTCCTGCTGGCGCACGATCTCCGTCGCAACTTTCAGGATAGTGCGGGCCCGCTGATCGAGCGCGCGCACGAGCCAGGTCGCGTTCTGGAGCGCGTCGGTGAAATAGGACTTGTCGCCGTCCTTGCCGACCTTCTTCGAGAGTTGCGAATAGTAGGTCTGGTTGACCAGCACGCGCGGCAAGGTGTCGCTGTTGAGCTCGACATGCCAGCCGCCATCCGGGCCCGGGCGGACATAGACGTCGGGCACCATGGTCTGCAGCCGCGCCGAGCCGAACTTCATGCCGGGCTTGGGATTGAGGTGGCGGATCTCGCCGATCATGTCGGCGATGTCCTCGTCGTCGACGCCGCAGAGCTTGCGCAGCGAAGCGATGTCGCGCTTCGCCAGCAGATCGAGGTGCTCGACGAGCGCCTGCATCGCCGGATCGTAGCGGTCGAGCTCGCGGAGCTGGATCGCCAGGCATTCGCTCAGATTGCGCGCGCAGACGCCGGGCGGGTCGAATTTTTGCAGCACGGCAAGGACGTCCTCGACGTCGGCTTGCGATGCGCCAAGGCGCTCGGCGGCCTGGCCGAGATCCGGCGGCAGATAGCCGGCCTCGTCGACGAGGTCGATCAGGTACTGGCCGATCATGCGCTGCGCCGGGCCGGTGAAGGCGACTGAGAGCTGCTCGGCAAGATGGTCGCCGAGCGTGATCTCCGCGGCGACGAAGGCTTCGAGATTGTAGTCCTCGTCGCCGGAGGCCCCGCCGCCCCATTCGGTATAGGTGGTCGGCGCCGCATCCTGGGCGTTGCGCGCGGCGGCCTCGGCCGGTTCCTCGGAGAAGACGTTGTCCAGGCCCGTGTCCAGGGTCTGCTCGATCTCGGCGCGGGTGCCGAGATCCTTGCTCATCCATTCTTCCTGGCCCGGCTCGAACGCCTCGCCCGGACCGCCGCCCGGCTCGTCGTTGTGGCCGCCGTCGGAATCGCTGAACTGGCCGGTCTCGGCCGGGGCTTCACCGGCGGGCGGCTCGTCGTTGGCCCGCTCCAGCAGGGGGTTCCGCTCGAGTTCCTCTTCCACGAAGGTCGTGAGATCGAGATTGGACAATTGCAGCAGCTTGATCGCCTGCATCAGCTGCGGCGTCATGACCAGCGACTGCGATTGCCGGAACTCTAATCTCTGCGTGAGCGCCATGAAGCAAGAACCGATCCCAAAAGTTGGTCCGATTTTTGCTTATCCTAGTCTTGGCACGATGTACACGGCTTGACGAACGGGAAAAAAGGGCTAGAGGCGGAATTCCTCGCCAAGGTAAAGCCGGCGAACGTCGGGATCGGCGACGATCTCATCCGGGCTACCCTCGGTCAAGATTTCACCGGCATAGACGATGTAGGCGCGATCGGTCAGGCCGAGCGTCTCGCGCACATTGTGGTCGGTGATCAGCACGCCGATGCCGCGGTTGGTGAGATGGCGAACGAGGTCCTGAATGTCGCCAACCGCGATCGGATCGATGCCCGCGAAAGGCTCGTCGAGCAGCATGTAGTTCGGACGCGTCGCCAGCGCGCGCGCAATCTCGACGCGGCGGCGCTCGCCGCCCGACAGCGCGATCGACGGCGATTTCCGCAAGCGCGTGATGTTGAATTCGTCGAGCAGCGAGTCGAGCTGCTGCTCGCGCTTCTTGCGCGAGGGCTCGACCACTTCGAGCACGGCGCGGATGTTCTGCTCGACGGTGAGGCCGCGAAAGATCGAGGCTTCCTGCGGCAGATAGCCGATGCCGAGCCGCGCGCGCTGATACATCGGCAGCTTGGTGACGTCGTGGCCGTCGAGCTCGATTGCGCCGCGATCGGGCTTGATCAGGCCGGTGATCATGTAGAACACGGTGGTCTTGCCGGCGCCGTTCGGGCCGAGCAGGCCGACCGCTTCGCCGCGGCGCACATAGATGCTGACGCCGCGCACCACCTGGCGGCTGCCAAAGCTCTTTTCCACGCTATGCACAGCCAGGAAGCCCGGCCGCTTCAGAAGCTGCGGCCCGCCGGCGCCGTTGGGCCTGCTGGCGGCCCTCACGGGATGCACCGCCTGGGCACGCGGCGGCTCGGTCTGGTAGTCGGCCTGAAAATGGTCGGGCGCGCGCATCGACTGGTCACGGGCGATCGGCGATGCATCGCGCACCGGGCTGGGCACGAGACCGCCGACGCTGTCACCGAGGGCGGTGATGTCCTGGCGCGCAAATCCTGGCCGGCCGCGCTTGGCGGGGCGCCGACGGAACATGCTGAAGAGATCGACCATCCCGCCTTCTAGCCTTTCACGACAATCCTGCGCGATGATCCGCGCGTGATCCCGCGATCTGCCGCACCGGCCTTGCGATTCGCCAGCACAGCATGAGTGAAGGGATGTCTCATGCCCAGTGAAACACGCCCGAAAAGCGGCGAACCCCGCTTGGAAAGCCCTTCGCGCTAGATACAGCCTCGCCGGGCAAGCTTCAACCTCGGATCGGGAGAATCTGGCCCAAGCGATTGAAGTTACTTCAGGAATTTACTTTTGTTTGCCTGCGCCGGGCAATTGCAGAGGCGGCGCCGGAGCGGGCTTGCCCGGGCTCCCCGATCCGCAATCATTGCTGCCGCCCTGCGGCAGCAATGCCTGCACCCTGCCGCTGTCGGATTCCACCCGCGAGACGCCCGTGGTCATGTCGACCGCCAGACGGTCGCCGCGCAGCACGTTCCTGCACTGCGTGAGAACGACGCCGCCGAGCATGGTGATGAGGTTGGTTTTGGTGTCGAACACGGCGGTCTCGCCTGTTACCACCTGGTCCTTCTGGGTGACGACGACATTGCCGCGCGCTTCCAGCCGCTTGATCGAGGAACTGCCGCCCGGCCCCGGCTGCGCCGACTGCATCGGCGCACCCTTGGTCCCCTTCGCCGCGGGCTGCGGCGCGGCCGGCTTGTCGCCGCCGCCGGAGTCGTAAAACACCACGAGCGTCTTCGAGGTCATGGTGGTGTCGCCCTGGATGACCTTCACATTGCCGGAGAAGGTCGCCTCCTTCTTCTTGTCACGCATCTCGAGCGAGGCGGCTTCGATCTGGATCGGCTGGTCGCGGTTTTGCGAAAAGCCCTGCATTGCGTTGGGCACGCCTTGCATCGTGCTCTGCGCGACGGCCGCACCGGTTGCGACCAGCGCGACGGTGACGGCGAGCGCGGCCACACCGAGAATGGCGCACCGCTTGTCTTCGTTGCGCGAAAAGAATCTCACCATGAAAATCACTTTGAATTGGCCGACTTGTTCTGAGGCGTGCGTGTCTTCACCGGCGGCGCGGGCTGCTCGGCCGGCGCAGGCTGGGCGGCAGCGGGATCGTCCAGCTTGTCCAGATGCATCACCACATTGCCCTCGAAGCGGATGACGTCGCCGCCTTCCGTGATCCGCAGCCGGTCGGCGGTCAGCGTTCCGTTGGTCAGCTTGACGTCGACATGCTCATCCGAGGAGACCGTTCCCTTGCCCATGTCGACGAAGGCCGAGTTCAGGCGCGCCTCATAGCCGGACGAGGTGCGCAGGAAGATATCCTTGTGCAGGTCGAGCTGCTGCTGCTTGTTGTCGAAGCGGCCGGTGCGCGCATCGAGCAGCAAAGTGGATTTGTCTTCCATCAGCACCTTTGCGCGCAAATCATTGAGATCGACATGATCGGGGTCGGTGATGTCCTGCGTCGCGGTCTTGGCCCAGAGCTCGTAGGGCCGCTGGTCCGGGGTGAAGCCGGACATATGCGGCGTTTCCATCGTGATCTTGGTGCCCGTCACCACGAGATTTCCGGAGTCGAGCTTCACGGGGATCTGGAAGGGATTGAGGAAGGTCGAGACGGCGACGATCGCGGCCATGGACGCAGCCACCGTCACCGGCACCGCGATGCGCAGAATCCGCACCAGGCGGCTGTGGCGCGCCGCGCTGGCAAACTTCGCCGCAAGCGCGGCGTCGTAGGTTGGATTCTGGGCCGAATTCACCTGAGCTCCCGAGGTGTCGCTCGTCTCGTCCGGTTGACGGGCGCACGCCATTGTATCCGGCGCCGCCTGAATATGCAGCCTGCGACAGGCCGCACGAAAGTGTCCGAAACGGGGCGGCGGCCCTAAGCTAACAGCGGCCCGAGGCCTCAGGAATGCGCGAAAATGTCCTCTTCCGCCCAGCCCTGGAGATCGAGCAGAGCGCGGGTCGGCAGGAAGTCGAAACAGGCTTTTGCCAGCGCGGTGCGGCCTTCCCGCACCAGCATGGCGTCGAGCCGCTCGCGCAGGGCATGAAGGTGCAGCACGTCGGAGGCGGCGTAGGCGAGCTGCGGCTCGGTCAGGCTGTCGGAACCCCAGTCGCTGGATTGCTGCTGCTTGGAGAGGTCGACATTGAGCACCTCGCGCACGAGGTCCTTGAGGCCATGCCGGTCGGTGTAGGTGCGGGTCAGGCGGGAGGCAATCTTGGTGCAATAAATCGGGCCGGTCATGACGCCAAACGTCTGGTACAGCACCGCGACGTCGAACCGCGCGAAGTGGAAGATCTTCGTGATCCCAGGATTGGCCAGCAGGGCCTTCAGGTTCGGCGCGTCGGTGTGACCCTTGGGGATCTGCACCACGTCGGCGCTGCCGTCGCCGGGCGAGAGCTGCACCACGCAGAGCCGGTCGCGGTGCGGGTTCAGCCCCATGGTCTCGGTGTCGATCGCCACCGCTCCGGTGTAGCGGGACAGGTCGGGCAGGTCGCCGCGATGCAGGCGTACGGTCATGGCGTTTCAAAACCTCAATCGAATTGGTCTGTCGGCATCATAAGCTAATCGGATTGCCCGCGATGTAGCCACTGGCGGCGGGCGGCGCAAGCGCCAGCTGTTCCCGCCGGGCGGGGTCAGATCGCCGCCAGCATGATGCAGATCATCGCCGCCACCGTCGTGCGGCTGGCGCCATCGCGAAAAGTGTAGAGAATCGGATCGTCGGGCATCTCGCGGCGATGGGCCATCATCAGGGCGCGGCCGAACCAGTAGAGCAGCAGCGGGTTGAGCAGCCACAGCATCCAGGGACGGCTGTAGAGCGGCGTCACCGCGGAGGAGGAGACGTAGAGCGAGAACACGGTCACCGCATTCATCGCGCTCGCCGCCGCCATCGCGCCGATGATGTGCAGGTCGGTGATTCTGTAATCGCGGTTGGAGGGATCGGCGAGGCCGGCGCTCTCGCGCATGCTGAGCTCGCTGAAGCGCTTGATCAGCGCCAGCGAGGTGAACACGAACAGCGAGAAGATCAAGAGCCATTCCGACAGCACCACGCCGACACCGACCGCGCCGGCGATGATGCGCAGCGTGTAGAGGCCGGCGAGCGTCACGACGTCGACCAGCATCTTGCGCTTGAGCACGAGCGAATAGGCGATCGTGGTGGCGAGATAGCCACCGAGCACGCCGAGGAACAAAGGCGAGATGCAGAGGCTGGCGGCGACCGCGAGCAGCCAGAGCGCGGGAATCGCAAGCAGCGCCGAGGACATCGGCAGTCGACCTGCCGCCAGCGCGCGATGGCGCTTGGTCGGATGCTGCCGGTCGGCTGAGAGATCGAGCAGATCGTTCATCAGATAGGCACCCGACGCGCAGGCCGAGAACGCGAGGAACGCCAGCAACGCGTAGCCGAGCGTCGCAAGATTCATCTGATGCGCCGTGATCGCCGGCACGAATACCAGCGTGTTCTTGGCGTATTGATAGACGCGCAGCGCCTGCGCCCAGGTCTTAAGGCTGGCACGGCTGCTGCCGCGCGTCTCGATGCGCTCCACGGAGGCGCGGTCGAACGGCAGCCGGTCACCCGCCACGAGATCGGCCGGCGCAACGACGCCATCGAACCCGAGATGCGCGGCAATGCCCGCCGCATGGTGCGCAAACCGGCCGGCCACCAGATAGATTGTCTCGCCCCGCGCCCGCGCCGCCAGCGCCTGGTTCAGCACGTCGGCATCATAGGGCAGATGGGCGTAGTCGAGCTCGGCCTGCGCCAGGATATCCGTGAGCGCCGCCATGCCCGGGCGTCCGCCCGCGCCGAAGCGGGCCAGCAGGCGGCCGGGGCTGGAGAACAGCGCTTCCAGCAGCAGCTCGGAACGCAGCAGGGCACCCTCGAGATCGATGACAAGCGTCCGCGCCGCGGCGGGGACCGCCGACGGTGTGGGGACGCCCAAATCGTAGTGCCAGGCAGGCTGCTCCATCCGAAAACGCTCTATTGGCCGCAACATGACCGGCCCTGAGGCCGGGGAGCAGGGAAATGGACGGCCGAGAGCCTAGGGGGCATTCGCTAAGGGCGACTTAACCGGGGGAGAAGGGCCGGCGGCCCCTGGGGGATGCCGGGCCCCAACCATGCACCCTGCTGTTGCATGGATCCCACAACCCGGCGCCAGCTTCATGTTCCGGCAGGGCTTTTGCCGCGCGCCCCGTGAAAATCCTCCCGGCCGACCCCATCTGCGAGTTTCGCGCGCTCGCGCGCCCCCACGATGAAATCAGGTGTCATGACCGAACAGACGCTCGCTGCGCCTATCGACGACCAGCAGGAACGCCAGCGCGGTTTTACGCGCTACCAGGCGCTCCTGATCGCACTGCTCGCGTTCACGCAGTTCACGATCATTCTCGATTTCATCATCATGTCGCCGCTCGGCGCCATCCTGATGCCGGCGCTCGATATCACGGCCGGGCAATTCGGCGTCGCGGTGTCGGCCTACGCGTTCAGCGCGGGACTGTCGGGGATCCTGGCGGCGGGCTTTGCCGATCGCTTCGACCGCAAGCGCCTGCTGCTGTTCTTCTATGTCGGCTTCACGCTCGGGACCCTGCTCTGCGCCGCCGCGCAGACCTACCACGTGCTGCTGCTCGGCAGGATCGTGACCGGATTGTTCGGCGGCGTGATCGGCTCGGTCGTGCTGGCCATCATCACCGATTTGTTCGCGCTGCACCTGCGCGGCCGCGTGATGGGCTTCGTCCAGACGGCGTTCGCCGCGAGCCAGGTGCTCGGCATTCCCGCGGGACTGTTTCTCGCCAATCACTGGAACTGGCATGTCTGCTTCATTGCGATCGTCGTCTTGTCGATCGTTGCGATCGCAATCATCGCCTTCGCGATGGAGCCGGTCGACGCGCATCTGAAACTGAAGCAGGACAGAAACCCGTTCCGCCATCTGATCGCGACCATCGGACAGCCGCGCTATACGCTGGCCTTCGCCGTCACGACGTTGCTGGCGACGGGCGGGTACATGCTGATGCCGTTCTCCAGCGCCTTCACCGTGCATAATCTCGGCATCGACATCCTGCATCTGCCGACGATCTATCTCGTCTCCGGCCTGTTCAGCATCGTCACGGGGCCGCTGGTCGGCAGGGCGAGCGACGCGTTCGGCAAGTACCCGACCTTCGTGTTCGGCAGCGTGGTGTCTGTCATCATGGTACTGATCTACACCCATCTCGGCCACGTCTCGCTCGCGACCGCGATCCTCGTCAACGTGCTGATGTTCGTCGGCATCTTCTCGCGCATGATCCCGTCGCAGGCGCTGATGTCGGCGATCCCCGACCCCAGCCAGCGCGGCTCGTTCAGCGCGGTCAGCGCGTCGCTTCAGCAACTCTCCGGGGGGCTCGGTTCGGTCCTCGCCGCCGCCATCATCGCGCAACAACCGGATGGTTCGCTGCTCCATTTCGACCGGATCGGCTACGTCGTGGTCGCGTCGGCAATCGTCTCGCTGGTCGCGATGTACTTTGTGCAGAAGGCGGTGGCGGAGCGGACCGGGAGACGGGTGGTCTGAGGGCTCGACTTGAAAAAGCCCGCTATGCCCGCCCGCCGGCCAGCATTTCAAGCTGGTCGTGCAGCTGCGCAGGAAGATACGGCTTGGGGATGAACCTCGCCCCGAGTGGGATGTCATCCGCTGCCGGGCTGACTTGGCCGGACGTAATGAGGAGCCGCACGGGCGGCCATCGATCTCTGATCACCGCCGCCAGCCGAAGGCCATCCATCGAGCCGGGCATCTGAATGTCTGTGAAGACGACGGTGATCGCCGTTTCCGTCTCCAGCAGATTGACAGCCTCGTCTGCGTCGGCCGCCTCGAAGACATCGAAGCCCATATCCCGCACCATGTCAGCCGCGTTCACGCGGATGAGGAAGTCATCTTCCACGATGAGGATCACGTCCCTATGCTGGCTGAGATTGGACACTTATGCTCCGGCATAACCGAGCATAAGGTTTGAACGGCTTCTTTGTTCCACAGAACGTCTTGCAAAGGATCGCGTTTGTTAGAGCAGGGCGTTAGGGTTCACCATGGCAATTGACATCAAGGCGGACGTGGATGCCGTCCAGCAGATTGCGGCGGTTCCCAAAGTTCTGGATTTGGCCGCGCGCATCACGGGCATGGGCTTCGTCGCCATCGCCCGCGTAACGTCAGATCAATGGATTTGCTGCGCCGTTCGGGACAGCATCGCCTTTGGCCTTGAGCCGGGCGGAGAACTGCGTGTCGAGACGACCATCTGCAACGAGATCCGGCAGCACGGCAACACGGTCGTCATCAACGATGTGCAGACGGACAGCGACTTCTGCAATCATCCGACACCGGCCATGTATGGATTTCGCAGCTACATCTCAGCTCCCATCGTCCTGATCGACGGAACCGTCTGGGGAACGCTGTGCGCCATCGACCCCACGCCTCGACAACTTCGCACACCGGAAATCCTCGACACGTTTCAGCTGTTGGCGGAACTGATCGCTGCGCAGCTCGAACTCAATCAACGTCTGGAGCGGAGCCAGGCCGATCTCGTCGACGAGCGAAAAACGGCCGAGCTTCGCGAGCAGTTCATCGGCGTATTGGGACACGATCTTCGCAATCCCCTCGCAGCCGTCGATGCAGGCATGCGCGTGCTGCTGAAGAACCTCGACACCGGACGGGCGCCCGAAATCGCGCTTGGCGTTCAAAAGGCCGTCTATCGCATGGCCGGCATCGTCGAAAACGTCATGGACTTCGCGCGAGGCCGACTTGGCGGAGGCCTCACGATCAGGCGAGATGCGACGCTGCCGTTGACGCCGGTGCTGGAGCAAATCATCGCGGAGTTCAGGACGGCCTGGCCGACCGTGACGATCAGCTCATCGGTCCAGATCGAAGAACCCATCAGCTGTGATCGGAGCAAGATGGGCCAACTGTTCTCGAACCTGCTCGGGAATGCAATTACGCACGGTGACCAGAGTAGGCCGATCCACGTCGTAGCCAGAACCTTGGACGGAACGTTCGATCTGACGGTGTCCAACGAAGGCCCGCCAATCTCCGAAAAGGCGCTGGCAAACCTCTTCAAGCCATACACGCGAGGCGACCGGCCCAGTCAGCAGGGTCTGGGACTTGGTCTTTACATCGCTTCGCAAATCGCCCAGGCCCATGGCGGCAAATTGAGTGCGATATCGACCGGACGCGAAACGACCTTCTCTTTCGAGATGCCGATCTAGGCGGGCCGGGAGCAGGATCGTCTGGAGCCAGGTTATTGCTTTACCGTGGCCGGGAAAATGAGCGACTGATCGTCGATCTCCTGATCCGGAAGCTGATGGACGCCCGCCATGGCATGCAGCTCGACCAAGGACGGCATGGCCGCGGCGGACAGCTCTATCGAGCGAGGTTGCGTCCTGAAGATCAGGGCAGAAGCGGCGATCAGAGCTGCAACGACGAAACAAGCGATCAGCGACCGGCGCATATGGCGTCTCCCACGTCTATGTGGAGAACAGAAAGCCTAACAAACAATAATGACCGCTAAACGCGGGCGCTCGACTCAGCAAACGCCGTCGTCGCGGACTCCTGCACGAAATGATCAAGGATGCCGGCGGCACCGAGTGCGACAACAGCGGCAAACAGACAGGCAATAATGAAAACGCGCATCCTGTTGATCCCTACATCTATAAGCTAGCACGCTCCCAAACGGATTTGTGCAGCGCCCGTACAAAACACCGTGTTCAACCCGGAAGTGCAAAGGCCTCCGTCTCGATATCGATAAACGTCCGTCCGAGCGCGCCAACGGCGGCATAGAAGTCTGCCGAACGCGCCCGCTCGAGATCGGCGAAAAAGCGCCTCATCCAGCGTGAAACATGCTGATCAAAGAAAATGCGCTCGGCATCCGCTGGCGCTGGAATGCTCCCGCCGGCGAAGCCTGCCATGATCTCACAGAGAAATCCCGCGTGATCTTCGGGCTCCGTACGTTCCGGAGCCGCTTCGAGGCCGAGACCCTCGAGAGTTTCCCTCAACCGCGCGAGTGGACGGCCATACAGGGTGTCGGACAGGTAGTGTGACGCATAAGGCAGCAGCGCCCCCTTGCCCAACCCTGCAAAGAGGGCGAAGAACTCGCGCGATGCGGCCTCCTCATTTGTCCGGCGCGCCGCATCCGCCAGCGCCATGTGTGCCGTGCCCATCGCACTCGCATCGCCGCGCAATGCAGAGATCCGGCCCAGCAGCTGCGCGTCCGGGCTGCGCGTCAGCAACGTCGCCAACAGCGCATATTCCTGCGCCCGGGCGAGGTCGAATTCATCGACGATACGCATTGAAGCGGTTGTTGAAGTTGGATCCATCATTGTTCGATCGCGCAAGACATATCATCCTGCCGGTTGCTAGCGGGGCAATGCGCTGCCATGACGTCGTGCTCGCTGGGAGGGCGGCTCTCCGGCAGCAGGACTGACGGACTGCATGCTCTCATTCCGGTCCTGGTCCGGTCGTGCCGTGGCATCATCGGGCAGCGATTGAGCTGCCAATATCGTCGGTTCGAGAATGGGCTTTTCGGCATCGGGCCGCCCTTGCGGAATGAGCTCGGTTGGCGGCGGCACGTCCGCAAGCGCGTCACCCACCTGCTCCAGCCCCTTCGACATCCGCGCGACGAGATCGGCGACGTTGTCCGCCGGGTCGAGCGGGCCAAATCCTGGAATTGCGTTGGGATCGTTGAAATCCCACTGGTTCTCCGCGATCCCGATGAAGTCGCGGATCGCAGGGTCGGCCGCCCAGGCACGGCGCAACGCCAGGCGCGTCAGTTCGGCCGGAACGCCCGTCTGCAGGAACGCCGCAATGTCGGTGTGAGCTGTGATAGATTCGATCGACGGCAAACTGGCGAGATCGAAAGGCTGGTCGTTCCCGTCATTCGCTACGGACGGCTCAGCAGCCTCCTCTTTGTCGACCGGAGCAAGTTCAGCTTTTTGGCTTTTCGAGGCTTGCTTGAGCTGCGCCCAGCGAACGAAGACGTTAGTCTCTGACATCGATCTCTCTCATGCCGCTGCTAACGATGGCGCTGCCGTTTGATGAATGGTCGTTCGACATGATGCTCGGCGACGAACCGGCCGACGATCTCGGAGATGCCTGGTGGCATCGGCACGGCTTCGACCAGATTGCTGCCTGCATCGGTAAACGCCTCGCCCTCCGCCGGATCGGCCGTGACCGCGAGCAGCTCGTAGGGCGGCTCGGAACCGGTCGGGCGCAAATTGACCCACAGCGTGGGCGAGCCTGACGTGAGATTTTCGCGATAGTTGGTGGTTTCGGTCCGGTGCAGTTCGATCACGGCATCACCGGCATAGAACAACGTGACCTCGCCCTCGCCTCCAATCGGAGTCCACGGCTTCGCGGACGGCTCTCCCGCAAACACCGAGACGGGCCGCCACAGAAAATCGGCCCACGCACTCTTCGCCTTGCGCCGTTCGATTGCGACACCGACAGCAATGCGTGCAAGACTTGTCGATATCAATGTACCCTCTCGCGATCGAGATGTGGTTCCCGCTTCCGAGGCCAATCCAGCGAAGCCGCGCTCGCCCCCGGCGAGAGCGATAATCGTGCGCCCATGATACGGGCGTCGTCTTTTCCGATACGCGGAGTATATACTTCGGGGGTGAACGGGCCAGTAGGTGGCCGCTCTATTTTGGGAGCCGCGAGATATTGTGACCGTCATATCTGACACCGGCAGGCGCCTCCTGATCTGCTCGTGCGAAGGGACGATGCCGCTCGATGCAGACGCAATTCGCCGCGGCTGCCGCGGTGAAGTGACGGCGGCGACGCAGCTCTGCGGCGCCGAACTCGGCCGATTCAAGGCTGTCGCCGCCGAAGATGGTCCGCTCACGGTGGCCTGCACGCAGCAGGCAGCGTTGTTTTCGCAGGTTGCGGCCGAAAATAATCGTGCGAATTCGATACAGTTTGCCAACATCCGCGAGACCGCCGGATGGTCTGGCGATGCCGACCGCGCAGGGCCGAAAATGGCCGCGCTGCTGGCCGCCGCGGCCGAAGTCGCCGCACCCGCGCCGACGGTCCAGCTGGAAAGCAGCGGAGTCATCCTGATCTACGGCCGCGACGAGGCCGCGATCGAGGCTGGCGACTTGCTGAAGGAGCATCTCGACGTCACGGTGCTGATTGCGCCGCCAGCCGCGATCGCACCGCCACGTAGCGCCGACTATCCGATTGCCAAGGGCCGGATAACGAGTGTCAAGGGTCACCTGGGCGCGTTCGATGTGGTGGTCGACGATTTCGCCGAAGCCGCACCGTCCTCACGTCGCGCCCTGACGTTTGGCGCCTCACGCAACAACGCCCGTTCGAGCTGCGACATCGTCCTCGACTTGACCGGCGGACCGGTGCTGGTTCCTGCCGACTTGCGCGACGGCTATCTGCGCGCGGATCCCGGCAGTCCCGCAGCTATCCTCCAGGCCGTGCTGAAAGCGCGCGACCTCGTCGGGACCTTCGAGAAGCCGCGCTACATCACCTTCGACGCCGGGCTTTGCGCACATTCGCGCTCGAAGCGGACCGGCTGCACCCGCTGTCTCGATTCCTGTCCGGCCGGCGCGATCACACCTGCCGGCAACCATGTGGCGATCGACGCCAACATCTGCGCGGGCTGCGGCCAATGCGCGACGGCCTGTCCCACCGGCGCCGCGTCCTATGCGTTGCCGGCGGAGGACGCGCTGGTCAGAAAGCTGCGTGCCATGCTGCTCGCATACCGTCAGGCGGGCGGCGAGCGGGCCGTTGTCCTCGTCCATGACGAAGGCCACGGCGCGCCGCTGATCGACGCGCTGTCGCGGTTCGGCGACGGCTTGCCCGCAAACGTGCTGCCGTTTGCGGTCAACGAGGTCACGCAAATCGGATTGGAGAGCATCGTCGCGGCTTTTGCCTATGGCGTGTCGGCGGTGCGTTTCCTGCTGCGGGCCAAGCCGCGCCACGACGTCTCCGGATTGACGCGGACGGTTGCGCTCGCCGATCCGATCCTTGCCGGACTCGGCTTCGGCCCGGCCCGGCTTTCCGTCATAGCGACCGACGATCCGGACGGTCTGATCGAAGCGCTCCGTGCCGCGCCGGCCGACGCGTCCACTCCGCGCCCTGCGAGCTTCCGCGCCGTGGGCGGCAAGCGCGACGTGCTGCGCTTCGCGCTGGCCGAACTGCACCGCGCGGCGCCTGCACCCGTCGATGTCATTCCGTTGCCCGAGGGGGCGCCGTTCGGGGCGGTCGAGATCGATGCTGCCGGTTGCACGCTTTGCCTGTCCTGCGTGTCGGTCTGTCCGACGAGTGCCCTGCGCGACGACCCCGAGCGCCCGGCATTGCGTTTTGTCGAAGACTCCTGCGTCCAGTGCGGCCTGTGCCGGACGACGTGCCCGGAAAACGTCATCACCCTGGTTCCGCAGATCGACTTCCGCGCCAGCCGCGCGCCAACCCGCCTTCTCAAGGAAGAGGAGCCGTTTTGCTGTATCCGCTGCGGCAAGCCGTTCGGCGTCAAGAGCAGCATCGAGCGTGTGGTGGCGAAGCTCGAAGGCCAGCACTGGATGTATTCGGGCTCGGCGCAGCGGCTCGACGCAATCAAGATGTGCGGCGACTGCCGCGTCGGCTTCGTGGCCGAGCAAGGTTTTGAATCTTATGGCGCGCAGAGCCCGACCGTCCGCACCACCGACAATTACCTGCGTGACCGGGACGCAAAGCGAGACCCGGACGGCCGCTCCAACTGAATTGCCCGGTTCAGGTTAGTCCGGGCGCCATCGCGCTATTCAGCCGGTATCGCCGAGGCTTGCCGGCCTTCCGCTTCGAGCTTTTCGGCGAGCCAGCGGTCGTGATGCTCTCTCGCCCAATTGATATCGACCTCGCCGGTACCCATGGCTTCGAACGCGCCTTCCATGCCGAGCGTGCCGATATAGATGTGTCCCAGGATCAGCGCGATGAAAAGGATCGCGATGACGGCGTGAGCGACCTGGGCGATCTGCATGTCCGCAATGTTGGTCCCGTAGAAGGGAAACAGCAGCACGAAACCCGATGCGGAGACCAGGAGGCCGGCCGCAACCGACAGCCAATAGACCAATTTCTCACCGAGATTGAAGCGGCCTGCAGGCGCATGTTTCGACTTGATGAAGCCGCCGCCCTGCTTGACCCAGTCAATATCGACTCGCTTGAACAGATTGTCCCTGAAGAAGAGCACCGTGATCAGAACGAGGCCCGCCACGAAGGCGAAGCTCGTGAAATTGTGCACGTACTTCGCGACCTGGGAGATGTCCGAGAATAGATCCGGGCCGACAAGGGGCAGCAGCAGGACCTTGCCGAAGGTGATGTTCAGACCGGTCAACCCGAGCAGCACGAAAGAGACCGCCGTCAGCCAATGCGCGAACCGCTCGAAGGCCTTGAAGCGGACAATCGTCCGGCCGGAGCGCCCCGCTTCGATGCGAAGCCGGCCCATGATCAGATAGGCGAGCGCGAGCACGGCAAGCATGCCGACGATCACCACCGCCCCACCCCAGTGCAGCAGGACCTCGTGGAAATAATCCCAGGTCCGTCCCGCCGGCTGCATCAGCACGCTGGCTTTGACATCTGGAATGTCGATCCGGCCCTGGATGCGCGGCGCTTGCTCGAGAAGCGTCTTCTGATTGGTCACACTGGCGGTCGGATTGGGCGCCCCGTCGGGACCGAGCTTCTGGGCGAGCACCGGGGCTGTCGCGAGACCGAACAGCATCAACAACAGCGCTACGAAGCGAATGCGTGCGAAAGCCGTCATGACGGATACCCAATCTTCGTCCCTGATCGTCGCGGTAAGCGCAGGTCCCTTATGACTTGACGTCCTCGTGATAGGCGGTTGTCCAGCCCCAGGCTCCGGAGCCGTAGCCGCGCTTCTCGACGCGCTCCTCGTAGATCTGGGCGATGATGTCGCCATCGCCTGCGAGTAGCGACTTGGTCGAGCACATCTCGGCGCACATCGGCAGCTTGCCTTCGCCGAAGCGGTTCGAGCCGTATTTCGCATATTCTTCGGCGCTGCCCGGCGCCTCCGGTCCACCGCCGCCCGCGCAATAGGTGCACTTGTCCATCTTGCCGCGCGAGCCGAAATTCCCGACCTGGGGATATTGCGGCGCTCCGAACGGACAGGCGTAGAAGCAATAGCCGCAGCCGATGCACAGATCCTTGTCGTGCAGGACGATGCCGTCTTCGGTCGGATAGATGCACTTGACCGGACACACCGACGCGCAAGGCGCATCGGTACAGTGCATGCAGGCCATCGACACCGACCGTTCGCCCGGCTTGCCGTCATTGATGGTGACGACGCGCCGCCGGTTGATGCCCCAAGGCACTTCGTTCTCGTTCTTGCAGGCGGTCACACAGGCATTGCAGTCGATGCAACGGTCCGCATCGCACAGGAATTTCATGCGTGCCATTGGTCTAACCTCTCATGCGGCCCTGATCTGACACAGCGTGGCTTTCGGCTCCTGCATGCCGGTGGCAGGATCATAGCCATAGGTCGTCAGCGTGTTGTTGCTCTCGCCGAGCACGATGGGATCGGCCCCCGTTGGATATTTCGCCCGAAGGTCGGCTCCCTCGTACCAGCCGGCGAAATGGAACGGCATCCAGGCAACGCCCTTGCCGACGCGTTCAGTCACCTGCGCCTTCATCCGGGCCCGCGAGCTGTTCTCTGCGCCGGTCACCCAAACCCAGCCGCCATCGACGATGCCGCGCTCGGCTGCGTCCGCCGGGTTGATCTCGACGTACATGTGCTGCTTCAGTTCGGCGAGCCATCTGTTGGACCGCGTTTCCTCGCCACCGCCTTCGTATTCAACCAGACGGCCCGAGCTCAGGATCAGCGGGAACTGCTTCGAGATCGCGCGATCGACGGCGGCCTTCTGCACGGAGAAGCCGATATTGGGCACGCGGAATTGCTTCGCGTCCGGCAAGGTCGGATAGTCGGCGACGAGGTCGGGACGCGGCGTGTAGATCGGCTCGCGATGCACCGGAACCGGATCGGGAAGATTCCACGCAATCATGCGTGCCTTGGCGTTTCCGTAAGGCGAACACCCGTGTTCGATCGCGACCCGCTGGATGCCGCCGGACAGATCGGTCGACCATGACACCTTGTCGGGATCGGCCGGATTGATGCGCTCGATCACCTCGCGTTCTTGCGTCGTGAGGTCCTTGTCCCAGCCGAGTTTCTTCAGCACGCCAAGGGTGAACTCGGGATAACCGTCCTTGATCTCCGAACCAACGGAGTACGAGCCTTCGGCAAGAAGATTATCGTGATCTTCCCGCTCCACCTCCTGCCCGTTCTCCATCACCTTGCGCTTCACGACGCGCTCGACTCCGAACCGCGCGCGGAAGGTGCCGCCGCCCTCCTTCACCGAAAGATTGGTGTTGTAGAGGATCGGCGTGCCCGGATGCCTGTACTCGGGCGTGCCCCAGCACGGCCATGGCAGGCCGTAATAATCTCCACCAACCTCCGGATCATCCTTCGGCGCCCGCAGCGTCACCAGGTCGAACTTGTGCTGGTTTCTCATGTGGGCCTTGAGCCGCTCCGGCGACTGGCCGCAATAGCCCGTCGACCAGCCGCCGCGGTTGATCTCGCGCAGGATGTCCTCCGCCGAGACCGCGCCGTTCTCGACCTTGATGTTCTTGAACATCAGGTCGGCAAATCCGAACTTGCGGGCGAACAGGTACATGGTGTCGTAGTCGTTCTTCGATTCGAAGACCGGATCGACGATCTTTTCGCCCCATTGCAGGGAGCGGTTGGAGTTGGTGCGCGAACCTTCCATCTCGAAGCTCGTGCAGGCCGGCAGGAGGTAAGTGCCGTTCTTGCGCTCCGACAGCACCGACCATGCGGTCGGATAGGGATCGCAGACCACCAGCAACTCCAGCTTCTCGATGCCCTTCACCGCTTCCGGCATCCGCGTGATGGTGTTGACGCCATGGCCCATGATGAACATGGCCTGCACCGGATTGGGCTGGCTGATCTGATTCTTCGGGAGCAGGGTTGCGTCGAACCAGCGCGTGCTGGGAATGCCAGGCGTTTCCATCAGCTTCTTGTCGGGGAAGCGCGACTTCATCCAGTCGTAGTCGACCTCCCATACCCGGCACCAATGCCGCCAGGCCTCCTCGGCAAGACCGTAGTACAGCGGAAGCGAGGTGACATCGAGACCGAGATCGGTTGCACCCTGCACGTTGGTGTGGCCGCGGAAAATGTTGGCGCCTGCGCCGGGCAGCCCCATGTTGCCGGTGGCGAGCAGCAACAGGCAGCTGGCGCGGACATTGGCGGTGCCGGTGGTGAACTGGGTCTGCCCCATCGCCCAGATCAGGGTGGACGGCTTCTGTTTGGCGAACAGTTCGGCGACGTGCTTGACCTGCGCCTCCGGCAGGCCGGTCACGCGCTCGACCTCCTTGGGCGGCCACTTCGCAACCTGCTTCCGGACCTCATCCAGGCCATAGACGCGCTGAGCGAGGAATTCCTTGTCCTCCCAGCCATTCTCGAAAATGTGCCACAGCATGCCGTAGATCGTGGCGATATGCGTGCCGGGGCGAACCCGGACATATTCGGTCGCGTGCGCAGCGGTCCGCGTCATCCGGGGATCGACCACGATCATGTTGGCGCGGTTGAGCTCCTTGCCTTCAAGAATGTGCTGCAGCGAAACCGGATGGGCCTCGGCTGGATTGCCACCCATCAGCAGGATGGTCTTGGCGTTGCGGATGTCGTTGTAGCTGTTGGTCATCGCGCCGTAGCCCCAGGTATTGGCTACACCGGTGACCGTCGTGGAGTGGCAGATCCGCGCCTGATGATCGGAATTATTGGTGCCCCAGAACGCCGCAAGCTTGCGATTGAGATAAGCGGCCTCGTTGGTGAACTTGGCGGAGCCAAGCCAATAGACCGAGTCGGGCCCCGCCTTCTGGCGGATATCCAGCAGCTTGTCGCCGATCTCGTCGATCGCCGTCTCCCAGGAGATGCGCGTCCACTGTCCGTTGACGAGCTTTACGGGGTAACGCAGGCGTCGTTCGTTCAACACGTCGTCGCGAACTGCCGCACCCTTGCAGCAATGCGAGCCGCGATTGATCGGACTGTCGTAGTCGGGCTCCTGCCCGATCCATACGCCGTTGGCGACCTTGGCGATCACCGAGCAACCGACCGAGCAGTGCGTGCAGACGTTCTTGCGGGTCGTGACCGTTGCGCCGACGGGTGGCGGCGGACCGGCTTCGGCCTTACGCACGCTGTGCAGCGCGAGTTCACCCACCGCGGCCAATGCGCCGGCCGTGACTCCAGAGCGCTTCAGGAACGTCCGCCGGTCCAGTTTCGCCGATGCTTCGTCGGCCGCCGCATCGAAAAGCCTGGCACGCTCCGGACGACGCTCGGACTTCCTGATCAGCACGGAAGTCTCCTATCGAGCGGGATAGCTGTTGACGCGGTAGAAATCCCTGACTTCCTGGGAGTCAGGTCGATAGCGAGCCTTCCGCTTCTGGTCGAGATCAACAGGCTTTGCGGAAGCCGCCGCCGGCAACAATTGTCCGGCACCCAACGCACCGGCACCGACAATCGTCAGCCGAAGCAAGTCACGTCGAAGAAGCTTTGGCGCTTGATCATTCTTCAACGAAGCACACTCCCTGTCGGGGTCAGGCCTTCCCGAAGGCTATCCGAGTTTTGCGCCGGACATCAATCACAGACCTGCGTTGCATAATCTGCAGGAGCGGCCATGCACGCAGCTTTGGCCTCGTGTTACCGCAACAAGCGGTCAATCGCCGTCAACATCATTGTTATCGGCCGTTCGGCTCCGCAGATTGTCGTGCGAATTGGAAACGGCGAAACATCGAGCAGATGATTGCCGGATGGCTGACGCCACACGCGTCGCGAGTGACGAACTCGCGATCGATACGAATGATGCGTCGACATCGTGAGCGATCGCCGAAATCCGCGTCGGGTCGGCGGGGCCGCGCCCCTTCGTTGCGCATTTGAGGTCACGCAACACAAGGATGCGATTTATCTATCTGGAAATGCTGGGTATCCAGAAAAAGCTGGCGACCCGGAAAGGACTCGAACCTTCACGGCCGCGAAGGCACCTGAAGCCAGAGCGTCTACCAATTCCACCCACCTGCGCGCCGTTTGGGGCACGGAGGCGGTTACCATGGTTCGGTGACGCGGTTGGCGCAGGACGATGCGCCTCTCTGGTAGCGTCAGAAGTCAACCGTCATTGACAACCACAGCGTACGCGGCATGCCGCTGATCACATAACCAGTCGGATTGCCGATCCAATAGCGTTTGTCGAAGAGGTTGGTGAGAGAAGCACGGAACGTGGTGGGTCGTCCCGCCAGCTGGGTTGCGTAACGTGCACCAATGTCGAACGTCATCCAGGCCGGAACACTTTGGATGTTGTCAGCGCTGACATAGGCCTGGCTGGTGTAGATGGTACGCGCCGTCGTGGTCAGCCCGGGCAGGAACGGAGTGTCCCACTCGACACCGAGATTGCTCTGCCATTCCGGAGCGCCGATGGCACGGTTGCCATCATGGAGGTGCCCTTCAGTCTTTGTCAGCCGCGCGTCAAGGTAAGTCACCCCTCCCAGGACGCGGATCCCGGGCCCGACTTCACCGAACGTATTGAACTCGATGCCCCGGTTCCTTTGCTCACCATCGAGACTGAAGATCCTGGTAACCGGATCGGTCGCGCCGCTCGGCAGGCTGATCTGGAATGCCGCGAGGCTCGCGCCGAAACCTCCGAGATCGAGCTTGGTTCCGACTTCATACCGCTTTGTCTTGAAGGGCGCGAACACCGCATTGGTGTTGGCGGCGCCGGACGGCGGCGTTGGTCCAGGCGTGAGGCCTTCGATGTAGTTGGCGTAGAAGGACAGCTCCTTGATCGGCCGAACCACCAGCGCCACGGAAGGCGACATGGCGCTCTGATCGTAGTGGGTCGTTTCCAGGCCGCTCACGGGGGCATAGCTGTTCGCGATAACCTGCTGCTGTCGCGCTCCGACGATCACCTGAAGCATCCCGTTCATCATCGAGAGCGTATCGGCAACGCCGACACTTCTCAGACCGAGGAAATCCGACTTCCCCTCAGGGAATGAAGACACCGGGGTGCCCGGACTCGCCAGCAGGGTCGGCGTGTAGATGTTGGTAAGATAGTTTCCGTAATTGGTCTGACCGAGCCAGTCAGTGCGGTTCATGGCGCTGCCGCTGACAACGACCTCATGACCAACCGGACCTGTGTCGAAACGCGCCCGCACGCCGGCTTCGCCCGATACGCCGTCGTTTTTGCCGGTCTGGAAGCGAGAGGTCGAGAGGGCATCGCCTGCCGTGTTTAGAATGGTGGCGCCGGGGGCTTCCTGCTTGTCGAAGGTGAATTGGTTGGCGCCGATTGCGCCGAACACGGTGACATTATTCGACACATCATATTCGGCGCGCGTAAGCCCGGTGAGGCTCTTCGCGCGGGCATAGTCGAACGGCTGGGCGAGGTTGATGCGGGGGTCCGGAGCATTCGGCACCGCGATGCCAGTGACGGGCGTGTAGCCGCGAGCTGCCGCTTTCATCCAGTCGTCCTGATAGATGACATCGGCGGACCACCTGAAGCGCTCGCCCCGATAGTCAACGCCAAGCGAACCGACTCCGTCGCGAACCGACTGACGGTCGATCGTCGTATTGCCACCATCGATCCCGCCGTTGAAACGAACGCCCCATTCCCGCTGTTCGCCGTAACGGCGCGCCACGTCGATTTCTGTGCCAAACCGCGCATTCGAGATGTAGCCGGCAGTCAGACGCGTCAGGTCCTCGTTTGCCCGTTTGGTCACGACATTGACGCTGCCGCCGATGCTGCCGGACGGAGCCATGCCATTGAGGAACGCCCCGGGTCCCTTGAGCAGCTCGATGCGCTCGATCGGCGCAGGGTTGATCCGGTAAGCCGGCACGAGGCCGTACAGCCCATTCAGCGCGATCTCGCTGTTCTCGACCCGGAAGCCGCGAATGGTCAGCGCGTCATAGCGATTGCTGCTACCGATCGCCGCCCGTACCGACGAATCGGAATTGGTCAGGACCTCGGCGACACTGGTCGCCTGCTGATCGCGGATGGTCTTTTCCGTGTAGCTCGTGAGGCTATATGGCGTTTCCATATAATCCCTGTTGCCGAGCAGGCCGACCTGTCCGCCCCTTGCGACTTGCCCTCCAACATACGGCACCGGCAACGCTGCCTGTTTTGCTCCAAGCGTGGCAGGCGCGCTCATCACCGGCGCGTTCTCACGTCGCTCTGCCCGCCGCGTCGTCGCAGCGCGCGATGTATTGGATGACCGCTGTCGCCGCGCGGGAGAGGCTCGCTGCTCAGGCGCGACGACGGTCACGGGAGGGAGTGACTGTCCGGACGTCGCCGATTGTTGGCGGCCCGACTGCTGTGCGACGGATGAGGTCGTGGTCAAAAACACTGACACGCACGCAAGCCCGAATGCGCGCGAGAAGGTCACGTCGTTAAGCATGCAGTCCCCGGAGTCTTTTCTTCTTGATGCCCCGTCCCAGACACGAATCGCTTGGGACGAGAGCGAATAAGCATTCGGGAAAATCCATGCCAACTAGAAGGCATCTAAGCTTCCAGGTGATCCTGGCGCGCCGCTCTACGTTTCGATTTCACATCGCATCGATTGTTGGTAAGCGCGAAAGCCTTTTGCTGCCGCCCGAACGCACGATTCGAAAAACTTCGTAAGACCGCAACGCGCCGGATGGGATCGCGACGAGCCATGAGGCAGACCGCGCGAAACCACCGCGGTCAATTGTCACAGACGCGCAATTGCTGGGGACTCAAGACCCGACATGACATCGCTACTGGTAAATGCATCGCACACCGCCGCGCGGAAGCGACCTAACATGCGATCGCTGCGGACGTGGGCCGGCATCCACCGCTGGACGAGCATCATCTCGACGCTGTTCCTGCTGATCCTCTCCCTGACGGGCTTGCCGCTGATATTTCAAAAAGAGATCGACGAGGCGTTTGGTTCATCGGGAATGTTGGCCGAAGTCCCGGAAAGCAAGGGCGTGCCAACGCTTGATTCCATCGTCTCGGCAGCGCGGGCGCGACACCCCGGCGATACGATGATCTCACTCGAATTTGCCAAGCGGTGGCCAATCGTGGAGACGCGCTCGGCGCCAACCCCGGATGCCGGACCCACCCGGATACACCGCGAGGCGATCGACCTTCGCACCGGTCAGCTCACAACGATGCCGCAACGGCGTAGTCCCGTGATGCAATTCCTGCACACGCTGCACGCGGATTTGTATCTGGGGCTGCCCGGCGGCTTGTTCCTTGCCGGCATGGCACTCGTCGTCATCGCCTCTATCGTCTCGGGCTTGATACTCTATCCGCCATTCGTCCGCCGATTTGGATTTGGCACGGTTCGCACGAACAAGAGCCGAAAACTATTGTGGCTCGACCTGCACAATCTGACGGGCATCATTACGATGGCATGGCTGCTCCTCGTTGCCACGACCGGAGCAATCAACACCCTGCATGGCCCCGTTTCCACTTCGGTAAGGACAGCCATGTCCGACGAGATTCGGCGGCGGGTCGTCATGACACAGGCAGGGCGAATGGAAGAGGTCGATCGGCCTGGGTCAATCGAAGCTGCGATTGCTGCTGCCCGCGGCAAGGTGCCAGCAGCGCGAGTGATGTCGTTGTTGTTCCCGAACGCTGAGATCAGTCCGTCCAACCACTACGTGGTTCTGATGAAGGACGGACAAATGATGACACAGGAGCTCTTCTACGCGGTGCTCATCGACGCCCATACCGGTGGCGTGTCGGACGTATTCGAGCCGACGGGTGTCACGAAGGCGCTGCTGATCGCCGAGCCGTTGCATTTTCCGACGACGTTTCCCGGCCTGGCGCCTAAGCTCGTCTGGGCGTTTTTCGACATCGTGACGATCATGGTGCTGGTGAGCGGTTTGTATTTATGGGCCAGCAAACCGGGCGGTCGCATCCAGCGCAAACGCTCTGCGAAATAGGAAGCGCGGGTGCCGACACGGCGAGCGTATTCTTGCAAGCCAGGAGCCAAACCACCCGTGGCCAAGGGAGCCGTCCAAGCACGCAGATGGGGCTCAACTAACTGGAATTGCTCATTTTCCAGAATTGTATGGTGCCCAGGAAAGGACTCGAACCTTCACGGCCGTTAAGCCACTGGCACCTGAAGCCAGCGCGTCTACCAATTCCACCACCTGGGCATGCCGTTTGGGGCACGGAGGCGGTTACTACGGTTCGGTGACGCGGTTGTCAAATGCTGCTTGGCACCTGCGCGGGGATGCCGATTGCGCATCGCAAACCGGCCCGATACAAGCCTGATAACACGCACTCTTTCCGCAGGAATGGACCCCAGGAATGGATCCCATGGCATCGAATCTGGAAACTCTCGTCACGGTTTTCGGCGGATCGGGGTTTTTGGGCCGGAATGTCGTTCGCGCGCTGTGCCGGCGGGACTACCGGGTCCGCGTCGCGGTGCGGCGGCCGGAACTGGCCGGGTACCTCCAGCCCTCCGGCAAGGTCGGGCAGGTCCACACCGTACAAGCGAATCTGCGCTATCCGGCCTCGGTCGAGGCGGCGATGCGTGATTCGAATGTCGTGATCAATCTGGTCGGCATCCTCACCGAGGGCGGCGCGCAGAGCTTTGACGCCGTCCAGGCCAGGGGTGCCGAGACCGTCGCCAAGGCGGCCGCCGCCGCTGGCGCGCGTTTAGTGCATGTCTCCGCGATCGGCGCCGATGCGGAATCGCCCTCGCGCTATGCCAAGGCCAAGGCGGCCGGCGAAGCGGCGGTACTGGCCGCGGTGCCTTCGGCCACCATCTTCCGTCCCTCCGTGATGTTCGGCCCCGAGGACCAGTTCACCAACCGTTTTGCCGCGCTGGCGCGGATGTCGCCGGTGCTGCCGCTGATCGGCGCCGAGACCAGGATGCAGCCGGTCTATGTCGGCGACGTCGCCACCGCGATCGCGGATGCCGTCGACGGCAAGGCCAAGGCGGGCGCGACCTACGAGCTCGGCGGGCCGGAAGTGCTGACCATGCGCGAGATCATCGAGGCCATTTTGGCCATCACCGACCGCAAGCGGGCGCTGATCCCGCTGTCGTTCGGCCTTGCTCGCTTCCAGGCCAACTTCCTGCAATTCGCGCCGGGTGCGCTGAAGCTTACGCCGGACCAGGTCACGCTGCTCGAGCACGACAATGTCGTGTCGGAGCCGGCCAAGGCGGCGGGGCTGACGCTGGAAGGCCTCGGCATTGCCGGGGATTCGCTGGAGGCCATTGCCCCGCAATATCTCTGGCGTTTTCGCGCGGCCGGGCAGTTCCAGCGAATGAGCGTTTGAGGTTTTTCTTCACCTCGCCCCGCCTGCGGGGAGAGGTCGGATCGCTCTTGCGATCCGGGTCAGGGGGTACAGGTCCCTCGGCAGTTGTATGCGCGGAGAGAGGCCCCTCACCCCAACCCTCTCCCCGTAAGAACGGGGCGAGGGGGCGCACTGCCGGCGCGGCAGCTGCGCAATTCCTTCAAGCCTCAAAACTTCAGCTTCTTGAACACCGCTTCCGGCAGCGTCTTGATGATCAGCATCACGAGACGCCATTTGCCGCTGACATAGACGACGTCGGTCTTCTTCTCGACGGCGTTGAGGATCGCATCGCCGACGACCGGCGCCTCGACGGTGAGCGGGCCGATCAGCTTCATGCCTTCCGTCATTTTCGTGCGGACGAAGCCGGGCTTCACCGTGACGACGTGAACGCCGCCGCGGCTGGCGCGGGCGCGCAGGCCCGACAGGAAGGCGGAGAAGCCTGCCTTCGCCGAGCCGTAGACATAATTGGAGGCACGGCCGCGATCGCCGGCGACGGACGAGACGCCGACGAGCGTACCACTGCCGCGTGCCAAAAATTTCTCCGCGAACAGGCCGAGAATCAGCGAGGGGCCCTCGTAGTTCGAGCGCATGATCGTGGTGGCGTGCGCGAGATCGCTCTCGGCATTTTGCTGCACGCCCAGTAGGCCGACGATCGAGATGACGACATCAGGCAACGCAGCAAGGCCGCTCACAAAGCCCTCGAACGAAGCGGTATCGAGCACATCGAATTTGTGGAGGCCAACCTCGACATTGTAGCGCGCGCGCAGATCGGCGGCGTCAGGCTCGAGTGCGGCGACGTCACGGCCTGCGAGGGCGACATCGTATCCGGCCTTGGCAAAGGCGCGCGCGGCGGCGCGGCCGATATCGGAGGAGCCACCGAGCACAATTGCGGACTTGCGTGACGTCACGGCTTAGACCTCATCGAACAGGCGTTGTGAAAGTTTTGAGCGGATGGTCCCGGCGGGATCGAGCGATTTTCGGATCGCGTTGAAGCGCCGCAAGGCCGGATAGCCGGCTTCGAATGTGGCGCGCGACTGGCGTGCATCCTTGGCCAGATAAAGCCGGCCGCCGGCGGCGACGACCAGGCGGTCGATCTCGTCGAGGAAATTCAGGATGTCGCCCTTCACCGGGAAATCCAGCGCCAGCGTGTAGCCGGGCAGCGGGAACGACAGGATGCCGTCGCCCTGGCCGAGTTTCTTGAGCACCGCGAGGAAGGAGGCGTCGCCGCGCCGGGCGACGCGATCGAGGATCTCGCCGAGCACGGCGCGGGCGCCCAGCTCCGGAATCACGCATTGATGCTGGAGGAAGCCGCGCCGGCCGTAGATGCGATTCCAGTCGGCGATGCTGTCGAGCGGGAAGAAATACGGATAGAGCGAGACCACATGACTGCCCCCGGCGCGCCGCGCGCCCATGCGGTAGTAGAGCTCGTTGAAGGCGCGGATGCTGTAGCGGTTCAGCGTCATCGACGGCAGGTCGATGGGCACCGCGAGGCCGGGATTTTTGCCGGCGGGAAATGCACCGGCGCCGTCGGCAATCTCGCCCGTCCTTGCGTGCTCGCCGAGATAGATCAGCGCGCGGCCGAGATCGCTGCCGCGTGCGGCACAATCGATCCAGGCCACGGAATAGGTCGCGGAATCGCCCGCATCGAGCGCGCGCATCGCGGCATCGAGATCGGATGCGGAGATCACCCGCTCGCGGATCCACCCCGTTTCGACCGGTCGTAGCCGCATCGTCGCCTCGAGGATCACCCCGGTGAGGCCCATGCCGCCGACGGTCGCGAAGAAGGCATCGGAATTCTGTTCGCGCGAGGCCTCGATGGTCTCGCCCTGCCCGGTGCGCAGCAAAATGCTGTCGACATAGCGGCCGAAACCACCTTCGCAATGATGGTTCTTGCCGTGGACATCGGCGGCAATGGCACCGCCGACCGAGACGAAGCGCGTTCCGGGAACCACGAAGGGCAGGAAACCGCGCGGACCAAAGGTGTCGATCAGGTCCGACAGCAGCACGCCGGCTTCGAGCCAGATGCGTCCGGTCACGGGATCGAACGACCGGACCCGGTCGAACCCCGTCATCGCGATGGTCCTTGCGGCGCCGATCGCGGCATCGCCATAGGCGCGGCCATTGCCCCGAGCCACGGAGCCCGTCACCACGGCTTCGCCCACGGCCTCGAACGACCGCGGCCGCAGCAGCTCGCTATCGACGACCGGGAAACGCCCCCAGCCGCTGACGAGGGTCATGGCTCAGCTCCTGTGCCGGGCGCGCGCCGCCCTGCTCTGGAAACTGCCTACCGATCAAAAGCTTATTTTACGTTGAAGGCGCTGTAGGAGCGTAGCCCGGATGGAGCGCAGCGCAATCCGGGATGGTGCCACAAGCGCTGCCGGCCCGGATTACGCTGCGCTCCATCCGGGCTACGGGCTCAACGCGTTTCTAAGGTTAACGGCCGAGCGCCAGTGCGATCAGGCCGAGCGTGCCGACGATCACGCGCCACCAGGCAAACACCGCGAAGCCGTGGCGGGTGACGTAGCTCAAAAACGTCTTCACCACGATGATCGCGGTGATGAACGACACCACGAAGCCGATCGCGACGATGCCCATGTGGTCCATCGTCATCTCGGAGCGGTTCTTGTAGAAATCGTAGGCGAACGCGCCGATCATGGTGGGGATGGCGAGGAAGAACGAGAACTCCGCCGCCGCGCGCTTGTCGGCGCCCAGAAACATCGCGGCGACGATGCTGGCGCCGGAGCGCGACACGCCCGGGATCATCGCGATGCACTGCGCAATGCCGATATAGAGATACATCAGCAGCGGAAAGCGGGTGGCGTCATGCTCGCGCGCCTTGAGATCGAGCCGATCGACCCACAGCAGGATGGCGCCGCCGACGATCAGCGAGAAGCACACGACCCACGGATTGAACAGCAGGCTCTTGATGTATTTGCCGGCAACGAGGCCGACGATGACCGCGGGCAAGAACGCCACCAGCACGCCGATCACGAAGCGGCGCGCATAGGCGTCGCCGGTGAACATACCGATCGCGACGTCCCACAATTTCTTGAAGTACAGCACGACGATCGCGAGGATCGCGCCGAGCTGGATCAGAACGGTAAACGAATCCCAGAAGGCGCCTTCGCCGAGATGGAAGAAGCGCTCCGCGAGCAGAAGGTGGCCGGTCGAGGACACGGGAAGGAACTCGGTCACACCCTCGATGATGCCGAGGATCACTGCCCGTATTGCGTCTGACATATTTACGGTCCATTTCCGCTGGAAAAGCGGGGCTCTTCTCGCCTATTCGCCTCTTTGCCGCAATCGCAAAATGCGGCATCGCACCCTTGCTTCGCGGTTTTGAAGAACTAGTGTGGCGCCGCACAAACATTGATGGATTCTTAATCACCATCAAATAGTCAAAGGCTTCATGTTTACGCTGTTTCATCATCCGTTCTGCCCGCATTCGCGTTTCATCCGCCTGATCGCGGGAGAATACGGGCTCGAACTGCGGCTGGTCGAAGAGCGCAGCTGGGAGCGGCGCGAGGCGTTTCTGCTGCTCAATGCGGCCGGCACCACGCCCGTCCTGGTGGACAAGGAACAATCGCCCATACCGGGCGCGGCGATCATCGCTGAATATGTCGACGAGGCCTATGGCGCCGACATGGGACCGAAGCGCCTGATGCCGGAAACGGTCGCCGAGCGCATCGAGGTGCGCCGGCTGATGGCCTGGTTCAACGAAAAATTCTTCGAGGAGGTCTCGCATCCTCTGGTCACCGAGCGCATCTACAAGCGCTTCATGAGCGAGGAGAACGGCGGCGGCGCGCCCTCGGCCGACGTGATGCGAGCCGCCAAGGCCAACGTGCGCTATCATCTGGCCTATATCGGCTGGCTGGCGCAGACGCGGAACTTCCTCGCCGGCGACCGGCTCACCTACGCGGATCTCGCCGCCGCGGCGCATCTCTCGGCGATCGACTATCTGGGCGACGTGCCATGGAGCGAGGACGACGCAGCAAAGGCGTGGTACGCGCGGGTGAAATCCCGCCCGTCGTTCCGTCCGCTGCTGAGCGAATGGCTGGCGGGCGTGCCGGCATCGCGGACCTACGTGGACCTCGACTTCTGAACTTCGATCCGACCGAACTGAAGGCGGCGCTTGCAAACGAGGCACGCGCGCTCGGCTTCGATTGCATCGGCATCACCGCTTCCGGCACGATCGAGAACGCCGGGAAGCATTTTCTCGAATTCATCGCCTCGGGCGGCCATGGCGACATGGACTGGCTTGCAGCACACCCCGAGCGCCGCGTCGATCCGCGCGGGCTGTGGCAGGACGTGCGCAGCGTCATCATGCTCGGCGTCAATTACGGGCCCGACCAGGATCCGCTCGCGATCCTGCAGCAGCGCACGCGCGCCGCGATCTCGGTCTATGCGCAGGGCGACGACTACCACGATCTCATCAAGAAGCGCCTGAAGGCATTGGCGCGCTGGCTGGTGGCGACCGCGCCGTCGGACGTCAAGGTGTTCGTCGACACGGCGGCGGTGATGGAGAAGCCGTTGGCGCAAGCCGCGCATCTCGGCTGGCAGGGCAAGCACACCAATCTCGTCTCACGCGAGTTCGGCTCCTGGCTATTCCTCGGCGCGATCTACACGACGCTCGAGCTGCCGCGCGACGACGCCGAGATCGATCATTGCGGCTCATGCCAGGCGTGCCTCGACATCTGCCCGACCGCGGCGTTTCCGGCACCCTACAAGCTCGATGCGCGGCGCTGCATCTCGTATCTCACCATCGAGAACAAGGGACCGATCCCGCGCGAGCTTCGCAAAGCCATCGGCAACCGCATCTATGGCTGCGACGATTGCCTTGCGGCCTGTCCCTGGAACAAGTTCGCGCAGGAGGGGCGCGAGGCAAAGCTCGCCGCGCGCGACGAATTGCGCGCGCCGTCGCTTGCCGAACTCGCACGGCTCGACGATGCATCGTTTCGCGCGCTGTTCACGAAGTCGCCGGTGAAGCGCATCGGCCGCGACCGCTTTTTGCGGAACGTGCTGATCGCGATTGGTAACTCCGGTGAGGCGATGCTGGCGGAGGAGGCGCGGCGATTGCTCGGCGATGAGAGCGCTTTGGTGCGTGGCGCTGCGGTGTGGGCGCTGGAGCAGCTGGTGTCGCGCGGAGAGTTTGAGGCGATGAGGTCTGCGGCGGCGAGCAACGAGCGTGACGACAGCGTGCGTGAGGAGTGGCAAGGCGCTTCCTAATTCTCGATGTCATGCCCCGGCTCGACCGGGGCATCCAGTACGCCGCGGCCCATCGGTTCAATCACGACCGTCTCGGAGTACTGGATCGCCCGCCTTCGCGGGCGATGACACCGTTTTTTGGCGACGGTACACGCACCTCGCCACACTTGATTTCCCCGCAGCTTTCCTCAAAGTCGCGCGTCATGACAAACATGCCTTTCTTCACCCGCGACGGCGATACATTCCATCCGACGGAAGTGGCCAACGGTCCCTGGGATCCGAAATCGCTGCACGGACGCGTCATCGTCGGCCTGCTCGGCTTCGCCATCGAGGAGCGTCATTCTAGCCCGGAATTCGTCCCGGCGCGGCTCACGGTCGACATGTTTCGGCTGCCGACCATCGACAAGCCGATCGAGGTGACGACGCGGCTGGTGCGCGACGGACTACGCATTCGCGTGGTCGAGGCCGAATTTGTCTCCGGCGGCGTTAGCATGGCGCGTGCCTCGTGCCAGCTGCTGCGCAAAACGCAGAATCCGGACGGCAACGTCTGGTCGCCGCCGAACTGGGACGTGCCGAAGCCGGACGACATTCCCAAGCCGACCGATCCCAGGCTCGGCATGAACGGCAAATGGACGACGCGGCCGATCGTCGGCCATATGGGCTCGCTCGGTCCGCGCCGGCTCTGGATGAGCGAGGTGCGCGAACTGGTGGCCGGCGTGCCGATGACGCCGTTCGTGCATGTCGCTGTCGGCGCCGATTTCGCGAGCCCCTTTGCCAACGCCGGCGACAAGGGGCTCGGCTACATCAACAGCGACGTGACGATCTATCTGCACCGGCTGCCGGTGACGAACTGGATCGGCTTCGACGTGGTCAATCACCAGGCGACCGACGGTGTCGCGATCGGCGAATGCTGGCTCTACGACGAGCAAGGCCCGATCGGCACCGCCACGGTCGCCGCGCTGGCACAGCGCAAGCCGATGGCGAATCCGTCGAAGCGATAGCTCTTCGTCGTCATTCCGGGGCGCGCGCCTACGCCAGATGCCGCTGCATCTCCGGCCGCGCTTTCAGCTCGACGCCCTGCTTGCCGACGATCTTCGCAATCCGTTCCGGCGCAAACTTCAGATCGACGAACGCCGGCGCGGTGTTGGCGACCTCGTGATAGCTCACGATCTTGCCGTCGCGCAGCGTCATGATCGCGACGCCCTCGAACATCGCCCGCGCGCCGTTCGCTTCGGCCAAGGTCGAGCGATAGCTGAAGGTGTAGCGCGCATAGAGCGTGGTGCCGTCGGTGACGGGGTCATGCATGTCCCAGCGGAAATCGGTCGCCGTGCGATAGAACCAGTCGTCGACCATCGCTGCGATCTTTTCGCGGCCTTCGAAGGCGCCGTAGAAGACGTCGTGATAGACGCCGTCCTCGGTGAACAGGTCGGCAAACGCACGGCCGTTGCGCTGCTCGACCGCGTCGCAGAAGGCGCGCAGCATCGTGGTGGTGGTCATTGTATTTGCCTCCCAGTGTTTCTTGTTGTGCCCTCTCCCCTTGTGGAGAGGGCAGCTCCGCTCGTTGACACGCATTCACTTGGGTGAGGGGCCTGTCTCCGCGAGTCCAACTCTCATTCGGACGTGCAGAGACAACCCCTCATCCGGCGCTTCGCGCCACCTTCCCCCACAGGGGGGGAAGGAAGAAAACTCTCACCCGATCTCGGCTACCGCGGCAAGAATGCGGGCGATATCTTGCGGACGGGAGAGGCGGTGATCGCCGTCCTGGATCATGGTCAGCACGACGTCGTCGGCGGGCAGGCGATGCGTCAGCGCGAAGGCGTGCTGCCAGGGCACATCCGGATCCTGGGCGCCCTGGAGGATGCGGACGGGACAGCCGAGATCGATGGCGCTGCCGAGCACGAGGTGATTGCGGCCCTCCTCGATCAGATTCCGCGTGATCGGATAAGGCGAGCCATCGCCATAATCCGACGGCCGCAGCCAGAAGCCCTTGGTCTCGATTTCTTTCTTCACCGCGGGCGAAAAATTCTTCCACATCAGCTCCTCGGTGAAGTCGGGCGCCGGCGCGATCAGCACCAGGCCCGCAAGCGACGCTTGACTGGCCCGCTTCCTGATCTCGCGCGCGAGCAGCAGCGCCATCCAGCCGCCCATGGAGGAACCGATCAGAACCTGCGGGCCGTCGCAGAACCGCTCGAACACCGCCACGCTGTCCTCGAGCCAGCTTCCGATGGTTCCATCGGCGAAATCGCCGCTGGATTCGCCATGGCCGGAGTAGTCGAACCGGACCGCGGCGCGGCCATGGTCCGCGGCCCAGGCATCCAGCGCCACGGCCTTGCTGCCCTGCATGTCCGACTTGAACCCGCCGAGCCAGACTAGTCCGGGTCCTCGACCGGCGCGGCTGCGCACCGCGATCCTGCGTGCGGACGGGCCCTCGCCCACATCGATGAAGCCGAGCACGGCTTCGGGAATTGCATTGCTCATGGAACGTTTACTCTGGTTGTTCGGTTTGAACTGTCTGGATGCGTTCCGAGGCCCAGCCCAGCATCGCTATTGCCCTTTGGGACGCTTGCGGAACAGAAGCAAGGTGTCTATGTCCTGCAGCGTGCCCATGGGCGTGACCAAAATGCCTCGCATTTGAGGCTTTTTCGCCTCCCGCACGCGACTTGCTTGCCCGCAAACGCATCTTCCTTCAGACTAGCCGCCTCTTTCACAATTTTGGAGAACCACCCATTCGCCGTCCCAATAAAGCCCCGCCCGTTGCCAGCAAAGACGGGCCGCGCATCAATGATGATATTCGCAATGCGCAAATCCAGCTGATCGATCAGACCGGTGACAACAAGGGCACGGTCGAAACCGTCATGGCCATCCGCATGGCCCAGGAAGCTGGCATGGATCTGGTCGAGATTTCGCCGAATGTCAGCCCTCCCGTCTGCAAGATCATGGACTACGGGAAGTACAAGTATTCCGCCCAGAAAAAGGCCGCCGAAGCCCGCAAGCGGCAGAAGATCGTCGAGATCAAGGAGATCAAGCTCCGCCCGATGATCGACGACCACGATTACGACGTGAAGATGCGCGCGATGCAGCGGTTCTTCGAAGAGGGTGACAAGGTCAAGATCACGCTGCGCTATCGCGGCCGCGAAATGGCGCACCAGGAGATCGGCACCAAGCTTCTGGACAAGATCAAGAACGACGTCGCCGAGCTCGCCAAGGTCGAGCAGGACGCCAGGTTCGAGGGCCGTCAGGTCGTCATGGTGCTGGCGCCGCGCTGACGTCCGCTTTTCAGGACTGAGAGTTCAACGGCCCGTCCGGATTTCCGGCGGGCCGTTTGTGTATCAGGACCGGGTCGCATGCCAGATGCCGCTGCAGCGGTCGCCGGAAATGATGCCGTTCCAGGAGCCTGCACCGGCCACCCCGCCGAGCCGGCCGCCTCCACTGGCGTGGGACGCGCCGACCGAGACCTGGACCGCGACGGCGCCGCCGCGACGAACCGTGCCGGAGACCCGGCCGCCGCCGGCGGACGACACCCGGCCGCCGGTGACGGTGAAGGGGACGCTGTAACCGGAGCTGCAATTGCCCCGCGTGGTGGCGAAAGTGACATTCCAGATGCCGTCATAGCTGCCGATACGGGCGTCGGCGGTCGAGGGCAGCATGGCCGTGGCCAGCACGGCAAGCAGCGCCAGGCGGCGCGGGCGGGCGAGGTCCGTCAAGGACGAAAGCGATCGGGGAAAATGGGCCATTTTGGTCTTGCTCCAGGCGACATGGCTTGGACATATGGGTGGTAACTCCGAATAGTCGCCGGGCAGGTTTCGGCGGTTCAGCGTTGCCATTTGGCTTGTCCTCTGTCATAAGCCCAGCCTTCATCGCCCGGCTGATTAAGGGCTGCCGTGGCGGTGTCCGTGCGGGTTTCGCGCTTGTTCGTAAAACCTGAGCACAATCAACGCTCTAACGAGCATTTTTGACGGCCAGCCGCCTTCGCGGGCGGATTTCTGTGGCCATTAGGAGAGCCAAATGCCCAAGCTGAAGACCAAATCGGGCGCTAAAAAGCGCTTCAAGGTGACTGCCACCGGCAAAGTGATGCACGCCCAGCGCGGCAAGCGTCACGGCATGATCAAGCGGACGAAGAAGCAGATCCGTCAGCTGCGCGGCACTCGCGTGCTGTTCAAGACCGACGGCGACAACGTCAAGAAGTACTTCTTGCCGAACGCCTGATCGCGTCCAAGATCGTCGAAGATCATTGCCACCTCCGCCGCGCTCGCGCGGCGATCCGAAAACCAAGTCATCTCTGAAGGATTTTGTCATGTCTCGCGTCAAACGCGGTGTGACCGCCCACGCCAAGCACAAGAAAGTCTACAAGGCCGCCAAGGGTTTCTACGGCCGCCGCAAGAACACCATCCGCGCCGCCAAGCCGGCCGTGGAAAAGGCCCAGCAGTACGCGTTCCGTGATCGCAAGCGCAAGAAGCGGACTTTCCGCGCGCTCTGGATCCAGCGTCTCAACGCCGCTGTGCGTCCGTTCGGCCTGACCTACAGCCGATTTATCGACGGTCTCGCCAAGTCGGGCATCACCGTGGACCGCAAGGTGCTGTCGGATCTCGCGATCCACGAGCCTGCGTCGTTCCAGGCGATCGCCGAGAAGGCCAAGGCTGCGCTGGCCGCCTAAGCGGCTGCTTCAGAGCAAGCCCAGCACTAACGGCCGGCTCCGCCGGCCTTCAGCGCACGTCGCGAGTAACGCTGGGCGACCTCCGCCCGGCAGAAGGCCGTGGCCGAGATATACATGGTGCCGGACTTGTTCCGGTACTTCCGGTCGCAGACCCGCAACTCGCGCTGATAGCTGAGCTTCTGCGGCGTTCTCAGCCGGCCGACAAAATCGGCCTCGCACTTCTTCTCGACCGCTTCGCCGAATTGCACGTCGCCGCTGGCGCCGTATGCGCAAGCATCGAACAGCGTCATGGCACGGTCGCAGCTCGGCGCCGCGTTCAGGACCGCGATGATGTCATCCATCGACGTCGATTTGGCCGGGCATTCCTCCGCGGCGTGAGCCGCGCTCCCCAAAAGAACCAAGCTCAAGCCGACCACCCAGGATCGTAAACGCATCGTCTTCTCCCTCGACTTCAGGTTGGTGCCAGCCATGCCTATAGGGTTCAAATGCCCTGCATTTACGACGGCTATACGGCTTGACGTTCCGGCCCGGCTGCGGCCACAACCGGCAGCGTTTTGAAAGGATCCGACCGTGTCCGACCTCGCCAGTCTCGTCCAATCCATCCTCGCGCAGATCAGTGCTGCCGGGGACGAAGCCGCCCTCGAAGCCGTCCGCGTTGCCTCCCTCGGCAAGAAGGGCTCGATCTCGGCCTTGCTTGCAACGCTCGGCAAGATGTCGCCGGACGAGCGCAAGACGCAAGGCGCCGCGATCAACCAGGCCAAGGACGAGGTCACCCAGGCCCTCGCCGCGCGGCGCGACGTGCTGAAGTCGGCGGCGCTCGATGCACGGCTCGCATCCGAGACCATCGACGTCACCCTGCCGCTGCGCGATGCGCCGACTGAAGCCGGCCGCATCCATCCGCTGAGCCAGGTCTGGGACGAGTTGACGACGATCTTCGCCGACATGGGATTCTCGGTCGCGGAAGGCCCCGACATCGAGACCGACGACTATAACTTCACCAAGCTGAATTTCCCGGAGGGCCATCCCGCCCGCGAGATGCACGACACCTTCTTCTTCCATCCGAAGGAGGACGGCTCGCGCATGCTGCTGCGAACCCACACCTCGCCGGTGCAGGTACGCACCATGCTGAGCCAGAAGCCGCCGATCCGCGTGATCTGCCCGGGCCGCACCTACCGCATCGATTCGGACGCGACCCACACGCCGCAATTCCACCAGGTCGAAGGCCTCGTCATCGACAAGCACTCGCATCTCGGCCACCTCAAGTGGATCCTGCACGAGTTCTGCAAGGCGTTCTTCGAGGTCGACCACATCAACATGCGCTTCCGGCCGTCGTTCTTCCCGTTCACCGAGCCGTCGCTGGAAGTCGACATCCAGTGCCGCCGCGACAAGGGCGAGATCCGCTTCGGCGAGGGCGAGGACTGGCTCGAGATTCTCGGCTGCGGCATGGTGCATCCGAACGTGCTGCGCGCCTGCGGCATCGATCCCGACGAGTACCAGGGCTTTGCCTGGGGCATGGGCATCGACCGCATCGCCATGCTGAAATACGGCATCGCCGATTTGCGCCAGCTGTTCGACAGCGACGTCCGCTGGCTGTCCCATTACGGCTTCAAGCCGCTCGAAGTGCCGACGCTTGCGGGAGGACTGAGCTCGTGAAATTCACCCTCTCCTGGCTGAAGGATCATCTCGACACCGACGAGCCCCTGGAAAAGCTCGCCGACAAGCTGACCATGATCGGGCTCGAGGTCGAGAACATCGAGGACAAGGCGAAGGCGCTGAAGCCGTTCACCATCGCGAAGGTGATCTCGGCCGAGCAGCATCCGAACGCGGATCGCCTGCGCGTCTGCATGGTCGACACCGGCGATGGTGGCGCACCGGTGCAGGTCGTGTGCGGCGCGCCGAATGCGCGCACGGGCCTGGTCAGCGTGTTCTCGCCTCCGGGCACCTACATTCCCGGCAAGGACATCACGCTCGGTGTCGGCACCATCCGTGGCGTCGAGAGCCGCGGCATGCTGTGCTCGGCGGCCGAACTCCAGATCTCCAACGACCATGACGGCATCATGGAGCTGCCGGCGGATGCGCCGATCGGTGCTGCTTACGCCGCATGGGCGGGCCTCGGCGATCCCGTGGTCGAGATCAATCTGACGCCGAACCGGCAGGACTGCACCGGCGTGCACGGCATCGCGCGCGATCTCGCCGCCGCCGACATGGGCAAGTTCAAGGACCCCACGATCAAGCCGATCAAGGGTGAATTCCCGTGCCCCGTGAAGGTCACGGTCGAGGACGCCACGCTGTGTCCGGGTTTCGCGCTGCGCCTCGTGCGCGGGGTGAAGAACGGGCCGTCGCCGGAATGGCTGCAGAAGCGGCTGACCGCGATCGGGCTGCGTCCGATCAATGCGCTGGTCGACATCACCAACTTCATGACCTACGACCGCGCCCGCCCGCTGCACGTATTCGACGCCAAGAAGGTGAAGGGCAATCTCGTGGTGCGCCGCGCCCGCGATGGCGAGACGCTGCTGGCGCTCGACGGCCGCACCTACAATCTCGATCCCGCCATCTGCGTGATCGCGGACGAGCACGGCGTCGAATCGCTCGCCGGCATCATGGGCGGCGAAGCCTCGGGTTGCGACGAGAACACCACCGACGTGCTGATCGAATCGGCGCTGTGGAACGAGATCAACATCGCCCAGACCGGGCGCAAGCTCGGCATCAATTCGGACGCGCGCTACCGCTTCGAGCGGGGCGTCGATCCGGCCTTCATGGTGCCGGGGCTGGAGCTCGCGACCAAGCTCGTGATGGAGATGTGCGGCGGCGCGCCGTCCGAGAACGTCGTGGTCGGAAAGGCTTTCGGCGACGACCGCGTGATCGATTTTCCGGTCACCGAGGTCAAGCGGCTGTCCGGCATCGAGGTGCCGCAGCCGGAGATGAAGCGCATCCTGACCCATCTCGGCTTCATGATGGCCGGCCCGGGTCCGGTGGTGAAGGTCGCGGTGCCCTCGTGGCGCACCGATGTGCATGGCAAGGCCGACATCGTCGAGGAGATCGTGCGCATCTACGGCGTCGACAAGGTGCCGATGACGCCGTTCGAGCGCGGCGAGGACGCGCGCAAGCCGGTGCTGACGCCGCTGCAGCTCCGCACCCGCCGCGCCAGGCGCGCACTGGCGAGCCGCGGCATCATCGAAGCGGTGACCTGGTCCTTCATCACGAAGTCTGCGGCAACCCTGTTCGGCGGCGGCCAGCGCGAGCTCGAAGTGGCCAACCCGATCGCCTCGGATCTCTCCGACATGCGGCCGACCCTGTTGGCGGGCCTGATCGCAGCGGCGCAGTCCAACGCCGATCGCGGCTTCGGCGATGTCGCGCTGTTCGAGGTCGGCCAGCTGTTCAAAGGCGACCGCCCACAGGATCAGTTCATGGCGGCGAGCGGCGTTCGGCGCGGCTTTGCCTCGTCCGAAGGTCTGGGACGGCACTGGTCGGGTTCGGCGCAGGCCGAATTGTTCGACGCCAAGGCCGACGCGCTCGCGGTGCTTGCCGTTGCCGGAGCACCGATGCAGGCGCTGCAGATCGTCGCGGGCGGACCAGCCTGGCTGCATCCGGGGCGTTCCGGCACGATCCAGATCGGCCCGCAGAACGTGCTCGGCTATTTCGGCGAGATGCATCCGCGCGCGCTCGAGGCGCTCGGCGCCGACGGTCCGCTGATGGTGTTCGAGGTGATCCTCGATCGCATCCCCGAGGCGAAGAAGAAGCCGACCCGCGCCAAGCCCCTGATCGAGCTTTCGGCCTTCCAGCCTGTGTCGCGCGATTTCGCCTTCATTATCGACCGCACGGTCAAGGCCGGCGACATCGTTCGCGCCGCCCAAGGCGTCGACAAGAAGCTGATCACCGGCGTGAATGTCTTCGACGTCTACGAGGGCAAGGGCATCGATGACGGCAAGAAGTCGATCGCGATCGCCGTGACGATTCAGCCGCGCGAGAAGACGCTGACCGATCAGGAGATCGAGGCCGTTGCGGCAAAGGTCGTGGCCGAGGTCACGAAGAAGACCGGCGGCGTCTTGCGCGGATGACCCTTGCGGATGTTCTTCCGAAGGACGTCAGCCTCACCATTGCGATGGCGCTCTGCGCCGTCGCTTTCGTTTCAGGTACCGCGCGCGGCTTCTCCGGCTTCGGCTCGGCGCTGATCTTCATGCCGCTGGCGAGCAGCATCGCAGCGCCGCGTCTCGTTGCCGCGCTGCTCCTCGTGATCGATTTCGTCGCGGCCCTGCCGCTGCTGCCCGACGCGTGGCGGAAGGCGGACCGCAAGGCCACCGCGGTGATCGTGCTGGGCGCGCTGGTCGGCGTGCCGGTGGGCACCTATTTCCTCAGCGTGCTCGAGCCCGTCACGACGCGCTGGATCATCTCCTGCTTCGTCGCCGCGCTGTTGCTGCTGCTGCTGTCCGGCTGGCGCTATCGCGGCAAGGACCACGCCTGGCTCTCGGTCGGCATCGGCGGCCTCTCGGGCTTTTGTAGCGGTCTGGCGCAGACCGGCGGCCCGCCGATCGTCGGCTACTGGCTCGGCCGCCCCATCGCGCCGATCGTCGCGCGCGCCAATATCGTGCTGTTCTTCGGCGCGTCGGATTTCTTCTCGATGGTCAGCTACGCGGCTACCGGCCTGATCTCACGCGAGTCGCTGGTGCTGTCGCTGATCGTCGGCCCGGTCTATGCGATAGGCGTCGCGTTCGGTGCGTCGCTGTTCGGCCGCGCCAGCGAAAAAGTGTTTCGCGCGATTTGCTACGGTCTGATCGCGATGGCGGTGATCGCGGGGCTGCCGGTGCTGGACGGGATTTTGCGGTAACAATCTCCGCTGTCGTCCCTGCGAAAGCAGGGACCCATACCGCGTGATTTGTCGATAAGCGCAGGTGGCAGTACCGACCAAGGACCCCTAACTGCTAGCTTTCGCCAAACCACTCCCTGTGGTTATGGGTCCCTGCGTTCGCAGGGACGACAGCGGAGTGTTTGGCGACTTAATTGCCCTACTGCCGCGGCGCGCGGCGCTTCTTCGTCGACTGCGTCGGCACGTCGGCCGACTCGTCCCTGAGCGCGCCGATCTTGCGCAAGGCCGCATCGGCTGCGCGCTCACCGCTTTCCCAGGCGCCGTCGACGGTGCCCCACAGCGTCTCGTGCGTGGCTTCGCCGGCGAGGAACAGGTTGCCAATCGGCTCGGTCAGGATTTTTCGCGAGAGCTGCCCGCCGGGCGAGGACGCCGACATCGCGCCCATCACGAAAGGCGATGCGTTCCAGCGCGTCACGGTGGTCTTCTGTACGGCGGCCGCCGCCTCGCTGCCGAACAGCTTCGTGACCCATTCCCTGGCGAAGGCGACCATCGCCTTCTCGCCCTGCTCGGAGAGATCGCGGCCGAACGAGCCGCCGACATCGATCGAACACAGTGAGGAGCCGCCGATATTGGCGAGCATCAGCGCCGTGCGCGTCGAATTGCTCTGCTCGATGAGGATGTCGTCGCGCGAGAGCCCCAGCGGATTACCCGGCAGTTGCAGCACGATGCGATCGTAGCTGCCGAGCGTGAGCTTTGACGCCGCGTCGAGCGTGCGCTTGGGAATATCAGGCCCGAACTTGATCGCGCCCGACGTCAGCACATTGGTCGAGACCGTGACGATGGCGGCGCGTGCGGCGATCCTGCCGGATGGCGTCTCCACGCTGACATCGCGATTGCTCCAGACAATCCTGCTCACCGGCGTCGCCAGCGCCACCGGCGCCTGTTCGCCGAGCCTGGTGATCAGGGTCCCCAGGCCCTGGCGGCAGGCGATCGCGGTGTTGCGGTCCTGCGCACGCGCCTTGTCGATCGCCGACAGCTCCTTGAGGTCTTTGCCCGCAAAGCTCGCACCAAGCACGAATTCGGCCGCACCGGCCCAGTCGCCGAGATCCTTAGGCAGCACCGAGGCGCAGGCCGTATCGAGCTTGCCGCGCCCGGCCTCGTCGATGGCGCGGTTGGCGCGCACCAGCGCCGCCAGGAATTGCTCGGTCTCGCCCGCGCGCGCATTGCGGCGGCCGATACGCATCTTCTGGCCGGTCGGTGCCGGCAGCACGTCGAGCCCGGCACTGCGCGCCAGCCGGATCATCGGATTGGTCTCGGGATTGTGCATCCAGCGCGCGCCGCGATCGAACGGCACGTCGAAGGTCGTGCTGTCCGTGATACAGCGGCCGCCGACCTGGGATGCCGCTTCTACCACCACGACCTTGCGGTTGGCCGCCATGATGCGCCGCGCCGCGGCAATTCCGGCCGCCCCCGCGCCGATCACGACGATGTCGGCCTCACGCGGCAGGGGTGCGGCAGTCGCGCGCAGGACCGGCATCGCGGCAAGAGCCGCCGACGCCGATAGGAAGCTGCGGCGCGTGATTGTCATGTCATGGTTTCCGGGAACTTGCGGCGAACGGGAACAGCCCGCGAACCTTGCTGCATCTGGTGTTGCACGGCAACCATCATGGTGAATCAATCGTGCTTGATCTCACAGAGTGATGAACCGAATTGCAACACGTTTCGACCATGATAGAGAAGGGAAAAAGACGGCCGGAAAAGGCCGTGGGGGGAGTTTGAAATGGGGACGGTTCTGGACTCAGTCGGCAAGCTGATTGCCGCGTACCTCTCGAAGGAGGTGCCGGGCTACGAGCCGTTCACGCCGAGCGACCCGGAGCACCTGCGCGGCGTCATCGAGCCTGGCGACGTGCTGCTGGTCGAGGGCAACAACCGCATCTCCGGCATCATCAAATATCTGACGCAGTCGACCTGGTCCCATGCCGCGCTCTATGTCGGTCCGGTCGAGGGCGCCACGGAGCCCAACGGCGAGCCGCATGTGCTGATCGAGGCCAATATCGGCGAGGGCGTCACCTCGGCGCCGCTGTCGAAATATTTCCCGTATCACACCCGTGTCTGCCGCCCGGTCGGGCTGTCCTATGAGGACCGCACCACGGTCTGCCGTTATGCGATCAACCGCATCGGCTTCGGCTATGACACCAAGAACATCGTCGACCTGATGCGCTTCCTGTTCCCGTTGCCGATCCCGCAACGCTGGCGGCGGCGCATGATCTCGATCGGTTCGGGCGATCCGACAAAAATCATCTGCTCGGCGCTGATCGCGCAGGCGTTCGACGCCGTGCGCTATCCGATCCTGCCGAAGATCACCAAGGCCGGCAGCCGCGCCGCCCGCCGCGAGATCCTGCACATCCGCGATTCCTCGCTCTACATGCCCCGCGACTTCGACATCTCGCCCTATTTCGAAGTCGTCAAACCCACCATCGTGCACGGCTTCGACTACACCGCGCTGCATTGGGCCGACAAGCAAAAGCCGCTCGAGGAGGTAGCGGGCACATTCAGTGTGTTTCCAGAAACGCTCAGTGCGCCGCCGCTCGTTCCTGAAGCGATTGACCAAGAGGCGCCGGGTGAAATTCCGGCTGAGCAAATAAGCGCGCAGCCCGCGGAGATGGGTGCCACCTGCTCCGAGCATTTTGTGCTGCTGAACGAACTGGCAATGTACCGCGCGCGGGGACGCGCGCAGGAGATGGCGGCGTAGCTAATGCGCCTGCTGTCGTCCCGACGAACGCCGGGAGAGACGTTGCACTGCTCTTTCCACCGTCATTGCGAGCGTAGCGAAAATCCAGAGTCCCTCGGCGGAGGCAGTCTGGATTGCTTCGTCGCTGCGCTCCTCGCAATGACGGAAGTAACGACCTATCGTTCCGCTCGCCCGATCACCGCCATCAGCTCCGCGATCTTCTCGCGCTGATCGGCCTTGTCGCCGCTCGCGATCGCGTGCTCGACGCAATGGGCGACGTGATCTTTCAGAACCTCTTCCTCGACCCGGCGCAGCGCGGCACGCACGGCCGAGATCTGCGTCACGATGTCGATGCAGTAGCGGTCCTCCTCGACCATTTTCGAGAGGCCGCGAACCTGACCCTCGATCCGGCCAAGACGTTTTCCGACGGATGCCTTGATGTCCTTGCGCATGCGTTCTATATACCCCCCTAGGGTATATGTTGCAAGGCCGGAGCATGGCAATGAACGACGCCGAAAACGGGCACCATCACACGTCGGAGACACCTTCCGGATGCGGCTGTTCCGCCAAGGCTGCTCCCGAGGCCGCCCCCATGGCTGCTCCGCCAGTCGACAAGCCCGCGGCGTCCTCCTGCTGCGGCGGGCACGGCGATCATGCCCAACACCACGCGCATGACCACGGCGCCGCCGCGACAAAAGTCCTCGATCCCGTCTGCGGCATGACGGTCGATCCCGCGACCTCGAAGCATCACCACATACATCACGGCGAAACCTTCCATTTCTGCTCGGCCGGCTGCCGCACCAAATTCGCCGCCGATCCCGCAAAGTATCTCGCCAGAGACAAGGCGCCCGAACCCGAGATGCCCGCGGGCACGATCTACACCTGCCCGATGCATCCGGAGATCCGCCAGGTCGGGCCCGGCAGCTGCCCGATCTGCGGCATGGCGCTGGAGCCGGAGGTCGCGAGCCTGGAGACGGGACCCAATCCCGAGCTTGCCGACATGACGCGGCGGTTCTGGATTGGCGGCGCGCTGGCGCTGCCGGCGGTGGTGCTGGAGATGGGCGGCCATCTCGCCGGCCCTCACAACTGGATCGATCCGGCGCTGTCGAACTGGATCCAGCTCGTCGTCACCACGCCCGCCGTGCTGTGGGCCGGCTGGCCGTTCTTCGTCCGCGGCTGGCAGTCTCTGGTCACCCGCAACCTCAACATGTTCACGCTGATCGCGATGGGCACAGGCGTCGCCTATGTCTACAGCGTCGTCGCGACTGTCATGCCGCAGATTTTCCCGGCGACCTTCCGCAGTCATGATGGTGCCGTTGCCGTCTATTTCGAGCCTGCCGCTGTGATCACCGTGCTGGTGCTGCTCGGCCAGGTGCTGGAACTGCGCGCCCGTGACGCGACGTCGGGTGCGATCAAGGCGCTGTTGCAGCTTGCGCCAAAAACCGCGCGCCGCGTCGATGCCGATGGCGGCGAGCACGAGGTCGAGATCGATACGCTCCACGCCGGCGACCATTTGCGCGTCCGCCCCGGCGAGAAGGTACCGGTCGACGGAATTATCCTCGAGGGACGCTCCGCGCTCGACGAATCCCTCGTCACCGGCGAATCCATGCCGGTGACCAAGGAGACCGGCGCAAAGGTCATTGCCGGCACGCTCAACCAGTCGGGCGGCTTCATCATGCGCGCCGACAAGGTCGGGCGCGAGACGCTGCTGTCGCAGATCGTGCAGATGGTCGCGGACGCGCAGCGCTCGCGCGCGCCGATCCAGCGGCTGGCCGACCAGGTCGCTGGCTGGTTCGTGCCGACCGTGATCGCCGTCGCCATCGCCGCCTTTGCCGCCTGGGCCTGGTTCGGACCGGAGCCGCGGCTGGCGTTCGGCCTCGTTGCCGCCGTCAGCGTGCTGATCATCGCCTGCCCCTGTGCGCTCGGCCTGGCGACCCCGATGTCGATCATGGTCGGCGTCGGCCGCGGCGCGCAGGCGGGCGTGCTGATCAAGAACGCCGAGGCGCTGGAGCGGATGGAGAAGATCGACACGCTGGTGGTCGACAAGACCGGCACGCTGACCGAGGGCAAGCCGAAGGTGGTCGCGATCGTCCCGGCTGCCGGCTTTGCGGAGGACGACATCCTCCGTATCGCCGCCAGCGTCGAGCGCGCCAGCGAGCATCCCCTCGCCGACGCCATCGTGCGCGCCGCGAAAGAGAAGCAACTCACCCTCGCTCAGGTCGAACAGTTCGACTCGCCGACGGGCAAGGGCGCGACCGGAAAAATCGACGGCAGGAGCATCGTGCTCGGCAACGCAAGATACCTGGGGTCGATCGGTATCGACACCAGGGCGCTCGATGCCGAGGCCGAACGGATGCGCCAGGACGGCGCCACCGTGATCAACATGGCCGTCGACGGCAAGCTGGCCGGTCTGTTCGCGATAGCCGATCCGGTCAAGGCCTCGACCCCGGAAGCGCTGAGGGCGCTGGCCGATGAAGGCATCAAGGTCATCATGCTGACCGGCGACAATCGCACGACGGCGGAAGCGGTGGCGCGCCGGCTCGGTATCGCCGAGGTCGAGGCCGAGGTTCTGCCCGACCAGAAGAGCGCGGTGGTGACGAAGCTGCAAAAGGCCGGGCGCAGCGTCGCGATGGCGGGCGACGGCGTCAACGACGCGCCCGCACTGGCGGCCGCCGAGGTCGGCATCGCCATGGGCACCGGCACGGACGTGGCGATGGAGAGCGCCGGCGTCACCCTGCTGGGCGGTGATCTCACCGGCATCGTGCGTGCGCGAAGACTGTCGCAGGCGACCATGAGCAACATCCGGCAAAACCTGTTCTTCGCCTTCATCTACAACGCCGCCGGCATTCCGATCGCGGCCGGCATCCTCTACCCGACGTTCGGCATCCTGCTCTCCCCGATCATCGCCGCGGCCGCGATGGCGCTGTCCTCGGTGAGCGTGGTCGGGAATGCGCTGCGGCTGCGCGGGACCCGGCTGTGAGGGGCGCGAAATCCGTGTAGAACAGGTCCATTCGGCGGTACGCGCGGAGAGGACCTGATGCAGCGGATTACGATCACCATCGAGGACGATCTTTTGGCGGAGATCGACGCGGCGGCGGAAGCGCGCGGCTACCAGAACCGCTCCGAGATCATCCGCGACCTCGCGCGCGCCGGCCTGCAACAGAGCACCGAGGACACCGCGCAGACCGGCCCCTGCGTCGCCGGCCTCGTCTACGTCTACGACCACGCCGCGCGTGATCTCTCGAAGCGCCTGGTGCAGGAATTCCACGGCCACCACGACCTCGCGCTGGCCACCCTGCACGTCCATCTCGACGACAACAATTGCATGGAGATGACGGCGCTGCGCGGCGACGCCGGCGAGGTCAGGCATTTCGCCGACCACATCATCGCCGAACGCGGCGTCCGCTACGGCCGCGTGGTGATGATCCCGACCGGTGAAGGGAAGCAGGCGAAGGCGCGCAAGCACGGACACCGGCACGAGTAGGAGCGAGTCGCACACGCGCTTAACCCTCTCCCCTTGTGGGAGAGGGTGGCTCACCGCGCAGCGGTGAGACGGGTGAGGGGTATTTCTCCGCGAATTCTGAACTCGCGGAAGCATACCCCTCATCCGGCGCTTCGCGCCACCTTCTCCCACAAGGGGAGAAGGAAGAGAGAACCTCACGCCGAGAGCAAATTCTGCAGCGCTTCGCCGTTGGGGACGCCGAGGCCGGAGCAGGCGTCCCAGCCGGGGCCGGCCTTGTACATGCCGTGCAGATCGCCGGTGATGTCGTTGTTGCCGACCGTGATGTCGCGGAACACGCCTTGCGTGTGCGAGGCATAGATCAGCGGGTTGATGAAGCCGACGGTCTTGCCGAATTTCTTCGTCGTTGCCTCGTTGATGCGGGCGATCAACCCCGCCATCAGCGGCGCCACGGCACTTGTGCCGCCGATGGTGGTGCCGACGCCGTTGAGGAAGATCTGGTAGCCGGTCGCCGGATCGGCATCGCCGGCAACATCGGGCACCCCGCGGCCGTTGTGATGCGTCGGTGATTTCGGCACATGGGCCTGCGCCTGGTATTGCGGCCGCGGGAACACGACGCTGACGCCGCCGCCGCCTGCGCCGCCCTGCGGCCCGCCGTTCCAGACCACCTCGTTGATATCTCCGTTCGGCGCCTTCAGATTGGTGCCGCCGCAGGCGAGTGCAAACGGGCTCGAGGCCGGGAAATCGGCATGTGGCTTGCCGTCCCAGTCCGCGCCCATGTCGGCCGAGCCATTGTCGCCCGAGGCAACGCAGACGGTGACGCCCATCGCGGCGGCGTCGCGGATCGCCTCGTTCAGGCCGTCGACGAATTGCTGCGAGCCTTCCTGGTCTTCCGGCCCGCCCCAGCTGATCGAGATCACCGAAGGTTTTCGCGCGGTGTCATGGACGGCGGCCTTGACCGCATCGATGAAGCCGTTGGTGGTGTTGGGCGCGAAATAGACCACGATCCTGGCGCCGGGCGCGATCGCACCGGCCACCTCGATGTCGAGCACGACCTCGCCGTCGGCGTCCGAATGGCCGGGCTTGTTGGCGCCGCCGTCGACGCTCGCGGGTGCGATCTTCGGCATCGGGATGCCCGCCTTCTTGAAGAAGGTGCGCAGGTCTGACGTTTTGTAGCCGGCGCCCGTGGGATGGCCCTTCTGGTCGATGTCGTTGAGCTCGATGATGGCGATGCACTGGCCGGCGCCGGTCTCGCCGCCGGGGAAATTGTAGAGCTGGGCGATCTGATCGACCGAGAAGCTGCCGCCCTGCGCGGCGCGTGCGGCTGCGCCCTTCTGCGGCAGCTTGCGGCGGAAGTGGGGTTGCGCCACCGGCCGGTTGTCCAGGCCGTGCACGCCGACCACGATACCTGCGAGCTCGGCCGGGATCTGCACGCTACCTTTACGCATGCGATGGGTCGCGCCCTCGTATCTGACCTTGTTGAGCTTGACGCCGAAGGCTGCGCTCATGGCCTTCACCGTCCCGGTCAGCTTCACGGTGCGGGACGCCAGATGCACGCTCTTGACGTTGAGATCGTGGTGATGCGCGAAATCGTCGATCTTGGCGACGTCGGCGGTATCAGCGCCCATCTCTGCGCCGAACTCGGCACGCGAGAGATACTGCCGCTCGCGCGGCGGTTGCGCGCCGAGCGTCATCACCTGCTCATCGTCGGCACGCTTCGCGCGCAGGCGGACGCTGATCTCGATTTCCTGCTTGGGATCGGCCGCGCCGACGAGCTTGGCCCCCTTCGGCAATTTCCGTGCGCTGTTCGCCAGCGTCACGCGCGTGGTCGAGCTTGCCATGACTTCCTCCGTTTGTGATTGGAAGGCAGATTGTCGCACCTCAACTATAGGTGTAATCTCAAACCCAAATTGGTTCAGGCATTTGAGCGATATTTTTTCAGAAAACCTCTTGTTTGGCAGGGGCAACATCCGACTGGCTCAGATCGGCACGGAATCGGTCAATATTCACGACCATTCGACGACAAGGATTTCGATTTAAAATTGCAACCGTTGGCTTGTCTGGCCGACCAACGGAAGACGTTTGTCGAAATCAGACGTCTGGAAATCAATTTGGCGGAGACAATGCGATGCGTGCTGACCGCAAATGGGTTGAGAGAAATCTCGGTTTCGATCCGATCACGACGCCGCCCCCGCCCGACACCTTCGTGGTGAAACGCGTGGCCAAGGGCGCGGTGAAGAAATCCGCGAAGGTCACGACCGAGGACTTTCGGCGCGAGATCATCGATTTCGATTCCGAGTCGAGCGAGGGCCGCGAGTTCATGGCCTTCTCGACCTCGACCGGGCTGTCGCGCTTCACCGACATTGCCTGGCCGAAAGGGCTGGCGCCGCAAACCGGGCCGAAGCCGAAGGGCAACGGCAAGGGACCGCTGCCGCGCGCCGACGTGCTGGTCGTGACCTGGACCGTCGACGAGGGCCACGCCCTCAGCCGCGTGCTGACGCCGGGCAAGGACTCCCGCAACGATTACGTACCCTATACGCATAATTACGCGGCCATCTCCAAGAAGATGCGCAACGGCTGTCCGGCCAAGGAGCTGAAACGGCTCGGCACTTACTGGACCACCACGATCGGCAAGAAGAAGGTCGTGATCTTCAAATCCGATTCGCACATGTCGCAGGACGGCCCGCAGCTGCCGAACATCGACGTCTGGCGCCAGATCATCACCGAGGTGCAGCCGACGCTCGTCATCACCACGGGCACGGCCGGCGGCATCGGCAAGGAATTCGAGGTCGGCGACGTCGTCGTCAGTCCGATCGTTCGCTTCGACTGCCTGTCGAAGTTCAAGAAGCAGCCGTTCGCGCAGGAGCATTTTTCCAGCAGATCCGCCGTGACGAAGAAGTTCGCGCAGGCCAAGACGCTGTTCAAGGCCAATGCCGGGCAATTGCCGAAGGACAATACAAGGGCGCCGAAGATCTTCGTCGTGAAGCCGAGCGGCCTGTCCTCCTCCGTGGTCACCACCGACTTCTTCGGCTTCGACACCTCGGACGACCACTTCCATCTCCAGGGGCTCGGCGACGTCTCCGAGATGGGCGATGCCATCCTTGGCCTGGTCGCGCAGGAGATGGGCGACAAGGCACCGCGCTGGCTCGCGATCCGCAACGTCTCCGATCCGCAGATCAAGGCCGAAGGCACCTTGCAGCAGCAGGAGCAGATCGCCGCCCAGATCTACAAGGGGTTCGGCCGCTGGAGCACGGTCTGTAGCGCCATCACCTGCTGGGCCAGCATCGCGGCGGAGCCTTGAGCCGAGCGATCCGGCCAGCGCAGACGACAAAGGACGGGCGATCAATCAGGGAAAGTGGAACGGCCATGGCGCAGATCACGATCAACGGCATCACGATCGATCCTTCGGCTCCGCACGCGGAACGCGCCGCGCTGTCGCTGGATCATGCGAATGCGAAGGAATCCGACTACATCATCGTGCAGACCAACCAGCCGCTCAACGCCGAGCGCAGAGGGCAGCTCGCCAAGGCCGGCGCCGAGATCCTGGAAGCCGTCCCGGGCAGCGCCGTCATCTGTCACTTTCCGGCAGCCGGGCTCGACAAGGTGCGGAAACTGCCGTTCGTGACATGGGCAGACCTCTACCCGGGCATCGTGAAGATCGCGCCGGCACTGCGCAACCTTGACACCCAACCGGGAGGCGTCGCCGCGGCGCGCGCGCTTGCGGCAAAGCCGGCGGCGCTCGACCGCACCAGCGTGACCGTCGACGTCATGCTCCACCGCAATGTCGGCGTGAAGGCCGCCGCGAAGAAGATCGCGGAAGCGGCGCATGTGCAGCTCGACGACGTCGTCCCTGGTACGACCAAGGTACGCGTGACGCTGAAAATGCGCCGTCTTGCCGACGTCGCGGCGCTCGACGAGGTGCGCAGCGTCGAGAAGGTCTTTCCACGCAAGCTGCTCAACAACATCGCGCGCGGCATTCTTCGCGTTCCCGCGGCGGCGCCGAGCAATGGCGGCGAAGGCGCGGGAGAGATCATCGCGATCGCCGATACCGGTTTCGACAAGGGATCGACCACGAACACCCACCCGGCCTTCAAGGGGCGCGTCAAGAAGCTCTATGCGCTCGGCCGGCCCGGGCGCAAAGACGATCCTGATGGTCACGGCACCCATGTCGCGGGTTCTGCCCTCGGCGACGGCGTATCGAAAAGCGACGGCCCGATCCGCGGCACGGCTCCCGGCGCCAAGCTGGTTCTGCAATCCGTGCTAGACAGCGGCGGCAACCTCGGCGGCCTGCCCGACAGCCTCGATGCGCTGTTCGGTCCGCCCTACAAGACCGACAAGGCGCGAATCCATTCCAACTCCTGGGGCAGCGTCGGAAATTTCGGCGTGTATGACTCGCAGGCCAACGAACTCGACACGTTCGTCTACGCGCACCGCGACATGCTGATCTGCTTCGCCGCCGGAAATGAGGGCAGCGACAAGGATGGCAATGGCCAGGTCGACCCCAACTCCGTGACGCCGCCGGGGACGGCCAAGAACTGCCTCACCATCGGCGCCTGCGAGAACAATCGTCCCAACGAGGCCATGACCTACGGAGAGGCCTGGCCACGCGATTTTCCTGCCATTCCCATCAACCCCGATCCCGTCGCCAACAATCCCGAAGGCATGGTGGCGTTCAGCAGCCGGGGACCCACCAACGACGATCGCATCAAGCCCGACGTCGTGGCGCCAGGATCTTTCATCCTGTCAACGCGCTCCCGCGTCACGAAATCGAAGGGATGGAAGCTCTCGAAGGACCCGCTCTACATGTTCGAAGGCGGTACCAGCATGGCCACGCCGCTGGTGGCCGGATGCGTCGCGGTGGTCCGGTCGTTCCTGAGGAAGAGCCACGGGCTGAAGTCGCCGAGCGCCGCACTGCTGAAGGCACTCATCATCAACGGAGCTCGTAGCATTGCTGGCCAATACATTCCCTCGGAGGCGGGCTCTGTCGCAAACAACAGTCAGGGTTTCGGCCGAGTCGACGTCCAGGCCGTGGTCGGCCCCCTTGCTGCGAAGGAAGCCTTGCAGTTCTTCGACGAGAAGAAGAAGCTCGACGCAGGCGAACGCGAAGACCGCACGGTCACGATACCGGCGGGAAGCAGCCGCCTGAAGGTCACGCTGGTCTGGACCGATCCGCCCGGCGAAGGCCTGCAAAGCGACCTCGATCTCGTCGTGGTGGCCAACAAGCAGGAACGCCATGGCAACATGTCGGCCGGCTCGAAGGACTTCGACCGCAGGAACAATGTCGAGCAGGTCATCTTCGAGAACCTGCCGGCCGGCGAAGCGGTGATATCGGTCATCGCTCATTCCATCGCCGTCGCGCCGCAGAACTATGCCCTCGTCATCAGGGTGAGCTAGAGCGTCTTCAAGCGAAGTGGCTGCCGGCTCGCGCGAAGAAAACGCGTCAAAACAAGCGCCTTGAGCTTCCGTTCTGATTCACTCAGAACCCAAGCTCCAGGCGCGGCAATCTGTCCCGGAAAGCTCGACCTCTTGTCGAACCTTCCGCGCATGTCTACCTCTCGCGGGTGGTTTTGCTGAGAGGTACTCCGATGCTGGATGCCGCCGTGAAGGCGCTGTCGCAATTGATCTCGCCGCCGATGCGCTCGATCCTGTGGCGATCGATCGGGCTTGCACTGGTGCTGATCATCGTGCTGGCGATCGGCTTGCAGCGGCTGCTGAGCTGGTTTGCGACCTATGGCGAGGTCTGGCTGGAAGGCCTGCTCGGGCCGAGCTGGCATTCCTCGCTCGAGGTCCTCGCCTGGATCGTCTCGATCACGGCGGGCCTCGGCGTCGTGTTCGGCGGCGTGTTCCTGATGCCTGCGATCACCTCGCTGGTGGCGAGCCTGTTCGTCGACGACGTCGCCGACATCGTCGAGCGCGAGCACTATCCCGCCGAGCGGCCGGGCGCTGCGCTGCCGTTCAGCCAGGCGATCTACGAGGGCGTCAGGACCGCGCTGCTGACGATCGTGGTGTATCTGGTCGCTTTGCCACTGGTCCTGTTCGCCGGTGCCGGATTCCTGATCTTCTTCGTCGCCGCCGCCTGGCTGCTCGGGCGCGAATATTTCGAGCTCGCCGCGATGCGCTTCCGCTCGCCGGAGGAAGCCAAGGCGATGCGGCGCGACAACGCCGCGACCATCTTCACCGCCGGCCTATTCATTGCGGCCTTCGTCTCGATCCCGATCGTGAATCTGGCGACGCCGATCTTCGGCATGGCGTTCATGGTCCACATGCACAAGCGCCTGTCAGGACCGCGGCCCGAGCTGATCGAGCCGGCGCGGCAGATGCGGTGAGGCCTCTCAGCTCACCTCTCAGTTCACTTCTCAGTTCACTTGCACCCCGCATTTGCGCAGCAGCATCTTGGCGAAACCGAACGGCGCCGGCGTGAACGGGCCCGGTGGCGCCCGGGTGATCAGTGCGACGACGCCGAGCGCGACCATCGCGAGCCAGAAGCACAACCAGAAGCCGTCGATATAGGCGAGCACATTGGCCTCGCGCTGCACGAGGCCTGCGAGCGTGCCGACCGCGCGCGCCTGCGCCATGCCGGTACCATGCGCCGCGAAGTAATCGGCGAGCTGCTTGAGCCTACCCACCACGTCGGCATCGCCGACCACAAGGTTCTGGCCGAGATAGAAGGAATGGACTTGCTCGCGCACGCGCAGCCAGGTTCCCATCAGCGCGATGCCGATCTCCGCGCCGCCGAGCCGCATGATCTGGATGTAGGCGGCAAAGGAGGTGGCGCGGCTCGGATCGGCGTTCGACAGCAGCGTGATGATGATCGGCAGCAGGAGCAGCGACTGCCCGATCGCCTGGAGCAGCACGATGCCGACAAAATCCTCGCGCGCCCAGACATGGCTGAGCTGCGTGCCCCAGAGATTGGCCGCGGCAAAGCAGGCAAAACCCAGCACCACGACGAGCCGCGTATCGAAATGCCGCAGCAGCCAGATCGAGATCGGCACCAGCACGAACATCGGCAGCGCGCCATAGGTGAGCAGCAGCATCCCGCTCTGCTCCGGCCGGAGCAGAACGACATTGCCGAGGAAATTCGGCACCAGCGACGAGTTGGAGAGGCTGGTCAGCGTGTAGAGCAGGATCAAGATCAGCCCCAACCCGACATTGCGCGAGAACAGCACGTTGACATGCGCCCAGGGCTGTCGCACCAGCGACTCGTTGACGAGGAAGCCTGCGAACAGCACCACACCGCTGACGAGCAGCGCCATCACCGTCCCCGAGCCGAGCCAGTCCAGGCGATTGCCCTGGTCGAGGCCGGCATAGATCATCGAGACCGCGGCGCCGAGCAGCAGCATGCCGCCCCAATCGGCCTCGCGCAGCAGCGTGCGGTTCACCGGCTCGCTCGGCGTGCCCAGATAAACCATCAGACCCATCAGCGGCGCGACCACGACGCCCTGCCAATACATCCATTGCCAGCCGAGATGGTCGACATAGAAGCCGACCAGGGAGCTCGACGTATCCAGCGCAAAGCCGACCCGGATCGAATAGAGCGAGATCGCCGGCACCCACCATCGGATCGGCAGGTTTCGTAGCACGATCATGAGCGTCGCAGGCACGAAGGTGCCGAGCAGCAGGCCATGCACAACGCTGAGCGCGAGCAGCGTCGGATAATCGTGCACGAAGGGAATGATCAGCGACACCACGGCGTAGACGAGGCTCGGGATGCCGAGCACGCGGCGCAGGCCGAACACCGTCGCGAGCCACGCCACCGCCGGCGCAATCAGGATCTGCGAGCCGATGCCGGCGGTCGAAAGCCAGGCGCCCTCGTCGAACGAGAGCGAGAACGCACCGCGCAGGTCCGGCAGGCCGACCGTGGTCAGCCGGCTGTCGAAATTGGCGAGGAACGAGCCGAGCAGCACCGCCGCCACGGCAAACAAGGGCTGTGGCGCGATGCCGCCGCGCGAGAGAGGCCCGCGACCGGCATCGTCATTTTCCGCCATTCGCGGCCTTCGTGTCGATGCTGGTGACGACCGACATGCCCGGCACCAGCCGCGCCAGCAGCGGCTGGTTGTCGTCGAACTGGATGCGCACGGGAATGCGCTGCACGACCTTGGTGAAATTGCCGGTCGCATTGTCCGGCGGCAGCAGGGCCACTTGCGCGCCGGTCGCGGGCGCAATGCGCTCGACCTTGCCGCGCAGCTTCTCGCGCGGGAAGCCATCGACAGTGATCTCGACCGGCTGGCCCGGTGCGACATGAGTGAGCTGGGTTTCCTTGTAATTCGCGATCACATAGACCTTCGGCAGCGGCACCACGTTGATGAGGTTGGTGCCGATGTTGACGTAGTCGCCGGGCAGCACCTGGCGCTCGCCGACGACGCCGTCGAACGGCGCGGTGATCCTGGTATAGCCGAGCTTCAGCTTCGCGCTCGCCAGCGTCGCCTTGGCCGCCGCGACATCGGCGGCGCGCTGCTTCTTGGTGCCCTGCAGAACTTCGAGTTGATGCTGCTGCGCGGCGATGACGGCGCGACTGGCACGCACGTCGGCCTGCGCCTTTGCATAGCCCGCGACGGCCTGTTCCAGCCGCTGCCGCGTGCCGGCCTCCGTCTGCGTCAGCGACTTCTGCCGATCCTGCTCCTGCCGGGCCTCGACTTCCAACGCTTCCGCGGACAGCTGCGCGGCCTGCGCCTGCGCGATGGTCGCATATTGCAGCTCGACCTGGTTGCTCAGATTGTCGAGCACGGCCTGCGCGGCGGCGACAGCGGCCTCGGACTGCGCGACCTGGGCCTGGTAGTCGGCGGGATCGATCTGGATCAGGAGATCGCCGGCCTTGACGCGCTGGAAGTCGCTCACCCCGACGGTCAGCACTTCGCCGGAGACACGGCTTGCAAGCCGCGTCAGGTCGGCGCGCACATAGGCGTCGTTGGTGGTCTGGACCACGGCGTTGCCGACCCATTCGTCGAAGCGGAGCGTCGCCAGTGCCACGAAGGCGAGCGCGACGATCACGGCGAACAGGGGGATCGCGAGCCGGCCCCAGAGCGAGCTCGCCGGCCGCTGCGTCGGCTTCGGCGGCGGAGCCGGTGCCGCGGCCGGCGGTGGCGGTGGCGACGAGACTTGTTCCTGCTGACTCACGACATGCCCCCAAACCCGGCTTGCTTCACATCGCCCCCCGAAACGACGGTGCCACCTCAAACCGTCTTCTCCGGCCATCGGCAGAGATCGTTGATCAGGCAAACCTCGCAGCGCGGCTTGCGCGCGAGGCAAGTATAGCGGCCGTGCAGAATCAGCCAATGATGGGCGTGCAGCATGAACTCGGCCGGGATCACCTTTTCGAGACCAAGCTCAACTTCGAGTGGCGTCTTGCCGGGCGCGAGCCCGGTGCGGTTGCCGACGCGGAAGACATGCGTGTCGACCGCCATGGTGTGCTCGCCGAAGGCCATGTTGAGCACGACATTTGCGGTCTTGCGCCCGGCGCCGGGCAGCGACTCGATCTCGGCTCGCGTGCGCGGCACCTCGCCGCCGAAATCGCTGAGCACTTTTGCCGAGAGCGCAATGACGTTCTTCGCCTTGGTGCGATAAAGGCCGATGGTCTTGATGTATTCGCGCAAGCGTTCTTCGCCGAGGTCGAGCATCTTCTGCGGCGTGTCGGCGATCTCGAACAATGCGCGCGTCGCCTTGTTGACCCCGGCATCGGTGGCCTGCGCCGACAGCACCACCGCGACCAGCAGCGTGAACGGATTGACGTGCTCGAGCTCGCCCTTCGGCTCCGGATTGGCCTTGCGGAAACGGCTGAAGACTTCGTGGATCTCGGCCGGCGTCCAAGGTCTGGTAGAATTGGGTCTTGTGGCCTCGAGCGATTTCCTGGCGGGAGCCTTCGGCTTCGCAACTATCGCCTTTGCCTTTTTCTTCGGCACGGACGCTTTGCGCGGGGCCGGCTTGCGGGTGATTTTCGCCATGATCCGGATATACTGAGGGACGATGAGCACAGGCAACGAAATTGAGCGCGGGCGATCTGAAAGCGAGACGGACCCTCAGATCTTCTCCGCGCTCCTGACGCCGCACCGCTCGCTGAACCGCACCGGCTTCCTCGCCGTGATGCTGTTCCTGAGCGTGGTGAGCTTTGCCACCGGCCTCGCCTTCCTGATGATGGGTGCGTGGCCGGTGTTCGGCTTCTTCGGCCTCGACGTGCTGGTGATCTGGTGGGCCTTCAAGGCCAATTTCCGCACCGCGCGGGCGCGCGAGGAGATTTCGGTCACGACGTCCGAGCTGCGGGTGCGGCGCGTCAGTCATCGCGGCCAGGTCGCCGAATGGACGTTCAATCCGCTCTGGGTCCGCCTCGACATGGAGGTCGACGAGGATTTTGGCATCGAGCATCTCTATCTGATCTCGCGCGGCCACCAGATCCAGATCGCCCGCTTCCTCGGCCCGGACGAAAAGGCAAGTTTTTACAAAGGCTTGGTTCAGGCCCTGAACGCTGCCAAGCGCGGCCCGACCTACAACCCGGTCTCCTGAGTCCGGATCGGAAATCGGGTGGTTTCGGCCCGGCGCCGCGCCTACATTTCCACCCATGATGACACTCGCCATAAATGACCAGCGCCTGGCCAAGCCGGGCTCCCAGAACGCCGCGTTGCGCGATTACGATTCCGTGCGCCGGGCGATCGCGTTCATCTCGGAGAACTGGCGCACCCAGCCGGCCATCGAAGCGATGGCGGATGCGGCGGGCGTCACGCCGGATGAGCTGCACCACCTGTTCCGTCGCTGGGCCTCGATCACGCCGAAGGCGTTCATGCAGGCGCTGACGCTCGATCACGCCAAGGGTCTCCTGCGAGATTCTGCGAGCATTCTCGATGCCGCGCTCGACTCGGGTCTTTCAGGACCGGGCCGACTGCACGATCTGTTCGTCACCCACGAAGCGATGTCGCCCGGCGAATGGAAGAACGGCGGCGCGGGCCTGACGCTGCGCTACGGCTTCCATCCCTCGCCGTTCGGCACGGCGATCGTGATCGCCACCGACCGCGGCCTGTCAGGCCTTGCGTTCGCCGATCCCGGTGAGGAGAAGGTCGCGCTCGCCGACATGACGCGGCGATGGCGCAACGCAACTTACGTCGAGGATCACGAAGGCACCGCGCCGCTCGCACAGCGCATCTTCGACACCAAGCTGTGGCGGCCGGACCAGCCGTTGCGCGTGGTGATGATCGGCACCGATTTCGAGGTACGGGTGTGGGAGACGCTGCTGAAGATCCCGATGGGTCGCGCGGTGTCCTATTCCGACATCGCCTGCAACATCAACAGCCCGAAGGCCTCGCGCGCGGTCGGCGCCGCCGTCGGCAAGAACCCGGTCTCGTTCGTCGTGCCCTGCCACCGCGCGCTCGGCAAAAGCGGCACGCTCACCGGTTATCACTGGGGCATCACCCGCAAGCAGGCGATGCTGGGCTGGGAAGCCGGGCAGCTGGGGATGCAGTAGGCCCCGCTTCCGTAGGGTGGGCAAAGGCGCATAGCGCCGTGCCCACCATTCTTCCGCGATCGCTGACACATGGTGGGCACGCTACGCTTTGCCCACCCTACGACTCCGCGCTTGTGGCGAAGCTCAGCCCGCCAGATCCAGCTTCGACGCCACCGTCGAATCCGCGTTGAGCCGGTAGATGATCGGCACACCGGTCGCGAGCTCGCGCTTCAAAATGCCTTCGGGCGAGAGCTTTTCCAGCACCATGATCAGCGCGCGCAGCGAGTTGCCGTGGGCGGCGACCAGCGTGCGCTTGCCGTTGAGCACGCCGGGCAGGATCTCCTGCACGTAATAGGGCAGCGCGCGCGCCAGCGTATCCTTCAGGCTTTCGCCGCCGGGCGGCGGCACATCGTAGGAGCGGCGCCAGATCAGCACCTGGTCCTCGCCCCACTTCTTACGGGCGTCGTCCTTGTTGAGGCCGGAGAGATCGCCATAGTCGCGCTCGTTCAGCGCGAGGTCTTTGGAGGTCGGCAGGCCCTTCTGGTCGAGCTCGCCGAGAATGAGATCGAGCGTGTGCTGCGCGCGCGTCAAGACCGAAGTGTAGGCGACGTCGAACACGAGGCCCTGTGCCTTCAGCTTGCGGCCGGCTTCCGTGGCTTCCTTCACGCCGAGCTCGGTGAGATCAGGATCCTTCCAGCCCGTGAACAGGTTCTTCAGATTCCACTCGCTCTGACCGTGGCGCACGAGCACGAGGAGACGTTCGCTCATTGACTGCTTTCCATTCAGGTTATTGTTGAGGAATGATCTTGGCGGAAAGCCGCTTCACATCTTGCGCTAACGCGGCCCTTCGGGTCCGGTTCATGCTCCGGCTCGCTCAGATGTCTGCGAGACCGAGCACGTCGGCCATGGAGTAGTGCCCCGGCTTCTTGCCATGCGCCCACAGCGCCGCCTTGAGCGCGCCGTGTGCGAACAGCATGCGGTCTTCGGCGAGATGCGACAGCGTCAGGCGTTCGAACGGACCGAGGAAGGTCACGCTGTGCTCGCCGGCGACGGTGCCGCCGCGCAAGGAGGCAAAGCCGATGTCGCCCGGCTTGCGCGCGCCGGTGATGCCGTCGCGGCCGCGATCCGAATGCTCATCGAGCGAGATGCCGCGGCCGGCGGCAGCGGCCTGGCCCAGCATCAGCGCAGTGCCCGAGGGCGCATCGATCTTCATGCGGTGGTGGGTTTCCACGACCTCGATATCGAAGCTCTCGTCGAGTGCCTTGGCGACGCGCTTGACCACCGCGGCGAGCAGATTGACGCCCAGGCTCATATTGCCCGACTGCACCACGACCGCGCGGTTGGTGACGCTCTTGATCACGGCGTTGTCGGAGGCCGACAGTCCGGTGGTGCCGATGACGTGCACGATGCCGCGCTCGGCCGCGATCGCGACATTGGCGATGGTCGCCGCCGGCACGGTGAAATCCAGGATGCCGTCGGCATCTTTCGACATCGCCCAGAGGTCGGCCGAGAGTTTGACGCCGTTGGCAGGCAGGCCCGCGAGCACGCCGGCATCCTTGCCGAGCAGCTCCGAGCCGGGCGCCTCCAGGGCTCCCGCCAGCACCGCGCCTTCGGTGTCGGCAATGGCTCGTGCCAGCGCCCGGCCCATCCGGCCGCCTGCCCCGGCAACAATCAAACGCATATCGGACATGGTTCACCCTCTCCACGCCCTATAGCGGGAGCGGGCCGTTCCGGCAACCGATCAGACCTTCAAAAGGCCCTTGGCGCGGGTCTCCCCGCGCACAGACGCAACGCTAGAGCATGAGCTCCAGGTCTTTCCTGAGCACGATCTGGCCATCGCGCTCGACAACATAAGTGGCCTTGTAGGAGCCGCGTTCCCACCCCCCGGGAGGCCGCTTCTTCCCCGCAAAGAGCATGAATTGCGCCTTGTTGGCCTGAAGTGGTGCAGACCGATTTTCCGCGATGACGTTGTCGAGGGGATCCTTGATGACCAGCCATTGCGCATCGCCCGCCTTCAGCCCGATAGCCCGCACGAACGCGACGATCGCCATCGAACTGGCGGACGGCATTTGGCTCTCGGCACTACCGTCCTCGATGAGTTCCATCGTGACCGGCCCCGTCGTAAAGCCCGCATTGAGGATGGCTCGTTCCTGGTACTCGAGTTTCGGGCGGAGGGCAGCAAGCCAGAGCGATTGACCGCCCTCGCAAGACTCGGGACGAACGCCGTACGCAAAGGGATCGACGACCGCGCCATTGTGCCTCACGGTGAAATGCAGGTGAGGATACTCCGTGAGGCCGGAGAGCCCGACACGGCCGATCGGCTGTCCGAGCTCGACCTTGTCTCCAGGCTTGACCAACACACTGCCGGCGGCGAGGTGGCAGTACTGGGTTTCCCACTGCTCCGGATGTTCGATGACGACGCCATTTCCACATTCGGCCTCGCGCACCGCTTCGCGTCCCGATTTTGTGAAAGCGCCGTCCGGCGCGTCATTGCGTGTACGAAGAACGCGACCGCCTGCCGCCGCGCGCACGTTCACGCCGGCCTTTTGCACTGCCTGTGAGGGCAAACGAAAATCGGTGCCGTTGTGGTCGTCATAAGTCAGCGTGCCGCATTTGTAATCTCGCGCCGACCGCGACGGATCGAGATCCGTGTAATTCTGGATGTAACAGGTACGGCCAGGCTCGCAGGCAATCGGCAGCGCCAATTGAATGCTCTGGGCATGAGCCGGGAAGCCGGCCCCGGCCAATGCCAGGGCAGCGAACATCCGGTAGAGAAAACCTGCGCAGCTCATGCGCCTCGACATCGCGGAGAACCCCGTACTCAGTCAGGCGAATGCTTGCCAGCCGTCCGCAATCTCATCGGACCCTCTTCGTCCAATCGACCCTCGGAGGCCGGCCGGCTCACCCAGTTCTCGCGCCTGCCAGCGCCAAAAGGCGATTGGGTGAGATGATACAGAAGAAAGAACTCCGACTGTCGGTTGATCCCCAGTTTGAGCATGATCCTCTTGGTGTAGGTTCGCACCGTTGCCTCGGTCAGCCCAAGCTCGGCTCCAATATCGCGAGGGCACTGGAATTGAAGAATCCGGGCGACGATTCTTTCCTCAGCCCAGTTCAAGCCGAAGGCAGATGCGATGCAGTGCGCGCCCTGCACGTCATCGAATTGCGGCACGACGATGAGGGCCTGTCCCAGCTTGTCATGCGTTGGAACAGCGCCGATCTTGGCGAAGGCGAATTGCTGACGATCCGTCGAAAGCGGTACCGTAGTGTTGAACCATCCATGAGTCCCGCTCTCGATGAGCACTTTCCCGATTGCCCCCCGCAAGCTCTCGGTCACGGAAGCGCATGAGCCAGCAAGCCTGCCTCCTTCCATCCTGAGCAACTCGCGCTTGGCAAGCAGCACGCGTCCACCACGATTGACTGCGTAAATGTGCAGGCCCTGGTCCACGACGATGGCGGGAAAGGTCAGCTCTTCGAGCCAGAGTTGCGCATCGACCTGCCCCGGCGCTTGCCGGGCAAGTGAATGAGCAGCCTTCCATAACGGGCGCACGGTATGCGCCAAGCCGGGAATCTCCGATGCCGCGAGCGCGGCCGGTCGCCATCCGGCCACGAACACGACCGTGGTTCGCTCATCGGAAGCAAACCTGCCAATGACTGAATGACTCTTTACCGGGGGTTCCGCGCCGATCAACTTGCGGACGAAGGAGGTCCGGGAATTGATCGGCTCGAGCGAGGCGACGTCCTCGGCCGTGCCCTTGCGCGCAAATCGCTCAACCATCGCCGCGCATGACGGATCGGCAGGAGCATCTCCGATCCTGGCTTCTTCCAGCCCGGAGGCGGATAGCATGGCTACGTAGCAGCTCCGGCAGCCGAGCAATTCCGCCATGGCCTTCGCGAAATATTCCATTGCGGCCTGTTGCGGGCGTGGCTCCGGACAAGACCCAGACGGACCGCATCCGTCATTGCCTTGCTTCGAGGCGCGCTCGACGCAATCGGAACGAAAATCATCCTGTGCGGAAGGTAGTGCCTTACTGCACTCATGCACGGTCGCCTCCCTCATAGGCCGGCCCACCCCTTACCAGCGCTTAATTCTCCCTGAACGCACGGTTGATCCGTAACGTCATCGGCTGCAAAAGATATTCCGCAAAGGTTCGTTCCCCCGTCTCGACAAATATCTCGACAGGCATTCCAGGCATCAATGTGGAGATGTAGGAGGCCGTCGGCGCGTTGGGGTCGAGCTCAACCTCGGCCAAATAGGAGCTGTCGCCGGAATGGGTGTCGGTCAGTGCGTCTGCCGCAACGCCGACCACCCTTCCCTCGAGCATCGGCCGGCGGCGAATGTTCAGCGCGTGAACCCGCACCCGCGCCATCTGTCCGACATAGACCTCTTCCCGATCGGCAGGCTTCAATGTCGCCTCGATGACAAGCCGATCTTGCATCGGAACGATTTCCAAAAGGGTTTCCCGAGGTCCAAGCACGGCATTGAGGTCCCTGCTGTTGAGGCCGACGATCCTTCCACTTTCCGGGGCACGCAATTCAGACCGGACAAGCTGGGCACGCAACGCGGCAATTCGATGTCTGAGGTCGCCGATCTCCTCGCTCGTCGCATGCCGTTGCTTGGCGATATCCTGATTTTGGTTGAACCCCAGTTGCCTGCGTCTGTCCTGCAACTCCGCGATCTTGCCCTGCATCTCCGAGATTGACGCGGCATTGCGATCGACCTGTCCGGTGGCCTCGGCTTCGGCGCGTTGCAAGGCCAGCAAACGTGGTTTCCGGGCGAGGCCCTTTGCGAGGAGATAACTCGTGTCGGCGATCTCTTCCCGCAACAGCTTGAGTTGCTGTTCAAGTCCTTGGGTGTTGCTCTGCAGGCCGCGGATGGTGTCCGCGTTTTGCAGCATCTGCTGATCGATCACCTTGCGCTCGTTCTCAATCGCGGCCAGTCGCGCGGCAAATTCGGCCTCCTGGGTTTGAATGGCGATACGTGCGGAGAGACGCGTCGCACTTTCCCGCAATTCGTCCGGAAACCGGATTGACTTCGCGCCGTCCTGCTCCGCCGTCAGCCGGGCCTCCATCGCCAGATCAGCAAAGAACTTCGTTTCGAGGGAACCAAGGCTCCCTTCGATCTGCGCGGTGTCGAGCCGTGCAATGAGTTGACCGGCTTCGACGTGATCGTTCTCCCGGACATAGATCGATTTGATGATTCCGCCTTCCAGATGTTGCACAGCCTTGCGCTTCGAATGGACCTTGATGAATCCTGGTGCCACGACAGCGCCGCGGAGCGGAACCGTGGTTGCCCACAAGCCGAAGCCGCAAAATTGCAGGACGAGCAATACACAGCCCCATGCGATGATCCGTCGCATGTCGGATCGCGGTTGCTCCGTCGGCCAGGTCTTCGACGGACCTGCAACAGGCGCGGACATCGCGGAGGCATGACCGGTCTGCGTCATGGAATGACCCTCCTGCCTGGCAACCTCTGAGGTTCGACATTGCGCGGGAGCCCTGGCGAACCCGGTACCGGTGCCGGCCGCTGGGCGCGAAGAACATCATATGGCGGTCCGAAGGCGACCTGGTTGCCGTCCCTCAACAGCAGCACGGCATCGGCGATGGTCAACAGCCGCGGCCGGTGGGTGACGATCACCGACGCCGCGCCGCGCGCTTTGGCCGATTGAATGGCGGAGCACAACGCTTCTTCGCCGTCCGGGTCGAGATTGGCATTGGGCTCATCCAGCAGGATCAATTTGCGATCGCCGAAGAAGGCGCGTGCAAGACCAATGCGCTGACGCTGGCCACCGGATAGCCTGCAGCCGTCGCGGCCGATCTCGGTCTGGTAGCCGGCCGGAAGGGACAGGATCATCTCATGCGCCTGCGCGAGCATGGCCGCGGCGACGATGGCCTCGTCCCGTGCGTATTCATCAAACCCGGCAATGGCTTCGGCCACCGTTCCTTCCAGGAGCTGCACGTCCTGGGGGAGATAGCCGACGAATTGCCCAAGCTGGTCGGGATCCCAGGTATGGAGTGCTGCGTGGTCCAACCGGATCGTACCGCTGGTCGGCCGCTCGAGGCCTGCCATCAAGCGCAGCAATGTGGATTTTCCGGCGCCGGTCGGTCCGATCACGACGACAAGCTCGGACGGCCGGCATTGAAAGGATGTGCCCGCGAGGATGGGACGCTGCGTCCCGCCAATCCGGAATGTCACCCGCTCGACCTGGAGGATGCCGGCTGGCGGCGGAAGCAACGTCTTCCGCGGACGCGCAAGCACCGGCAACGCGGCGTTGCAGACTTGCGTCCAGGCGTCCTGCGCAGATGCCAGCGCGCGCCACGCCGAGACCAATCCTTCCATGGGCTGCAACGTGCGCGCTATCAGGATCGAGCTCGCGATCAGACTGCCGGACAGCACCTCGTTCTGGAGCACGAGCCAGGCACCGCAGCCGATCGCGGCAATCTGCAGGATGGTCCTGACCATTCGCGCGGCGGCGCTAATCGTGTAGATGCGTTCGCTGGCCCGCACCACCGGAGACAGGGCTTCGTCATTGAGGCTCATGAACGCGCGGATGGCGCCCCGGGTCCAGCCCATCGCCCGCACCACGCTGGAGTGCCGGACGATTCCATCGAGCAACGCCTGCGTCTTCAACGCGGCCTGCGAAGCCTGCGCAATTTCGCCGCGCGCGATCCAGTGGCTTGCAACACCCATCGCCAGCAGGACCCCCACCCCGATCAGGGCTATGACGCCATACCAGGGGTGCAGGAAGAACAGGATGAGAATAAACACCGGGAGGAACGGAGCATCTATCAGCGATGTGACCGTTCCGCTCGACAGGAAAGTTCTCAACTCGCGAAGCTTGACCAGATCGTGCTGCCGGCCGTCGCCCGGCGCCGCGCCGGTGATGCTGCCTTCAAGGATGATCGGAGCGAGGCAGTGCTCGAACCCAACCGCGAACCGGCTCAACAGGCGGTTACGAAACGTGTCGAAGGCGGCGCTGAAGGCGAGAGCGCCGACGGCGATGACGGTCAGGCCGACAAGCGTCTCGACGCTTCCGCTGCTGAGCACGCGGTCGAACACTTCGATGGAATAGAAAGGTACGACCAGCAGCAGCAGGTTTACGGACACGCTGAAACAGACGATCCACACCAATGCGAATCGTCCCGGAATCAAGGCCACCAGCAATCTCTGACCAGATGCTGGGATCACACCACGGTTACGCGAATACATAACTTGCCGGCACTATCACTGACTGAAATGAGGGCGGGGCGGCCTGACAGCCGCCCCGCTACTAGTCGGCGCTAGACAACGTCAACGGCCGTATAACCGGCGGCAGTGTTGATTTCGGCGATCGACTCGAACGGTGTCGCGCCGCCCGTGATGCCATCGAGCTGGATGGCGCCGAAGCCGAAATCCAGCACGGTGTTGGTGCCGTCGTCGTCCACTACCACTGTAGCCGGGTCAAAGCCTGGGGGAGCGTCGACAACAACGGCATCGCCATCGGCAAAGCTGAGATCGGTGACTTCATCGTTGCCGAAGTTCGTAGCTGTGTTGTCGCCGAAATTGTGCGTATCGGTACCAGCACCGCCCGTCAGCACATCATCGCCGAGTCCACCGTTGAGGACGTCGGCGCCATTGCCGCCGGACAACTCGTCATCGCCGTTACCGCCGTTCAGGGTGTCATTGCCGGCGCCGCCCGACAGGATGTCAGCCCCAGCTCCGCCGTTCAGGACATCGGTGCCGTCGCCGCCATCGAGCGTGTCATCTCCGGCGTCGCCGTCGAGCGTGTCGTTGCCGGTTCCGCCGCTCATTTCGTCATCACCGGCGCCGCCGCTCATGGCATCGTTGCCCGCGCCGCCGGCCATCTCGTCGTCTCCGGCATCGCCGAACATCGTATCGTTACCGGCGCCGCCGTCCATGATGTCGTCGCCCGCGTCGCCGTGCATGGTGTCGTTGCCATCGCCACCGTCGAGTGTATCGGCGCCCAAACCGCCGTTCAGGATGTCATCACCGGTACCGCCGTTCAACAGGTCATTGCCAAGTCCGCCGTTCAGCGTGTCGTTGCCGGCATCGCCATTCAGAGTGTCATCTCCGAATCCACCGTTGAGTAGGTCGTTACCGGCGCCGCCATTCAAGACGTCATCGCCGGCGTCGCCGCTCAACGTATCGTCGCCGGCGTCGCCCCACAGGGTGTCGGCACCCGCGCCGCCATGAATGTCATCATTGCCGTCGCCGCCGTGGATGCCGTCGTCGCCGGCGTCACCAAAGAGCTGATCAGCGCCGGTTCCGCCATCGATGGTGTCGTTACCTTGGTCGCCGTGGATGATGTCGGCGCCGGCATTTCCGTTCAGCGTGTCGTCGCCCGCGCCGCCGTTGATCGTGTCGTCGCCGGCGCCACCGGTGATCGTATCGATACCGGCATTTCCATCAAGGATGTCGTTGCCGGCACCGCCATCGATGGAATCATTGCCCGCGCCGCCGCTTACGTCATCATTGCCGTCCAGGCCAGTAATGGTGTCGTTGCCTTGAAGGCCAAAGATCTGATCGTCTACATTCGTGCCAGGCAACACATCGTCGCCTGCTGTTCCGATGATCAGTGCCATGATCTTCACTCCCTTTGCATGGAAATGCGCGATGCGGGTCGCCTCGCGGCCCGTCACGGACGTCGCAGATTTCGGGTTGGCTTGATGCCCATCACCGATCGATGTGGGCTCCGATCAAGCAACCTTGGATGAAAGGAGAGCGATCCAGCAATCCCCATTTGGGGACAAAAGAATACGGCAAGCTGGTGGACCCAATGACGGCCACGGTCTTCGTCTCAGGCGCGAACGACCCTCAGGCGTTCAAGCGAATGAGTCCGTCAAGGTGATGCAAGATGATGTCGGCGTGAGTGCGAGCGGAGATGTCTACGACGCTCTCCCGATCGCGTGCGATGATCGTACGCGCGTACTGTCCGCGAGAGCCGGTGATGCTCGCGTCAATCAGGAATCGGCTCTCGCGACGATCCGTCTTCAGGGCTGCGGGCCGTCATAGCCCTCGATGATGATGAGGTCGGCGATGGAGTGCGGCTGGCGCACCTTGATGTTGGCTTGGTATTCCGGCGAGTTGTAGCAGGCGATCGCGGTCTCGTAGTCGGGAAATTCGATCACGACGTTGCGCGAGCGGCTGGCGCCTTCGACGGTGGTGAACTTGCCGGCGCGAACGACGAAGCGGCCACCCCATTTCTTGAAGATCGGACCGTTGGCGACAGCATAGGGCTTGTAGCCCTCGTCACTGCTCACATCCACCCGCCCGATCCAGTAGCCCTTTGCCATTGTTCTTCTCCCTGTTTGTTGATGTCTATCTAAGCATGATCCGACCGGAAAACCGCTGCACGCTTTTTCCGGATCATGCGCTGAGCGCCTGCGCGATTTCGGCCTGGATGGCTTCCGCGATCGCCTTGGGGTCGGTGGCTTCAACCACCGGCCGTCCGACGACGAGATAATCGGCGCCCGCGGCAATTGCGCGGCCGGGCGTCATGATGCGCTTCTGGTCGCCGCTCGCAGAACCCGCCGGCCGGATGCCAGGCGTGACGAGATGCATCTGGTGGCCGACGATCTTGCGCAAAGCGCCGACCTCCTCGGGCGATGACACCAGCCCGTCGACGCCGAGCACCTGCGCCTGCTGCGCGCGCGCTTCGACCAGCTCGGCGACGCTGAGCCGATAGCCGGCCGCGTGGAGATCGTCGTCGTTGTAGGACGTCAGCACCGTGACGGCGAGAATCTTCAGGCTCGCGCTGCCGCGGCCTTCGACCGCGCCCTTCATGGTCTGCGGATAGGCGTGCACAGTGAGGAAAGTCGCGCCCAGCCTGGCCACGCTCTCCACACCACGCGTGACGGTGTTGCCGATGTCGTGCATCTTGAGATCGGCGAACACCTTCTTGCCCTTGTCGGCGAGCTTGCCGATCAGCGGCAGGCCGCCGGCATAAGCGAGCTGATAGCCGATCTTGTAGAAGGTGACGCTGTCGCCGAGCCTTGCGATCATCGCCTCCGCGGCGTCAACGCTGGGCAGGTCGAGCGCTACGATCAGGCGGTCCTTCGGGGCGATCTCGGCTGGCGTCATGTCACCTCACATCATGCGTTGGGAAATGTCGATCAATTGCCGCGCCAGCTCCTTCAACGCGGCGATGTCGCCCTCGTTTTTCAGCCTGTCCATATCGTCATAGGCCTGGTCGGCAAAGGCGAGCGTGAGCTGGCTGGCAATCACATTGGCGTGGCAGGAGGTCAGGATCAGCCGCAATGCCTGGAGCGCACGGGCCGCACCGAGCCGGCTCTGCGATGCGCCGGCGAGCGCGAAGGCGCGGTTGCGAAACACGTCGCCGCGCGTCTCGTGCAGCTCATGTACGCGGCTGATCCAGTCGATCGCGTTCTTGAGCAGCGGCGGCACCGAGGCGTTGTATTCGGGCGAAACGATCAGCACGCCATGATGCGCGCCGATCATGCGCTTGAGATTGATCGCGTGCTTGGGCACGCCGGACTTGGCCTGGAGATCGCCGTCGTAGATCGGCAGCGGAAAATCGGCGAGCGAGATGCGGGTGACGTCGACACCGGCCTGGGCGAATTCATAGGCGGCGACCGCCGCCAGCTTCGCATTGTGCGAGCCGGTGCGCAGCGAGCCGGGAATGATCAGGATTTTGGGTGCGGGCATCCGCTTCCATGCATTCGGCGAAACGAGTCCGCCGCGCAAAGGGGAATGCCGGCGGAATTAGTCCTTGCGATACACCCAGACGCGGGCCGGCGGAAGGTTCATCCAGATCCGTTCCGAGGCCTCTGTGGACACGCCGGGCAGCGATTTCGGGATCGGCGGCACCACCGCATAGGTGAACTGCACGAAGGGCGCGCCCGGGGTCAGCGCCGCGAAGGCGTCGCGGACCAGCCGGAGCCGCGTCAGCATCGGCTTTGTCACGAGCGGCAGGCCGGAGACGACGGCGGAGGCCGGCGCGCTGAGCACGTTCCAGAGCGTGTCGCGCAGGCGATAGGCATCGCCCTGCACCACCTTGGCTTGCGGATAGCGGTCGCGCAGCAAGGCGCAGAAGCCGGGATTGTATTCGACGAGGACGAGGCGCTTCTGGTCGACGCCGCGCTCGACCAGGGCCGAGGTGATGGCGCCGGTGCCGGGCCCGAGCTCGACCACGGGTGCGTCCGAATTGACGTCGACGTAATGCGCCATGGTCCGGGCGAGCAGCTTGCCCGAAGGCATCACTGCACCCATGTGCAGCGGCTTTTCGATCCACGACCTTAGAAAGCGCACCTCGTCGTCGAGACGGGGCTTCTTCAACGCACGCGCGGACGATGGCAATGGCATGTCGGGACCGGACGGGACCGCGGGACCGCGGCGTGTCAGAAAATGGTCATAAACAGGTATAGGCCGAAGGCGATACGGTCAAGACGAGTCAGGTTGCCCGATTACTGAATAGATCCTTGACCTTGGCGAAGAAGCCGACCGATTCCGGCTGGGTATTGCCGGAGGAGAGCTTTTCGAATTCCGCCAGCAATTCCTGCTGCTTCTTAGTGAGATTCTGCGGGGTCTCGACGGCGACCTGGACGTACATGTCGCCCATCTGACGCGAGCGCAGCACCGGCATGCCTTTTGATGCAATGCGGAATCGGCGGCCCGACTGGGTTCCGGCCGGCACCTTCACCTTGGTTTTGCCGCTGTCGATGGTCGGCACCTCGAATTCGCCGCCGAGGGCGGCCGTTACCATCGAGATCGGCACCCGGCAGTGCAAATCGGCGCCGTCGCGCTGGAAGAGCTGGTGCTGGGCCAGCGACAGGAAGATGTAGAGGTCGCCGGGCGGGCCGCCGCGAACCCCGGCCTCGCCTTCGCCCGCGAGCCTGATCCGGGTGCCGTCCTCGACCCCCGGGGGAATGTTGACCGAAAGCGTCCGCTCGCGGGTGACCCGACCCTGGCCGGAGCAGGACGGGCAGGCATCCTCGATCATCTGGCCGCGGCCCTGGCAGCTCGGACAGGTGCGCTCCAGCGTGAAGAAGCCCTGCGACTGCCGCACGCGGCCGGCGCCGCCGCAGCTCGAGCAGGTCTTCGGCTTGGTGCCGGCCTTGGCGCCGATGCCCGAGCAGGCCTCGCAGGTGACCGAGACCGGAATCTCGATCTGCGCGGTCTTGCCGCCAAAGGCTTCCTCGAGCGTGATTTCCATGTTGTAGCGCAGGTCGGCGCCACGCTCGCGGCCGCCACGGCCGCGCTGCCCGGCCATGCCGAACAGGTCTTCGAAGATGTCGGAGAAGGAGGAGGCGAAGCCCGCGCCGAAACCGGCGCCGCCGCCGCCCTGCTCGAAGGCCGCATGGCCGAAGCGGTCATAGGCCGCGCGCTTGTCCTTGTCCTTGAGGACCTCGTAGGCCTCGTTGATTTCCTTGAACTTGACTTCGCTGGTGTCGTCCCCGGGGTTGCGGTCCGGGTGGAATTTCATCGCAAGCTTGCGGAAGGACGATTTCAGGACGGAATCGTCGGCAGTGCGTTCGACTTCGAGCGTTTCGTAATAGCAGCGCTTGGTGGACGTGGACATGTTGAACTCGGTCTATCCAATCGCGATTCAAGTCGGAGCGGAACAACGTCGCCAGGAGACGATATAGGCAGCCCTTTGCTTCGCGGCAGAGGGCGGCACGGCGACGTTCATCATAACGGCTGGGAATTGATCGATCGTAACGGGGACACGCCCCGCCGAGCCCGACACGACGGCCTCCCCCGTGAGGGGGGAGGCCGGTAGCGCGTGTGGGGTCCAAGCCGTCCGCATCATCACCCTCTTGGGGATCAGGCGGACTTCTTGTTGTTCTTGTCGTCGTCGACTTCGGTGAATTCCGCGTCGACGACGTCGTCCTTGGCCGCATCCTTCTTGGCGTCGGCCTCGGCCTGCTGCTTGTACATGGCCTCGCCGAGCTTCATCGAAGCCTGGGCCAGCGTCTGGGTCTTGGCCTTGATCGCCTCGGCATCGTCGCCCTTCAGCGCTTCCTTGAGGTCGCTGACGGCATCCTCGATGGCGCGGCGCTCGGGCTCGGCGACCTTCGAACCGTGCTCGGCCAGGGCCTTCTCGGTGGAGTGCACCAGGCCATCCGCCTCGTTCTTGGCGGTGACGGCCTCGCGGCGCTTCTTGTCCGCCTCGGCGTTGGCCTCGGCGTCCTTGACCATCTTCTCGATGTCGGCTTCCGACAGGCCGCCGGAGGCCTGGATGCGGATCTGCTGCTCCTTGGCCGTGGCCTTGTCCTTGGCCGAGACGTTGACGATGCCGTTGGCGTCGATGTCGAAGGTCACCTCGATCTGCGGCATGCCGCGCGGAGCCGGCGGAATGCCCATCAGATCGAACTGGCCGAGCATCTTGTTGTCGGCCGCCATTTCACGCTCGCCCTGGAAGACGCGGATGGTGACCGCGTTCTGGTTGTCCTCGGCGGTCGAGAACACCTGGCTCTTCTTGGTCGGGATCGTGGTGTTGCGGTCGATGATGCGGGTGAACACGCCGCCCAGCGTCTCGATGCCCAGCGACAGCGGGGTCACGTCGAGCAGCAGCACGTCCTTGACGTCGCCCTGGAGCACGCCGGCCTGGATCGCGGCACCGATCGCCACGACTTCGTCCGGGTTGACGCCCTTGTGCGGCTCCTTGCCGAACAGCTGCTTCACGACTTCCTGGACCTTCGGCATGCGCGACATGCCGCCGACCAGAACGACTTCGCCGATCTCACCGGCGGTGACGCCGGCGTCCTTCAGCGCCTTGCGGCAGGGCTCGACCGTCTTCTGGACGAGGTCGTCGACCAGCGCCTCGAACTTGGCGCGGGTGAGCTTCATCGTCAGATGCTTGGGGCCGGTCTGGTCCGCGGTGATGAAGGGCAGGTTGATCTCGGTCTGCGTCGTCGACGACAGCTCGATCTTGGCCTTTTCAGCGGCTTCCTTCAGGCGCTGCAACGCGAGCTTGTCGTTGCGCAGGTTGATCCCCTGCTCCTTCTGGAACTCGTCGGCCAGATAACCCACGAGGCGCATGTCGAAGTCTTCGCCGCCGAGGAAGGTGTCGCCGTTGGTCGACTTCACCTCGAACACGCCGTCGCCGATTTCGAGAATGGAGATATCGAACGTGCCACCGCCGAGATCGTACACGGCGATCGTGCCGGTCTTGGTCTTGTCCAGACCATAGGCGAGCGCGGCCGCGGTCGGCTCGTTGATGATGCGCAGCACTTCAAGGCCCGCGATCTTGCCGGCGTCCTTGGTCGCCTGGCGCTGGGCGTCGTTGAAGTAAGCGGGAACGGTGATGACGGCCTGGTCGACCTTCTGGCCGAGATGGGCTTCCGCGGTCTCCTTCATCTTCTGCAGGATGAAGGCAGACACCTGCGAGGGCGAGTAGGTCTGGCCGTCGGCCTCGACCCAGGCGTCGCCGTTGGAAGCCTTCACGATCTTGTACGGAACGAGCTTCTTGTCCTTCTCGACCATCGGGTCGTCGTAGCGGCGGCCGATGAGGCGCTTCACTGCGAAGAACGTACGCTCGGGATTTGTAACGGCCTGGCGCTTGGCAGGCTGGCCGACGAGGCGCTCACCGTCGTCCGTCACGGCGACGATCGAAGGCGTCGTGCGCATGCCTTCGGAATTCTCGATGACTTTGGCGTTCTTGCCATCCATCACGGCGACGCACGAATTCGTGGTGCCGAGGTCGATCCCAATGACCTTTCCCATGGTCCTGATATCCTTGTTTTTGCGGCAGGTTGGCTGGGCCCAAGAGGCACCCGCTCCAAACCCCCTAAGATCAAACATCCGCGATATTGCGATGGTTGACGCTCATATAGGAGGGGGGGAGGGGCCCGCAAGGACCGAACGCAAGTTTCGGCCATGAAAACATTGGGTTTTGGAAGATCATATCCGGGCTCAACCGCCCTTGCGGGTGAGGAATTATTAACAGGTTCAGGCGTCAGCCGGCCCCCGCCACCGTGATCTGCCCCGCCCTGTTACCGGCGGGCCAAACCCGTTAAAAGGCGGGCGGCCGGACCGCCGCCATCAAGGCGGCTTTGCGCGACAAAGCGGCCCAATGGCCGACCATCGAACGGCCTCAATGTGAACCAATCAGAGTGCCCATGAAGCTCATTCGCCCCCTCGCCGCGCTCGCCGTCCTCGTCGCCACGGCGCTTCCGGCCCTTGCGGCCGATGCCGTTTTCCCGCCCGGCCTGCGTCTCGGCATGGTGCCGCTGGTCGGCCTGAGCACGGCCAAGACGTTTCCGGGCTTCGAGAGCGAGGACGGCAGCGTCAAGGTGCTGATCACCGAGCTGCCGCCGGCGGCCTATGGCGAGGTCGTGAGCGCCTTCAATTCCAATCCAGCCGGCACCGCCGGCGTCAAGCAGGACAAGATCGAGACCCCCGCGGGTCTTGCCTATTTCACCACGGAAAGCGGCAAGGCCGGCGAGACGCCGGTGAAGCGCTACTCGATGATCGTGCCGGGCGCCGGCTTCTCCGGCTATGTCGCGGTGCAGATCCCGGAGAACGCGACCAAGATCTACACCGACGAGGCGGTGCGGCAGATGTTTGCGAGCGCCGTCACCCGCAAGCAGGTCTCGGCCGAAGAGCAGATCGGGCTGATGCCGTTCAAGATCACCGATCTCGCCGATTTCAAGGACATCCGCACCCTGGCGCCGGGCTCCAGCATCATCCTGGCCGACGGCAATGAGAGCTCGGGCTATGAATCCAAGCCGTTCATGATCCTCGGCCTGATCGGCGCCACCCCGCAGCAGGCCGACGATCGCGCCCGCTTTGCCCAGGAGGCCGCGTTGCAGATTCCCGGCGTGCGCGAATCCCGCGTCACCATGTCGGAGCCGATCCGCATCAACGGCCAGCAGGGTTTTGAGACCCGGATCGACGGCGTCAGCGGCAAGGACAAGACGCCCGTGACCGTGGTGCAGTGGATCCGCTTCTCGAGCGGCGGTGCCTCGCTGCGCATCATCGCCAGCGCCCCGCGCGACCAGTGGTCGGCCGCCTTCACCCGCTTCCGCGCCGTGCGCGACGGCATCCAGCCCAAGGGCTAGCTCAAGGGTTAGTCTCAAGGGTTAGCCCAAGCGCTGGACAGAACCGGCTGCATTTTCGGGCTTCTGTTCGTATACGAACGGAACTAGGCTTCCTTCCATTGGATCATCCTGGAGGGAGGCGAACGATGCTTGATCGACGACAAATCCTCGCGGCGCTTGGGACAAGCGCTCTCGTAGCCCTTGCTCCAACTGCGCTCTTTGCGGCCGCATCGATCAAGCCGGACGATGCCTCCGCGCTGCTCGTGATCGACGTGCAAAACTGTTTCCTGCCCGGCGGCAGCCTCGCCGTGAAGGAAGGCGAGCAGGTCGTTCCGGTCATCAACAAGATGGCGAAAGCCTTTGCGAACGTGGTGATGACCCAGGACTGGCACACGCCGGGCCACATTTCGTTTGCGTCGGTGCACTCCGGCAAGAAGCCGTTCGAGACCGTCGATCTCCCTTACGGCAAGCAGGTGCTGTGGCCCGACCATTGCGTGCAGGGCACCGATGGCGCCGCGCTGTCGAAGGATCTTGCGATCCCGCATGCCGAGCTCATCATCCGCAAGGGTTTTCACAAGGACGTCGACAGCTATTCGGCCTTCCTGGAAGCCGACGGCAAGACCTCGACGGGCCTCGCCGGTTACCTCAAGGGCCGCAAGATCAAGCGCGTCTTCGTCGCCGGCCTCGCGACAGACTTCTGCGTCGCCTGGACCGCGCTCGATGCGCGCAAGGCGGGCCTCGAGGTCTATGTGGTGGAGGACGCCTGCCGCGGCATCGACACGCAGGGCTCGCTCGCAAAAGCCTGGGCCGACATGGCCAAGGCCGGCGTGAAGCGGATTCAGTCCGCGGATATCGCGGTGAGCGCGTAAGCGGCGCGAAAAGCTGCCAAACCCTCATCCTGAGGAGCGTGCTCCTTAGCACGCGTCTCGAAGGATGAAGGCCGAGCTGCAACAGCCGGGCCTGCATGGTTCGAGACGGCGCTGACGCGCCTCCTCACCATGAGGATCAACCAGTTCGCCGCTCAGTTCACTTCGTTGCTGTTCGCCGCCGGCGCAGCCTTCGTGCCGCCCTTGGCGACACCGACCAGCGCCGGGCGCAGCACGCGCTCGCCGATGGTGTAGCCGGCCTGCATGACCTGCACGACGGTGCCCGCGGGCACCGACGCATCCGGCACCTCGTACATCGCCTGCTGGAAGTTCGGGTCGAACTTCTGGCCCTGCGGATCGAACTTCTTGACGCCGTGCTTTTCCAGCGCGTTGAGCAGCGAGCGCTCGGTGAGCTCGACGCCCTCGATCAGCGAGGTCAGGCCGGGATCGGCCGCGGCACGGGCCTCGGCCGGAACGGCATCGAGCGCACGCTGGAGATTGTCGGCGATGTCGAGCACGTCGCGGGCGAAGCCGGTGATGCCGTAGAGGCGGGCGTCGGCGACCTCCTTGGTGGTGCGCTTGCGCAGATTTTCCATCTCGGCCAGCGTCCGCAGCATGCGGTCGCGCGCTTCGGCGGCTTCCTTCTGCAACAGCTCGACCGAGCCGGGCTCCGGATCGTCGGGCATGATGTAGGGTTTTGACGCCACGGGCTCGTCGGTCGGTGGGGTCGTGTCATCGGGCTGCCGGTCTCGATCGGTCATCGGCTCTCTTCTCGAACTCGTCTCAAGGGATTGTTGGCCCGGATATCGTGCCTAAGCTCACGAAAATCAAGCGCCCGTGATCGGAGGAAACGCCGATCAGCCCCCCAGGAGGCGGCTGACGATGCGCGCGGCGTAGTCCACGGTCGGGATTACGCGGGCATAATTCAGCCGCGTCGGCCCGATCACGCCCAAAACACCGACGATGTGGCCGGCGGCATCCCGATAGGGCGAGATGATGGTGGAGGAGCCCGACAAGGAAAACAGTTTGTTCTCCGAACCGATGAAGATCCGCACGCCCTCGGCGGTCTCGGCGCGCCCCAGAAGGTCGATCACGCCGCGCTTGGTCTCGAGATCGTCGAACAGCAGGCGAACGCGCTCCAGATCCTCCAGCGCGTGCAGATCCTCGAGCAGATTGGCGTGGCCGCGAACGATCAGCTGGCGGTCCTCGTTCTCGCCGCCGGACCAGCTCGCAATACCGGCCGAAATCACCTTCTGCGTCAGCTGATCGAGCTCGGCGCGGGCTTCGCCGAGCGCGGTTTCGAGCTCGAGCCGCGCCTCGGCCAGCGTGCGGCCGCGGATCCGCGCATTGAGGAAATTACCGGCTTCCGTGAGCGCCGAGGAGGGAACTCCCGGCGGCAGCGACAGCACGCGGTTTTCGACCTGACCGTCCTCGCCGACCAGGATCACCAGCGCCTTTTCGGGTTCCAGCCGGACGAATTCGATGTGTTTCAGCCGCGCATTGGATTTCGGGGTCAACACGACCGCTGCGGCGCGGGTGAGACCGGACAGCCGCGTCAGCGCCTCCGACAGCGCCGCCTCGACCGATTGGGCGTGACCCACCGACGTCAACTGGCTCTGGATCGACTGCCGCTCGGCGTCATTGAGGTCGCCGACCTGCATCAGGGCGTCGACGAAGAAGCGTAAGCCCAGTTCCGTCGGCAAACGGCCGGCGGAGGTGTGGGGCGCATAGATCAGGCCGAGCTGTTCCAGGTCGGCCATGACGTTGCGGACCGAGGCCGGGGAAAGCGGCATCGCGATCAGCCGCGAAATATTGCGCGAGCCGACCGGCTCGCCGGTCGCGAGATAGCTTTCGACAATTTGACGAAAGATGTCGCGGGAGCGCTCGTTGAGCTGGGCGAGGCCTGCGCGCGGCGCGATCAGATGGATCGGATCGTGATGGGCCACGGACGGTAACTCCTCTCAGACGCTTATAATTTGTCCATCCCGGAGGGTTCTGACAAGCGTGGCGTTTGCGGGGTGGAAAACCCGGGGTGAAAAAGCCTTGCCGCCCACCCTCACCCCACCTACAAGCACCGCGAATAGCCCTTTTCCGAGAGTTTTGGAGGATTTCCCATGCGGCCAAGCCGCCGTGCGCCCGACGAATTGCGCCCCGTGACGCTGGAGCGCGGCGTGGTCAAATATGCGGAAGGCTCCTGCCTGGTGAAATTCGGCGACACCCATGTGCTGGTCACCGCCACGCTGGAAGACCGCCTGCCGCCGTGGCTGAAGGGCCAGGGCCGCGGCTGGGTCACCGCCGAATACGGCATGCTGCCCCGCGCGACCTCCGAACGCACCCGCCGCGAGGCCTCCGCCGGCAAGCAAAGCGGCCGCACCGTCGAGATTCAGCGCCTGATCGGCCGCTCGCTTCGCACCATCGTCGATCTCGAAGCGCTCGGTGAGCGCCAGATCACGGTCGATTGCGACGTGCTCCAGGCCGACGGTGGCACGCGCACGGCCTCGATCACCGGTGCCTGGGTCGCGCTCGCCGATTGCATCAACTGGATGAAGGCGCGCAACATGATCAAGGCCAAGGTGCTGCGCGACAACGTCGCCGCGATCTCCTGCGGCATCTACAACGGCACGCCCGTGCTCGACCTCGACTATGCCGAGGATTCGGAGGCCCAGACCGACGCCAATTTCGTCCTGACCGGCGATGGCCGCATCATCGAGGTGCAGGGCACCGCGGAACGCGAACCGTTCACACAGGACGAATTCCTCGCGCTGATGGCGCTGGCCCAGAAGGGTATCGCGCGGCTCGTGGACTTGCAGAAACTGGCCGTCGCGTAGTCAATAGGCCCATGCACCGCCGAATCACCGGAAAGCTCGTCATCGCGACCCACAATCCCGGCAAGCTCGCCGAGATGAAGGAGTTGCTCGCGCCTTGCGGCATCGAGGCGGTGTCGGCCGGTGAGCTCGGCCTGCCCGAGCCCGACGAGACCGGCAACGATTTCCGCAGCAATGCCGCGATCAAGGCGATCGCGGCGGCGCAGGCGACCAAGCTTCCCGCCTTCGCCGACGATTCCGGCATCGTGGTCGACGCGCTCGACGGCGCGCCCGGCATCTACAGCGCGCGCTGGGCCGGTCCAGCCAAGGATTTTGCCGCCGCGATGGCGCAGATCGAGCGCCTGTTGCAGGAGCGCGGCGCCACCACGCCCGACAAGCGCACCGCGCATTTCGTATCCGCGCTCTGCGTCGCCTGGCCCGACGATCATCTCGAAGAGGTCGAGGCGCGCGTCGACGGCACCTTGGCCTGGCCGCCGCGCGGCACCGCCGGCTTCGGCTATGATCCGATGTTCCTGCCCAATGGCCACGATCGCACGTTTGGCGAGATGACCAGCATCGAGAAGCACGGCCTGCCGCCGCTTGGCCTCGGCCTGTCGCATCGCGCCCGCGCCTTCGTGAAACTGGCGGAGATCTGCCTTGAGCCGCGCTAAGCAAGCTTTCGGCGTCTATGTGCACTGGCCGTTCTGCCTGTCGAAGTGCCCCTATTGCGACTTCAACAGCCACGTCCGCCACGCCGCGATCGACGAGACGCGCTTCGCTTCAGCTTTCGCGCGTGAAATCGAAACGACCGCACAGCGTGCGCCCGGGCGTGAAGTCACCTCGATCTTCCTCGGCGGCGGCACGCCTTCACTGATGCAGCCCGCGACCGTCGGCGCGGTGCTCGATGCCATCGGCAAGCACTGGCACGTCGCCAGCGATGTCGAGGTCACGCTCGAGGCAAACCCGACCAGCGTCGAGGCCACGCGCTTTGCCGGCTATCGCGCCGCCGGCGTCAACCGCGTCTCGCTCGGCGTGCAGGCCCTCGACGATGCCTCGCTGAAAGCGCTCGGCCGCATGCACAGCGCGCGCGAGGCGCTCGATGCGGTCGCCATCGCGCGCCGCTCGTTCGACCGTTATTCGTTCGACCTGATCTACGCCCGCCCCGACCAGACGCCGGCGATGTGGGCCGACGAGCTGCGTCTGGCGATCGACGAAGCGGCGGAGCATCTGTCGCTCTATCAATTGACGATCGAGGAAGGCACGCCGTTCTTCGGCCTGCACCAGGCCGGCAAATTGAAGACGCCGGACGAAGCGGTCTCGCGCGCGCTCTATGACGTGACGCAAGAGACCTGCGACAAGCTCGGCCTGCCCGCCTACGAGATTTCAAATCACGCGCGGCGCGGCGCCGAGTGCCGGCACAATCTGGTGTACTGGCGCGGCGATGAATATGCCGGCATCGGCCCCGGTGCCCATGGTCGCCTCGACATCGACGGTATCAGGCACGCCACCGCCACCGAGAAGCGTCCCGAGGCCTGGCTGATGCGCGTCGAGACCAACGGCCACGGCAACGTCACCGACGATCTCCTCAACAGCGAGGAGCGCGCCGACGAATTTTTGCTGATGGGATTGCGTCTCGCCGAGGGCATCGACCCCGAGCGCTACAGCGCGCTGTCGGGCCGCCCGCTCGATCCCAAGCGCATCGCGCTGTTGCGCGAGGAAGGCGCGATCATCGTGGATCCGACGGGGCGGCTGCGCGTGACGAGTAGCGGATTCCCGGTGCTTGACGCAGTGGTCGCGGATCTGGCGGCATAGCGAGCTGCCGTAGCCCGGATGGAGCGCAGCGTAATCCGGGACGCTTTCGCCACTCGGATAGAACCCGGATTGCGCTGCGCTCCATCCGGGCTACGAAGCCATCAAGCCCCAAAACTCTTCGGCGAGCCCGCGACCGCCACACCGCCACCCGTCGTCACCTTCATCACGGCGAGGCCGCGCTCGTTGGTCCCATCGGCGCGGAAGCGGAACAGGCCGTCGATGCCGGCGAAGCCGGAAGGGTTGGTGAGCACATCCGGCGAGAAGCGCGTCGGGCCTTGCGTGCGCGCGAGCGCGGCGACGAGGGCGACCGCGTCATAGGCGAGCGTCGCGGTGCGGATCGGCTCGGCGCCGTATTTGGTGCGGTAGCGGCCGGAGAAGGCGCGGAAGCCGGCCGGGTCCGGCGCGGCGTAGAGACCGCCTTGCAAGTTCGAATTGGCATAGACGCGCGGATTGTCCCACAGGCCGGTGCCGAGCAGCTGGATGTTGCGCAAATTCGCGCCCGCGGCCGTCATCGCGTCGGCCACCGCGACGACGGCATCGCCGTCATCGGCGATGAACAGCGCATCCGCGCTGCCGAGCTGCTGCGCCACGGTGCGTGCCGGCGTCGCGCGATCGGCGCCGTATTTCTCGAAGGCGACAATGCGGCCGCCGCGCCGCGGCACCGCCGCCTTCACCGCGGCCTCGACGACATTGCCATAGGCATTGTCGGGCACCAGCACGGCAATGGAGCGCTTTCCGATGCTGGCGGAATATTCGACGATGCGGTTGACGTCGGACTCCGGCAGGAAGCTCAGCAGAAAGACGCCGCGGCCGGCGATGCTGGAATCGGTCGAGAACGCCATCACCGAGATGCCGCGCGTACGCGCGACCTGCGCCACCGCCGGCACCGACTGCGCGAACAGCGGGCCCAGGATGATCTCGGCGCCTTCGTCGACCGCCTGCTGCGCGCCCGCCTGCGCGCCTTGCGGGCTGCCGTTGTCGTCCTTGATCAGGAGCTGGATGTTGGGATTCTGGAACTCGGCCAGAGCCATCTCGGCGGCGTTGCGCATCGACTGCGCGGCAAGGCCGGCATTGCCGGCGGCCGAGAGCGGCAGGATCACGGCAACCTTCACCCCGCCGCTGCCGGCGGTGGTGGCCTGTTGCGGCGGGCCGGCCGGCTGAGCCGGGGCCGGGGAGGAGCTGCTGAACGGGTTGGAAAACTGGCTGAGACTCTGCTGCACGCCGGCGCAGGCCGACAGCAAGGGGGCGCCGAGCAACAGGCCGAGTGCGCTCCGCCGGGTCGCCCCCGATAATCGGGAGCCCTGAACGGGAGATTTTGGATCGCGCGGGCCCAGCATCACAACTTCTCTTCTGATCGGCCGTCGGCCGGCCGGTCACAACATTCTTTCCACGACACAAGTCGCGGATTCAGGCATATTGTCGGCAAATAGTTAACTAAAACAAAAGGATAATGACCACTTAACGCGGCCGCACCTCAAGCCTTGGCTAACTGTCCACCATTCGTCACCCGCATCAAGGCGGCGTTTCCGCCGCGAATATGGCGCCGACGCTTCATTCCCTCTGCAATGTGATGCCGGATGGATCACATTCCAGTCCTTCCTCACCCCTGACCTGGCGCGATCTTTTTCCGAGGACCGGTTCCCAGCCCCCGGGATCATGCCTAAGTTCGATTCATTATGCGCGTAAAGCCGAGCCCGATAAATACACCTGAAGCGACGGATCCCGCCTCGCGCGGTTTCTCCATCGACGCCCATCGGCTGACGGCGCCGAAGGCGGCGCCGGGCCTCCATCTGGTCGCCACCCCCATCGGCAATCTCGGCGACATCACGCTGCGCGCGCTTCAGACGCTCGCCGGCGTCGACGTCATCGCCTGCGAGGACACCCGCATCACGCGGCGCCTGACCGAGCGCTACGCGATCACGGCGCAGCTCAAGCAATATCACGAGCACAACGCGGAAGCGGCGCGTCCGAGGATTCTGGAGGCGCTGGGGCAGGGCGGCTCGATCGCGCTGGTGTCGGATGCCGGCACGCCGCTGATCTCCGACCCCGGTTTCAAGCTGGTGCGCGAGGTCTGCGCAGCCGGCCATGCGGTCTACGCGCTGCCCGGCCCGTCCTCGGTGCTGGCCGCGCTGTCGGTCGCCGCATTGCCGACCGACCGCTTCTTCTTCGAGGGCTTTCTGCCGGCGAAATCCGCCGCGCGAAAGTCGCGCCTTGCGGAGCTCGCCCGCATCGATGCGACGCTGGTGATGTTCGACTCCGGCAACCGCGTCCAGGACACTCTCGCCGAGCTTGCCGAGATCATGGGGACGCGCGAAGCCGCGATCTGCCGCGAATTGACGAAACTGCACGAGGAGATTTCGCGCGCGCCGCTGCAGGAGCTGGCACGCGGGGCGGACACGCTGGAGACGCGCGGCGAATTCGTGCTGGTGATCGCGCCGCCTGCGGCGGACGCGGAGCTGCTGACCTCGGATGCGCTCGACGGACTGCTGCGCGAGCAGCTCGCCGCGCACAGCGTCAAGGATGCCGTCGCGCATGCGGTCGCGCTCTCGGGCCGGCCACGCCGCGAGGTCTATGCCCGCGCGCTCGAGCTCGCAAAGGACCTGAGGGACGGCGATGGCGAAGACTGAGGGCGCGGAACCGAAGGTCGCCTCGCCCGAGCGCGTCGCCGCGTTCCGCACCGGCATCTCCGCGGAGAGCCGCGCCGCCGCCTATCTCATGGCCAAGGGCTACCGCATCCTCGCCAGGCGCTACCGCACCCCACATGGCGAGATCGACATCGTGGCGCGCCGCCGCAACCTGATCGCCTTCGTCGAGGTCAAGGCCCGCGCGACGCTGGATGACGCCGCCTTCGCCGTGACCCCGCGCCAGCAGCAGCGCATCATCGACGCCGCGCAAGGCTGGCTCGTGGCGCATCCCGAGCATGCCGAATTCGAACTGCGATTCGACGCCATGCTGATTGCGCCGCGCTCACTTCCGCGCCATGTGTTGGCGGCATTCGACGCCTCGACCTGAAAGGCAGACCATGAAACTGAACGTCGCCGTCCAGATGGACCCCATCGCCCGTATCAACATCAAGGGCGATTCCACCTTTGCACTGCTCCTGGAGGCGCAGAAGCGCGGCCACGGCCTGTCTTATTACACGCCCGACAAGCTCTCGATGGTCGGCGAGGAGATTGTCGCGCCCATCCAACTCCTGACCGTGCGCGACGAGCCCGGCAATCACTTCACGCTGGGCGAGCCCAGGCGCGAAGTGCTCAACGGCTTCGACGTGGTGCTGCTGCGCCAGGATCCGCCGTTCGATCTCGCCTACATCACCTCGACGCACTTTCTTGAGCGCATCCATCCGAAGACGCTGGTGGTCAACGATCCGGCCTCGGTGCGCAACGCGCCGGAAAAGCTGTTCGTGATGAACTTTCCGCAGCTGATGCCGCCGACGCTGATCTCGCGCGACCTCGACGAGATCAACGCGTTCCGGGATAAGCACGGCGCCGTCGTCATGAAGCCGCTGCACGGCCATGGCGGCGCGGCGGTGTTCCGCGTGATGCCGCAGGACATGAATTTCGGCTCGCTATTCGACATGTTCTCGGTGACGTTCAAGGAGCCCTGGGTGATCCAGCAGTTCATCCCCGAGGTGAAGCACGGCGACAAGCGCATCATCCTGGTCAACGGCGAGTTCGCCGGCGCGGTGAACCGCGTGCCGGCCGCCGACGACCTCCGCTCCAACATGGTGCGTGGCGGCGCCGCGCAGGAGACCGAGCTCACGCCACGCGAGCGCGAGATCTGCGCGACGGTCGGCCCGGCGCTGCGCGAGCACGGCCTGCTGTTCGTCGGCATCGACGTCATCAACGGCAACCTCACCGAGATCAACGTGACATCACCGACGGGCATCCGCGCCATCGCGCGGCTCGGCGGACCTGATGTCGCGGCGAAGGTCTGGGACACGATCGAGCAGAAGCGGGCGAAGTAGGGCGCTCACTCGTAGCCCGGATGGAGCGCAGCGAAATCCGGGATCTCACAACGCGCTGCACGAGCCCGGATTGCGCTTCGCTCCATCCGGGCTACGGACATCAATTGAAACACGAGGAAGTACGCTCCTCACCCAGAGGAGCGACGACCGCGCACGCTGCGCGAAGCGCCCATGACTAAACCACCCATTCACCATGACGCCGCGCGCATCGTTCGAACGAACGTCCCGCCCTGCGTGAATCTACGGGGCCATTGGCCGAGCGGATAACGCGACGTTCACCATCTGCCCAGAACGCGCATCGTCACGGGCCATCACACTCGGCCTCGCAACACCCCTTATACCTTTACTCCCTACTCATCGACGCAGGGGAACCCGCCACGTGCGGTTCGAGTGCCCCGCGTAAGAGTAGAAGCGTATGAACACCGCACGCATTGTCGTTCTCGTCATCGCGCTGGGCGCCGGCGGCGTCGCTGCGTATCTGGCGAGCGGCTTTGACAACAAGCCCGCGCCCGCCCTTCCCGTCGCCGAGAAGCTGCCGACGGTCGAGGTGCTGATCGCGAAGAACGACATTCAGCTCGGCCAGGCCGTCAAGCCCGAGGATCTGCAATGGCAGTCCTGGCCGGCGGCGACCGCGAGCAGCGCCTTCATCCGCCGCGACAGCAGGCCCGACGCCCAGACCCAGATCGCAGGCTCGATCGCGCGCGTGCCGTTGATGCAGGGCGAGCCGATCCGCGAGCAGAAGCTGGTGCGGGCCGAGGGCTCGGGCTTCATGGCCGCGATCCTGCCCTCCGGCATGCGGGCCGTCTCCACCGAGATTTCAGCCGAGACCGGCGCCGGCGGCTTCATCCTGCCGAACGACCGCGTCGACATCGTTCTGACGCGGCGCCTGAAGAATCCCGATGGCGCCAACGGCGCGACCGGCGGCAACGACCTGATCCTGTCCGAGGTCATCCTGAGCAACATCCGCGTGCTCGCGATCGACCAGGCGCCGAAAGAAAAAGACGGCCAGAACGCCGTGCTCGGCAAGACCGTCACGCTCGAGCTCAAGCCGGACCAGGTTGCGACGCTGTCGGCCTCGCGCCAGGGCGGCACGCTGACGCTCGCGTTGCGAAGCATCGCCGATGCCAACGCGTCGGAGATTTCGATCGAAGACCTGACGGCCAAGCGGCCCGGCGGCGTGAACGTGATCCGCTACGGGGTGCAGGCACGGCAACTGACGTCACAGAAGTGATGATGGGGACACCATGAACTACGGGGATGATCGGACGGGCCTGCGCATTCGGGGGAAGCGCGCGCGCTCGTTCTGGACGGGGGCGGTGCTGATGCTGGGGCTGATCGCAGCCCCCGACTTCGTCAGCGCGGCGGATGCGCCGGTCGGCGACCAGGCGCCGATGCAGGCGCCGGATCTCGGCGTGTCGCCGGTTTCGACCATCGCGCCTGCACGCACGCGCTCGCTGTCGCTCGGCGTCGGCAAGTCCGTCGTCATCGATCTGCCGCGCGAGGTCAAGGACGTGCTGGTGGCCGATCCCAAGATCGCCAATGCAGTAATCCGCTCGTCGCAGCGCGCCTATATCATCGGCGGCCAGGTCGGCCAGACCAACGTCGTGTTCTTCACCGCCGACGGCCAGCAGGTTGCCGCCTACGACATCGCGGTGAAGCGCGATCTCAACGGCATGCGCACGGCGCTGCGCCAATCGCTGCCGGGCGTGCAGATCGAAGGCGTCGGCGACAGCGTGATGCTGACCGGCTCGGTGTCGAGCCCGATCGAGGCCCAGCAGGCCGGCGACGTCGCCGCAAAACTCGTTGGCGGCGCGGACAAGGTCGTCAACAACATCGTCGTGCGCGGCCGCGACCAGGTGATGCTCAAGGTCGTCGTCGGCGAAGTCCGCCGCGACATCGTCAAGCAGCTGGGCGTCGACCTCAGCGCCAGCCTGAATGCCGGCACCGCGGTCGTGAACTTCAACAATTCCAACCCGTTCTCGGTCAGCGGCGGACCGATCGTCGGCAGCAACGGGCTCGGCGTGGCCGGCCTCGCCAAGGGTGTCGCCACCGTCAGCGCCACGATGCGCGCGATGGAAAGCGCCGGCGTCATGCGCACGCTGGCCGAACCGAGCCTGACCGCGATCTCGGGCGAATCCGCCACCTTCATCGCCGGCGGTGAATTCCCGATCCCTGCAGGCTATTCCTGCGATCCGGTCACCCACGTCTGTACCACCCAGGTCACCTATAAGAAGTTCGGCATCTCGCTGAACTTCACCCCGCTCGTGCTCAGCGAAGGCCGTATCAGCCTGCGCGTGATGACCGAGGTCTCCGAGCTGTCGAACACGAACGCGATCACGCTGACGCAGGCGGTGTCCTCGACCTCGAGCAACTCGATCACCATCCCCTCGGTCCAGACCCGCCGCGCCGAGACCACGCTGGAAATTCCCTCCGGGGGCTCGATGGCGATGGCCGGCCTGATCCAGCAGAAGACCAAGCAGGCGATCAACGGCCTGCCCGGCGTCGACCAGGTGCCGATCATCGGCGCGCTGTTCCGCAGCCAGGACTTCGTCAACAACGAGACCGAGCTGATGGTGATCGTGACGCCCTATGTGGTGCGCGCGGTCGCCCAGAAGGAATTGTCGCGGCCCGACGACGGCTTTGCGCCGGCCTCGGACGCGCAGACGGCGCTGCTCGGCCGCATGAACCGCCTCTATGGCATCGCGCGCAGCGTCGATCCGATCGAAGGCAGCCGCGGCGATTTCGGCTTCATCATCGACTGAGACGGACGGTTTGGGGACCGGGACAGGAAACGGGGCAAGAGGGGACAAAGCGATGACGAAGACGATTGCCGATCGACGTCGCAAGCTGCGGATCGCGCTGGCGCTGACGGGGCTTTCCGTCATGCTCGGCGCCTGCAACACCACCGGTGACATCGTCACCCAGACGGTGCCGACCGACTATCGCCAGCGCCACCCGATCGCGGTGCAGGAAGCCAAGAAGTCGATCGTGATCTTCGTCGGCAAGGCGCGCGGGGGCCTCTCCACCGCGCAGCACGCGGACGTCGCGGGCATTGCCAGGGACTGGGTCCGCGAAGGCACCGGTTCAGTGATCGTCGACGTGCCGAGCGACGCTGCGAATTCGCGCGCCGCGGCGGCGACCTATCACGAAATCCGGTCGGTGCTCACATCCGGCGGCGTGCCGTCGCGTGCCATCGTCCAGCATCCTTATCGCCCCGAGGATCCCGGACTGCTGCCAACCATCCGCCTGAGCTATTCGAAGATCGCCGCGGTCGCCGGCCCCTGCGGGCTGTGGCCGGAAGACGTCGGTCCGAACATCCTCGACCCCGGCTACAACGAGAACCGGCCGTACTTCAATCTGGGCTGCGCCAGCCAGCGCAACCTCGCGGCCATGATCGACAACCCCGCCGACCTCGAGCAGCCGAGGGCGGAGACGCCTGCCTACACCGCACGGCGCGAGATCGCCTTCGAGCGCTACCGCAAGGGCATGGCGACCACGACCATGTATCCCGAGGCCGAAAAGGCCAAACTCAGCGACACCGGCAAATGACAAGTTTTCACGACGACGAAGAAGCGGACGACCCGCGGCACCCCGAGGACCACATTGCGCCGGTTCCTCGCATCTCGGTACAGGCCTTTTGCGAGACCGAGCAGACGCTCGCCGCGATCACCGCGGCCGGGCAGGATCGCCGTCTCGCCAAGGCGCATCTCACCGCCAAAGGCGGCGGCCTTGCCGCGGCCATCGAAGTCTATGACACGATGCCGACGCCGAACGTCATCGTGATCGAATCCGACGGCACACGCGATATCCTCGAGGGCCTCGACGATCTCGCCGGCGTCTGTGATCCCGGCACCCGCGTGGTCGTGATCGGCAACCCCAACGACACCGCGCCCTATCGCGAGCTGGTCCGCCGCGGTGTCAACGACTACGTGGTGGGACCGGTCGAAACCCTCGACGTCGTCCGTTCGATCTGCAGCCTGTTCTCGGCGTCGGAAGCCATCATCACCGGCCGCGTCATCGCGGTGGTTGGCGCCAAGGGCGGCGTCGGTGCGTCCACGGTCGCGCACAACGTGGCCTGGACCATCGCGCGCGACCTCGCACTTGATTCCGTCGTGATCGATCTCGACCTCGCCTTCGGCACCGCCGGCCTCGACTACAACCAGGACCCGGCGCAGGGCATCGCCAACGCGGTGCTCTCGCAGGACCGGCCGGACACGGCGCTGATGGAGCGTCTGCTCGCCAAATGCACCGAGCGCCTCAGCCTCCTCGCGGCGCCCGCGACGCTCGACCGCGTCTACGATTTCGGCGCCGAAGCTTTTGATGCGATCTTCGACACGCTGCGCATGACCACACCCTGCATCGTGCTCGACGTTCCCCACCAATGGTCGGGCTGGACGCGCCGCGCGCTCGTCAATGCCGACGACATCGTGATCGTGGCCGAGCCAGATCTCGCCAATTTGCGCAACACCAGGAACATGCTGAGCGTGCTCAAGGCGGCACGGCCCAACGACCGTCCGCCGCTGTACTGCATCAACCAGGTCGGCATGCACAAGCGCGCGGAGATCGACGTCAAGGCGTTCGCCAAGACCATGGAGAGCCAGCCGATCGCGGCGATCCCGTTCGACTCGAAATTGTTCTCGACCGCGGCCAATAACGGCCAGATGATCGCGGAGGTCTCCAAGAACCACCGCACCACCCTTCTGTTCCAGAACATGGCGAACCGCCTCGCCGGGCGTGGCGAGGTGAAGAAGCCGAAGCGCTCGCTGCTCGGGCCGCTCCTCAAGAGGCTCAAGGGCAGGGCGGGTCGCGGGTCAGCCCCGCATCGCAAGGTGTCGTAAGCACCAACGCGAACGAGAAACGAGGGCGGGCTACTTGTCCGCCCGCTGCTGCTTCTTCGCCAGCAACTGCCGTAGCGCCGTGACCTTTGCCGCGGCCTGATCCGGCGGCAGGTCGGCCTTCACGATGGTCTCGGCCTCGGCCTGCTTTCCCTGCAGTCCCACGACGAGCGCCAGATTGGCGCGCACGCGGGAATCGGCGCGATTGCGCTCATAGGCGCGGCGCAACGTTTCCTCGGCCCGCGGCAGATTGTTCTGGAGCATGTAGGACAGGCCGAGATTGGACAGAACCTGCGGCTCCTCGGGCACGATCTTCAGCGCCGCCGAATAATATTGCTGCGCCTCTTCGTTCCGGCCGAGCTGATCGAGCGCCGCGCCTTGCGCCGACAGGATGCGCCAGTCGGGATCCTCAGGCGTATGCGCGCGGCTGAGCACATCGAAAGCCTGCTGGAAATTGCCGCTGTCGGCGAGCGCGCGGCCGTAGCCGGCGAGCAGCGCCTTGTTGCTCGGATGGGCGAGCACGGCCTGCTCCATCACCGCCACGGCCTGGGCGCGCTGGCCGGTCTCGCGCAGCGCCATGCCATATTCGAGCGCGACGTTGGGATCGGAAGGCTTGGCGCGATAGCGTTCGCGAAGCGCGTCCATGTCCGGCTTCGGATCGGCCCTGCCAGCCGTTTCCGACTTGCCACCGAGCGCGCCGGTGATGTCCTCCAGACTCGTGGTCTGGCAGCCGCCGAGGGCAAGCATCACGAGCGCGGAAAGCAGGAATCTCGCCGGCGGAGAGGCAAGGGACGAACGCTTGGGCATACTCTGATCACTCGGCGACTGATCAGTGATGCTTACCGATTAACGCTAAAGTCCAGTTAAGGAACCTGGCCGGTCCGGCTCAATCGGTGAACTCGGCGCCGAATTCGCAGCCGATGCGCCAGCGCAGGCGGCATTGGCGGGAATAATCGGGCGCGAAGATGATGGTGAATTGCGGCGGCACTTCCAGAAACTCCGCCACCACTTTCACGCCCCCATCCGAGATATCCGTGATCGTGCAATCCCTCGGCAGCGAGCCCGCGCCAAAGTGAATCTTGGCGAGCCGAGTGCACACCCGTCGTTCGCTTCTGCGGCGATTTGCAAGCATTTGAATTGTTCACCCGTTAGATCACGGCCCATCCCGCAGCTCTAGGAGTAGCGAACATTCGTTGGGATGTGCTGATGAGAGCCGCTCGCATTCGAGGCGTAGTGTCTGCGTGATGTTTACGACCGGTTAGGGTTTTCCGGGCCCTCGGCTGTTCTCGTATTGTTCTTGCAAGAATGATCGGGCTCTGCTACCCCTAATTGTACGAGAGGGCAGGCTGGTTCGGGCATGGTTCAGCGGGTTTCTACCGTCGCCTTTGAGGGGATCGAGGCCCGCGCGGTCGACGTGCAGGTGCAGGTCGCGCCCGGCCTGCCGGCTTTCGCGATCGTCGGCCTGCCCGACAAGGCGGTGTCGGAGGCACGGGAGCGCGTTCGCTCGGCGCTGATTGCCTCGGGGCTGGCGCTGCCGGCGCGGCGGATCATCGTCAATCTGGCGCCCGCAGACCTGCCCAAGGAGGGCAGCCATTACGACCTGCCGATCGCGCTCGGGCTGATGGCCGCGATCGGCGCGATCCCGCCGGATGCGCTGACCGGTTTTACCGTTCTCGGCGAGCTCGGCCTCGACGGCTCGATCGCGCCGGTGGCCGGCGTGCTTCCCGCCGCGATCGGCGCCAATGTGCGCGAAGAAGGCTTGATCTGTCCGGCGGCCTGCGGCTCGGAAGCGGCGTGGGCGAGCCCGGACATCCAGATCATCGCGGCACAATCGCTGATCCAGATCGCCAACCATTTCAAGGGCACGCAGGTGCTGTCGCGGCCCACGCCGCGCGTGCACGAGGTCGCCGCCTCCCCGCTCGACCTGCGCGACATCAAGGGCCAGGAGAGCGCGAAGCGCGCGCTGGAGATCGCGGCCGCCGGCGGACATCACCTGCTCATGATCGGCGCGCCCGGTGCCGGCAAGTCGATGCTGGCGGCGCGCCTGCCCTCGATCCTGCCGCCGCTGTCGCCGGGCGAATTGCTCGAAGTCTCCATGATCGCTTCCGTCGCCGGCGAGATCGAGGGTGGCGCGCTGACCGCGCGGCGGCCGTTCCGCTCGCCGCATCATTCCGCCAGCATGGCCGCACTCACCGGCGGCGGCATCCGCGCAAAACCCGGCGAGATCTCGCTTGCGCATCAGGGCGTGCTGTTCCTCGACGAGCTGCCCGAATTCGATCCGCGCGTGCTGGATTCGCTGCGCCAGCCGCTGGAGAACGGCGAGGTCTCCGTCTCCCGCGCCAATCATCGCGTGACTTATCCTGCGCGCTTCATGCTGGTCGCGGCGATGAATCCATGCCGCTGCGGCCATGCGTTCGAGCCCGGCTATGCCTGCAAGCGCGGCCGCATCGACCGCTGCACCGGCGACTACCAGGCGCGCATCTCCGGTCCGCTGATGGACCGCATCGATTTGCGCATCGAGGTTCCCGCGGTGACCGCCGCGGATCTGATCCTGCCGCCGCCGGCCGAGGGCTCGGCGGAAGTCGCCGCGCGCGTCGCAGCCGCGCGCGACATCCAGCTCGCGCGTTACGCGGATGCGGGCCTGCCGCATGTTCGCACCAATGCCGAGGCGCCGGCCTCGGTGTTGGAGGACATCGCCAAGCCCGATGCGCAAGGCGCCAAGTTGCTGCGCGACGCCGCCGAGACCATGCGGCTGTCGGCGCGCGGCTATCATCGCGTGCTGCGGGTGGCGCGCACGCTCGCCGACCTCGATGGCGCCGACAAGATCGGCCGGCTGCATCTCGCCGAGGCGCTGTCCTACCGCGCACTCGCGGAGGATGTGCGGCAGATGGCCTGATCATTCCGCGCATCAACCCGGCGGTAACGACTTTCCTTTACGCTCTGCAAACCATAAGGCCCAACCGTTCCCGTATGAGTTCCACACAGGGCCGGGCGAGTAGAGTGTCATGTTGCGTTTCAAGATCCTGGCCTCGGTTGTTCCCCTGCTGGCGGCCGCGGTGTTCGCCCGCGGCGAGATCGGATCGGTCTCGCATCCCTGCATCGCGCTGGGCGAGACTTCAGTCGAGCTGACATCCCTGTTCTGGACGGCCGGCGTCCACGTCGCCTTCACCGACGATCTGTCGCGGGCCACGGTGCGGGTTCAGATCACCGACGATCCGGACGCGGCGGACTTCGCGGTCGTGGACGACGGTCTCGGTTCCGAAACGGATTCCTGTCAGGCCAATCCGGCGACGCGCCTCGTCACGATTGCCACGGAGCCGGTCGACGGCGGCCCGGTGATTTACCTGTCAACCGACGGGCCGGCCGATTACCGCATCTATGTGCGTTCGAAGACCTTTTCGCAGCGCGAGGCCGCGGCGCTGATCGTCGGCGCCAATGGCGGCCACCGCCCGCTCCCGCTCCAGGCCGCCTCGCTCTGAAGCGTTAACACCTCGTCAACCCTGTTTGGAGGCCGAACCAAAGCCTCAAGCTGTTCGCAAGGTCGGCGAGACATCGTCGCAATTGGCGACGCGGAGTTTCGGAGCAAGAGTCGGGGTCGATGGCGATGGATCGGACGTTCCGGATCAAGGTGCGCATGCGCCGCTTCAGGCGACAGCATCCCCGCATCGCGTTCGCGATCCGCTCCTTCATAATCTTCTCGGCGACGTTCGGCGGCGCCTATGGCTTCGTCTCCGGCAGCCGCTCCGAGAACTCCGGCTACGACCCCAATACGTTTGCGGTCGGAGCAAGCTTCCTGTTCGCGCTCGCCTGCCTCGGCCTTGCCACGCTCAGCATGCGGCTACGCTTCGTCAACAAGCGGATGCGTAAGCTGGCCGCCCACAACGAGACGCTGATCGACCGCAATTGGGAACTGAAAGAGGCGGAAGAACGCGCGCGCAGCCTGTTCGAACAGCAGGGCGACCTGATCGTGCTGCGCGACCACCAGGGCCGCATCACCTTCGCCAACGACGCCTATTGCGCGCTCGCAGGACAGGCGCGCAACGTGCTGGTCGGCACGCGTTTCGATTTCGACGTGCTCGAGCAGGGCGACAGCGCCCGCGAAAGCAACGGCACGCGCATTCACGACCAGAGGATCACCACCCCGCACGGCGCGCGCTGGATCGCCTGGCGCGAGGGCTATGTCCGTCTCGATGCCGGCCAGCCCGCCGAACTGCAGAGCGTCGGACGCGACGTCACCGACCGCACCGAGACCGAGCGCGCGCTGTCGGACGCGCGCGACCAGGCCGATGCCGCCAACCGCGCCAAGTCGCGCTTCCTGGCGATGGCCTCGCATGAGATCCGCACGCCGCTCAACGGCATCATCGGCATGGGCGGCCTGTTGCTCGACACCACGCTGACGCCGGAGCAGACGACCTATGCCAGGGCGGTGAAAACCTCCGGCGAAGCCTTGATGGCGCTGATCGAGGAACTGCTCGACTATTCCAAGATCGAGGCCGGCAAGCTCGATCTCGACCAGCGCCCGTTCGCGCTCTCGACCATGATCGAGGAGATCACCGAGCTGCTCGCGCCGCGCGCGCAGGCAAAGACGCTCGAGATCGCCGCCTATGTCGACGAGCGCCTGCCGCTCGAGGTCGTCGGCGATGCCGCGCGTTTGCGCCAGGTGCTGCTCAACCTCGCCGGCAACGCCATCAAATTCACCGCGACCGGCGGTGTCGCGCTGATCGTCGAACCCGGCATCAGGCCGAACGAGATCAGTTTTCTGGTGCGCGACACCGGCATCGGCATCGCCCCCGAGGCGCGAACGCGCATCTTCCGCGAGTTCGAGCAGGCCGACGAGCGCGTCGCCCGCACCTATGGCGGCACCGGGCTCGGCCTTGCCATCAGCGAGCGCATCGTCAAGCGCATGGGCGGCCGCATCACCCTGGAGAGCGAGCCGGGCAAGGGCTCGACCTTCGAGGTCGCGATTCCGCTTGCGCCATCGCAATCCGGCGCGGGACAGACGGCGTTCCCAAGCCCTGATCTCACCGGCAAGTCGATCCTTCTGATCGCCGACGGCATCGAGGCCTCGCTGATCGCGCGGCGGCTGGAGCGCTGGGGCGGACAGATCTGCCTCGTCTCGGATGGAGCCGTCGCAGAGGCGCTGCTGCCGGAGCGCTCATGGCATGCGGTGCTGGTCGATCGTGCGATCGGCGCCGCCATTGCCGACCATCTCGGCGAGGTCGCGCGCAAGCATGCGACGCAGCGGCTGGTGCTGCTGACGTCGAGCTCGCGTCACGAGACATTTTCAGCTTCCTTCACCGGCTTCCTGATCAAGCCGCTGCGCGCGGCTTCGCTCGCGGCACGTCTCGCGCTGACGCCGGAGGTCGCATCGCCCGAACTGGCGCCGGAGCCGCCGGCCGCCTCCCCCGCCGGCGTCGTAACGGCAACGGGCCTGTCGATCCTCGTCGCCGAAGACAACGAGATCAACGCGCTGCTGATGCGCTCGCTGCTGACCAAGCTCGGCCACCGCGTCGTCATCGCCGTTCATGGCGAGGCGGCGCTGGAATCCTGGCTCGCCGCGTCATCCGCCGGCACGCCCTACGATCTCGTGCTGATGGATATCCAGATGCCGCAGCTCGACGGCATCGAGGCGACAAAACGCATCCGCACGCATGAGGCAGCCAAAGGCGGCCACCACACGCCGATCCTCGCGCTCACCGCCAATACGTTGGTGGAGGATCGCTATGCCTGTTTCGAGGCGGGCATGAACGGGTTTCTGATCAAGCCGCTCGACCGTGACAAGCTGGACGAGGCGTTGGCCGGGCTGGCGGCGGCGCGGCATCTGGCGGTGTAGCGACAGTCGACGCTGCGGTAGGGTGGGCAAAGCGTAGCGTGCCCACCATCATGTCCGACAGTGCCGATGGATGGTGGGCACGGCGCTTTGCGCCTTTGCCCACCCTACGGCACCGCGGCCTATAGCCGTCGCAGCGCCACGCTCGCCACGGTGTGGTCGGCGCCCTTCTTCAGGATCAGCGTCGCGCGGGGGCGGGTCGGCAGGATGTTATCCTCGAGATTGGCGAGGTTGGTGCGTTCCCAGATCGCGATCGCGGTGGCGGTGGCTTCCTCGTCCGACAACAGCGCGTAGCGGTTGAAGTAGGATTTTGGATTGGTGAACGCGGTGTCACGCAGCGCCAGGAAGCGCTTGATGTACCATTGCCGCAGCGCCGCCTCGTCGGCGTCGATATAGACCGAGAAGTCGAAGAAGTCGGAGACGACGGGCACCGCCTTGCCGTCGCGCGGCAGCTTGCCGGTCTGCAGCACGTTGACGCCCTCGACGATCAGGATGTCGGGCTGGTCGATCTCGGCCCACTGGTTCGGCACGATGTCGTAGGTCAGATGCGAATAGACCGGCGCGCGCACGTGGCGGCGGCCGGCCTTGATGTCGGAGAGGAAGCTGAGCAGCAGCGGCAGGTCGTAGCTCTCCGGAAAACCCTTCTTCTGCATGATGCCCTGCCGCTCCAGCACGGCGTTGGGATACAGAAATCCGTCGGTGGTGATCAGTTCGACCTTCGGACGCGGCGACCAGCGCGCCAGCAGGGCCTGGAGCACGCGGGCCGTGGTGGATTTTCCGACCGCGACCGAACCGGCGACGCCGATGATGTAGGGCATCTTGCGGTCGCGGATGTTGAGGAACTGGCGCTCTGCGTAATACAGGCGCTGCATCGCATCGACATAGATCGACAGAAGGCGCGACAGCGGCAGGTAGATGTCCTCGACCTCCTGCAAGTCCAGGCGATCGTGCAGTGAGCGCAGCCGGTCGAACTCGCCGGGCTCCAGCGTCATCGGCGTGTCGTCGCGCAGTCGCGACCACTGCTCGCGCGTATAGACGCGGTACGGATTATACTGCTGCTCGGGTGCGCGGATATCCATGACGCGACCTTTCCGTTGGGATCTACTAACCCTTGCGGGACGCCTTTTCTTCCAATCCGGACATATTCGTCCGCTTGTCCAGCGCGGCCTCGACCTCCTCCAGCTTTACGCCGCGGGCCTTGAGCAGCACAAGGAAGTGATAGAGCAGGTCGGCACTTTCAACGATCAGATGCGCGCGATCGTTTTCGACTGCTGCGATTACGGTTTCGACTGCCTCCTCGCCGAACTTCTTGGCGCAATGCTCGGCGCCCTTGTCCAGGAGCTTGCGGGTATAGGACGCCTCGCCGCCGGCCGCCGCGCGGGCGTCGATGGTGTCGGCCAGATCGTGGATCGTGAAACGCGACATCGGAATTACTCGAAAAACACACAAGGCCACGGAGGCCATTCCCCGCAGGCCTATGTAGCATTTTTATGATCGGGAGTCGTCAGGCATCGAGGCGCATGGCCAGTCCGCGCCGGGCCATGTGCTCCTTGGCTTCGCGGATGGTGAATTCCCCGAAATGGAAGATCGAGGCGGCCAGCACGGCCGTGGCGTGGCCGTCGCGGATACCGTCGACGAGATGATCGAGATTGCCGACGCCGCCCGAGGCGATCACGGGAACGGGAACGCTGTCGGCGATCGCCCGGGTCAGCGGGATGTCGAAGCCCTGCCGGGTGCCGTCGCGGTCCATGGAGGTAAGCAGGATTTCACCAGCACCGAGCGAGACCACTTCCTGGGCATATTCGATGGCATCGATGCCGGTCGAGTTGCGCCCGCCATGGGTGAAGATCTCCCAGCGATCGCCGCCCGGACGCTTGACCCGCTTGGCGTCGATCGCGACCACCACGCACTGTTCGCCGAATTTCTCGGCGGCTTCCTTGACGAACTCGCGCCGCGACACCGCGGCGCTGTTGATCGAGACCTTGTCGGCGCCGGCGCGCAGGAGCGTCTTGATGTCGTCAACCTTGCGCACGCCGCCACCGACGGTCACGGGCATGAAGCAGGCCTCCGCCGTACGCCGGACCACGTCCAGCATGATGCCGCGGTTCTCGTGGGTCGCGGTGATGTCGAGGAAGGTGAGCTCGTCGGCACCGGCGGCGTCATAGGCGATTGCGGCTTCGACCGGATCGCCGGCATCGCGCAGGTCGACGAAGTTGACGCCCTTGACGACCCGCCCGTCCTTGACGTCGAGGCAAGGGATCACGCGCACCTTGAACATTTTTGCTCTCCTAGGCGCGCGCGTTGCGGATCAGGGTGAGGGCGGCGGCGGGATCGAGCCGGCCGTCGTAAAGCGCGCGTCCGGCGATCGCGCCGGCGAGCTTCCTGGCGCGCGGTGTCAGCATCGCCTTGACGTCCTCGATCGAGGCGAGGCCGCCGGAGGCGATCACGGGAATCGAGATCGCATCCGCCAGCGCGATGGTCGCATCGAGATTCAGGCCCTTGAGCAGGCCATCGCGCGCGATGTCGGTGAAGATGATGGCAGCGACGCCTGCATCCTCGAAACGCTGCGCGATTTCCAGAACCGTCACCTGCGAGGTCTCGGCCCAGCCTTCGACGGCGACCTTGCCGTCGCGGGCATCGAGCCCGACCGCGACGCGGCCGGGGTATTTCCTTGCAGCCGCCTTCACCAGTTCGGGGTCGCGTACCGCGGCGGTGCCGATGATGACACGGGTGATGCCCTTGTCGAGCCAGGCTTCGACGGTTGCGAGATCACGAATGCCGCCGCCGAGCTGCACCGGGATCTTGATCGTCTTGAGCATCGCCTCGACCGCCTGCGCATTCACCGGCTTGCCGGCGAAGGCGCCGTCGAGATCGACGACGTGGAGATACTCGAAGCCCTGTTCGACAAAGCTCTGCGCCTGCGCTGCGGGATTGAGGTTGAACACGGTCGCGCGCGCCATGTCGCCTTGCTCGAGGCGCACGCACTGACCGTTCTTGAGGTCGATCGCGGGAAAGAGAATCACGGTTTCCATCGCAAAAAGTTCGAGATCAGGGCCAAGCCGAAACGCTGGCTCTTCTCGGGGTGGAATTGGGTGCCGATGGCGGTGTCCTTCGCGACGATCGCGGTGACGGGTCCACCGTAATCGGCGCGCGCGAGCACGTCCGCCTCGTTGGCGGCGTTGAGGTGGTAGGAGTGCACGAAATAGGCGTGCTGGCCCTTGGGGCCAAGCGGCAGCCTATCCAGCACCGGATGCTCGCGCAGCATGTCGAGCGTGTTCCATCCCATGTGCGGGATCTTCAGGCTCTCGTCGCGCGGCATGATCTTCTCGACGTCGCCGCCGACCCAGTTCAGGCCCTCGGTGATGACGTGTTCCTTGCCGCGGCTCGCCATCAGCTGCATGCCGACGCAAATACCAAAGAAGGGCCGTGCCTTGACGCGCACCGCTTCGGTGATCGCCTCGACCATGCCGTTGACGGCATCGAGCCCGCGCCGGCAATCGGCGAAGGCGCCGACACCGGGCAGCACCAGACGGTCGGCGCCGTAGGCCTGATCCGGATCGCTGGTGACGAAGACCTTTTGCGGAATCTCCAGGCTGCGTGCGGCGCGCTCGAATGCCTTGGCGGCGGAATGCAGATTGCCTGAACCGTAATCGATGATCGCGACGCTCATCTTGACCCTCCCGGTTCCGGAAACAATCCAATGATGCCGCCCGACGGCAGCGGTGGCGGATTTGAGAATTGCTGACCCGGCACGTTGCGGGTTGGCGGCGGGCCGCCGCGATCGACGGCCCATTGATCGTTGACGATGCCGCGCTGCTTCTGGCTCCAGCGCTCGAAGAACCGCCGCTCGGCGGTGTCCTCGTCGTCGGAGATGACGACGTCGAGCTGGCGCCACTTGCCGCGCGACAGCGTCCAGCGGCGCAGGCTCGAGGCCTCGAAACCCATCAGCACCGCGATGATCATATTGGCCAGGAAGATCGAGCTGCGGCCAACGCCGAGGCTATGCAGCCCTGCATCGAATGCAGCCAGGAAAATCACCCAGCCGATCAGCGCCAGCCAGAGCCTGTTCCAGAGCAGCCAGAACGGGCCGAGAACCATCGCCCAGAAATGAAAACCGTCGCGCACGAACACGAACTTGTCGGTCGCGCGCAGATCGGCTCCGGCAGGGGAGGGAGCATGAACTGTGTAGACAGGCATGGTGATGCCCCGTTCCTAGGAATTCAGTGATACCGCAAGCCGCGCGTGCCGCGGGCCGAAAGACGTCAGCCGCCGAGCGAACCCTTGGTGGACGGGATTTCGCCCACGGCCTTCGGATCGATCGCGACGGCAGTGCGCAGCGCCCGCGCCAGGCCCTTGAAGCAGGACTCGGCGATATGGTGGCTGTTATCGCCATATAGGGTCTCGACGTGGAGAGTCACGCCGGCGTTCATGGCGAAGGCCTGGAACCACTCGCGCACCAGCTCGGTATCGAACTCGCCGATCTTGTCGCGGGGGAAGTCGGCCTTGAACACCAGGAACGGACGGCCCGAGATGTCGATGACCACGCGCGACAGCGTCTCGTCCATGGGCATGTGCACGCCGGCATAGCGGGTGATGCCCGCCATGTTGCCGAGCGCCTGCTTGACCGCCTGGCCGAGCGCGATGCCGGTGTCTTCGGTGGTATGGTGATGATCAATGTGCAAATCGCCAACCGCCTTGACCGTGAGGTCGATGCGGGAATGGCGGGCGAGGAGATCGAGCATATGGTCGAAAAAGCCGATGCCGGTCGCGATATTGGACACGCCGGTGCCATCGAGGTTCACGGTGACCTCGATGTCGGTTTCCTTGGTCTTGCGCTTGATCGTCGCGGTGCGCATTGAAAAGCGGTTTCCATTCTGGTTTTGGACCGAAAACGGCGGTCTTTTAACAGTCAAATGACGCCTTCGCTACTGCGGGAACGGCTGGCCGGGCCTCTACTTCTGCCTATGGTGAGCGAAATGGGCCCGGAGCGGCCCGTTGTATGGTCGGTCCCGACCGCCTAAATCAGGTCCGACAACGAGGTATTTGATGCAGGACTCCCAGAACAGCGCACCGGGCTGGCACGGCACCACGATTTTGACGGTCCGCAAGGGCGGCAAGGTGGTGATCGGCGGCGACGGCCAGGTCTCGATCGGCCAGACCGTGATCAAGTCCAACGCCAAGAAGGTGCGAAAACTCGGCAAGGGCGACGTCATCGGCGGCTTTGCCGGCGCCACGGCTGACGCCTTCACGCTGTTTGAGCGGCTCGAATCCAAGCTCGAGCAGTATCCGGGGCAGCTGACCCGGGCCGCGGTGGAGCTCGCCAAGGACTGGCGGACCGACCGCTATCTGCGCCGCCTGGAGGCCATGATGATCGTGGCCGACAAGGACGTCTCCCTGGTGCTAACAGGCACCGGCGACGTGCTGGAGCCCGAGGCCGGGGTCATGGCGATCGGCTCCGGCGGCAATTACGCCCTGGCCGCCGCGCGGGCCTTGATCGACACCGACAAGGATGCCGAGACCATCGTCCGCCGCTCCCTCGATATCGCCGCCGACATCTGCGTCTACACCAACCGCAATCTGACCATCGAAAGCCTGGCGACCGGCTAGGCCAGACCGAACAGGACATGGCGCCCGCCTACACCTTCCGCCCGATGAGCACGGCCGATTTGCCGCTGATCCGGCGGTGGCTGGGCGAGGCGCATGTGCGGGAATGGTGGGGCGATCCGGACGAGCAGTTTGCGCTCGTAGGCGGCGATCTCGATGAGCCGGCGATGGACCAGTTCATCGTGTTGGCTGGCACCCACGCGTTCGGCTATCTTCAATGCTATCGCCTGACAGCCTGGAATACCGGCTTTGGGCCGCAACCGGAGGGCACCCGTGGGATCGACCAGTTCATCGGCGAAAGCGACATGATCGCGCGCGGCCACGGCTCTGCGTTCATCCGCCAGTTCGTCGACGGCCAGTTGCGGCAGGGCCTGCCACGCATCGTCACCGATCCCGATCCGCTCAACGCACGCGCCGTGCGCGCCTATGAGAAGGCCGGCTTCGTCCGCGACCGCATGGTCGAGACGCCGGACGGGACGGCGCTGCTGATGGTGCGCGAGCCGTGACGCTGACCAGCACGCACGAGAGCAAGGTCGCCGTACCGCCGTTCGCCTGGGTCGGCATCGCCCTGCTGCTGCTGGCGCTGCAGGCCTCGATCCTGTTCGCGATGGGGCGGGTGCCGATCTGCACCTGCGGCTATGTAAAGCTCTGGCACGGCGTGGTGAACAGCTCCGAAAATTCGCAGCACATCACCGACTGGTACACCTTCTCTCACATCCTGCATGGCTTCCTGTTCTACGGCTTGACCTGGCTGCTGTTCGCGCGCCTGCCCTTCCTGCAACTGTCCTGGCCGGCACGGCTGATCGTCGCCATGCTGATCGAAGGCGCCTGGGAGATCGTCGAGAACTCGCCCTTCATCATCGAGCGCTACCGCGCCGGCACGATCTCGCTGGATTATTACGGCGACAGCATCGTCAATTCGATTTCTGACAATCTGGCCATGATGATGGGGTTCCTCGCCGCGCGCGTGCTGCCAGTCTCGGTGACCGTCCTGCTCGGGCTCGCCTTCGAGATCATGCTCGCGCTTCACATTCGCGACAATCTGACGCTCAATATCCTGATGCTGATCCATCCGATCGACGCCGTGAAACAGTGGCAATCGGGTCCGCCCATCATCTGACGTAAAATGCGGCTTGTCCCGACCCGCATCTGATCCTAGCTAAGGTCCCATGACAGACTTCTCTCCCCGCGAAATCGTCTCCGAACTCGACCGTTTCATCGTCGGCCAGGCCGATGCCAAGCGCGCGGTCTCGATCGCGCTGCGCAACCGCTGGCGGCGGCAGCAGCTCTCCGGCTCCTTGCGCGAAGAGGTACTCCCGAAGAACATCTTGATGATCGGCCCCACCGGCGTCGGCAAGACGGAGATCGCGCGACGGCTCGCCAAGCTCGCAAATGCGCCGTTCCTGAAGGTGGAAGCGACGAAATTCACCGAGGTCGGCTATGTCGGCCGCGACGTCGAGCAGATCGTGCGCGATCTCGTCGAGGTCGCGATCGCCCAGGTGCGTGAGCGCAAGCGCAAGGACGTGCAGGCCCGCGCGCAGCTCGCCGCCGAGGAGCGTGTGCTCGACGCGCTGGTCGGCGCCAATTCCAGCCAGGCAACGCGCGAATCGTTCCGCAAGAAACTGCGCGCCGGCGAGCTCAACGACAAGGAAATCGAGATCGAGACGCAGTCCTCGGGCGGCGGCATGCCGATGTTCGAGATCCCGGGCATGCCGGGCGCACAGATGGGCGCGGTGTCGCTCGGCGACATCTTCGGCAAGCTGGGTGGCCGCAGCAAGACGCGGCGCCTGACGGTGGAGAACTCGCACGAGATCCTCGTCAATGAAGAGTCCGACAAGCTGCTGGATACCGACCAGCTCACGCTGGAGGCGATCAGCGCGGTCGAGAACAACGGCATCGTGTTCCTGGACGAGATCGACAAGATCTGCGCACGCGACGGCCGGGTCGGCGGCGACGTCTCGCGCGAGGGCGTGCAGCGTGACCTGTTGCCGCTGATCGAAGGCACCACGGTCTCGACCAAGCACGGCGCGGTGAAGACCGATCACATCCTGTTCATTGCGTCCGGCGCCTTCCACGTCGCTAAGCCGTCCGACCTGTTGCCGGAATTGCAGGGCCGCCTGCCGATCCGCGTCGAACTGCAGGCCCTGACCCGCGACGACATGCGCCGCATCCTGACCGAGCCCGAGGCCTCGCTGATCAAGCAATATATCGCGTTGCTGCAGACCGAGGGCGTGACGCTCGACATCACCGCCGACGCCGTCGACGCGCTCGCCGACGTCGCGGTCGCCGTCAATTCGACGGTCGAGAACATCGGCGCGCGGCGACTTCAGACCGTGATGGAACGGGTGCTGGACGAAATCTCCTTCACCGCCCCCGACCGCAGCGGCGAGACCGTCAAGGTCGATGCGGATTTCGTCCAGAAGCACGTCGGCGACCTCGCCAAGAACGCGGATTTGAGCCGGTTCATTTTGTAAGCAGAAAGGCCCGGCACTTCTGTCGGGCCTTTCGTTGTTACAGACAGAGCGTCAGGGACACTCAGGCAGGCTCAAGAGATTGTTGCGCGTGTCGTCATCGCCTTCGGTGCGCAAATACTTGTTGCCGAACCGGCTGACACCGACTTCGACCAAAACAGCCTTTGTCGAACCAGGAAGCGAAACGTAAAAGCTCCACTCTCTGCGCTCGATCATAGCGATCGCCTGCTCTTGTGTGATCTTCCACTGGCTTGAGCCGTAGCCACCAACGTGGGTGATCCGCTCGAACGGATTCGGGCGATCGCGTTTATTCACACAGCGGATTTGCGCCGTCTGGGGTCTGGTTTGCGGACTGGTCATTCTTCTCTCCTATCGAGAGCTGGGCTTGACCACCGACTCCACCCATGATTCCATGAAGTGCTTAGACAGCCTGTTCCGCGCCCAGCTCGGGATGCGGGTCAGAAGCTTTGAAGCCGTTGGGTCTAGCCACCCGACGGCTTCGCCGCTTCTGAGGGTCGCGGGAATGGTATCGGTGAGCGCCGTATCGTCAATATGTAGTGGTGAAAAGAATCCTGTGAACCACATATTGACTCCAAACCCTTTCGGAGTCCGATCGCGCCGATTCCCTCGGAGCGCCACTTGAGCGCGGTTCTTGCAAACCTGCGCCAGAATCCCTGGCGTCTCCTGCTCGCGATCAACGCGGCGGTCATCGTCGGCGTGTTCGTCCACAAGATCCAGCTGCCGCCTTACGTCCCCTACATCCACCTCCTCGTCGACTACCATTTCGGTTTCATCAAGCGGGCACTGATCGGCGCCATCGTCGCGCTGTTCACGGACAAGGTGCCGGTGTGGCTGGTGTTCGCGCTCGCCGGAGCGACGTGGCTGGTGACGCTTGGGCTGTACGTCAGGCTTTTCCAGAAAACGTTCGGCTTCACCGCGAGGACGCTGCCGCTGTTCGTCTTCATCGCGGGCTCGCCGTTCTTTCTCAAGAACTTCATGCACACGCTCGGCCATTTCGACATCTATGGCTGTGCGCTGGCGATCATCCTGCTGCTGATGCCGGCGGGCTCGCTGCTGTTCGTCGCAACGGCCGCGCTGTTCGCGATCGTCCTCGTGCTGATCCACCACATTCATCTGCTGATGTATGTACCGACGATCGTCACCATCGTCGTGATCAGGCACTATCTCGCGCATGGCGTCACCAGGACGAATGTCGTGTTCGGCTTTGTCGCGCTGCTTTGCGTGAGCGCGCTGTTCTTCGCGGCGCAGTTCCTGGGAACGATGCCGATCCCGGAAGCGGATTTCGTTGCCTACCTGAAGACCCGGATGGCCGATCCGGCGCGGACCGACCTGCTGCAGTTCGCCTACATCTGGTACCAGCCGCTGGCGAAGGAGGTTTCGGATACCTGGGGCCGCCTGCCGCACAACATCCTCGGCGTGCCGGTGTTTGCCCTGCTGATCTGGCTGCACACGCCACTCTGGCGCTATTTTGCCGACCTGATCGGCGCGCTCGCGGATGACATGCACCGGCGCCTCGTCGTCGCGGCGCTGATCGGCATCAGCCTCGCCTATCTCGTGATGTTCGCGATGGTGTTCGACTATTCGCGCTGGATCTCGAACTGGGCCGTCTGCCTGTTCCTGATCCTGCATGCGGTGAAGATGCTGCCGGCCAAATACAATGCACCGCCGATCGCGTCGGAGGATCAGAGGACAAATATCTTCGGCCTGATCCTCACGCTGATCCCGCGCGTCGGAATCGTCCGGCCGTTCTAATACCTCGCCCGGCGTATCCGCACATAGAGCGCACCCTCGCCGCCATGGCCGATATGCGCCTCCTCGAAGCCGACGACGAAGCCGCGGAATTCCGGCAGGCTCAGCCATTCCGGCACCTGGCGGCGGAGCACACCGCTTTCGCCGCCGCTCCGTCCCTTGCCGGTGATGACGAGCACGAAGGTCAGGCCGTCGTGATGGGCGCGGTGTAGGAAGCCGGTCAGGGCCCGGTGGGCGCGTATCTGGGTCATGCCGTGCAGATCGAGCCGCGCCTCGATCTCGCTGCGGCCGCGCGACAATTTTGTGCGCTCGCGCTTGCCCAGCGGTGCCAGCGGCGGCATGGCCGGCTTTGCCACGCGCACAGCCGGCGCAGCAGCGATCGGCCGTGGCGATGGCGTAGATCGCGTGGCCGGCGCTGCCGGTGAAGGCTCAGTGCGCGGCGGGGCGTGTGTCTTTGCCACGCGATGCTTCCGCAGCGGCTTGACCTGTTTTGCGACCGCATCCCACAGCGCACGCTCCTCCTCGCTCAACGCACGGCGGCGCGGCGAGGGACGAGGCTCCAGCACGGGCGGACGGGACGATCGCTTCATTGCTGCCGATGGGGACGATTCTTGACCGGCCGCCGCGGCTCCTGAACGGGCTCTATCACGGGGCGCGGCACCGGCAACGGGACCGGATTGGCAACGGCGACTGTCTCACCCTTACCTTGTGCCACGGCTGCGGCCGGAGCCGCCGGCTTGGTCTGATCCTTGGTCGAATCCTTGGCAGGATCGGTCTGCGGAAACAGCTTTGCGATCTTCTCCGAGGGACGCGGATCCGGCACCGGCAACTTCGCGGCGCGCACCGTGGGATCGAGGCCCTTCGGCACCAACATGACGAAGTGCATGGGATGGCGCAGCCGTCCCGAGACGCGGCCGGCATCCGCGCCGGCGCCGAAATAGAGATCGGCGCGCGCGGGGCCGATGATGGCCGAGCCGGTGTCCTGCGCGATCATCAGCCGGTGGAACGGCGTCTTGGAGCGTTCGGAATCGATCGGCAGCTCGCCCTCGATGAAGAACGGCGTGCCGTAGACGTGCAGCGCCTTGTCGACCGCGATCGAGCGGCCGGCGGTCAGCGGAATGCCCTGCGCACCTACTGCTTCTTCCTTGTCGGACAGGTTGACCTCGCGGAAGAAGATGTAGGAGCGGTTCTGGCGGCGCAGATCCTTGGCGCCGTCGGGGTTCTGCGCCATCCACTCCCTGATCTTCTGCATCGACATCTCCTCCTTCGGAATGATGCCGCGCTCGATCAGGACACGACCGACGGCCGTGTAGGGATAGCCGTTATAGGCGTCGTAATTCAGCCGGACCGTGCCGCCGTCGTCGAACTTGATCCGCGCCGAGCCCTGGATCTGGGCGAACAGCAGATCGGTCGGGTCCTTCAGCCAGGCGATCTCCAGCCCGCGGCCGGCGATCTTGCCGTCCTCGATCTCGCCGCGATCGTAATAGGGCACCAGCTTGCGGCGGCCGATCTTGCGATAGACCGGGCCCTTGTTGGGCAGGCTGACCGAGTCCTGCTTGTAGCCGCGCACGAACAGGTTCGACGGGCGACGATAGACCGGCACGTTGAAGATTTCGGTCTGCGTCCGCGATCCCTCCAGCACCGGCTCGTAATAGCCGGTGACGAAGCCGTCGGGCTCGCCGAGGCGCGAGATCCGCAGCGGCGCAAAATTCTCCTCGAAGAAAGTCCTGGCTTTGCCGTCGTCGGTGAGCTCGAGCGACTTGGCGGCCCGGCAGGGCTCGCTCAGCGAGCCGCCAAGCGCCTTCGGTTCGGCCGCACCGGTCTGCGCGTTGATCGTCCGGCAGCTCGCGCGGAACGTCTTGTAGGCGGCCAGATGGTCGTCGTCGCTCCAGCCTTTCACGTCCGTCCAGGTCAGCGGCAGATATTGCGCACCGGGGATTTCGAACGGCAAAGGGAGCTGCGGATAGGGCAAGGCGCGCGGTGGTGCGGCGGCAAGTGCCGGGAGATGATGGTGATGGCTGCGATAGTGACGCCGCGCCGCCTCGGCGCCGAGCGAAAACGACGACAGCACGACGGCACCTGCGCAAAGCGCCGTCGCGCTGTTCTTGAAGAAATTCTTAATTCGCGCTTCCGGTGCCAACCAGCTTCCAGTTTGGATCGCGAGAGGTGATATCGCGGGCGAAGGTCCAGATGTCGGTGATGTCGGCGACCGTGTCCGCACTACCGTCGACGATATTGCCGCTCTTGTCGCGGGTGGCCGAGATCATCTGCGAGACGAATCGTATGGTGAGCTGAGCCGTGCGGTCCCGCAGCTCGGCGCCGACGAGCTCGGCCTTGTCGATCGAGACGAAACGCGTCTCGGTCTTCTGCTCATACTTCTCGCGTTCCTTGATGGCGGCGTCGAAGCTGTCATAGACCTCCGACGACAGCAGGTCGCGCAACGCGCGGCGGTCGCCATTGGCAAAGGCCAGCACGATCATCTCATAAGCGCCGCGGGCGCCGGAGATGAAATGGCGCGGATCGAAGGTGGAATCCTTGTCGACGATGGCGTCGAGACCCTGGGCGAGCGCGGTGCCCGGCTCGGTCAGGCCCTTCCAGCGATCGGAGGGCGGGGCCGGCTCGGCGGTCGGCGCCAGCGGGGCCTGATCGATCACCTTGCCCGGCATGGTCACGACGTTCTTGTCCTGGGCACCCCCCAGCGCATTGCGGGCGGCGGTGCGGTCAAACGGCGGCCGCTCGTTACCCGTCCGCTGTCCCAGCACGCTGCGCAGCCTCAGAAAGATGAAGACCGCCAGCGCCAGGAAGATGATGGTGTAGATGTCCACGTCGTATTCGCTTTCTGGTCTTCGCTGAAAGGGGCCGTCTCGGGTCGTCGCCGGGAAAATCAATCCGGCCAGTAGACCGTTCCATACGGGAACGGCAAGTCTACATCACCATTTTAGGTCCGCGCGTCTGGTCCTGGGGATGTAGGCACGAAATCTTGCCCGGCCAATGGCGCCTTTTGGCACAGCGCCGAGTGTAGCGCGTTTTATGCTTAAGGGGAAACCCGATCCTGCCCGGAAATCGCGCATCTTCAATCGTTTAACGCGCGATTTCGTCAGGAGGGCCGGGTGAACGTCACAATTGCGGGGGCGGCGCGGATACCCGATCCGGGGCCGTTCGTCCTTGTGGAGTGAGGCGGCCCTATGTTAGCCAACCGCCGCGAAATTCAGCCCAAATCGGGTAAGGAGAGACTCTCATGACCAACGGCAACGGCACCCCTCCCGAGGCGGCCCAGGCTGCCCAGCTCAACGTTCTGGCGCAGTATATCAAGGACCTTTCGTTCGAGAATCCGAACGCGCCGACCTCGCTCCAGCAGCAGGGCCAGCCGCCCCAGATCAACATCCAGATCAATGTCAGCGCCATCAATCTCAGCGAAACCGAGTTCGAGGTGACGCTGTCGGTCGAGGGCAAGGCCGAGACCGCCGGTAAGATCATGTTCTCGTTCGAGCTCGCCTATGCCGGCGTGTTCCGCATCACCAACGTGCCGAAGGAGAATTTGCATCCGCTGGTCATGATCGAATGCCCGCGTCTGCTGTTCCCGTTCGCCCGCGAGATCATCGCAACCGCCGTGCGCGACGGCGGGTTCCCGCCCCTGATGCTGGATCCGGTCGACTTCGTCGGTCTCTATCGTCAGAACATGGAGCGGCAAATGGCCGCTCAGCAGACGAGCGGTCAGGCCTAAACAGCCGGAGGGGCGGCTGGAGCGGGCAGGAACTCGTTCCAGATCGCCTTGTCGCCGAGCGTTGCGATGAAGGCCCGATGGGCCTCGCGCTCGGCATCGGAAATCCGCGGCGCGAGCGGCACGGTCCGCTGCCGCCGCGGCACATCGCCAGCCGCATTGGCGCGAATGTCCTCGCCTTCCGAAGCGAGGAGCAATTGCGATTGCCGCGCCCCGACCAGATCGACATAAACTTCGGCCAAGAGTTCGGCGTCGAGCAGCGCGCCGTGCTTGGTGCGGTGTGAATTGTCGATCGAATAGCGCGAGCAGAGATCGTCGAGCCGGTTCGACACGCCCGGATGCTTGCGCCGCGCCAACAGCAGCGTATCGACCAGCCGCTCGCGCGGGATCGCGACACGTTTGACCTTGTCGAGCTCGGCGTTGATGAAGCCGATGTCGAACGAAGCGTTGTGGATCACCAGCGGCGCATCGCCGATGAACTCCAGAAACGCATCGACGACCTCGTGGAACAGCGGCTTGGTCGACAGGAACTCGGCCGACAGCCCGTGCACCGCAAAGGCTTCCGCCGGCATGTCCCGTTCTGGATTGATATAGACGTGATACGTCTGGCCCGTCGGCATGCGGTTGAAAATCTCGACGCAGCCGATTTCGACCAGGCGATCGCCGCGGAGCGGATCGAGGCCAGTGGTTTCGGTGTCGAGAACGATTTCACGCATGATCAAGAGGCCGTGTGAACGGGCGAATCAGGCTCGCCGCTGCGGCATCTTAACGACCTCGGCCAGAATGTGCGTGATTTGGGCGCGCACGGGTTCAAGTCCGTGTGACGTATCCACTACGAAATCGGCTCGCTTGCGCTTCTCGGCATCCGGCGTCTGCTTGGCGATGATCGCGTCGAGCTTGGCCTCGTCCATCGTGCCGCGCTCCAGCACACGCTTGCGCTGGAGTTCCGGCGAGGTCGACACCACGACGACGGCGTCGACCCGCTTCTCGCCGCCGGTTTCGAACAGCAACGGGATATCCAGGACCACGACGGGCGCCTTGGCTGCTTCCGCATCGGCGAAGAATTTTTGTCGGGAGGCGCCGAGCATCGGATGAACGATCTGCTCGAGCTGCTTGATCGCGGCTGGATCATGCACGACGCGCGCAGACAGTTTTGGGCGGTCGACCTTGCCGTTCACGGTGGTACCGGGAAAGGTGGCCTCGATCGCGGGCGCGGCCTCACCCTCATAGAGCTGATGGACGGCGGCATCGGCGTCATAGACGGGAACGCCGGCCTCCGCGAACAATTTCGCGGTGGTGGATTTTCCCATCCCGATCGAGCCGGTCAGTCCAAGGATCCGCATCAGCAGGCAGCCGTTTCTGTCGTTCACACCGCAACTAGCCGTTCGCGCCGCAGGAACGCAAGCAACGGCAGCAGCGGCAGCCCGAGAATGGTGAAATGGTCACCTTCGATGCGCTCGAACAGATGGCTGCCGAGGCCTTCGAGCTGATAGGCGCCGACGCTGGTCGTCACCGCATCGCCGGCGGCGTCGAGATAGGCGGAAAGCTCCGTCTCGGTCATCGGCCGCATGGTCATGCGGGCTACCGAAACATCCTCAAAAACGATCTTGCCATCTCGCGCCACGGCGACCGCGGAATTCAACGCGTGGCTTTTGCCGGCGAGGTCGAGCAGTTGCGTCATCGCCTGTGCGCGGCCTGCGGGCTTGTTGAAGAGACGCTCGCCCAGAGCCAGGGTCTGGTCGGCACCGATCACATAGCTCCCTGGATGACTGGCCGAGACCGCCTTGGCCTTCTCACGCGCCAGCAGCAGGGCGATGTCATGCGGGCCTGAAAGCTTCGAGGCGGCCTGAATGCCGCGCTCGTCGATATCGGCCGTAATCGCCTTGAACTCCAGTCCGGCACTCGCCAGCAGCATCTTTCGCGCGCTGCTCTGCGAGGCCAGTATCAACGGAGTTTCGCCGCGCCAGAGAGACATCGCCGAAACTATCCCGTGGGCCGGTTGCGCTGGCGATCGCTGTAGAGCTTCATGATCGCCGCGGCGGTTTCCTCGATCGATCGCCGCGTGACATCGAGCAGCGGCCAGTCGTGCTTGGCGCTCAGCTTGCGCGCGAACGCGACCTCGTCGGCGACCGCCTGCCTGTCGGTATAGGTGTCGCCGCTGGTATCGGCACCCATCGAGAGCAGGCGGTTCTGGCGCACCTGGATCAGCCGTTCCGGCGTGGCATGCAGGCTCACCACCAGCGGCCGCGTCAGGGTCTCCAATTGTGCCGGCACCGGAATGCCCGGAACCAATGGCACGTTGGCGGTGCGGATGCCGCGATTGGCTAGATAGATCGACGTCGGTGTCTTGGAGGTGCGTGAGACGCCGACGAGCACCACGTCGGCATCGTCGAGGCCTTCGACATGCTGGCCGTCGTCGTGGATCATCGTGTAGTTCAGCGCGTCGATGCGCTTGAAATATTCCGCATTGAGGACGTGCTGGGCGCCGACGCGGCCCGTGGTCGCGGCGCCGAGATAGGCTTCGAACAACTGCATCACCGGCCCGATGATCGACAGGCTCGGAACGTTGATCTGCTTGCACTTGTCCTCGAGCCGAGAGACCAGATCCTTCTCCAGCAGCGTGAACAGCACGATCCCCGGCGCCTCCTCGATCTCGTCGAGCACGCGATCGAGCTGCTTCTGGCTGCGCACCAGGGGATAGACATGCTCGACCGGGGTGACGTTGGCGTACTGCGCCGCGACGGCGCGCGCGACGGTGATCAGCGTCTCTCCGGTGGAGTCGGAGACCAGGTGGAGATGGAAATAATTGTTCGAGGTCGGCACAAAAGCCCTTTGTATGGAGGCGGTGTGGTTTGTGGATTTCTGTGGACCTTAACCCCTCGGAAAGGGTTGCGCGACACCAGGGGCGGGACAAGTGCCAATTTTCTTCACACCACTGCCCATCGGAACAAGTCCGGCGACCTGTTGAGAGGAAAACGGGATTGCGCGGACAACCCCCTTGATAAGCTGCCGACAGAAACGCGCAAGCCTTTGAAGCTGGCCGACTTATCGAAGGCCGCAGGAAGCATCAGGGATATGTTGATGGATGTGAACAAGCGCACGTGAACGTGCGGACGGAATTGTGTGAGTCCTATTCACGGTCACATAGACTCAAACCTTAAGAATCTAAGATTCTAGATTAGAGGAAGGCGCTACGGACGGATAAGTGTGTAGGGTGAGACCTTAACGAGTTCTTACTATCCCCAGCGTTCCCTGCGCTGGACAGAAAGCCGGGCGCAGAAAATGTTCGAAGACGTCTATCTCTGGATCAAGGCGCTGCACGTGATCGCCGTCATCTCCTGGATGGCGGGCATGCTGTATCTGCCGCGGCTGTTCGTTTATCACTCCGAGGCCGAGATCGGCTCGAAGCAGTCGGAAACGTTCAAAGTGATGGAACGCCGGCTGCTCAAGGCGATCATCAACCCCGCCATGATCGTCACATGGCTTGCCGGGCTCTATCTCGCCTGGTCCGGCCACTGGTTCTCTTTCGGCTGGCTGCACGTAAAACTGGCACTGGTCCTGGCGATGTCTGGGGTCCACGGCTTTTTTTCACGCTGGTGCAAGGATTTCGCCGCCGACCGGCGTCCGCGTAGCCAGAAATTCTATCGAATTATCAATGAGGTGCCGACTGCTCTGATGATTTTGATCGTCATCATGGTGATCGTGAAGCCGTTCTAGGCAAGGCTTGCGATGAATCGCTCAGCGCTTCGGCTTGCGGAGTGGAAAGCGATTTTCTATATTGGCGACATCCCACCCAACGCAGGCGGATGTGGTTTTGTCTGAGCTTTCCAGAGGCCGGACACCGCATCAGGTTTGAAGCCTCACCGGCGCTCTCCTTGCCAGACCTGCGGACCTTACCTTCTCGCGTCCGCATTTCAGAGCCTCCTCGCACCCCCTCCCAAGGTTACCCCACAGGACCACCCCAATGCGGGAAATTAAACTCCAGGACCTCAAGTCGAAGACGCCGGCCGAGCTTGTCTCGTTCGCGGAAGAGAATGGGGTCGAGAATGCCAGCACCATGCGCAAGCAGGAGCTGCTGTTCGCCATCCTCAAGCAGCTCGCGATTGCTGAAACCGACATCGTTGGCGAGGGCGTCGTCGAGGTGCTCTCCGACGGCTTCGGATTCCTCCGCTCGCCGGACGCCAATTATCTGCCGGGACCGGACGACATCTACGTTTCGCCCTCGCAGATCCGCCGCTTCGGTCTGCGCACCGGCGACACCATCGAAGGCCACATTCGCAGCCCGAAAGAGGGCGAGCGCTATTTCGCGCTGCTGAAGGTCAACACACTCAATTTCGAGGACCCGGAAAAGGCCAAGCACAAGGTCAATTTCGACAACCTCACGCCGCTGTTTCCGAATCAGCGCTTCCGCATGGAAATCGACGATCCGACGCGGAAAGACCTTTCTGCAAGGGTGATCGACATCGTCGCGCCGATCGGCAAGGGCCAGCGCGCGCTGATCGTCGCGCCGCCGCGCACGGGTAAAACCGTGCTGATGCAGAACATCGCGCATTCGATCGCGCACAATCACCCCGAATGCTATCTGATCGTGCTGCTGATCGACGAACGTCCGGAAGAAGTCACGGACATGCAGCGCTCGGTGAAGGGCGAGGTCGTTTCGTCGACCTTCGACGAGCCGGCGGTTCGTCACGTCCAGGTCGCCGAGATGGTGATCGAAAAAGCAAAACGTCTGGTCGAGCATGGCCGCGACGTCGTCATCCTGCTCGATTCGATCACGCGCCTGGGCCGCGCCTACAACACCGTGGTGCCGTCATCCGGCAAGGTCTTGACCGGTGGTGTCGACGCCAACGCGCTCCAGCGCCCGAAGCGCTTCTTTGGTGCCGCCCGCAATATCGAGGAGGGCGGCTCGCTGACGATCATTGCAACCGCGCTGGTCGATACCGGCAGCCGCATGGACGAAGTCATCTTCGAAGAGTTCAAGGGCACCGGTAACTCCGAACTGATCCTGGACCGCAAGGTCTCGGACAAGCGCACCTTCCCGGCGATCGACATCTCGCGCTCCGGCACCCGCAAGGAGGAGCTCATCACCGATCCGCAGGTGCTCAAGAAAATGTACGTGCTCCGCCGCATCCTGAACCCGATGGGCACCATGGATGGGATCGACTTCCTGCTCGACAAGCTGCGCTCGACCAAGAGCAATTCCGAGTTCTTCGACTCGATGAACACCTGAGTGCGATGCAGCATGAGATCAGAGGGCGCCTACGGGCGCCCTTTTTCTTTTGTGCGGCTTTGCTGCGGAAGAAATGCAGCATGGCGATGGGACGAAAGGAAAATCGGCTCTTCCGGAAGTTGTTGATATCTTTACAGAATGCTTGACGCTGGCTGACCATTTGGTGCTTGGGCGAGGCTGCCTCCGCAGCAAAATGCTGCCCTTATGTTGCATCGCAATAGAGCCGTTGCTGCGGACCAGAGCGCAGCAAAAGGGGCGTCGGCATCGCGAGAACGGGCCGTTTGCCTTTTCCCTGCCAGCCGGACAAATAGGCCATGCATCCGCGAGACCAGACCATCTTTGCGCTGTCGTCCGGCCGTGCGCCCAGCGCGATCGCCGTGGTGCGGGTCTCGGGATCGCAAGCGGGGCTCGCGCTCACGACGCTGGCGGGGAGGCAGCCGGCGCCGAGACAGGCTAGCCGCCGGCTGCTCCGCGACGGCGCGGGCCAGGCGATCGACGACGCGGTCGTGCTCTGGTTTCCGGGGCCGGCCAGCGCGACCGGCGAGGACGTCGCCGAATTTCACGTCCATGGCGGCCGCGCGGTGCTCGCTGCACTCCTCTCCGCTATTTCTCTTATTCCGAATACGCGCGCAGCCGAGCCTGGCGAATTCACGCGGCGCGCGTTCGAGAACGGCAAGCTCGATCTCACCGAAGCCGAAGGTCTCGACGATCTCATCCATGCCGATACCGATCGTCAGCGCCGCCAGGCGCTGCGCCAGTTGCAGGGCCTGCTCGGCGATCGCGCGCGCGACTGGCGCGAGCGCATCATCGAGGCGTCGGCGCTGATCGAGGCGGGCATCGATTTTTCCGACGAGGGCGACGTGCCGGCCGAGCTGAGGGCGCCGGCGGTGAAAGCGATCAAAGCGCTGCATGACGAAATCACTGAAGTCCTTGCGGCACAGGGACATTCTGAACGCCTGCGCGACGGCCTGGTGGTTGCGATCGCGGGCGAGCCGAATGTCGGCAAGTCGACGCTGATCAATCAGCTGGCGCGCCGCGAGGTCGCGATCGTCTCGCCCTACGCCGGCACCACGCGCGACGTGATCGAGGTGCAGCTCGATCTGGTTGGCTATCCGGTCACGGTGATCGACACGGCTGGCATCCGGGAGACCGACGATCCCGTGGAGCAGGAAGGCGTGCGCCGGGCGCGAGCCCGAGCCGAGGACGCCGACCTCGTGCTGTGGCTGGTGGAGGGTGGGCGCGCCGTCGATCCGGGCGCGATGCAATCGCTGGTGAAGTCCGGCCCCGGGCGTGATCAATCGAGCGGCTCGGTCTGGATCGTCCGCAACAAGATCGATCTGGGCGAGGTGGGGGACGTCGGGCCGGGCGGCGAGTTCGGGATCTCGGCGAGCCGCGGGGACGGCATTCCCGACCTGATCGACGCTCTCGTGAAATTCGCCGCCGAGTTTTTCGGGACGACCGAGGGCGCTTTGGTGACCCGCGCCCGCCAGCGAGATCTGTTGCGCCGGGCCTCAGACAGCTTGCGCCGGAGCCTGGAGCTTGTAGAAGACGGCGAAGAGCTTGCCGCCGAAGAGCTGCGTGCTGCGGCTTATGCCTTGGGTCGGCTGTTGGGCCGGGTCGACGTCGAGGACGTCCTCGGAGCCATCTTCCAGAAATTCTGCATCGGAAAGTAGAACTAGTTCTTCATTGTAGAACTAGCGCTTCTTCCAGTCCTTGCGTTTCACGTGAAACAGCAATGGGATGGGTTCCGGGCCGTTTCACATGGAACAGGTGCTTGCAGTTTCGTAGCCCGGATGAAGCGAAGCGCAATCCGGGACGGCTCCGCAGCCGGAACACCTTTCCCGGATTTCGCTGCGCTCCATCCGGGCTACAAGCTTCCTGCTGTTTCACTGAAACAGGTGGTGGGCGCTTCCGGCCTGTTTCACGTGAAACGCGAGCGGCCCTCATTGCGGCTTCTGGGCCCGCAGACTTGGGCGGGAGATTCGATTTCACTGCTCAAGCGGTCTTGGCCGTGAACGACACTCGGGCCCCAATCCCGTCATTGCGAGGAGCCCTTGCGACGAAGCAATCCAGACTGCCTCCACGGAGCGATTCTGGATTCCTTCGCTCCGCTCGCAACGACGGAGTAGACCGATCGCTTGTGCCTTCTCTACCCGCGGCCAGAGCCGTGCGAGATCTCGCCAGGAGTTCTCTCCCGGTCGGACCCATCCTGTTTCACGTGAAACGGCAGTCCGCTCAGTTCCGGTTCTACTGTGCATGGGGTTGTTTTCGCGAAAATGCGCATCGCCTCCTGCCGCCCCGTTTCACGGGAAACAACCGCCTCACCCAGTTTCTACTTCCGGCTTCTCCACCTCTGAGATAGAAGTCCGCCCATGCGAACAGAGCGAGAGAGTTTCGACGTCATCGTGATTGGCGGCGGCCACGCCGGCTGTGAAGCCGCGGCCGCTTCCGCCCGGATGGGTGCGACGACCGCTCTGGTGACGCACCGTTTCTCCACCGTCGGCGCGATGTCCTGCAACCCCGCGATTGGCGGTCTCGGCAAGGGCCATCTGGTCCGCGAGGTCGACGCCCTGGATGGTCTGATGGGCCGGGTCGGCGATGCCGGCGGCATCCAGTTCCGCGTCCTCAATCGCCGCAAGGGTCCGGCTGTCCGGGGCCCCCGGGCTCAGGCCGACCGGAAGCTCTATGCCGCAGCCATGCAGGCCGCGATCCAGGACACCGAGGGTCTTTCCGTCTTCGAGGGCGAGGCAGACGAGCTGATCGTGGTCGAGGGCCGGGTGACCGGACTGCGTCTGGCCGACGGTCGGGAGCTCCGGGCAGGGGCGGTTGTCGTCACCACCGGCACGTTTCTCCGAGGTCTGATCCATCTCGGCGAGAAGAATTGGCCCGCCGGACGGGTCGGCGAGGCGCCCGCGATGGGCCTTTCCGCCTCCTTTGAGCGCGCGGGCTTCAGCCTTGGACGGCTCAAGACCGGCACTCCGCCGCGTCTGGATGGCACCACGATCGACTGGTCCGCGGTCGAGATGCAGCCCGGTGACGAGCCGCCGGAGCCGTTCTCGGTGATGACCGAACGGATCACGACCCCGCAGATCCAATGCGGGATCACCCGAACGACCTCCGCGACCCATGAGGTGATCCGCGCGAACGTCCATCGCTCTCCGATGTACTCCGGCCAGATCAAGAGTTCCGGACCGCGCTACTGTCCCTCGATCGAGGACAAGATCGTCCGCTTTGGCGACCGCGACGGGCATCAGATCTTCCTGGAGCCGGAAGGGCTCGACGATAGCACCGTCTATCCCAACGGCATCTCGACCTCGCTGCCGGAGGAGGTCCAGCTCGCGATCCTCGCCAGCATTCCTGGCCTGGAGCAGGTGAAGATGGTCCGTCCGGGCTATGCCATCGAGTACGACCACATCGATCCCCGCGAGCTCGATCCGACCCTGCAGACCAAGCGTCTGCGTGGTCTCTTCCTGGCTGGGCAGATCAACGGCACCACCGGATATGAGGAAGCTGCCGGGCAGGGTATCGTGGCCGGCCTGAACGCGGCTTTGGCGGCGAGCGGCGCCGCGCTGACCGTGTTCGACCGTGCCGATGGCTATCTCGGTGTGATGATCGACGACCTCGTCACCCGCGGGATCAGCGAACCCTATCGGATGTTCACCTCGCGCGCCGAGTACCGGCTGACCCTGCGCGCCGACAATGCCGATCAGCGCCTCACCGAGAAGGGGATTGCGCTTGGATGCGTCGGGAGCGCCCGGACGCAGCATCACCGCGCCAAGATGGACGCCCTGAATGCGGCCAGGGCGCTGTCGAAGTCCCTGACCATCACCCCGAACGAGGCGATCAAGCACGGCCTGTCCCTGAACCGGGACGGCCAGCGTCGTTCGGCGTTCGAGTTGATGGCCTATCCGGATATCGGCTGGAGTCAGGTCCGGACCATCTGGCCGGAGCTGTCGGCGATCGACCCGGTCATCGCCACCCATCTGGAGATCGACGCGAAGTACGACGTCTATCTCGAGCGCCAGAGCGCCGACGTCGAAGCTTTCAGGCGAGACGAGGGGATGGTGCTGTCGGACGTCGATTACCAGCAGGTCCCCGGTCTTTCCAATGAGGTTCGGGGCAAGCTGGAGAAGGCGCGGCCGTTCACCGTCGGCCAGGCTGGCCGGATCGACGGCATGACGCCGGCGGCGCTCGGCATCCTCGCGGCCTACCTTCGGCGCGAGGCACGGAAGACCTCAAAGGCGATCGCATAGGCGTTTCACGTGAAACAGCGCGGGCCGGGCGGCAGATCGTCATCATCGAAACCATCGGCAGGCGAGGGCGGCGTTCGTCGATCCGAGCCGACGCCGGTCAAACCGAAGATCGACAAGGCCAGCGCCAACGATCGGTCGCTGGACTCCATCATCGCGGCGGACAAGCTCGCGGCGCTCAGGCTTGCCCCGGTTTCACGTGAAACCGAGGAACGGCTCGATCGCTACATCGCGCTGCTCCGGGAGTGGCAGGCCAAGACCAATCTGGTCGCGCCCTCGACCCTGCCGCAGCTCTGGACCCGGCACATCGCCGACTCGCTCCAGCTCGTCGATCTCGCCCCTTCCGCGAAACGCTGGGCCGACCTCGGCAGCGGCGGCGGCTTTCCCGGAATCGTCCTCGCCTGTGCCATGGCCGGGACGCCTGGCGCCAGCGTCCATCTCGTCGAGCGAATCGCCAAGAAGGCGGCCTTTCTGCGCGAAGCAGTTCGCGTCACCGCATCGCCGGGGCTCGTACATCTCGCGGAGATCGGGGATAATGTGGATAGAATCACCGGCCCCGTGGATTGCGTCACCGCGCGTGCGCTGGCTCCGCTACATCAACTCATCGGCTTTGCGGAGCCGCTGATGCGCCAGGGTGCAAAAGCGCTGTTTCCGAAGGGTCAAGATGTAGAGGCTGAATTGACCGAAGCCGCTAAATATTGGAATATCCAGCCGCAGCTTCACCAAAGCCGTACCGGCGACGGTTGGATCGTCGAGCTGACGTCCGTCGAGCAGCGCGGCTGAGGCGTTCAGGGGTCGAGTGGGGAATTTGCGATGAGCGTGATTGACGAACCGCAGCAGCAACAGACCGGCGAAGTGCCGCAAGGCCACCCTCGCATCCTGGCGCTGGCGAATCAGAAGGGCGGCGTGGGAAAAACAACCACGGCGATCAATCTTGGCACGGCACTCGCTGCGATCGGCGAGCGCGTCCTGATCGTCGATCTCGATCCGCAGGGCAACGCCTCGACCGGCCTCGGCATCGATCGCCGCAACCGCTCCTGCTCGACCTATGACGTGCTGATCGGCGAAGCTGCTTTGCGCGAGGCGGTGGTCTCGACCGCGGTGCCGCGGCTGCACATCGCACCCTCGACCATGGATCTCTCCGGCCTCGAGCTCGAGCTCGGCACCACGCCCGGCCGCGCGTTCAAGCTGCGCGACGCCATCGGCGCGCTCAACAACAACGTCTCGCCGGACGCCGACTACACCTATGTGCTGATCGACTGCCCGCCCTCGCTCAACCTGCTCACGGTGAATGCGATGGCGGCCTCCGATGCGATCCTGGTGCCGCTCCAGTGCGAGTTCTTCGCGCTCGAGGGTCTGTCGCAATTGCTGCAGACGGTGGAGCAGGTGCGCTCGACGCTCAATCCGAACCTGTCGATCCACGGCATCGTGCTGACCATGTTCGACTCGCGCAACAACCTCTCGAACCAGGTCGTCGCCGACGTCCGTCAGTTCATGGGCGAGAAGGTCTACAAGACCATGATCCCGCGCAACGTGCGCATCTCGGAAGCGCCGTCCTACGGCAAGCCGGTCCTGGTCTACGATCTCAAATGCGTCGGCAGCGAAGCTTACTTGCGGCTCGCCACCGAAGTGATCCAGCGCGAGCGCGAGCTGCGCACCACGCATTGACGATGCCGTAGGGTGGGCAAAGGCGTCTTCGCCGTGCCCACCATCTTCTGCACACAACTGGTGGGCACGCTTCGCTTTGCCCACCCTACGATAATTCAGTTCTGGAGTGTTGCACCGTGAATCCAAGGGAGCTGGCGATGGCCGACGAAGCGCGTTCGCGACTGGGCCGGGGTCTTGCGAGTCTGATCGGTGATGTCGGCGGCGAGGCCCAGCATGTCGATCGTCCGCGCGCGCAGCGCAAGGTGCCGATCGAATTCATCAAGCCCAATCCGCGCAACCCGCGCCGCGCCTTTTCGGAAACGGAGCTCAAGGAGCTCTCTGATTCGATCAGGCAGCACGGCGTGATCCAGCCGATCGTCGTGCGTCCGGTGAAGGGCGCGCAGGATCGCTTCGAGATCATCGCCGGCGAACGGCGCTGGCGCGCGTCGCAGATAGCCGGCCTGCACGAAGTGCCGATCGTGCCGGTCGACATCAGCGACAGCGATGCGCTGGAGTTCGCGATCGTCGAGAACGTGCAGCGCGAAGACCTCAACCCGATGGAAGAGGCGCTCGGCTATCACGCGCTCGCCAACGAGTTCAAACGCAGCCAGGACGACATCGCAAAGGTCGTCGGCAAGAGCCGCAGCCACATCGCCAACATGATGCGGCTGACGAAACTGCCGGCCGAAGTGCAGGCCTTGATCACGAGCGGCGAGCTGACCGCCGGCCACGCCCGCGCGCTGATCGGCGTGCCCGATCCGCTCGCATCAGCCAGGCGCATCGTCGCGGAAGGCCTCAACGTCCGCCAGGCCGAGGCCCTCGCGCATGAAGAGGGTGTGCCGGAGCGCAAGCCGCAGAAGGCGCGCAGCACCGGGGGCAAGGAAAAAGACCCCGACACGATCGATCTCGAAAAGCGCGTCAGCGATGCGCTCGGCCTCAAGGTCACGGTCAATCACCGCGACCCTGGCGGCTCCGTCCAGATCAATTACCGCAACCTCGATCAGCTCGACGAGGTGATGAAGCGGCTCGCGAAGGGCGCGCTGTAGACCTAGCCCTCAGTGTTGGGGGCGCGCCCGCCGGGGGGCGCCCCCGGGGTGGGGGGGGGGGGGGGGTGCGAGGTCGACGGGGGCGGCGAGGGGTGTGGGGGT
>NZ_JBEPQQ010000008.1:0-508513 GCF_040547935.1 Bradyrhizobium sp. LA6.8
ATTAATCTGTGGGCCCCCCCCCCCGCCGCGGGCGGGCGGCCTTTTGGGTAAACAACGCGGCGCCGGCTTTTCCCCAATCTCCCCGGGGCCCCCCGCCCGCGGGGGGGGGGGGGGGCCCCCCCCCCCCCCCCCGCCACACTTATTGCGTGAAGACGATCCACTTCGCCGACAGTCCGGCGAACTCACTTGCGCGAAGCCGCTCGTGCGCGCCGATGACGAGAATGTTATCCGTCATCGCACAGGGAAAAATTTGCAAAGCGCGGCCGCAGCTTGCTCGTAACGCTCCCTCCCGGAACAACATCGATGTCGCGCAGTGTGTGAAGCAGATCGCTTGTGGCACCCAATCGCCTGATCTAGCGTCGCATGCATATTCTGTTGCGAACAACTTTAGCTTTATTCGTTGTACGTCGTGACTTTTCAGGGAGGTGTTTTCAATGAGCAGCCGCCACAGCATTGTTCCGCGCGGTCTGAACGCAACGCGTTCGCCGCTTTCCCAGGGCCGCTTCGGACGCATGTTCCGCAAGCTCACGCCGGCGAAATTCGGTCCGAACGACGCCGACAATGTCGCGAACCTTTCGGCGCTGGCCGACAAGATGGTCGCCGACTTCGATGGTCCGAAGGACGGTCCGGACGCGGAGGAGAGCGGCATTCCCGCGCTCTACACCTATTTCGGCCAGTTCATCGACCACGACATCACCTTCGATCCGGTCAGCTCGCTGACCAAGCAGCAGGACCCCGACGGGCTCGTCGACTTCCGCACGCCGTCGCTCGATCTAGACAATCTCTATGGCCGCGGTCCGAACGATCAGCCCTACATGTATGACGGCATCAAGTTCCGCCTCGGCGAGAAGCTGACCGGCGCGGGCGTACCCGATGCTAGCGACCTGCCGCGCTTCAAGGGCCGCGCCCTGATCGGCGATCCCCGCAACGACGAGAACAGCATCGTCTCGCAGTTCCAGGCCTTGATGCTGCGCTTTCACAACCGAATGGTCGACGACAATGACAGCCTGTCGTTCGAGGAGGTGCAGCAGCGTGTCCGATTCCATTATCAATACGTCGTGCTGAACGACTTCCTGCCGCGCATCGTCCACGCCAGCGTGCTGGACGAGCTGAAGACCGCGGGCCAATACGACCGCAGCAAGCTCGCCCACTATCACTGGAAGACCTATCCGTTCATGCCGGTCGAGTTCTCGGTTGCGGCCTACCGTCTCGGCCATTCCATGATCCGCCCCGGCTATCGGCTGAACGATGCGGACAACATGCTGTTGCAGATCTTCCCCGACCCCCACAATCCCGACAAGAACGCGCTGACCGGCTTCCGCGCCATGGGCCCGGGACGCGCCATGGATTGGGGCCGCTTCATCGATCTGGACACGCGCCCCTATGGTGTCGAGGACGACGACACCAATCCCGACAACAAGAAGCGGCTGCAGTTCGCCTATCGCATCGACACGTCGCTGGTCGATCCGCTGCGCAAGCTGCCGCCGGAGGTCGCCTCCAATCCGTCGTCACTGGCGTTGCGCAATCTCGAGCGCAGCTGGCGGCTCGGCCTGCCCTCAGGCCAGGCTGTCGCCAAGGCGATGAACCTGACGCCGCTGACGGATGATCAGATCATCATCGGCAAGGCCGTCGACGAGCCCGGCGCGGGCGATCCGCAAACTGGGATCGCGACCATCGCGAACGGGGTGTTTGCCGGCAATTGCCCGCTCTGGACCTACATCCTGGCCGAGGCGCGGCAATTCCAGACCGCGGTGACGATCCCGGCCACCGGCGCGCCGGCAACCGGAATCAACACGCCGCAGCTCGGCCCCGTCGGCGGTCGCATCGTCGCCGAGGTCTTCCTCGGCATGATGTTCGGTGACCATTCCTCCGTGCTGTCGCTCGACCCGCAATGGACACCGGTGACCGGCTCCAGCTTCGCGCTGAAGGACCTCGTCGCCTACGCGCTCGGCCAGGGCGATCCGCTGCACTGAGGTGGTGACAGTTCACGGGAGGTCGTCATGCCCGGGCTTGTCCCGGGCATCCACGTTCTCAGTACCACGTGACAAGGCGTGGATGGCCGGGACAAGCCCGGCCATGACGCTGTGGAGACGGTCTAATGCGCAGCCCCTAGACCGCTCTCCTCCAGCCGCGCCGCAAACCATAGCGACAGTGGCTGATCAACGACGCCGCTGACATAGACTTCCGAAATCGTCACATGCTGCCTGTCCAGCACCAGCAGCAAGCCGATCCAGTACGCGAACCAGACATGCGCGTCGGTCAGCGCCATCAGCTTGTGCTGGTCGTGGTCGAGCGAGGTGTGATTGCTCACCTTGCGGATCTCGACGGCGAGCAGATTGTTCGGGATCTCGCGCTGATGCACGACGACGTCGGGGTAGATCGATTTTCCCAGATGATCGTCGGTGGAGACGATGGTGCCGTGCGGCAGATGCAGCGTGCGCTCGCCGAGGCGGTCGTAGTTGCAATCGACTGACCAGCCGGAGAATTGCCGCTCCAGATAGACAGCGAAGCGGTGCGTCACCGCCCGCTCGCCGACGTCCTTCTCGAACAAGAATCCTTCGTGGGCGTAGAGGTCCCGGAGCGCCGCGATCACCTTGTTCAGCTCGGTCTGCATCTTGCCCCCCGGCCCTCGGCGCTCCCTGATGCTGCGCCCTACATCTGGACTTCGATCAGCCGCGGCCCGGGCTCGGCGACGGCTTCGGCCAGAGCCTTGTTGAACTCTTCGGCATTGGTGACGGCGCGGCCGGGCACGCCCATGCCCTTCGCCAGCGCGACGAAGTCCAGCGTCGGACGGTCGAGCCGCAGCATGTCGTTGGCGCGCTGGCCGGGCTCGCCGGCGCCGACATTGTCGAACTCGCCGCGCAGGATCTGGTAGATGCGGTTGGCGAACACGATGGTGACGATGTTGAGGTTCTCGCGAGCCTGCGTCCACAGCGACTGGATCGTGTACATCGCGCTACCGTCGCCGACCATGGTGATCACCTTGCGGTCCGGACAGGCGATCGCGGCGCCGATCGACAGCGGCGTGGAGAAGCCGATCGAGCCGCCCATGTTCTGGAGCCAGTCGTGCGGAGCGGCCGCCGCCGTCGGCGGGAAGAAGCCGCGGCCGGTGGTCAGGGATTCGTCGACCATGATCGCGTTCTCGGGGATGGCGCATGCGATCGCCTGCGCGATCGAGGCGAAGGTCAGCGCACCGGTCGGCTTCACCAGCTCAGCCAAGGCCTGCGGCTTGACGTCCTTCGCGCTCGCCTTCACCGCGCCGGCCAGTGCTTCGAGCGCCGCGACCGAATTCTCGCCCCAGGAGGTCATGCGATGCACCTCGCAGCCCTCGGGCTTGAGCATGCTCGGCTTGTTCGGATAGGCGAAGAACGCCACCGGATCATCGGACTCGACCAGCACGATGTGCCGGAACTTCGCCAGCATCGGCAGCGCGTTCTCGATCACGTAATGAATGCGGTCGATCGAATAGCGGCCGCGGCCGCGCGCCATCTTGGGACGGAAGGTCGGGCCCATCACCGTGCAGCCGGTTTTGCCGGCGATACGCTCGGCCAGCGCCAAGCCCTGTTCGCTCAGCGCGCTGCCGGTCATCAGCAGCAGCGTACCCTCGCCGTCGCCGTGCAGGATCTTCGCGGCCCGCTCGACCGCCTGCGGCGAATAGCTGGCGCGCTGCTGCTCGGCCGGTACCTCGGCGATGCCATCGGCCTCGTTCCAGGCGGTGTCGGCGGGCAGGATCAGGGTCGCGATCTGTGGCGGTGCGCTGTTGGCGGCGGCGATCGCCGCGGCGCCGTCAGCTGCAACCGATTTGGAGTCCGGCGAGGTGCGGACCCAGGACGACATCGGCCGGGCCAGGCCCTCGATGTCGGAGGTCAGCGGCGCGTTGTAGTCGATGTGGTAGACCGCATGCTGGCCGACGATGTTGACGATGCCGGAATTCGCCTTCTTGGCGTTGTGCAGATTGGCCAGGCCATTGGCCAGGCCGGGGCCGAGATGGAGCAGCGTCGAAGCCGGCGTGCCCTTCATGCGGAAATAGCCGTCGGCGGCCCCCGTCACCACGCCTTCGAACAGGCCGAGCACGCAGCGCATGCCCGGTACGCGATCGAGCGCCGCGACAAAATGCATCTCGGAGGTGCCTGGGTTGGTGAAGCAGACATCCACCCCACCCTTGACCATCGTCCGCACCAGGCTTTCCGCACCGTTCATCCCAAAGCTCCCTGCAACCGGCAATATTCAAATGTCCCCTCGATCAATCATTGTTCGCCGCCTCCGTCAAAGCAATAGCCGGCATCGCTGGCCTGCTCCGCGCGACGATGCGCTTGTTTGGCTAATGCTTTCAGGCAAATTAGCGTGGTTGCCGGTTTGGTAACGCCAAACGTTAAGGATGATCTCCCTCACGGGCCCGTGGCTTGCGAAAAGCCCGCAAATATGGCCTGTGACTTCAGTTGAATCCGATTTTTTTGCTGGGGGAAACAATGATCCGATTTTTTGCCGCGCCGATTGCCGCCATCGCACTGCTGTCGGCCACCGCCGGCGGCGCATTCGCCGAGGGGTTCGACTCGCGCGAGATCATGGGCTTCGGCCCGAGCTTCTTCCGCGGCGGCTCTAGCCCGATCCCCCGCACCACCATCATGTACAACGGCAATTACGCCCCCGGCACGATCGTGGTGAACACGAGCGAGCGCCGCCTGTATCTGGTGCTCCAGAACGGCCAGGCGCTGCGCTACGGCATCGGCGTCGGCCGCGACGGCTTCCGCTGGGGCGGAGTGCACAGGATCACCGCCAAGAAGGAATGGCCGGACTGGACGCCGCCGTCGCAGATGCTGGCCCGCCGGCCCGACCTGCCGCGCCACATGAAGGGCGGCATCGAGAATCCGCTCGGCGCGCGCGCGATGTATCTGGGCTCGACGCTCTACCGCATCCACGGCTCCAACGAGCCGGAGACGATCGGCCAGGCCGTGTCCTCGGGCTGCTTCCGCATGACCAACGAGGACGTCAGCGATCTCTACAGCCGCGTCTCGGTCGGCACCAAGGTGGTCGTGCTCAACAACTAGCCGTCGGCGAACTGCGGGAACCCGCAGGGCGCGTGAATATGCGGTCTTGTGCGTCGCTGCCGAATACGGCAGCGTCGGGACGTAATGAGCGCATTGGCCCCGCCTTCGTCAGGCTTTCGCATCGCCCTGCTGGCGCTCGCCACTTTCGCGTTCGCCCCTGACACCGCTACCATCGCCGTCGCGGGCGAATTGCCCGCGATCGCCTCGCGCCAGCGCGCCGAGAAGAAGAGCTTCACCGACGGCGAGATCGTCGAAGGCTTTCTGAAGACGGCGTTCGGCGCCGAATACCACCTCGCCGGCCGCGTCGACCGCATCCGGAAATTCGACGGGCCGGTGCGCGTCTACGCCGAGAGCGAGCGCGCCGACCGCAAGACGCAGCTCGCCAAGGTCGTGGCCGACATCGGCAGGCGCGTGCAGCATCTCGACATCGCCATGATCGACACCAGCGAAGCCGCGAACGTGCGGGTGAAGCTGGTTCGCGACCGCGACCTGTTTCGGACGATTTCCAGCTTCTACGGCGCGGAGAAGGCGCGCGAGATCCGCACCTCGCTCGATCCGCAATGCCTGTCCGGATTCCGCAAGAACGACAATTTCGAGATCGAGCATTCCGACGTGATCCTCACCGTCGACAACGGCGATTTCACCTTCCTCGATTGCGCCTATGAGGAACTGCTGCAATCGCTCGGCCCTATCAACGACACCGCGAGCGTGCCGTGGACCATGTTCAACGACAATGTGTCGATGGGCTATTTCGACGTCTACGACCAGTACATCCTCAACCTGCTCTACGATCCCCGCATCAAGCCCGGCATGACCGTGCAGGAGGTCAGGGCGGTGCTGCCCCAGGTGCTCGCCGATGTCAGGGCGTGGGTGAAGCGGGTGAATGATCTGAAGGAGTGAGATGCCGTTACCCTCCCCTGGAGGGGGAGGGTCGGCTCGCGGCGCGTCAGCGACGTGAGACGGGGTGGGGTGAAAGTCTCTCCACCGAAGCGCTGCCCGTGTGGAGAGATCACCCCACCCCGCTCGCGCTACGCGCGATCGACCCTCCCCCTCCAGGGGAGGGTAAGCGGCGCGCCTCCCCCGCCTCTACTGCACGAGATCGGCGACGGTGGCCGCAGCCTTCAGGCCCGTGCCGGTGAGGACCGCAACCGTGGTCTCGTTCGCCTTGATCGATCCCGCCGCGGAGAGTTTTTCCAATGCAGCGGCCGCGCTGGCGCTGGTCGGTTCGGCAAACAATCCCTGCCGCGCAAGACGCCGCAACGCGGCGACGATCTCGTCCTCGGTCAGCGCAACGGTGCCGCCGCCGCTCTCGCGCAAGCTTCCGATGATCTCGCGCAGGCGCAGCGGCTTCTTGATCGCGGTGCCCTCGGCGATGGTCTTGTTCACCTCGCGGGCGACCGGCGTGTCGACACCCGCCTTGAAGCTGGCATCGATCGGCGAGCAGTTCAGCGGCTGCGCCGCGAACAGGCGCGGCAGCTTCGCGATCTGCCCGGCTTTCAGCAACTCGCGGAAGCCGAAGGCGCAACCCAAGAGGCTGCTGCCCGCACCGACCGGAACGATGACGTTGTCGGGCGCGCGAAAACCGAGGTCTTCCCAGATTTCATAGGCGAACGACTTGGTGCCTTCGAGGAAGAACGGTTGCCAATTGTGGCTGGCATAGAAGGTCTGGCTCGACTGCCGGATGGCCTCGGCCTCCGACTCCTCGCGCGGGCCCTCGACGAGTTGAACTGTCGCGCCATAGGCGCGCACCTGCGCGATCTTGGCCGGCGACGTCGAGGCCGGCGCCAGGATCTTCACGCGCATCCCGCCGGCGGCACCCAACCCCGCCATCGACGAGCCGCCATTGCCGGAGGAGTCCTCCAGGATCGCGTCGACGCCGATCTGCCGCAGGAACGACAGCATCACCGAAGAGCCCCGGTCCTTGAAGCTGCCGGTCGGGTTGAACCATTCGAGCTTGAAGAACGGGCGCAAATCGCCCCAGTCCTGCTGGACCAGCGGTGTGCAGCCTTCGCCGAGCGTGATCGGCTTCTTGATCTCGACCGGCAGCGCCGCCCGGTAGCGCCAGAGCGAGCGCGTGGCACCGTCGACGTCCGCCCGCGATATGCCTGGTCCCGGCGTCACCAGCAGCGGCGTGCGCTCATCCGAGCACCAGCGCGGCTGGTCCAGCGGATAGAGCTGTCCGTTGCGGGGGTCGATGTAGCTGGCGGTGGGCATGGCAGTCTCCAGGCGAGAGGCGACCTATTTGTCCGATTATGTGGGTCCGGTCCAGCCCAGGGCACCGCGGTGGCGCAACTTGCGGGACACCCTCTTGAAAACATAAAAAATAAAACTATTTCAAATCCTTAGACCTATCGCGCGGATCGAATAGCAGGGTTCGGCCGGGGCGAAGGCGCGGCAAGCAGGCGAGCCCGACCTGCCCGTCGATGACGGGAATTTGGCCATGATCGCCTGCCCGGCGCGGTACCATTAACTTGTCTGTCGTCGCCAGCCGCTACAATATGTTGGATTGAGCTTGCATCGCCGGTGTTCGGCACCGGCAACGCAGGTGAGCCAGGCCCGTCCGAGCGGCGGGCCGTCGGCTTTTTGGGAGCCTGGACATGAGCCGCGCGAACCGTACCGATCACATCCGCCTGACCTCCCATCCGGAGCCGGGCAAAAAGGCCGCGTTTCCGATTCACTGGGGCGCAGCCGACGCGCGCGCCCGGGGGCCGATCATCGGCACGGTGTCGCGCGCTGGGGATCGCAACGTGATCGGCAGCCATGGCGGCTCCTACGCGATGTACCGGGCGCTCGCGGTGTCCGCAGGCGCGCTCGATCCGATCCGCCGGCCCGACCTCACCAACACCTTTCCGGCCGCGACCATCGGACCGTTTGAGCAATGGCGCGATCCCGACAAGATCGTCGCGCTCGATCCCTGGGGGCATCTCGTCGCGGAGAATTTCGGCAAGGACATCGCCGAGGGCGTCGACATCCGTCCAAGCATCGCGGTGACGCGCGCGCGGCTCGACCTGCCTGAGATCCGCGAGGCGCTCGCCGCAAAACGGCTGCGCGCCGACGGCGAGGTCGTACACGCCAATGGCAGCGTGTCGGTGGTGAAGATCGCGATCGATCCGGTCTGGTACCTGCCGGGCCTTGCGACGCGCTTCGGCACCGGCGAGACCGAGCTGCGGCGCACGCTGTTCGAGCAGACCGCCGGCATGTTCCCCGAGTTGGTCACCCGGCCGGACATGAAGATATTCCTGCCGCCGATCGGCGGCACCACCGTCTACATGTTCGGCGATGTGACAAAACTGCCGGACCACCGCACCAAGATCACCTGCCGCGTGCATGACGAGTGCAACGGCTCCGACGTGTTCGGCTCCGACATCTGCACCTGCCGCCCCTATCTCATCCACGGCATCGAGGAATCCGCGCGCGGCGCGCAGGAAGGCGGGCTCGGGCTCGTCATCTACAACCGCAAGGAAGGCCGCGCGCTCGGCGAGGTCACCAAATTCCTGGTCTACAATGCGCGCAAGCGCCAGGAGGACGGCGACGCGGCCGCGGCCTATTTCGAGCGCACCGAATGCGTCGCCGGCGTCCAGGACGCGCGCTTCCAGCAATTGATGCCGGATACGATCCACTGGCTCGGCCTGAAGCGCATCGACCGCTTCCTGTCGATGAGCGACATGAAGCATGACGCGCTGACCTCGCAGGGCATCGACATCGTGGAGCGCGTGCCGATCCCGCTGGAGCTCATTCCGGCCGACGCCCATGTCGAGATCGCCGCGAAGAAGGCCGCCGGCTATTACACGACCGACATCGCGCCGGAAAAGGACGTGAACGGCGTGGTCGGGCGCTCGCTGGAAAAGTACTGATCGCGCGATGACGGAGGCTCTGGAACAACAGGCCCGCTCCCTGCTCAGCGCAGGAGCGGTTCGCGCGCGTGCCGCAAAAATGCTCGAGATCGGCCTCGCCGGCGGGCTCCGGCACTTCACGATCGACCTCGACCGCATGGATGGTGTGGCGGAGGCCGTGATCGCGGTCACACGCAAGGCCTATCCGACGTTGGACATCCCCTTCCATGCCCGCTGGCGGCATTTCGTGCTCGGCGGCGTCGATCGCTGGGCGGGCCTTGCCGACAAAGTATCGTGGCCGGATCGCGCGGCACGTGCGCGCGCGGAGTTCGACCTCGCCATCGTCAGCGTGCTGCTCGACGCAGGCGCGGGAGCCACGTGGCGCTATCGCGACGCCGGGACCGGCGAAAGTATCGGCCGATCGGAGGGGCTTGCCATCGCAAGCCTCGACATGTTTGCAGGCGGCCTGTTCTCCGGCGATGCGCGTGCGCCGTTCAGGGCCGATGCAGACGTGCTGGCGAAACTACCGCTGGCCTCCCTCATCTCGGCCTTTCAGGCGAGCGATGCCAATCCGCTGCTCGGTCTCGACGGACGCACTGATCTGCTGCGACGTCTGGGCAAGCTGGTTGCCGAGCGCGCGGACATCTTCGGCCTGCACGATACGCCGCGGCCAGGCGGCCTGTTCGATCACATCGCGGCACAGGCTGTGGGCGGCGCGGTCGCCGCGCCCGCCATCCTGTCGGCAGTGCTGAACCAGCTTGGACCGATCTGGCCGTCACGGCTCGAGCTCGCCGGGATTCCGCTCGGTGATTGCTGGCGTCACCCGGCGATCGACGCGGACGACGCAACGGCAGGCCTCGTACCCCTGCACAAGCTGTCGCAATGGCTGAGTTATTCGCTGATCGAGCCGCTGCAGCGCGCCGGCTTTGACGTCACCGACATCGACGGCCTCACCGGGCTCGCCGAATACCGCAATGGCGGCCTGTTCGTCGATCACGAGGTACTGCGCCTGCGCGATCCCGGCGATGCCGAGCGCGCGCATGCGGTGGATTCCCTGCTCGTCGTGGAGTGGCGCGCGCTCACCGTTGCGCTGCTCGACCGGCTTGCGGGCAGCATCCGCGCCAGGCTCGGCCGCACGCCCGAGACCTTGCCCCTCGCGAGCATTCTCGAAGGTGGCAGCTGGGCTGCCGGCCGCGCCATCGCCTTCGCGCGCCGGCCGGACGGCTCACCGCCGCTCAAGGTGATCAGCGACGGCACGGTTTTCTAAACCCTCTCCCCCTGTGGGAGAGGGTGGCTTCGCGAAAGCGAAGCCGGGTGAGGGGTTGTCTCCGCGAGGGCATCTCTCATTGGAGTTCGTGGAGAGAGACCCCTCATCCGGCGCTTCGCGCCACCTTCTCCCACAAGGGGAGAAGGGAAGAAGCAACGGCCCGTCGCGTTTCACCCAAGTGCATTTCGTTAGGAGCGTTTCATGGAAGGCGTCACGATCGTCGATCATCCGCTGGTGCAGCACAAGCTGACGCTGGTGCGGGACAAGTCCATCTCGACCAAATCCTTCCGCGAGCTGATCAAGGAGATCGGCATGCTGCTGTGCTACGAGATCACGCGGGATCTGCCGCTCGCCGATACCGTCATCGAGACGCCGCTGGCGACGATGCATTCGGCCAAGATCGCCGGCAAGAAGTTGGTGTTCGTGCCGATGCTGCGCGCCGGCACGACCTTCGTCGACGGCATGATGGATCTGGTGCCGACCGCGCGCGTCGCCCATATCGGCCTCTACCGCGAGCCGCACAGTTTTGCCGCGGTCGAGTATTTCTTCAAATCGCCGTCCGATCTCAGCGAGCGCCTGGCGATCGTGGTGACCCCGGTGGTCGCCACCGCCAACACTGCCGTCGCCGCAATCGACCGGCTGAAGGAGCGCGGCGCCAGGGACATCCGCCTCGCCTGCCTGATCGCGGCCCCCGAGGGGCTCGAACGGCTGCGTGGACTGCATCCCGACGTTCCGATCTGGACGGCTGCAGTGGACGAAGGTCTCGACGAGAACGGCTTTATCCTGCCGGGCCTCGGCGATGCCGGCGACCGCGCTTACGGGACGCGGTAGGCGCGGAGATCTTTTTTTTGACGCGTTTTCTTCACGCGAACCGGTCGCCACTTCGCTCGAAAACGCTCTAGATCTTCCCGCTGCCGCAAATCAGCTTGAGCGACTGCCATTCCTTGTCCGTCAGCAGCGGCGGGCCGCTGGCGGGACGATCTTCCTTCGTCATGCGCGCGAGGCGGTCTTCGGTGAGCGGGTGGCTCGCCAGGATCGTGGTGAGGCCGGAGCCGCCTTCCTTGCCGGTGATGCGGAACATCAATTCGGCCGCGGGTTTCGGCGAGCGGCCGAGCTTGTGCATGATCTCGATCGCGAACGTATCCGCGGCGGTCTCGGCCTCGCGCGAATAGGAGGCTTCGACCACGCTGCGCGAGGCAAAGATCACGGCGGAGGAGCCGGTGACGTCGCCGAACAACAGGCCGATCAGGAACGAGGTGCCGCCGTTGTAGATCAGCCCGCGCATGTTGTCGTAATGCTTGAGATGGCCGAGCTCGTGAGCAAGGATGCCGGCGAGCTCGTCGGGGTTTTCGGCCTTGTCGACCAAGCCCCTCAGCACGTACACCTTGCCGCCGGGCAGCGCGAATGCATTCGGCACCGAGGTCGGCAGCACGCCGGCCGTCATGGAATCGTCGTCGAGGCCGGCGGCATCGCGCAGACGGTTGACCAGTTTTGTGAACGCGGCCTTGCCCGCGGGGTCTTCGCACGCTTTGCGGCCGAAGATGGTTTTCACCTGGACTTCGGAGGCGTCGCCGATGCGCCGTTCGATCGGCTTGGGCACCAGCGGCGCGAGCCGGTCGGCAGCGAGCGGCACACCGAACAGCACGACGCAAACGATGGAGACGGCGGCGGCCACCGACCAGCCGACGATCTTTGCGACACCGCGGCGCGACGTCTGGTGCTCGTCGAGACGCATGCAGCGGGCGGTCACGTCGGCGGCGAGCGCGGCGTCGCGAATTTCAAGCCGCGCCAGCGGCGGCGCGGATGTCGAGGCCAGGCGCAATATCCCTGCCGGACTGTCGGCGCGGCGAATGTCGGCATAGGTCCAGCGAACCGGCGCTCCGCCGTCCTCGACGATGTCGAGCGCGTCACCGAGCGCCAGCGACACCTCCCGCCTGCGGCTCGACACGCCGTCGAAGAAGATCGTCGGCTTGGCGGACTGCGCCGGAACCTCGGTGGACAACTCACTCACAGATCAGAATCCCGCGACATCGAGCCCATCGGCAAAGCCTTCGCCGAGCGCGCTGGCAAGCTCACCGCTGCCGCGGACATCCGCCGCGGCTCCGATGTTGTGCACCTCGACGGTTTCCAGCACCTTGGCCCAGAGATCGCGCTGCAGATAGACCCGCATGACGATGTTGATCGCGAGCGCCACGGCGAAATAGCCGATCACCATCATGACCAGCATCGGGATGCTCTTGCCGGCATTTCCGGGGCCGAAGACCTGATCAGCCGGAACGCCACTCAGCTGGACGACGATCAAGGCACCGCCGCCCATATAGGCGGCGAAAATGGTCGAAAGCAGCATCCACCAGCCGATCACTTTCCAGTACAGGCCGTAGAACGCGTTGTGCGGCAACTCCGAGGACAGGCTGACACCGCCGATGCGGATGCCGTCGAGCCACCAGCGCCATTCACGCGCCTTGAACTCGGCATAGAAGAACGGAGCGAGCGGGAAGATCACGATTGCGATCGGGCTCAAGAGCCACAGCCACCAGCCGCGCTTGAAGAAGGTCCAGCCGTCGCCTTCGAAATCGCCGGAGAGATCGCCGTAATGGGTGTGCCGCATCTTGTAGCGTTCGAGCGACGCCTCGCGCCAGGGCAGCGCCAGGCCGAGGGTGAGAAACACCAGCAGGCCCCACGCCATGGCGCGGAACGAATAGGCCCAGCCCGAGCCGTCCATCCAGAACCGGACGCCGCGCCAGACCGTGCGCGTCAGGCGATAGCGCCGCGCGCGAAAAATCGCGAACTGTCCGAAGGCGTAGAAGCTGATGAACAGCGGCGTCGAGGCAAAGCCCTGCCAGCGCTCGAACTCGATGCCGATGAGAAAATAAGCGAGGTAGATCGGCACCAGGATCGCGAGCGCGAACAGGAAGCCGACCAGCAGCTCCTTGGCCCGGCCGGTGTATTCGGCCGCATCGCCGTCGACCGCGGTGTTCGTCCACAAATGACGGCGGATGTCGGTGACCAGCCAGAACCGGTAGAAGCCGAAGGTGACGAGCTCAAGCATGGCACCCTTGGTGACCATTTTGCGGAACTCGGAGCGGTTGCCGGTGAAATCGACCCGCGTGGGCGGCAGCGGCGGGGGTAAGGGTTCGGACCCGATGGGGGCCCATTGCATGTCGTTCACGGCGGCAACCTCGGGGTGCGGACCTGATACGGTCAAACTATAGATCAGAGATTTGGTCGATCCCCAAGATGGCTGGGTTCGATTTACCTCGATTTCTCGCATGATTCCGCAGGCGCGGGGGTGCGGGAGATCACGTTGACACATCTGCGTGACGGTTGCTGATCCGTAGCCCGGATGGAGCGGAGCGTAATCCGGGACAGCGCCAATGGCGGCCCGAATCCCGGATTTCGCTCCGCTCCATCCGGGCTACGCATCTAGCCACCTCTCGCAAAGGTTGGATGTGGCAAAAGTCTCCCTTGCTCCGACGCAGACAACCGGCTGTAATTGCAAATCAAATACCGCAGCGCAGAATTCAACGAGAACGCGCGGTTCATGTCAGGGAGAGCGGTCATGCATGGGACCATCGAGAGCGCGGCGAAGCTCGACGAGCTACGCGCGCGCGCCACGTCACTGCCGCTGGAGCAGTTCGATCCGGGCGATCCCGAGTTGTTCAGGACCGATACGTTCTGGCCCTATTTCGATCGGCTGCGCCGCGAGGATCCCGTGCACTATTGCAAGGACTCGATGTTCGGGCCGTACTGGTCGGTGACGCGCTACAACGACATCATGGAGATCGAGACCAACCATTCGGTGTTCTCCTCGGCCTCCGCGCTCGGCGGCATCACCATCCGCGACATCGACCCGGACCTGCGCCGCGAGAGTTTCATCTCGATGGATCCGCCGCGCCACGCGGCGCAGCGCAAGACCGTAGCGCCGATGTTCACGCCGACGCATCTGGACAATCTCGCGCTCAGCATCCGCGAGCGTTCGGCCGAGTGCCTGGACAATCTGCCGCGCGGTGAGGTGTTCGACTGGGTCGATCGTGTCTCGATCGAGCTCACCACGCAGATGCTCGCGGTGCTATTCGACTTCCCCTGGGAGGACCGCCGCAAGCTGACGCGCTGGTCCGATATCGCCACCACCATTCCCGGGCCGGACGGCCTCGTCGCCACCGAAGACGAACGGCAGGCCGAGCTGACGGAATGCGCGGGCTATTTCGCGCGGCTGTGGAAGGAGCGCATCGAGCAGCCGCCGAAGAGCGACCTGCTCTCGATGATGGCGCACGGCGCCGCGACGCGCGACATGGATGCGAAAAACTTCCTCGGCAATCTCATCCTTTTGATCGTCGGCGGCAACGACACCACCCGCAACACGATGTCGGGATCGATCTACGCGCTGAGCCAGCATCCGGAGCAGTATCGCAAGCTGCGCGAGAACCCCGGCCTGCTCGACAGTTTCGTGCCGGAGGTGATCCGCTGGCAGACGCCGCTGGCACATATGCGGCGCACCGCGCTTGCCAACTTCGAGTTCCGCGGCAAGCAGATCAAGCAAGGTGACAAGGTCGTGATGTGGTACGTCTCGGGCAACCGCGACGAGGAAGCGATCGAAAAGCCCTACGATTTCATCATCGACCGCGCCCGCCCGCGCACGCATCTGTCCTTCGGCTTCGGCATTCACCGTTGCGTCGGCTTGCGGCTTGCCGAACTTCAGCTCAAGATTATCTGGGAAGAGATCCTCAAGCGCTTCGACCATATCGACGTGGTCGGCGAACCCAAACGGGTCTATTCGAGTTTCGTAAAGGGACTTGAAACCTTGCCGGTGAAGATTACGGCGTGAGATCACTCCCTCTCCCCGCTTGCGGGGAGAAAGAGAAACACTGGAGCTACGACCATGAACATCCAGACTCCGGTCAAAACCGACAACGACGAACGCATGCGCAGGGCCCGCGAGGAGGCCTATGCGACGCCGCTGGCGCAATTCCACCCCGGCGCACCCAGGCTGTTCCAGGACGACACGCTGTGGCCGTGGTTCGAGCGGCTGCGCAAGGAAGAGCCGGTGCACTACTGCACCAATGCGCCGATCGAGCCGTACTGGTCGGTGGTGAAGTACAACGACATCATGCATGTCGACACCAGTCACGGCATCTTCTCCTCGGACTCGACGCTCGGCGGCATCGGGATCCGCGACGTGCCGCAGGGCTATGACTGGCCGAGCTTCATCGCGATGGACCAGCCGCAGCATTCGGCGCAGCGCAAGACGGTGTCGCCGATGTTCACGCCGACGCATCTTGACGAGCTGGCAAAACTGATCCGCCAGCGCTCGCAGACCGTGCTCGACAACCTGCCGCGCAACGAGACCTTCAATTTCGTCGAACGCGTCTCGATCGAGCTGACGACGCAGATGCTGGCGACCCTGTTCGACTTCCCCTGGGACGAGCGTCGTAAGCTGACGCGCTGGTCTGATGTCGCGACCGCGCTGCCCAAGAGCGGCATCGTCGCCTCGGCCGAAGAGCGCCGCCGCGAGATGGACGAATGCTACGCCTACATGTCCAAGCTCTGGAACGAACGCGTCAACTCCGCGCCGCGCAACGATTTGCTGTCGCTGATGGCGCATAACGATGCGACGCGCTTCATGGACCCCGACAATCTCATGGGCAACATCATCCTGCTCATCGTCGGCGGCAACGACACCACGCGCAACACCATGAGCGGCTCGGTGCTGGCGCTGAGCGAGAACCCGGACCAGTTCGACAAGCTGCGCGCCAATCCAGAGCTGATCGACTCCATGGTGCCCGAGGTGATCCGCTGGCAGACGCCGCTGGCGCATATGCGGCGCACCGCGCTTGCCGACACCGAGATCGGCGGCAAGCACATCAAGAAGGGCGACCGCGTCGTGATGTGGTACGTCTCGGGCAACCGCGACGAGGAGATGTTCGAGAAGCCGAACGACTTCATCATCGACCGCCCGCGGCCGCGCACCCATCTCTCCTTCGGCTTCGGCATCCACCGCTGCGTCGGCATGCGGCTGGCCGAGCTGCAGCTGCGGATCGTCTGGGAGGAGATGCTGAAGCGCTTCGACCGGATCGAAGTGGTCGGCGAGCCCAAACGGATCTATTCGAGCTTCATCAAGGGCTATGAGTCGCTGCCGGTGAGGATTCCGGGGTAGGCCCCCCTGTCATGCCCCGCGAAGGCGGGGCATCCAGTACGCCGCGGCCTCTCGGCTCGAGCACTGCAGCCTCTGGAATACTGGATTGCCCGCTTTCGCGGGCAATGACACCGACAGTGAGCCCCCTCACGCATCGTCCAGCCCAGCTATAAAATTCCGGCATGACAGGTCGCGCCAGATGCGAAGGCAAGTTGGCGCGCGGCTGTTCTAGGACACGCGTGCATCTAACTCAACTTGATGTCCCACAGGCCTTCCTTGCGGCAGGCCGCGACTTCCTCGCGCAATAGCGTCGTGATGGCGAGCGACGCCGTCGAGGCCGGGCGGTCGATCGGAGAGGCGAAAATGAGCTCGCGCGTCATCGGCTTGGATACGGGCGCGGTCTCCAGCCGTCCGTCGGCGACCTCACCGTGGACCGACGAGGGCGGCAGCAGCGCGAAGCCGAGGCCTTCCTCGACGAGGCTCGTCAGCACGCGGAACGAATCCGCCTCGAGCTGGACGTTGAGCTTGATCTTGCGCTGGGCGGCGGCGTGCTCGATCAGCGCGCGGAGACCGTGGGAATGACTGGGCAGCACCAGCCGCTGGCGCAGCAGCCAGCCGACATCGACGCTCTTCTTGCGCGCGAGGCCGCAGCCGCGCGGGCCAACCGCGACGATGTTGTCGCGGCCAAGGCTCTCCACGTTGAGATGCAGATCGGCGGAGCGGCCGTAGAGAATGGCCAGATCCATCTCGCCGCGATGCAGCCATTCGACGAGATGGCCGCTGTAGCTCTCGACGATGCGCAGCGAGATGCCGGGAAATTTTTCGACGCAGCGCCGCGCAAAGCGCGCCGACAGCACGCAGCTCACGGTCGGAACCAGGCCGAGCACGACCTGGCCGGACGGCGGCCCCTTGGTCGACTGGATATCGTCGCGGATCTGGTCGATCTGCCGCACGATGCCGGAGGTGCGGGCCAGCAGGAGACGGCCGGCTTCCGTCAGCACCATGCCGCGTCCGTTGCGCGTGAACAATTCGGTGCGCAGCTCGTGTTCCAGCAGCTTGATCTGCCTAGAGAGCGCCGGCTGCGCCACGCGCAACGTGTCGGACGCCTTGGAGAGGCTGCCGAGCTCCGCCACGCAACTGAAGGTCCTGAGCTGCCGGAAATCCATGCTTGCCAATCCTGGAAGGCTACTTCATACGCTATAGCAAATGAGCATAGGGGGCTGGCGATGTTTTCACAACGCCAGAGGATCGGCCGGCGTTATCTTGACTGCCGCTAGATACGGGAAACGCCATGAGTGAAGAACACCACACCGAAGATCACGCCGACATCCGCGAAGCCGTCGCAAAGCTCTGCGCGCAGTTTCCCGGCGAGTACTGGCGCAAGCTCGATCGCGAGATGGCCTATCCCAAGGCCTTCGTCGATGCACTGACGCAGGCCGGCTATCTCTCGGTGCTGATCCCCGAGGAATATGGCGGCGCGGGCCTGAAGCTGTCCGCGGCGGCCGCGATCCTCGAAGAGATCCAGCGTGCCGGCTGCAACGGCGGCGGCTGCCATGCCCAGATGTACACGATGGGCACGGTGCTGCGGCACGGCAATGACGAGCAGAAGGCGAAGTACCTGCCGAAGATCGCCAGCGGCGAATTGCGGCTTCAGGCGTTCGGCGTCACCGAGCCGACCAGCGGCACCGACACCTCCTCGCTGAAGACCTTTGCGCGCAAGGAAGGCAACGACAGCTACATCGTCAACGGCCAGAAGATCTGGACCAGCCGGGCCGAGCACTCCGACCTGATGGTGCTGCTGGCGCGCACCACGCCGAAGGAGCAGAGCAAGAAGCGCACCGATGGTCTCTCGGTCTTCATCGTCGATATGCGCGAGGCCAAGAACAACGGCCTCGAGATCCGCCCGATCCGCACCATGATGAACCACGCCACCACCGAAGTGTTCTTTACTGACATGAAGGTGCCGGCGGAGAATCTGATCGGCGAGGAAGGCAACGGTTTCCGCTACATCCTCTCCGGCATGAATGCCGAGCGCATCCTGATCGCGGCCGAATGCGTCGGCGACGCCAAATGGTTCATCGCGAAGGCCACGAACTACGCCAAGGAGCGCGCGGTGTTCGGCCGGCCGATCGGCCAGAACCAGGGCATTCAGTTCCCGATCGCCAAGGCCTACGCCGCGATGCGCGCGGCAGAACTCATGGTGAAGGAAGCGACGCGCAAATACGAAGCCGGGCTCGACTGCGGTGCGGAGGCCAACATGGCAAAAATGCTCGCCGCGGATGCGTCGTGGGAAGCGGCAAACGCCTGCATCCAGACCCATGGCGGCTTCGGCTTCGCCGAGGAATACGACGTCGAGCGCAAATTCCGCGAGACGCGGCTCTATCAGGTGGCGCCGATCTCGACCAACCTGGTGCTGTCCTACGTCGCCGAGCACGTGCTCGGCATGCCCCGCTCGTACTGAGGTCGCGCCATGGGAGCATTGGACGGGATCAGGGTGATTGCGGTCGAGCAGGCGGTCGCGGCGCCGTTCTGCTCGTCGCGGCTGGCAGACGCCGGCGCGGAGGTGATCAAGATCGAGCGGCCCGAAGGCGATTTCGCTCGCGGCTATGACGCGGCGGCCAAGGGCCAGAGCAGCTATTTCGTGTGGCTCAACCGCGGCAAGCAATCGGCGGTGGTCGATCTCGCAACGAAAGAAGGCTGCGCCGAGCTCGAGAAGCTGATCGCAAGCGCGGACGTGCTGATCCAGAACCTCAAGCCGGGCTCGATGGACAAGCTCGGCTTTTCACGCGAACGGCTGCTGAAGGACTATCCGAAGCTGATCTCGTGCACGATCACCGGCTATGGCGACGATGGCCCCTACGCCCACCGCAAGGCTTATGACCTGCTGATCCAGGCCGAAAGCGGGCTCGCCTCGATCACCGGCAACCCTGATGGAGCCTCGCGCGTCGGCATGTCGATCGTCGACGTCGCGACCGGCGCGACCGCGCATGCGGCGATCCTGGAAGCGCTGATCGCGCGCGGGCGCACCGGCAAGGGCTGTGACATCCGCATCTCCATGTTCGACGTGATGGCGGACTGGTGCACCGTGCCGCTGCTCAATTCCGAAGCCGGCAATCCGCCGAAGCGGATGGGCCTGCGCCATCCCTCGATCGCGCCCTACGGCGTGTTCACCTCGAAGGACGGCAAGGACATCCTGATCTCGATCCAGAGCGAGCGCGAGTGGAAGACGCTGTGCGTCAAGGTGCTCGACCAGCCCGATTTGCCGGCCGATCCGCGCGTCGCCAACATGGTCGAGCGCGTACGCAACCGGGATTTCACCGACAAGACAGTCGCAGATATCTTCGGCAAGATGACGCGCGACGAGCTGTTGAAGCGGCTGTCGGACGCCGACATCGCCTTTGCCGAGGTCAACACCATGGCCGACCTCACCAATCATCCGCATCTGCGCCGCATCGAGGTCGATACGCCCCAGGGACGTGTCAGCTATCCCGCGCCGGCGCCGATCATCGTCGGCGAGACCCGCAGCTACGGCGCTGTGCCGGGCATCGGCGAGCGGCCGGCCAAGAAGTCATAACAAGAGCGAGGCGTCATGACCGAGAAGCTCGACATCGATCACTTGCGGCAATGGATCGGCCGCAGCACGGAGGCCACCGACATCGTCACCGCGCAGCTCGCCAAGGGCTTGCGCGCGACGCTGTTCCAGGAAGTCGGCGAGCCCAAAGCGGGCGATGCCGCGCCGTTCACTGTGCATTGGTGCCTGGCGCAGCCGGTGTTTCCGATGTCGATGCTCGGCCCCGACGGCCATCCGACCCGCGGCGGTTTCCTGCCGCCGGTGCCGCTGCCGCGCCGGATGTGGGCCGGCGGCGAGATCGAATTCCTGCAGCCGCTGCGCGTCGGCGATGAATCGACGCGGACCTCGCGCATCGCCGATGTGCAGGTGAAATCCGGCTCGACCGGCACGCTGTGCTTCGTCTCGGTCGAGCACAGCATCTCCTCGCCGCGGGGCGTTGCTATCCGCGAGCGGCAGGACATCGTCTATCGCGAGATGACGAGCAGCGCGCCCGCCGGCGCCAAGGCCCCGCCTCCACCGCCGAAGGCGCAGCACCGCGAGACGCATGTGTCCGATCCCGTGCTGCTGTTTCGTTATTCCGCGCTGACCTTCAACGGTCACCGCATCCATTACGACCGTGACTACGTCACCAAGGTCGAGGGTTACCCGGGCCTGATCTTCCATGGGCCGCTGCAGGCGGCGCTCATCGTCGAGATGGCGGCGAAGCTGCACGACGGCAAGGCGCCGAAGAAATTCACCTATCGCGGCGTGCAGCCGCTGTTCGAGGGCACGGAGTTCTCCATCAACGCCAACGAGACCGAGGCGGGCCTGGAGCTGTGGACCGCGAATGCGGAGGGACAGCCGACGATGAAGGGCACGGCGGTGTGGTAGGCACCGCTATTAGACCCTCACCCTGAGGAGCGCGCCCCTTCGCGCGCGTCTCGAAGGGCGAGGCCACCAGCCGGGCCTTCATCCTTCGAGACGCGCGTTACGCGCTCCTCAGGATGAGGAATTTACAGGGGACGGAAACCATGGCCAAGAACGGCAAGAGCGGCAGCAAGTCCGTCACCGTGAAGCAGGCGACGCTGGACCTGCTGCGCTCGCTGGGCATCGACAGGGTGTTCGGCAATCCCGGCTCGACCGAGCTGCCGTTCCTGAGCGACTGGCCCGACGATATCGACTACGTGCTGGCACTCCAGGAAGCCTCCGCCGTCGGCATGGCCGATGGTTACGCGCAGGCGACGCGCAATGCCGGCTTCGTCAATCTGCATTCGGCGGCCGGCGTCGGCAACGCGCTCGGTAATATCTACACCGCGCACCGCAACCAGACCCCGCTCGTGATCACCGCAGGCCAGCAGGCGCGTTCGATCCTGCCCTTGCAGGCGTTCCTCTATGCCGAGCGCGCCTCGGAATTCCCGCGGCCTTACGTCAAGTACAGCGTCGAGCCGGCCCGGCCCGAGGACGTTCCGGCCGCGATCGCGCGGGCCTATTACACCGCGATGCAGCCGCCCTGCGGGCCGACCTTCGTGTCGATCCCGATCGACGACTGGGCGCATGCGACCGCACCGGTCGAGGCGCGCAAGGTCAGCCGCGAGATCGGGCCCGAGCCGGACGCGATGAAGGCGCTGGTCGCCGCGCTCGGCTCTGCAAAACACCCTGCCCTCGTGGTCGGCCCCGGCGTCGACCGCGCCGGCGCGGTCGATTTGATGGTGCGCGTCGCCGAGAAGGCGAAGGCCAACGTCTGGGTCAGCCCGTTCTCCGCGCGCTGCTCCTTCCCCGAGCGTCATCCCCAGTTCGCGGGCTTCCTGCACGCCTCGCCCGCACAACTGTCCGACGCGCTGCGCGAGCACGATGTGGTCGTGGTCATCGGCGCGCCGGTGTTCACCTTCCATGTCGAGGGCCATGCCGCGATCTTCGATGGCGGCGCGACGATTTTTCAGATCACCGACGATCCGGACGCGGCGGCGGTGACGCCGGTCGGCACCAGCATCATCGCGACCATGAAGCCGGCGCTCAGCCTGCTGCTCGACTTGCTGCCGGAGAGCAAACGCGCGACGCCGAAAGGCCGCACGCTGCCGCCGGCGCCGCAAGCCGCCGATCCGCTGCCGGTCGAATTTTTGCTGCATTCGCTGTCGCAGGCGATGCCGGATGGCGCCTCACTGGTCGAGGAAGTGCCCTCGCACCGGCCGGCGATGCAGAAGTTCATGCCGATGCGCGGCCAGGACAGTTTCTACACCATGGCGAGCGGCGGCCTCGGTTACTCCCTGCCCGCCGCGGTCGGCATGGCGCTCGGCAAGCCGAAGCAGCGCACCGTGTGCCTGATCGGCGACGGCTCGGCGATGTATTCGATCCAGGCGCTGTGGACCGCCGCGCAACGAAAGCTGCCGCTGACCATCGTCGTCATCAACAATTCCGGCTACGGCGCGATGCGCTCGTTCAGCCAGGTGATGCAGGTGAGGAACGTGCCGGGGCTGGAATTGCCGGGGATCGATTTCGTCAGGCTCGCCGAAGGCATGGGGTGCCATGCGGTGCGGGTGAGCAAGGCCGCGGAGCTGGGCGAGGCGCTCAAGCGCGGAATGGCGTTCGAGGGGACGAGCCTCGTCGAGGTCGTCGTGGATTCGGCGGTGCCGGTGCTGTACGGGCAGAAGCATTAGCTTTGTCGTCTCTGCCTAGTGCGCAATTGCGCACGGGGCGCAGGGACCCATACCCACAGGGAGAAGTTTGACGAGGACTCGTGGTGGGCAGCTTCACGCCACGATTACTCCCTGTGATTATGGGTCCCCGCATCCGCGGGGACGACACCGAATTTGCCGCGACATCGCGCCAACTACGACGCCAAGAATCCCCCCTCCGCCGCCAGCACATGCCCGACGACGTAGGATGACGCGTCCGACGACAGCCACACCACGGCCTCCGCCACTTCCTCAGGGCTCCCCATCCGCCGCAGCGGCAGACCCGCACTGACGGTCGCGACATCGCCGACGCCGGCGCGCAGCATCATGTCGGTGACGACGCGGCCGGGCGCGATGGCGTTGATGCGGATGCCGCGCGGGGCGTTCTCCATCGCGGCCGAGCGTGTCAGCGAGATCGCCGCCGCTTTCGAGGCCGAGTAGAGCGAGAAGCCGGGATTGGGATTGCGCACGCCGCTGACGGAGGCGTTGACGACAATGCTGCCGCGCCCCTGCGCCAGCATCGCCGGCAATTGATGACGCAGGCACAAAAACAACGCACGGACATTGGTGTCGAACACCGTGTCGTAGATCTCCGTGCCCTGCTCTTCCAGCGGCGCGCGGCGCTCCTGGAATCCGGCATTGTTGAAGGCGACATCGAGCCGACCGCAGCGCTCGACCGCCGTGCGAACCAGACGTTCGACGTCGTCCTCTCGCGTGATGTCGGTTTGGATCGCTACCGCGTCAGCGCCGAGCTCCCGGCACGCTGCGGCGGTGTCCTTGATTTCGGCCTCCCGCCGTCCCGCGACAACAATCGCCTCCGCACCTTCCGAGGCCATCCGCAGCGCCGTGGCGCGGCCGATGCCGCTGCCGCCGCCCGTGACGAGGCAGACCTTGCCTCTCATCCGCATCCCGGCCGGCAAAGTTCCGCTCATGGCTCACTCCAAAACACTTGCGCGCGACGTTGCGCGCATATAGTTGTATGATACAACTATATGCCGGGAGTCAAGATGGCCGAGCTTGCGTTGATCGACGACATCCGCGCCGCCTCGCGCTTGATGGTGCGGGAGCTCGGCTTCATGGATGCGACGGTGGCGGCCTCGGACTATCCGCCCTCGGCGGTGCACACGATCCTGGAGATCGGGATTCGCGGCCCGATGAATTCAGGCGAGCTCGGCGATTTCCTGCGCCTGGAGAAATCCAGCGTCAGCCGCATGGTGCGCAAGCTGGTCGATTGCGGCGAGTTGCGGGAGACGCCTGACGAAGCCGATGCGCGCAGCAAGCTGTTGTCGCTCACGGCGAAGGGCCGGCGCACGCTGGAGGCGCTGCACGCGTTCGGACGCCAGCAGGTGCGCGGCGCGCTGGCCGCGCTGACAGAGGCCGAGCAGCGCACGGTGCGCGAGGGCATGATGCTCTATGCGCGGGCGCTGCGGCAGAGCCGGATGGAGGATGAGGCGGAGTCGGCGGCGTAACCCCGCTCTCGGTGTCATCGCCCGAGAAGGCAGGCGATCCAGTACTCCAGAGACGGCTGTGATTCCTCGACAGGCCGCGGCGTACTGGATTCCCCGCTTCCCCGGGGAATGACAGCGGTGCGGGTGGCACCAGCCTACCCTACTTCCCGAACTCCTCCCGCATCTTGGCCTGGATCTTGGCCATGCCGCCGATCCAGCGGTCGTAATTCTCGGTCTTCTTGCGCATGTAGCCGAGCACCTGGGGGTGCGGCAGGATCAGGAAGGTCTCCTGCGCGAGGCCGGCGAGCACGTCTTTCGCGACCTGCTCCGGCGTGAGATCGCCGTCGCCGGATTGCGGGCCCTTCGGGATCGAGCGCAGCATGTTGGTGTCGACGCCCTGCGGACAGAGGATCGAGACCTTGATATTGTCCGCCTTGTGCGAGATCGCAAGATTTTCGGCAAAGCCGACCGCGGCGTGCTTGGTGGTGGAATAGGCGGGGCTTCCGACCTGCGACAGCAGGCCTGCCGCCGAGATCGTGTTGAGGAAATAGCCGCCGCCGCGCGCCTTCATGCGGGGAATGAGATACCGCGCCGCATAGACATGGGCCATGACATGGATCGCCCAGCTCCGCTGCCAGGGCTCGTCCGAGGCGCCGCCGGCATTCACCGACATCGGATCGAAGCCGCCGCCGATGCCGGCATTGGAGCAGAACAATTCGATCGGGCCGAACTGCCGCTCGGTCTCCTCGATGACGTGGGCGATCTCTTTTTCCTGCGCGACGTCGCATCTGAAGGCCGCGCCATCCACCGTGGCGGCGACGGCTCTTGCATTGGCGGCGTCCATGTCCGCGACGACGACCTTGGCGGCACCCGCCTTGTGGAAGGCCTCGCACAGCGCCTTGCCGATGCCGTTTGCGCCGCCCGTGACGACCACGACCTTGCCGGTCACCTGCATGCGACGTCTCCTCTTTGTCTTGTAGCGCTTCTCTTTTCGGATAGCGCTTCGCTATCTTATACCGCTTCGCTTATTCCGCTTCGCGGATCTTGCTCAGCTCAACACGAGGTCGAGCACCGCGGTATAATGGCACGCCGCGCCGGCCAAGACAAAGCCGTGCCAGATCGCATTCTGGAAGCGCAGCCGCCGCCAAGCATGGAAGATCACGCCAAAGCTGTAGAGCAGGCCGCCCGCAAGGATGAAGCCCAGCACCAGCGCAGGCAGCGCCTTGACCACGGCGTCGTAGAGCATCACGCCGCTCCAGCCCATCGCGAGATAGATGCCGACCGCGACGCGGTCGAACCGGCCGGGGTAGAGAAGTTTCAGCACGATGCCGAGGATCGCGACGCACCAGACGCCGGCGAGCAGCACCGGCGCAAACACGCTGTCCCTCACCTCGAGGATGAACGGCGTGTAGGTCGCCGCGATCAGCAGATAGATCGCGCAATGGTCGAACCGCCGCAGCAGCCATTTGGCCGGCGAGACCGGCCAGAGATTATAGGTCGCCGACAGCACCAGCATCGAGAGCAGGCCGGCGACATAGATCGAGACCCCGACGATGTTGGTGGCGTCGGCATAAACCGCCGTCAGCACCACCAGGACCGTGGCGGCGACGATGCCGCAGAACACGCCGATCGCGTGGATCACGCCGTCCGCGATCAATTCGGCACGGTCGTAGTTCCAGCCGATCGCGTCGGCCGCGGCGTGGACGGAGGTGGATGCGAGCTGTTTCAGCTGGAAGACGGTCATGGCAATCCGCAAGGCTAAGACAATGCCCTCTTGTAGGGTCTTTCGCGATCGGCGCATCGTTCAAACGGCTGATTTGCCGACAAAGGCGGTGGAAGTATGAAGCTTGATTTTCCCTACGCAATTGCCACTTTTGTGAACGGCTTCACTGTTCCGCCCGCCCCGAGATCAATCACGTTCATATGGCATTCAGTTTCCAGGATATGGTCGAAGAAGCGCGGCTGTCGGCAAGGGCGCTGATCGACTATGGCGAGCACTTCTTCAACCCGACGGTGCGTCTCGGGGTCACCGGCCTGTCACGGGCCGGTAAGACCGTATTCATCACCGCGCTGATCCACGGCCTCACCCGTGGCGGCCGCTTTCCGGTGTTCGAGGCCTATGCCTCGGGCCGGATCGCGCGGGCGCATCTGGCGCCGCAGCCGGACGACGCCGTGCCGCGCTTCGCCTATGAGAACCATTTGCGCGCGCTGCTCGAGGAGCGGCGCTGGCCGAACTCGACCGTCGACATCAGCGAACTCAGGCTCGTCATCGACTATCAGCGCCAGAACGGCGCCGACCGCACATTGACGCTCGACATCGTCGATTATCCCGGCGAATGGTTGCTCGACCTGCCGCTGCTCCAGAAGAGCTATGAGCAATGGTCGGCCGAAAGCCTCGCGCTGTCGCGCGAGGCGCCGCGCGCACATCTTGCGGCGGATTGGCACGCGCATCTCGCGACGCTCAAGGGAGAGGCGCGCGAGGACGAGCAGGCGACGCTGACGGCGGCAAAGCTCTTCACCGGCTATTTGCGCGCCTGCCGCGACGAGCGCTTCGCGATGAGCCTGCTGCCGCCCGGCCGCTTCCTGATGCCCGGCAATCTCGCCGACACGCCGGCGCTGACTTTTGCGCCGCTCGACGTGCCCGTGGGCGGCCAGGCACCGGACGGGTCGCTGTGGGCGATGATGGTCCGCCGCTTCGAGGCCTACAAGGACGTCGTGGTGCGGCCGTTCTTCCATGATCATTTTGCCCGGCTCGATCGCCAGATCGTACTGGCCGATGCGCTCGCCGCGTTCAACTCCGGCCCCGAAGCGCTGCACGATCTCGAAGCCGCGCTTGCCGGAATTCTCGACTGCTTCCGCATCGGCCGCAGCACCTTCCTCTCCAGCCTGTTCCGGCCGCGTATCGACCGCATCCTGTTCGCGGCGACCAAGGCGGACCATCTGCATCATTCCAGTCACGACCGGCTCGAGGCGGTGCTGCGCCGCGCGGTCACCCGCGCGGTGGTGCGCGCGGAAGATACCGGCGCGGAGATCGACGTGGTGGCGCTCGCCGCCGTTCGCGCCACGCGCGAGGCCCAGGTCGCGCATGGCCGCGACAAATTGCCGTCGATCCTGGGAACGCCGGCGGCCGGCGAAAGCGCGGGCGGCGAGTTTTTTGACGGCAACACGGAGGTTGCGACCTTTCCGGGTGACCTGCCGCCGGACCCCGAGGCGCTGTTCAACGGCACCGACGCATTCCGGGGCCTCGCGACCGAGGCCGCCGAGAAGAGCGATTTTCGCTTCCTGCGCTTCCGTCCGCCAAAGCTCGAACGCGAGGGCAATGACGAGCCGGCGCTGCCACACATCCGCCTCGACCGTGCCCTGCAGTTCCTGATCGGAGACAAGCTGTCATGAACGACCGATCCAAGCCGCGGCGGCCGGCGACGTTCCGGCTCGACGATCCCGGCGTCGTCGTCACCGAAGCCGACGAAGCGGCGCGGCTTGGCCGCACCACGATCCAGATCACGCCCGAGCACGATCCGCAGGCATTGCCGGTGCCGATCGAGGCCGCGCTCCCGGTGCGTCGCGGCTTTCCCTGGGGCACGCTGTTCTGGTCCGGGCTCGGCGGGCTGACGCTGCTCGGCACCGGGCTCGGCGTGGTCCGTCTGATCGAGGATCTGTTTGCGCGCAGCGAAACGCTCGGCTTCGTCGGCCTTGCATTCGCCTTCGTCACCGCACTGGCGCTCGCGGTGGTGATCGGGCGCGAGGCCTTTGGTCTGGCGCGCCTTGCAACCATCGAGAAGCTGCATGCGCGCGCGGCCGCGGTCCTTGCCAGCGACGATCGCAAGGAGAGCCGTGTCATCGTGCAGGACCTGCTGAAGATCGCGCACCAGAACCCGCAGCTTGCGCGCGCACGCGCGACGCTGGAAAGTCACACCGGCGAGATCATCGACGGCGCCGACATGATCCGGCTTGCCGAGCGCGAATTGATGTCGCCGCTGGATGCGGAAGCGCGGCGACTGGTGTCGTCGGCCGCACAAAAGGTCTCGATCGTGACCGCAGTTTCGCCGCGCGCGGCGATCGACGTATTGTTCGTGTTCGTGGCCGCGTTGCGCCTGATCCGTCAGCTCGCTTTTCTCTATGGCGGCCGCCCCGGCGCGCTCGGCATGATCCGCCTGCTCCGCCACGTGATCGCCCATCTCGCCATCACCGGCGGCATGGCCGCGAGCGACAGCCTGGTGCAGCAGATGCTGGGCCATGGGATTGCGGCAAAGCTGTCGCAGCGGCTCGGCGAAGGTGTGCTGAACGGATTGCTGACCGCGCGGCTGGGTCTGGCCGCGATCGACGTGACGCGGCCGCTGCCGTTCGCGGCGCTGCCGCCGCCAAAACTGTCGGACCTCGCGACGGACCTGCTGCGGAAGAAGGACGAGGAGTAGCGGCGCTATCCGCGCCATCGTTCGCGCCATTCGCCGGACCGACCCATGGCGCGCCGTCTGAATGAGCGAAGCTTAAGCTCGCGGTTCATCGGGAAAGTCGAAGCTGACAATGATAAACCCGACCGCACCAAACACCAACAGCGCCAGGAACAGTGCCGCAACAGCAAAGGACCACACGAAAGGCTCCGAGCAGCTGATGCCACCCAATCGAGCCAACGAGCGGAATATCATCCCTCGCCGGCTGATCTGAGGCAGACCCGGACGGGGTTAAAGGGCTATTGTCCGGTAAAATGACCTTGCTCAGTCAAGCCGCACCTCGCAAGCGAACTATCGAGTTAGCCCTTTCGAGTATTGGAGGATTATGTGCCGCAGTTAATGGCAACTGAGCACAAGGAGGTGGCAATTCAAGTCGTCGCTTTCAAGTCAGCCTCTGGCCGCCCCATACCACGGCGCATCAACCCGTTAAGAAACTGGTTACCAGTCGATGTCACCATTTGCATATTAGGCCGCCATATGCGGCGCGCATTCTGAGAACGGCTCAATATTTCGACACGCCCGGTTGGCGGTCTCTTTCAGGAGAGGCCCAATGTTTAAGGGCTTAATGGCAGCGCTTGTGGCGCTGATCAGCACACTGCAACTGGATCGATACCTGACCAACGGTCGGTACACCGACGCGGCCATGGATATGCTGCGGCAAATCAGGCGCGCGTTTGGATTTTGAGGTGCACTGGACGATTTGAGGCCGGTGATGAAGGGCATCCCCTGGACTGATCTCGACGCGGAGGAGCAACGCGCCATTGCGATATTGGGAGCCGGGCTCCCGATCGAGCTGTGTGACCCCGTCGCTCTCTCAAGATTGAAGCGGCTCAGGCTGATCGCAGGGTCTCAATTGACCGCTGCTGCACACGAGCTGCGGAGGCGCGTTGTTCTGGAAGAACTCAGTGCGCGGGATTGAGCCGCGTAACCAATCGGCACGCTCGATCCTCGCCTGGTCGGGAGTGCCTTGACGGGGCTAACAAGACGTGGGGAGTTTGCTGGCGGCAGGTGCAATTGAGCTGATCGTGGACGGCTACGTTTCCCTCAGGGACCAAGCAGCTCTTGATGAGCTTCGAACACAGCGTCGCAAACTTATCGCAGATCTCGATGCATATACCGGGATCGACTGCAGGAGTACGATCCGGCAGATCGAGGAAGACATCGTCGTGATTGAGGCCGGGCTGGCGCGGTTGCCGGCCTAGTCGGCCGGATGTTCAGAGATTGCCCGGTGTCGTATCGACAACGGTGCACTCGGTGTGGATCAGGTCCTTCTTGGTCACCCGCACGCTGCCAAGATAATAACCTCGCTCCTGGACGGCTGCCCTGATCTCGTCGCTGACCTTGAGAACTCTCGCTCTGCTCTTGCGCCATTTGTTGGAAGAGTAGAGCGCGGGCATCGGAGAGCCGTTGCTGACGACGAGGAAGTCCCGCTTGCCATTGCGATAGACATCAAACATGTCCTATCCCCGTAGATAATATCAATAAGAGAAAATATGCTTCGTCACGATAGCTCCAGCTTAGTGGCTTAAATGCTTGAGCGGGTGGTAATCTGGGATGGCGGCCTGTGAATGTCGGGACAAATGCTGGTTGCAGCTAAGCGATCAGCTCAGATTTCTGCTCTATGTTGTTATCATGCCACGCCAAGCCGCTTCAACGCGTGGCCTCGATTGCACTTGGGACATTTGCAATGCCTGGCGACGGTGGTGGTCAGCCGCTTCTCCCGCAAGGGAAGAAGGGTGCCTCGCTAGGCGAGCGTACGCGTCTCGAATTCCCCCGCCAGCACCCGCCATTGAAACAGCGGCGAATCCGTTGACGGCGAGAGTTCCGGCGTCCAGCCGGTGAGCTTCTCAATCGCGTAGGTATCCGTCAGGACGCCGCGCCAGCGACGTTCGACCTGGCCGAGCTGCTCGCGCTTCGCCGGGATCGATCCCCACACCGGTGCACGATTGTCCGGCTCTCGCCCGACATAGATGCCCGCATGCCCGCTGATCCGATCCATGCCGGGATCGCGAAAACCCTGGAAGCGACCGCGTTCGTTGATCTCGATGACGGGCACACGGCCCCTGAACAGCCAGCGCATCATCGCATAGGTGCGATAGTCCGTGGTCGCGATCCAGGTCGCGCCGGTCTCGTCGAGCGCAGCCTGCGCACGCGCCGCGATCTGCTCGTAGCCGGCTTCGGCGCCGATCGGATCGATCTTGCCGAGGAGGTTCCAGGGCGCGGCGACGTAGTACAGGAATACGATGACGACGAAGGCGATCCCCGTGACGACCGCCGTGTTGAGCCAGAAGATGCTCGAGCGGATCATCCGCGCCGACCAGTGCTCGCGCGACAGCATGACGAGGTTGACCGCAGCGGCGGCAAAGCCGACCGGCCACATGAACATCGGCCAGGTGTCGCCGACCCTGAGCGTCGTCGACTTGAAGAAGAAATAGAGGAACGGCACCAGCACCGCGGTCGACAGCAGGATCGCGACCGGCTCGCGCGTGCGATAGCCGCGCCACGCCGTCATCACGAGGCCTGACAGCACGACCGGCAGCATGACGAAGCCGACCAGGCCGAATTGCAGGCCGATGTAATCGCCGATCGTGCGCAGCGAGATGCCGTAATTGGCGGTGGCCCGCACGCCCTGGAAACGGAACGAGGCCCAGTCGTGCTGCGCGTTCCAGATCAGCACCGGGGAGAACACGGCAATCGCGATCAGCACCGCGAGATAGGGGTAAGGACTGCGCAGCCAGCGCCAGCGCCAATCCGGCACCAGCAGAAACGCGGCGACCGCCGGCGCGAACATGATCGCGGTGAATTTCGACAGCATCGACAGCCCGGCGAACAGGCCCGCTGCCAGCCACCAGCGTCCGTCGCCGCCCTGCGCGAGCCGCACCAGGGCCCACATCATCGCCACCGCGAACGGGATCATGGCAACGTCCGGTGCGACCTTGGCCATCAGCAGGCCGTAATAGAGCGCAGCCTCCGGCATCAGCACCGCGAACATGATGGCGCGCGCATCATGGGTGAGGCGGCGGACGATGTCGGCGAGCAGCAGCTGCGTGACCAGCATCGCGACGATGCCGCCGAAGCGGACACCGAGCATGGTGTCGCCGAAGATCGCGGTGCCAAAACGGATGAACCAGGCGATCATGGGGGGATGATCGAGGAAGCTGAGCGCTCCCTCCTTCGACCAGGTCCAGTAATAGGCCTCGTCGGTGCGCAGCTCGATCGCGGAGGCGTAGACGATGCGCAGCAGCGTCATCGCGGCGATGACGAGCACGGCCACGACGAGGGGCCGGCGCACGGCGCCGGCTGGGGACACGGTGATATCAGGGGCTGTCGTCACGGCCGCGCTTTTCGCCAACCTGGGAGGGGGAGTCAATGCGGGGGCGCCGCGCATATCGCTGTCGTCCCGGGGCGCGACGAAGTCGCGAGCCCGGGACCCATAGCCACAGGGAGGAGTCGTGGCGCGAACTGGTAACCACGAGTCTTCGCCAAATCCGATCCTGTGGCTATGGATCCCGGATCGGCGCGCCGCTTCGCGTCGCTTGTCCGGAACGACAGCGGTGGGTGTGGCGCGCGCCTTTGCCCACCCTACGGTTCGGTAACCTTGCCGCGCATGTGATCAGGCCAACTGTCCGCCCCTGGAATTAAACGCTACGCTGGCTGTTCTCCTTCATGAACTGATACAACCGAATCATGGCCACTGCATCCTCACGATTGTCCGAACTGTCCCGCGCGACCAGCATGCGGCAGGTTCGGCTGGTCTGCGGCGTCATCCTGTTCTCCTACGTGGTGAGCCATTTCCTCAACCATGCGCTCGGCAACATCTCGGTCGATGCCATGGAGATCGGGGTCTACTATCACACGGCGTTCTGGCGGTTCCTCCCCATCGCGATCGTGTTCTATACGGCCGCGCTCACGCATATGGGGCTCGGCATCTACGCGCTCTATCAGCGCCGCCAGTTCCGCTGGCGGACGATCGAGCCGCTCCAGCTCGTGCTGGGCCTGAGCATCCCCGCCCTCGTCATGGCCCATGTGATCGGCGTCCGGCTCGGCTACACGCTGTACGGACACCAGAAACTCTATCCGCAGGAACTCTATCTGTTCTTCGTCACCTCGAACCGCATCTGGACCATGACGGTCCTGCTGATCATCGCCTGGGTCCATGGCTGCATCGGCATCTATTTCTGGCTGCGCCTGAAACCGTTCTTCGCGCGCGCCGCGCCTTATCTGCTCGCCGCCGCCGTGCTGATCCCGACGCTGTCGCTGCTCGGCGTCTACCAGGGCGGACGCAGCGTCCAGGTCGAGGTCGACGACGGCGAATGGCGCACGCACAATCTCACCCGCCGCCAGCTCGGCTCGACCGCGGAAGCGGCGACGCTCGACCGCATCACCGGCGGCCTCACCATCGGCTATGTCGGCCTGCTCGGGCTGGCGCTGGCGGCACGCGGCGTGCGCGCCTTGCGCGAGCGGCGCCGCGGCATGATCGCGCTGTCCTACGGCAACGGCAAGACGGTGCGCGTGCCGAAGGGTCTCTCCGTGCTGGAGGCGAGCCTGCGCCACAATGTGCCGCATGCCAGCGTCTGTGGCGGCCGCGCCCGCTGCTCGACCTGCCGCATCCGCATCATCGGTGACCATGCCGCCCTGCCCGAGCCGTCGCAGCGCGAGGCCTTCGTGCTCGCGCGCGTCGGCACCGCCGATCCCTCGATCCGGCTTGCCTGCCAGCTGCGACCGGACTCCGACCTCTCCTTCTTCCAGCTGTTCACGCCCCACACGCATTCGGCGGACGGGCAGACCTCGACATCGGCCAGAATCGGCCAGGAGCGCTACCTCGTCAGCCTGTTCGTAGACATGCGCGGTTCGACGCAACTCGCCGAAAAGCGGCTGCCGTTCGACACCGTCTTCATCGTCAACCGCTTCCTCGGCGCCGTCTCGCGGGCCGTGATCGAGAATGGCGGCCAGCCGAACCAGTTCGTCGGCGACGGCATGCTGGCGCTGTTCGGGCTGTCAGCCGATCCGGAAACCGCCTGCCGGCAAGCGCTGAAGGCTGCCGCCGGCATCGCCACGCATATCGACGAGCTCAACGAGCTCCTGAGCCACGATCTCCGCCAGCCGATCCGCTTCGGCATCGGCATTCACGGCGGCGAGGTCATCATCGGCGACATCGGCTATCGCGATCACATCGTCTTCACCGCGCTCGGCGATGCCGTCAACGTCGCCGCCCGGCTCCAGGACATGACCAAGACGCTGGCCTGCGAAGCAATCGTCTCGGAGGAGGTCCGCCGTACCGCGGGCCTTGCCGACGATGCGCTGCCGCAGCAGGAGGTCGCGATCCGCGGCCGCGACGAGCCCCTGGCCGTGCGCGTGGTTGCGGACACGAGGCAGCTGTCGGCGCTGGTTGACCGAAGCGAGCGCGTCGCAGCTTGATTCTTCACCTCTCCCCGCAGCCGGGGCGAGGGAGTGCACTGTCACTGCGGCTACAGCTCGGCAATCTCGTTACGAACGTAACACCGCCTTGCTGCAACGCAGCGACATGGGCCTGCTGCGAAAGCACGAATTGACTTCATCTCGATCGTTGCGACAGATGAGCGCGGGATCGCGGTGATGACCGCTGTCCAACGAAAAGCTCCGGGAGGAGACGAGAATGTTCGATCGACGCGACCTGCTCAAAGGAGCGGGCCTTGCCGCTATGGCGGCCACACTGAATTCCACCAAGGCGCTGGCACTCGACACCGTCACGCTTCCCTTCGCCAATGGCGAGCGGCCGCTGGTGAAATATCCGCAGAAGCGGCCGATGATCGGCCTGACCAGCCGGCCGCCGCAGCTCGAGACGCCGTTCGCGATCTTCAACGACGGTCCGATCACGCCGAATAACGCGTTCTTCGTCCGCTATCACCTCTCGGACCTGCCCTACAATCTCGATCCCGACAAGTTCACGCTCGAGGTCAAGGGCAAGGTCGACAAGCCGCTCAAGCTGTCGCTCAAGGACATCAGGAAGATGAAGGCGACCGAGATCGTCGCCGTCAACCAGTGCTCCGGCAACAGCCGCGGCTTCTCCGAGCCGCGTGTCGCCGGTGGCCAGCTCGCCAATGGCGCCATGGGCAATGCGCGCTGGCGCGGCGTGCCGCTGAAGGCCGTGCTGGAGATGGCGGGCGTGCAGAGCGGGGCCAAGCAGGTCACCTTCAACGGCATGGACGGCCCCGTCAGCGACAAGACACCCGATTTCGTCAAGGCGCTCGATCTCGATCATGCCACCGACGGCGAGGTGATGCTGGCCTATGGCATGAACGGCGAGGACCTGCCGTTCCTCAACGGCTTTCCGCTGCGCCTGATCGTGCCCGGCTATTACGGCACCTACTGGGTCAAGCACCTCAACGAGATCACCGTCATCGACAATGTCTATGACGGCTTCTGGATGAAGTCGGCCTATCGCATTCCGGACACGCCGAACAATGCGGTCGAACCGGGCACCGCGCCGAAGGCGACGATCCCGATCAACCGCTTCACCATCCGATCCTTCATCACCAGCGTTCCCGACGGCGCCAAGCTGAAGGCCGGCGGCACGACGCTGCGCGGCATCGCCTTCGACGGCGGCAAGGGCATCAAGGACGTCCAGGTTTCCACCGACGGCGGCAAGACCTGGGTCAGCGCAAAGCTCGGCAAGGATCTCGGCAAATACTCATTCCGTGAATGGAAGCTGCCGGTGAAGCTCGCGGCGGGCGCCCACGAGTTCAAGGTGCGCGCCACCGGCAATGGCGGCGAGACCCAGCCGGATGCGCCACGCTGGAATCCGGCGGGTTATCTGCGCAACGTCGTCGAAACCGTCCGCGTCACCGTGGCCTGAGGGAGAATGATCATGCAGCGCACCGTTCTCCTCGCCATCTCACTCGCCGTCGCCGCAATGGTCGGTTCGGCACTTGCAGCGCCGCTCAACTACAAGACGCCCGACGAGGTCGCCGCCTTCAAGCCGGGCCCCAATCTCGAGGTCGTGCAGGGCAATTGCAGCGCCTGCCACTCGGCCGATTACGTCAACACGCAGCCGCCGATGAAGGACAAGAAGGGTTTTTGGCAGGCCGAGGTGACCAAGATGATCAAGGTCTATGGCGCCCCGATCGACGATGCCGATGTCGGCAAGATCGTCGATTATCTGGCCGCGACTTATTGACGGATGGCGCGCGGCGTGCCGATCAATTGACCGCGAAACGGGCAAAATCGGCAAAAACGCTGCGAAGTTGAGCGGAATTCGGCGAAATGCCGATATGGTTTGAGCTACCAAGCCGGCCACATTCCGCGTATCCTGTTAGGACCGAACCGGCCGGTTGGCGGGGACTGGCGGTTCGAGATCTTGGAGGAAGACCCGCGGAGAAGACGTGATGGCTAAAGGTACGGTCAAGTGGTTCAACCCGACGAAGGGTTATGGATTTATCCAGCCTGCGTCGGGCGGCAAGGATGTGTTCGTGCATATCTCGGCAGTGCAGAAAGCCGGTCTGTCGTCCCTGAACGAAGGACAGACGGTGGAATACGAAGAGATCGCAAACCGGGGCAAGACCTCCGCAGAGAACCTCAAAGTATAAGCCCGGCAGCTTTTGCTGCCTCCCGGATCTGTCCGGAAGCCGGGCCAAAAAAATTTTAGAAGACGGCCAGTGCATTCGACGACGGGCGTTGCGATTGCACACGGAGAGCTATTTTCCCGCGAAGACCGCTCGTTCAACGCCACAGCAATGACAATCGCGACGGCCCTTCGTTAGTCCACCGGCAATGGTGCGTCGCGCTTGATCTCTTCCATCACCGCATAGGTTCGCGTCTCGCGCACGCCCGGCATCGACAGCAACGTCTCGCCGAGGAAGCGTCGATAGGCGGTCATGTCCGCAAGCCGCGCCTTCACAAGATAGTCGAAGCCGCCTGCAACCATGTGACACTCCAGCACCTCGGGTGCGAGTTTCACCGCGCGCGCGAACCGCTCGAAATTGTCCGGCGTGGTCTTGTCGAGCAGCACCTCGACGAACACCAGAAGACCCAGGCCGAGCCGGTGCGGATTGAGCCGCGCGCCATAGCCCTCGACAAAGCCCTCACGCTGCAACCGCTTCAGCCGTTCGCCGACCGAGGTCGGCGACAGCCCGATGCGCTCGGCGAGTTCGACATTGGCGATGCGCCCGTCCTGCTGCAGAATTGAGAGGATCTTCCGGTCGGTTTGATCGAGTTCCATATTTTATGCGGCCAATACGCCAATGATCTTCATTTCCTAAGGCAAATTGGCTAACTTGTCTATCGAACTACGGTCTAGCGGGCCTTATCGTGGATTGGAGCCACAGGACACGCCATGCCGAACATCCCGCCGCCCTTCACCGCCCCCTATGCGCCCGATGATGCCGAGATTGCCGCGCGACTCTTGCCGGCTTCGCATCTCGGCCCGCCGCAGGAGGCGCGGATCGACCGCACCGCGACGCGGCTGATCGAAGCAATCCGCAAGCGCGACGACCGGCTTGGCGGGGTCGAGGACATGCTGCGGGAGTTCGCGCTTTCGACCAAGGAGGGGCTCGCCCTGATGGTGCTGGCCGAGGCGCTGCTCCGCGTGCCCGACGCGCGCACCGCCGACCAGTTCATCGAGGACAAGCTCGGCGAGGGCGACTTCATCCACCACGAGACCAAGTCCACGGCCTTCCTCGTCAACGCCTCGGCCTGGGCGCTCGGCCTGTCAGCGCGGGTGATCCAGCCCGGCGAGACGCCCGACGGCACCATCGGCCGGCTGGTGAAGCGGCTGGGTGCGCCGGCGGTGCGCACCGCCACGCGCCAGGCGATGCGGCTGATGGGTAACCATTTCGTGCTGGGGGAGACCATCGAGCAGGCGCTGGAGCGGGGTAAGCCGCGCTCCGGTCAGAAGACGCGCTACTCCTTCGACATGCTCGGCGAAGGTGCGCGCACCGCGGCGGACGCCAGGCGTTATTTCGACGCCTATGCCAGTGCGATCGAGACCATCGGCAAGGCGGCGGGCAGCCATCCCCTGCCCGACCGTCCCGGCATCTCCGTCAAGCTCTCGGCGCTTCATCCGCGCTTCGAGGCGATCAGCCGCGCGCGCGTGATGGCCGAGCTGGTGCCGCAGCTGCTCGATCTGGCGCAGCGCGCCAAGGCCCATGATCTGAACTTCACCGTCGACGCCGAGGAAGCCGACCGGCTGGAGCTGTCGCTCGACGTGATCGCGGCAACGCTCGCCGATCCCTCGCTCAGCGGCTGGGACGGCTTTGGCCTGGCGATCCAGGCCTATCAGAAGCGCGCGAGCGCCGTGATCGACTATGTCGACGCGCTCGCCCGCGCGCATGACCGCAAGCTGATGGTGCGGCTGGTCAAGGGCGCCTATTGGGACACCGAGATCAAGCGCGCGCAGGAGCGCGGGCTGGACGGCTATCCCGTGTTCACGCGCAAGGCGATGACAGATCTGAACTACGTCGCCTGCGCGTCAAAACTGCTCGGCTTGCGGCCGCGCATCTTTCCGCAATTCGCCACCCACAACGCGCTGACAGTCGCGACCGTGCTGGAGCTTGCCCAAGATGGCGGCGGCTTCGAATTCCAGCGCCTGCACGGCATGGGCGAGGCGCTCTACGAACAGCTCGCCAAGGATCATCCTGACATCGCCTACCGCACCTATGCCCCGGTCGGCAGCCATCGCGACCTGCTCGCCTACCTGGTGCGGCGGCTGCTGGAGAACGGCGCCAACTCGTCGTTCGTGGCGCAGGCGGCCGACTATCGTGTGCCGGTTGTGGCGCTGTTGCAGCGTCCGGCCGATGCCATCGTCCGGCCGCAAGCGGCGGCCCATCCCAGAATTCCGCTGCCGGGCGATCTGTTCGCGCCGGAGCGGCGCAATTCGCGCGGCGTCGAATTCGGCGCGCGCGCCGCGCTCGACCGGTTGCTGGCAGACGTGAAGGCCGAGGCGGCCGGCCTCAAGCCGATCGCGGATGCAACGGTGGATCGTGCCAATGCGGCGGTGACTGCTGCGCACGCCGGTTTTGCCGCCTGGAGCCGAACGCCGGCGGGCACGCGCGCGGCCACACTGGAGCAGGCCGCGCATCTTCTGGAGAGCCGGAGCGCCCATTTCATCGCGCTGCTGCAAGCCGAGGGCGGCAAGACGCTGGACGATGCGCTGTCGGAGCTGCGCGAGGCCGCCGACTTCTGCCGCTACTATGCCGCGCAGGGTCGAAAGCTGTTCGGCGTTGATGCCGCCATGCCGGGCCCGACCGGCGAGAGCAATGCGCTCGCCATGCGCGGGCGCGGCACCTTCGTCGCGATCTCGCCGTGGAATTTCCCGCTGGCGATCTTCCTGGGCCAGGTCACGGCGGCATTGATGGCCGGCAACAGCGTCGTCGCAAAACCCGCCGAGCAGACGCCGCGCATCGCCCGTGAGGCCGTAGCGCTGCTGCACGAGGCCGGCATTCCCAAGAGCGCGCTGCATCTCGTCACCGGCGACGGCCGCATCGGCGCCGTGCTGACCGCGCATGCCGACATCGCCGGCGTCGTCTTCACCGGCTCGACCGAGGTCGCGCGCCTGATCAACCGGACGCTCGCCGCCAAGGACGGGCCCATCGTGCCGCTGATCGCGGAGACCGGCGGCATCAACGCCATGATCGCTGATGCGACCGCGCTGCCCGAGCAGGTCGCCGACGACGTCGTGACCTCGGCCTTCCGCTCCGCCGGCCAGCGCTGCTCGGCGCTGCGGCTGCTGTTCGTGCAGGAGGATGTCGCCGACCGCATGATCGAGATGATCGCCGGCGCGGCGCGCGAACTCAGGATTGGTGATCCCGCAGATGTCGCGACCCATGTCGGTCCGGTGATCGACGCCGAGGCCAAGCAGCGCCTCGATGCGCATATCGCGCGGATGAAGAGCGAGGCGCGGCTGCACTTTGCCGGCACTGTGCCCGACGGCTGCTTCGTCGCCCCGCACATTTTCGAGCTCAAGGACGCCGGCCAGCTCACCGAGGAGGTGTTCGGCCCGATCCTGCACGTCGTGCGCTATCGCGCGGAAAACCTCGACCGCGTCCTGCAGGCGATCGAGCGCAGCGGCTATGGGCTCACGCTCGGCATTCACTCCCGCATCGACGACACCATCGAGGCGATCATCGATCGCGTCCAGGTCGGCAACATCTATGTCAACCGCAACATGATCGGCGCCGTGGTCGGCGTGCAGCCATTCGGCGGCAACGGCCTGTCCGGAACCGGCCCGAAAGCGGGCGGCCCGCATTATCTCGCACGCTTTGCGACCGAGCAGACCGTGACGATCAACACTGCGGCAGCCGGCGGTAATGCCGCGCTGCTTGCGGGGGAAGAGTGAGGCCCTGCGCCTGGCGCCGTTGCATCCCGACGAAACATCGGTCTAATGCTGCCATGACTTGGCCTGCGTCAATTCCAGCGCGCGGGAAACAAACAAGAGCGAGGGAGCTACGCCGCGATGGAAAAGGGCATTTTTGCAGGGCTCAAGGTTCTGGACTGCGCGAGCTTCATCGCAGCGCCCGCGGCCGCGACCGTGCTGTCGGATTTCGGCGCCGACGTCATCAAGATCGAGCCGCCCGGCGCCGGCGACCCCTACCGCAATCTGCCCAACATTCCGGGCTATCCGACCAGCGAGCACAATTTCGCCTGGCTGCTGGAGGCCCGCAACAAGAAGAGCATCGCGCTCGACCTCTCTAAGCCGGAGGCGCAGGCCGTGCTCTACAAGCTGGTCGAAGAGGCCGACGTCTTCATCACCAACATGCCGCCGCCGGTGCGCGCCAAGCTCGGCATCACCTATGACCACCTCGCCCATCTCAACGACCGGCTGATCTACGCCTCGTTCACCGGCTATGGCGAGAAGGGCGAAGAGGCCAACAAGCCCGGCTTCGACAGCAACGCCTATTGGGCGCGCTCCGGCCTGATGGACCTCGTCCGCGCCGACACCCACACGACGCCGGCTCGCTCGGTCGCCGGCATGGGCGACCATCCCTGCGCCATGGCGTTCTATGGCGCCATCGTCACCGCGCTGTATCAGCGCGAGAAGACCGGCAAGGGCTCGCATGTCGCCTCCAATCTGATGGCGAACGGGGTGTGGGCTGCGGGCACGCTGGCGCAGGCCAAGCTCTGCGGCGCCAAGTTCGCCGAGCGGCGGCCGCGCGAGCGCGCGCTGAATGCAGTCGCCAACCACTACCAGTGCAAGGACGGCCGCTGGCTGATCCTGTCGCTGCTCAGCGAGGAGAAGCAGTTTCCGACGCTCGCCAAATGCCTGGGACGCGAAGACCTGATCACCGATCCGCGCTTTGCCACCAAGGCTGACCGCCACGCCCGCTCGGTCGAGCTGATCAAGATTTTTGACGAGACGTTTGCCACCAGGGATCTCGCCGAATGGCGCAAGATTCTCGACGGCAACGGCCTCGTGTTCGGCATCGTCGGCATTCTCGACGACATCCCCAACGACAAGCAGATGCTCGACAACGAGGTGCTGGTGCCGTTCGAGAACGACACCATGCTCACCATCTCCAGCCCGATCTGGATCGACGGCGCCAAGAAGGTCCAGCCGCGCAAGCCGCCGGCCGTCGGCGAGCACAGTGACGAGATTTTGCGCGGGGCGGGATACGACGAGAAGGCGATCAAGCAGCTGCGGGGTTCGGGGGCGGTGGGCTAAGGCTAAGGCGGCGCCACAAACTCCGCCGTCGTCCCGGGGCGCGCAAGGCGCGAGCCCGGGACCCATAACCACAGGGAGCGGTTGCCGCACTCCCTGGTAACTACGAGTCATCGCCAAACCACGGCCTGTGGTTATGGGTCCGGATCTGCGCTGCGCTTGTCCGGGACGACGGTGGGGAGATAGCTCGCGTCTCCAGATACATTGCTGGATTGATTCGCTGCGCTCGCAATGACGGCGCGGGATGATCTCGCTATAAACTCACGGCAACATCGCGTCTCGTGAGGCCCTCATGCCCAGCTACCGCCTGCACTACTTCCCGGAATCCGGCAACAGCTACAAGCTGGCGTTGATGCTGACGCTTTGCGGCGAGAGGTTCGAGCCGGTGTGGACCGATTTCGGCGGCGGCGTCACGCGCACGGCGGAATGGCGCAAGGCCGTGAACGCGATGGGCGAGATTCCCGTGCTCGAGATCGACGGCGTGAAGATGACGCAGACCGCGCCCTTACTGCTGAAGCTTGCCGAGCAGTACGGCCGTTTTGGCGCCGAGACCGAGGACGAGAAGTTCGAGCTGCTGCGCTGGCTGTTCTGGGACAACCACAAGCTCACCGGCTACATGGCGACCTATCGCTTCATGCGGGCGTTCACTGAGAAAAACGATCCGCAGGTGCTCAAGCATTTTCGCCGGCGGCTCGAGGACTTCTTCGGAATTCTCGACGGACATCTCCAGCACAATGCCTTTGCGATCGGGGCGAAGCCGACGGTCGCCGATATCTCGATGATGGCCTACCTGCACTATCCGAGCGACGAGCACGGCTTCGATTTCGCGGCGAGCCATCCTGCCATCCACGCCTGGCTCGGTCGCATGGCCGCGCTGCCGCACTGGAAACCGGCCTATGAGCTCTTGCCCGGCAAACGGATGACGAATTACGCGAAGTGAGAGCGCTGGTACTAACCCCTCAGCGCCAGCCAGCCGAGCGTGAACAAAATCCCGCCGACGATGACGACCACCGCGACCGCCCAGGTGCTGACGCGGATGCTGCCGGTGACCTGCTTGGCTTCCTCGTTGCGCGCGATCTCACGATTGCGCTCCTTGTCGGCGTCGCTGGTCTCAGTCATGGGTCATCCAAATCGGTTGCGGGCTTTATCTGGCGCGTGATCTTTTCGAAAAGCCGCTACACACTTTTTCGGATCACGCGCTAACGCGTCTTGATGAAGCACATGCCGATGCGGCTCGATGCCGCGGCAGCCTGACAAGTGAGACCTTTAGCACAGCTCCATGACGTAAAACTCTTATCCGGCGCTCCCGATCCCGCATTTTGCAGGGAACAATGGGCGCCCCAGCCATCCTGATATTCGGTGCCGGCCAGCTCCCCGCTGCCACGGGTCTGCGGCCGGCTGGCAAATCCGCGTGAGAAATCAGGGCGTTTGCCCGCGGCGAACGCGGTCAGGATGTCGCGGCGGCGGACCTGGTCGCCGAAGAAGTGCGGCGAGGCCGGCACGATGGTGGAATTCGACGGCTTGTCCGCCAGCCAATCGACGCCCGGAAAATGGAAGCCGCCGATGCCGCGGGTCTGGTGGCAGCCGGCGCAGGTGACGTCGTTGAGGCGGCGCTGGAAGCCCGCGACCGAGCGGATGTTCTGCATGTCGATGCCACGCGCCGCCGCCTGCTTCAGCGCGCCGACCACGTCGTTGTCGGTGAAGACCGGCTCGCCCTTGTTGTTGTCCTTGTCCTCCCCTTGCACCATGCCGAACTCCGGCTGCAACGGCGAAGCATCGAGGCCCGCGGGCGTCGGCACCACCGCGGCCTTGGCCAGGAATGTCTCGGGGATCAGCACCGTGCCGCGATCGAACTCGCGGAGATTTTCCGGCCCAAGCAGCCAGGCCTTGAAGTCCCGTCGAAGATCGTCGTCGGCGAGGATGCGGTCGCGGTCGATCTGGTTCTCCAGCGTCGATTCCTCGAACGTCTTCGTCGCGGCGTTATATTTGAACACCTTGAGCAGATAGTCGGAGCGGAAATCGTGCAGTGCCGATTTCGGCGCGATCGAGATCTGGATATTGGTCTCGATGCGATCGAGCATGGCGTCGGAAGGGGAGATGCCGCCGCCGATCAGCCTCTGCCAGTCGCCATTGTCGAGCCAGCGCCGTGCGACCTCGGCGCAGGTGACCGGCTTACCGCTCGCATCGGTCTGGCGCGCATCGCGTGCCTTCATCACCAGATTGAACGTCATCGGCAGGCGCGTTGCGGTCTTGCCACCTTCCGGCTTATTCTCGAAACGCACCAGCCGATAGATCAGCCTGATCTCGCCGCACGACTCCTCCGAGACATAGGCGCGGTCCATGCGATTGACGATGCCCGCCAGCACGAAGCGGGTGTCGCGGGATTTCAGATTGGCCCGATCGAACAGCTGCACGTCAAAGCCTTCGCCGACGCCGATGGTCTCGGTCGGGTACGCCGCCTTCTGCCTGATGACGTAGCGGTCAAACTCCGCGTCGATCGCCGGCGGAATCTCCTTGAGCTGGGACAGCGACGAGAACAGCAAATCGGTCGTCAGCGGAAAGTTTGCGTTCCGCTCCGGCCATAGCAGGCGCGAGATCGTGAGCGAATCGTTCTGGTCGAGCTTGCGGAGCAGATCGGGATCGATGATCGCCGTGCCGCGCGTCAACGGCGCGTTCTCCGCCGCGAAAAGCGAAACAGTTCCGCCAAGCAAGACGGCGGCAGCAAAGAGAATTCGCAACGCGCGGCTCATGCCTTCAGTAACACCGCCTGAGCCGGCCTATTCAAGTCAAAAGGCGCCTCACATGGTGGTGAAGCGCCTTTTCGAAAGTAGAATGTCCAGCGCTCAGCGCGCGACGATCAGGCCCTTGCTGGTGACGACGACCCAGCGGCCGTCCTGACGGCGGATCGCATCGACGCGGCCAATTCCGGGGATGGGGTCACCGGCATAGACCTCGTAGAGGCCGCCGCGGCCCTCGATCAGCGCGCCGCCATTGGCAACGTCCCGCAGAACCCAGCCGTCGATCGTCGGCAACCGGCCGACCTCGGTCTTGGGCGCGGCAGGGGCCGGAACCGGTGCGGCGGCGGCGGTCGCAACCTGGGTCGGCGCGATCGAGCCGGTGGTTTCCTTCGAGGCAGCCGCTGCGGCCTGCGCGGGGGCCGCGGGCGGCGTGGCGCGGAGCTTGTCGACGGTCTCGGACAGCTTTGCGATTTTGGCCATCGGCTCGGCCTGGGCCTTCTCGAGCTTGTCGAGGCGGTCATTGGCCCGGTTGAACTGGCTGAGGCCAGTCTTGGAGGTGTGCTCGACATTCGCCTTCAGTGCGACGACATCGGCATCGATCCGGGCAACCGAGGATTCCAGCGCGCTGGTGTCGGCGACCTGCGCCGGCGCGGGGGCCGGGGCTGCGAAGTGCATCATGCCCGCGGTCGCGAGCGCGCCGCTGATGGCGCCGACGCTGGCCGCAATCGCCACCACCGCGGCCATCGCCGACAGGCGGCGCTTGCCGCCGGTCTCGCGCGGCTCGTCCGCCTTCACATGCGGAGCAAACTCTTCGCGCTCCCAGGAGCGCTCCGACGGTGCCATGACGATGAGCTTGCCGGGCTTTGGCTCAGGCTTGGTCTCGAACTTCGGCACTTCGATCCGGGGCGGCTCGACCTTCGGGGCCTCTGCCTTGACTGGATCAGGCTTGGGCGGCGACTCATGGTCGGGGGCGATCGAGGGGGCCTCGATGCCGGCAGCCTCGACGGCCTGCGGCGCGGTCGCAGCTTCCACGACGCTCGTATCCTGGGCAGCCTGCTCAGCCATTGGTTCGCTCACAGTTCGAATACTCCACTCTGGATTGACCTTTTGGTAACTTTCATTGCTTGCGAAATCCTTACTTCGGGACCCGCTTACCGAAATTTTAGGAAGTCATCCGGGGCCGAATTTGGCCGGGAACGTGGAACCGGTGTGGCGGGCGTGAAACAAATTGTAAGCGGGGGAAGATGAACGGCCGCGGAATGGCTGCCTCCACACCGTCATTGCGAGCGCGGCGAAGCAATCTAGAGGCACTGCGGAAAGGCTCTGGATTGCTTCGCTACGCTCGCAATGACGGAATGTGGATCATCGGCCTCCGTTCACATCACCACCGGCGTATCCGGCAGCTCGTTCGCATGCGGGCCCTGCGGCGGGAAATGTCGCGACAGCTCGCGCGACACCGCCGCGATGCCGCCGATCACGCCGCGCTCGAACTGGCCGGAGGCGAACTCGGCCTCCATCGCGCGGCAGATGTTCTCCCAGCCCTCGTCACCGACCTTCGCGTGAATGCCGCGATCGGCAACGATCTCGACGTCACGATCGGCGAGCAGGAGATAGATCAGGACGCCGTTGTTGTGCGCGGTATCCCAGATGCGCAAGTGAGAGAACACATCGAGCGCGCGCTCGCGGGCCGGCTGGTTGCGGAACAGTGGCCTGCCGTCGAGCGCGCCTTCAACGACGAAGCGGACCTGGCCGGAATGCGTGCTCTCACCCTGCTTGATCGCCTGCTCGATGCGGGCGAGCACGGCTGGTGGAAAGATCTGTTTCGCGCGCCAATGATGCTGCACGAGATGTCTGGCAATGCGCTTCATGCTCATGACCGCTACCAGCTCCCCGAGGCGCCGCCGCCGCCAAAACTGCCACCGCCGCCGCTGAAACCGCCGCTGTCGCTGGACGACGATCCGCTGCTCCAGCCACCTCCCGAGGAGCCGCTCGACCACGAGCCGCCGCGCGACGACCCCGAGCTTGGCGCCATCGCCGCAAACAGATCGGCGATGAAGCCGATGACGAAGCCCAGCGCTCCGAGCGCGAGCGCGATTGCGAAGGATCCGAGAATGAGCCAGGTCAGCGCCGCGATGATGCCGCCGGTCGCCAATGAGCCAAGCAGCCGCCCCAGCATGGCCCGGAAGAAGCCACCGACCCCGATCGAGGCGAACAGCGTCACAATGAACAGCGGCGCAATATCGTCCAGATTGCCGAAATTCACAGTCGGCGAAGGTACTGGCAGCGGCTCGCCGTCGATCACCCGCATCATGCGATCGACGCCATCAGTAATGCCGCCGGCGAAATCGCCCGTCCTGAATTTCGGTGTGATGATCTCGTCGATGATCCGCCGCGATGTGACGTCGGTGAGCGCGCCCTCGAGGCCGTAGCCGACCTCGATGCGCAAATGCCGGTCGTTCTTGGCAACGACGAGGATCGCGCCGTCGTCCACCTTCTTGCGGCCGATCTTCCAGGCGTCTGCGACGCGGATCGAAAACTGCTCGATCGTCTCCGGCTGGGTCGTCGGCACGATCAGGACGGCGACCTGGCTGCCTTTTCGAGTCTCGAAGTCACGCAGCTTTTGCGACAGCGTGGCGATGTCGCTGCTCGACAGCGTGCCGGTCTGATCGACCACGCGACCGGTGAGTTGCGGCACGGCGACATCGGCCAAGGCGGAGAAGGCAAAGGTAAGTGCAAGCGCGAGCAAGAGGGCAACGCACAATGAAACAGCGGAACAAGCGCGCCACAACCTCGCTGTCATCGCCCGGCTTGACCGGGCGATCCAGTATTCCAGAGACGCCGGCGGATCACGGAGAAGCTGCGGCGTACTGGATTCCCCGCTTTCGCGGGGAATGACAACGGAGGATGTGGTGCGCATCGGGGCTGAGCGCGCTTATTTCGACGGCGCCGGCGCCGGGTTGAAATCGACCTTCGGCGCGGTCGAGATCTCCTTTTCGTTCTCGACCGCGAAATTCGGCTTCTCCTTGTAGCCGAACATCATCGCGGTGAGGTTGCTCGGGAAGGAGCGAATGGTGACGTTATAGTCCTGCACCGCCTTGATGTAGCGATTGCGCGCGACGGTGATGCGGTTCTCGGTGCCTTCGAGCTGCGACATCAAATCCTTGAACAGCGCGTCCGACTTGAGCTGCGGATAGTTCTCGGTGACGACAAGGAGGCGTGACAGCGCGCTGGAGAGCTCGCCCTGGGCGGCCTGGAATTTCTGGAAGGCCGCGGGGTCGTTCAGCACCTCGGGTGTCGCCTGGATGCTGCCGACCTTGGCGCGCGCATTAGTGACGCCGAGCAGCACGTCCTTCTCCTGCTGCGCAAAACCCTTCACCGAGTTGACGAGATTGGGCACGAGATCGGCTCGGCGCTGATACTGGTTCACGACCTCGGACCAGTTGCCCTTGATCTGCTCGTCCTCGCTCTGGATGGCGTTGTAGCCGCAATTGGTCAGGCTCAGCGAGGCCAGAGCCGCCAGCACGGTCAGGATCTTGCGCATCAAATTCCTCCCGGTGAAATCTGGCGTAAACTATCAGATTGAACGCGCGCGGTGCCAGACATCTTGTGCCGGCGGCGCGAAAAGCAACCGACTGACGCAAGCCCCTTGCCTATCCCTGGCCGACATAGTCAACTTGAGCAAAACAAGAACGGAAACGCCAAGGGAAACGCGATGAGCTCGTTCGAGACCATCCTCGTGGAGCGGCCGGAGCCGGCGATCGCCCGGATCGTCATGAACCGGCCCGAGGCGCGCAACGCGCAGAACCTGCAGATGACCTACGACCTCAACGCCGCCTTCGACGAGGCGGTACAGGACGACGCGGTCAAGGTGATCATCCTCGCCGGCAACGGGCCGCATTTCTCATCAGGCCACGATCTGCGCCCTGGCGGCAAGAACGCCGCAGGCGTCGATTTTCCGCCGATCGGAAATTGGGGTGGCTTCGCCGAACCGGGCGCGCATGGCCGCTTCGCGCGCGAGCAGGAGATTTACCTCCAGATCACGCGGCGCTGGCGCAACCTGGCCAAGCCGACCATTGCCGAGGTGCACGGCAAGTGCATCGCCGGCGGGCTGATGCTGGCCTGGGCCTGCGACCTCATCGTCGCCAGCGACGACGCGCAGTTCTGCGATCCCGTGGTGACCATGGGCGTCTGCGGGGTCGAATGGTTCGTGCATCCCTGGGAACTCGGCCCGCGCAAGGCCAAGGAATTCCTGTTCACCGCCGACGCATGGAGTGCGCAGGAGGCGCATCAGCTCGGCATGGTCAACCGGGTCGTGCCGCGCGCGGAGCTTTCAGCGTCCGTGCTGGAGCTGGCGCGCCGGATCGCATCAAAGCCGTCCTTCGCGCTGAAGCTGACCAAGGAGGCGGTGAATCGCTCGGTCGACGTGATGGGGCAGCCCGCCGCGATCGACCAGGCCTTTGCGCTGCATCAGCTCTGTCACGCCCATAACCTTCAGGAGTTCGGCATGGTGGTCGATCCATCCGGACTGCATCCCTCCGTGCGCAAGCCGCCGGCGGCCGCGGAGTAGACGCGATGGATCTCAATCTCACGGACGAGCAACGGCTGCTGCGCGAGAGCGCCGAGCGCTTCGTGGCCGAGAGCTACGATGCCGATCACCGCCGCAAGATGGCGAACGACCCGCTCGGCTTCAGCCCGGCGGTCTGGAAGCAGTTCGCCGAGCTTGGCTGGCTGGCGCTGCCGATCTCCGAAGACTATGGCGGGCTCGGCGGCGGCACAGTCGACACCGGCATTCTCATGGAGGCCTTCGGCCGCGGCCTGGTGTCCGAGCCCTATGTCGCAACGGTCGTGCTCGGGGCCGCGCTGCTCGACAGATGCGGCAGCACGGCGCAGAAGCAGGCGAGCCTGCCCAAGATCGCGGACGGATCACTGAAACTCGCCTTCGCCCATTCCGAGCGCGCGGCGCGGTTCGATCTCGCAAAAGTCACGACCGTCGCCCACAAGACGGCGCAAGGCTGGCGCCTTGCCGGCAGCAAGATCGCGGTGCTCGACGGCCACGCCGCCGACGAGATCATCGTCTCCGCGCATGTCCGCGACCATCAGGGACCTTCGGGGCGGATCGGCCTGTTCCTGGTTCCGGCGAAGACGCCGAGCCTCGCCATCAGCGACTATGAGCGTCTCGGCGGCGGACGGGCCTGCAACATCGAACTATCAGGCGTCGAGCTACCGGAGGACGCTCTCCTGGGTGACGGCAGCGACGCCCTGCCCGCGATCGAATGGGCCGTCGATCGCGCCATGGCCGCGCTTGGCGCGGAAGCCGTCGGCATCATGCAGACGCTGCTCGACACAACGCTGGAATACGCCAAGATCAGAAAGCAGTTCGGCCGGCCGCTCTCCGCCAACCAGGTGATCCGCCACCGCCTCGCCGACATGGCTATGCAGGTCGACGAGGCGCGCTCGATGGCGCTGCGCGCCGCGCTCAAGGCAGATAGCCCGCCAGTCGAGCGCGCACGCGCCGCCTCCGGTGCGAAAGCGAAGATCGGCAAATGCGCGCGCTTCGTCGGCGAGCAGTCGATCCAGCTTCATGGCGGCATGGGCGTCACCGAGGAGCTCGAGGTCGGCGCCTATTTCAAGCGGCTGGTCGCCTTCGACACGCTGTTCGGCGGCAGCGCGCATCATTTTAGCCGCCACGCCCGGCTTAGCCGCACGGCCTGACACAAGGAGCGCATCATGGACCTCTCGTTCAACACTGAGGAGCGCGCCTTCCAGGACGAGGTGCGCGGCTTCATCGCCAAGAATCTCACCGAGGAGATGAAGCGCGCAACCGCGCTGACGCCGTCGGTGTTCTCCGACCCTGATATCGGCATGGCGTGGCAACGCGCGCTGCATCGGCAGGGCTGGGGCGCACCGGGCTGGCCGGTCGAATATGGCGGTCCGGACTGGACGCCGGCGCAGCGCTGGATTTTCGAGACTGAATCGGCACGAGCCGGCGTGCCCAATGTCAACGTGATGGGCGTGAAGATGGTCGGGCCCGTCATCATCGGCTTCGGTTCGCCCGAGCAGAAGAACTTTTATCTGCCGCGCATCCTCTCCGGCGAGGATTATTGGTGCCAGGGCTATTCCGAACCGGGCTCCGGCTCCGATCTCTCGTCGCTGAAAACGCGCGCGGTGCGCGACGGCGACGACTACATCATCAACGGCACGAAGATCTGGACCACCCACGCGCATCACGCCAACCGCATGTTCGCGCTGGTGCGCACCAGCGACGGACCGCGGCAGCAGGACGGCATCAGTTTTATTCTCATCGACATGACAACGCCGGGCATCACGACGCGCCCGATCCTGACCATCGGCGGCGACCACGAGGTCAACCAGGTGTTCTTCGACGATGTGCGTGTGCCCGTGGCCAATCGCGTCGGCGACGAAGGCAAAGGCTGGACCTACGGCAAATATCTGCTCGAGTTCGAGCGCGGCTCCGGCATTGCCTCGGCGAAGCTGCGCGAGGGACTGAAGGCGATCGCGGAGCTGGCCGAGTCGGAGCTGACCGGCCGCGCGATCGACAGTCCGGATATCGCCGTGCGCATCTCCGAGGTCGAAATCGACATCGACGCGTTGGAGATGACCGAGCTGCGCGTGCTCTCGGCGCTGCAGACCGGACAGAATCCCGGCGCGGTGTCGTCGATCCTCAAGCTGCGCAACAGCGAGATCCGGCAGGCCGTGACCCGGCTGGGGGTCGACGTGATCGGTCACGACGCGCTCGCGGTCGAGCCTATGCGCCCGCTCTACAAGCTCAACCACGCGCCGGCGACGCCTGAGGAGATGCTGACGGTGGTGCCGGAATATCTCAACGGCCGCGCCTACACGATCTTCGGCGGCACCTCGGAAATCCAGCGCGACATCATTGCGAAGATGATGCTGGGAATTTGATGTTCGTAGCCCGGATGGAGCGTAGCGCAATCCAGGACAATAATGACGAGCGGCCCCGGATTTCGCTTCGCTCCATCCGGGCTACGCACTGCGCATTTGGCGCACGCGGGCTCAACACTCGCGGTGTCGTCCCCGCCTAGTGCGCAATTGCGCACGGGGGCGGGGACCCATAACCACAGGCGGAAATGACTGCGGGGACTCGGAGTTGCCCGCTTCGCGCCAAACCGCGCCCTGTGGTTATGGGTCCCGGGTTCGCGCCTTGCGCGCCCCGGGACGACAGCGGAATGTTAGGCGCCCACCTTCGCGTCCTTGATCGCCTTCCAGATCTTCTGCGGCGTCAGGGGCGTGTTGAGCTGGGTGATGCCGAGCTCGGCGAGTGCGTCCATCACGCCGTTGGTGACGCAGGGCGGGCCGCCGATGGCGCCGGATTCGCCGCAGCCCTTGGCGCCAAGCGGATTGGTGCGGCAGGGCGCGGAATCGTCCAGCGTCACCACGATCGGCGGAACGTCGTCGGCCCGCGGGATGCAGTAATCCTGGTAGCTCGCGGTGAGAAGCTGGCCATCGGCATCATAGGAGACGCCCTCATACAGCGCCTGACCGATACCCTGTGCGACGCCGCCATGGATCTGGCCGGTGACCAGCATCGGGTTCACGGCGACGCCGACGTCGTCGACGGTGGTATAGCGCACGACCTTGGAGACCCCGGTTTCGGGATCGATCTCGACCTCGCAGATATGCGTGCCGTTCGGCCAGCTCGGACCGTCGACCTCACCTTCGGAATCGACGCTGAGCTTGGTGCCGCCTTCCTTCTCGGCGAGATCGAACAGGCTGATGCGGCGATCGGTGCCGACGACGGTGAGCATGCCGCCCTGATATTCGATATCCTCGACCGAGGTCTCGAGCGCGTTGGCCGCCTTCTCGCGCGCCTTCTGAATCAGGTCGTTGGAGGAAACTGCCACGGCCGTGCCGCCGACGAACAGCGAGCGCGAGCCGACGCTGCCGAAGCCCATCGCAAGATCAGTGTCACCCTGGACGACGTCGATCTTGTCCATGGCAATGCCGAGCGTGTCGGAGATCATCTGGGTGTAGGTGGTCTGCAGCCCCTGCCCCATCGCCATGGTACCGGAATGCAGCACGACGCGGCCCTGCGACGTCGCGTGCAGGCTGACCTTCTCGGTGTGCGCGCGGCCGCCGGTCCACTCGATGTAGGACGTGAGCCCGCGTCCGTAGAGCAGGCCCTTCTTCTTCGCCGCCTTCTTGCGCGCGGCAAAGCCGTCCCAGTCGGCCAACTTGACGGCGCGATCGAGCATGTGGGCGAAGGCGCCGGAATCGTAAACCTGACCGGCGGCGTTGGTGTAGGGCAGCTGCGCCGGCTTGATGTAGTTCGCTTTCCGGATCGCACGCGGATCCATGCCGATCTTTCGCGCGGCGGCGTCGAACAGGCGCTCGACGATGAACACCGCTTCGGGCCGGCCCGCGCCGCGATAGGCGCCGACCGGCGCGGTGTGGGTCATCACCGACTGCACCTCGAAATGCACCAGCGGCAAATCGTAGACGCCGGTCTGGACGAACGGCCCGAGCACCAGCGGGATGATGTTCGCCGCGCCCGAGGAGTAAGCGCCGGTGCAGCCGATCGACTTGACGCGATAGGCCAGCACCTTGCCCTTCTCGTCGAGCGCGAAGGAGGCCGTCGAGGTGAGATCGCGGCCATGGGTGCCGCCGACGAATTCGTCGGTGCGGTCGCCGCGCCAGCGGATCTTCCTGTTCAGCTTGGTCGCGGCATAGGCGACGATGCCATCCTCGGGATAGAGGTTGGTCTTCTGGCCAAAGCCGCCGCCGATGTCGCCGACCAGCACGCGGACGCTGTCCTTGGGGCGCTTGAGCACGGCTTCGGCCAGCACGTCGCGGGTGGAGGCCGGGGTCTGCGACTGCACGTGCAGGAGAAGACGGCCGGTCTTCTTGTCGATCTCGGCAATGGTCGAGCGCGGCTCCATCGCGGAGGGCACCAGACGCTGGCTGACGATGTCGAGCTCGACCGTATGCGCAGCCTTGGCAAACGCCTCGTCCGCCTTGGCGGCATCGCCATAGCTCATCGCGCCGACGATGTTGTCGGGCGCCTCCGGCCACACCACGGGCGCGCCGGGTTTTACGGCCTCGACGGGATCGACCACCGCGGGCTGCACGTCGTATTCGATCACGATCGCTTCGGCCGCGCTCTGTGCTTCCGCGCGGGAGGAAGCAATCACCGCCGCAATCGCTTCGCCGGCGTAGCGGACGATCTCATGCGCGAGCAGGCGGCGCGGCGGCACCGTCATCGGCTTGCCGTCGGGGCGCTTGAAGATGCTTAGGGTCGGAATGGTGCCGATATCGTCCTTGACGAGATCCGCGCCGGTGTAGACCGCGGCGACGCCCGGCATCGATGCGGCGGCGCTGGTGTCGATCGCGACGATCTTCGCGTGGGCATGCGGCGAGCGCAGCACATGCAACCACAGCGCGCCTTCCTCCGGCTTGTCGTCGATGAACTGACCCTTCCCGGTGAGCAGCCGCTGGTCTTCCAAACGCTTGACGGGCTGCCCCGCTCCGAAACGCAAATTGCCGGGAAGAATGTTCATTCCGTGGGGTCCTCAGGGTCTTTTCGAAACTGCGGGCAGCCTTTTAGCGGATCGATCGGAGGCATACCAGCCGCGGTTTTGGGCGGTGAACCCACAGATTCGTCATGCCCGGGCTTGTCCCGGGCATCCACGTTCTATGTGCCACAGGGCAAGGCGTGGATGGCCGGGACAAGCCCGGCCATGACGGCTAGGCAAGCTCCCTGAGCGCCGCTTCCACGACCTTGCGGGCGTCGGCCGACAGCGCGGCCTGCGGCGGGACGGGATCGCCGACGTCGTAGCCCTGAACCGCCAGCCCCGCCTTGATGCAGGCGGCGAGGTTGAAGCGGGCGAAGGCCTCGTTGATCCGCCACAGCCTGCGCTGGAGCGCCATGGCCTCGTCCCAGCGGCCGGCCTTGCAGAGGTCGTAGAGCGCGACGCTCTGGCGCGGGATGATGCAGGCCGGTCCCGCCATCCAGCCGAGCCCGCCGATCAGCATCACCGCCGCCGGGATATGGGCGGACGCCGAGAACACGCGCAAGGAATCGCCGCAGCGGTTCATGATCGAGAGCAGCCGGCCGGTGTTGGTCGAGGCGTCCTTGATGTAGCCGATGCGCGGATGTTCAGCGAGGCGCGCGATGATGTCGAGCGTGAGATCGGAACGCTGGAATTGCGGATTGGTGTAGATGACGACGGGAATGTCCACGGCATCCGCGATGCTGCGGAAGTAGGATTCGACCTGGGCGTCGGCGAGCGGAAAGTACGCTTCCAGGATCGCCAAAATGCCGTTGGCGCCGATCCTCTCGTAGGCCTTCGCCTGCGCCACTGCGTCTGCCGTCGAGGTGGAGGCGACGCCGGCCACAACCGGCACGCGGCCCTCCGCGGCCTGGATGGTGGTCTGCACGATCGCGGTGCGTTGCGCGGCATTGAGATAGGCGAACTCGCCAGTCGAACCCAGCGGCGTCAGCCCGTGCACGCCTGCGCCGATCAAATCGTCGCAGAGCTTGCCGAGGACTTCGGTGCGCACCGTGCCATCGGCATCGACGGGCGAAACGAGATACGGAAAGACGCCGTGAAAATCGGGCATGTCAGGCTGAACCCCGGAAAACTGGCTAGCGCCTGACCGGTCATAGCAACGCCCGCGCCGGCGATCAAACCCTGATCAGGCGCACCCGCGTGCCCCAGGGATCGACGGCCTCCACACCGTTGGCGAGCGCCGTGACCTGCGCACCGCCCTTGCGCAGGCGTTCCTCCTGAGCGGCGAGAACGTCCTGCTTCGCCATCACCAGCGAGAACCAGGCCAGGCCTGTCGTCTGATCATCGCGTTGGCCGGCCCCCTGGCTCTGCCAGACATTCATGCCGAGGTGATGGTGATAGCGGCCCGACGACAGGAACGCAGCGCCATTGCGGCTGCGGGTCGGGTCGAGGCCAATCGTGCCGTGGTAAAAACTCTGCGCCTGCGCGAGATCGCCGACGCGCAGATGCATGTGGCCGATGCGCAGGCCGTCCGGGGCCTTCGCATAGTCAGCGACGCGCGTATTGGTCAGCGACAGCAGGTCAGGGATATTGAGCTCGTCGGACGCCATCTTCACGCTGCCCTCGCTCCACTGCCATTGCGAGGGATCGCGGTCGGCGTAGACCTCGATGCCGTTGCCTTCGGGGTCGTCGAGATAGACGGATTCGCTGACGAGATGATCGGCGAAGCCCGACAGCGGCACGCGATGCGAGGCAGCATGCACCAGCCAGCGCGCGAGATCTTTTCGCGACGGCATCAGGAAGGCGGTGTGGTAGAGGCCCGCGGCATTGCGCGGCTCGATCGCGGCCTCGGGACGGGCTTCCAGCACGAGCAGCGTGATGCCGGCCGTGCCGAGCGTCGCGGCGCCGGCGGAGCGCTCCATCACGGTGAGCCCGATCACGTCGCGATAGTAGTCCGCGACCTTGTCGAGGTTCTTGACCCGGAGCGTCACCATGCCCACCCGCATCGGCGTGCGGCTGGCATAGGTCGGACCGCCGCCTTGCGGCAGGCCCTCGGCCCGAGCGGCGGCGGCCGCCGCCATCGCGAGCGAGGTCGCACCGGCGAGTTGAAGCAGGGTGCGGCGGGTGAGGTCGACGGTCATCGGTCGGGGCTCGCTGGAAACGCTGGAGGTCGTACAGTGCAATTCCTGGATTGCTACACGTTCCCGTGAGCGCGTCCCAATCACATGTTTGTCGGCCTTGCCCCTGCTGAGGCCGGTCCGCCCCGTCTGTCCTGGCCACCCGGCCAGTTTCGCAATCACCCCCGACATCCCAGATTGAGGACAATTTACAGGAGCCTTCCATGACCGACCCCACTCCTCTGTCGTCCCTTTCGTCCGCGCTCACGGATGTCGTGACGCGCACCGCGCCTTCCGTCGTCGCCGTGCATTCGCATCGCTCCCGCGCCACCGGCTTCGTCTGGAAACCCGGCTTGATCGTCACCGCCGACGAAGCGCTGGCCGACGAGGGCGATATCCAGATCGGCCTCCCCGACGGCAGCACCGCTCCCGCCACGATCGTCGGCCGCGACCATACGACCGACATCGCGCTGTTGCGCACCGATGCCAGTCTTGCACCGGTCAAGCTGGCCGCGACCGTTCCGCCCCTCGGCACGCTGTCGGTCGTCGTCGCCACCGATCGCGATGCGCCGAGCGCGGCGCTCGGCATGGTATCACTGTCCGGCAAGAGCTGGCGCTCCTTGCGCGGCGGCGACATCGATGCGCGGATCGAGCTCGACGTGCGCCTGCGCTTCGCGCAACAAGGCGGGCTCGCGCTCGATGCATCAGGCGACGCCTTCGGCATGGCCGTGCTCGGGCCGCGGCGGGTCCTGGTGATCCCGACGGCGACAATCGAGCGGGTCGCGGCACAACTCGAGACGCGCGGCCGCATCGCCCGCGGATATCTCGGCGTCGGGCTCCAGCCGGTGCGGCTCGACGATGGCATCGGCGCGATGGTGATGAATGTCGACAAGGCCGGTCCTTCGGCTGCGGCCGGCATCCGCCAGGGCGACGTCATCGTGGCGGTCAACGACCAGAAGCTCTCCGGCGTGCGTGCGCTGTCGCGGACGCTGGGACCTGCGAGCGTCGGCACGGTGGTCGATGTCGCGGTGCGCCGCGGCGGCGAGCCAGTCAGCTTCAAGGTCACGATCGGCGAGAGGCCGGAGGCGTGAGCGAGGACACCGCGCCCGAGATCGTGCTCACCCTGGAGATCGACGATCCCGCCCTCGCCGATCGCCTGGCGGTTCTGCTCGGCAACATCGCCGGGCTTCGGCTCGCCGCGCCCGGCGAGGCCGCCACGGCGACGGTCATGGCCCGCGATCCGCGCATCATGCCGGAAGACATCGCGCTGACGCAGCGCGAGCTCGATGTCCTGGCGCTGATGGCGGAAGGCGCGTCCAACAAGCTGATCGCGCGCCAGCTCGGCATTTCCGTGCACACGGTCAAATTCCACGTCGGCTCGCTGCTCGACAAGCTGGATGCCACCGGCCGCACCGACGCGGTCGCGCATGCGGCACGCCGCGGCGTGATCGAGCTATGACGCCGTCAGCTCCTATCGCGCTGATGTCGCCGGGAAGCTGAGCCGCACCGTGAGGCCCGGCGCATTGTCGTGCAGTGCTATCTCGGCGCCATGGAGACCGGCAACGGCGGCGACCAGGCTCAAGCCCAGACCGTTGCCCGGCGTGTAACGGCTCTGTTCGAGCCGGTAGAAGCGCTTGAACACGTGATCGCGCTCTTCGGTGGGAATGCCTGGACCATCGTCGGCGATCGCGATCACCGCCCCGGCGCCGGCGCTGCGACAGGTCACCGTGACCTGCCCGCCCGCGCGGCCGTGCTTGATCGCGTTGTCGACCAGATTGGCGATGGCGTCGAACAGCAGGTCGCGGTCCCCCGTAATCGCAACCTCGCGGTCGCCGTCAAGGCTGAGGCGGGTCGCGACCTGCTCGGCCGCGGCGTCGTAGAGCTCGACGACCTCGCCGGCAATCTCGGTGAGGCTCAGCGTGCGAAACGCGCTCCGGCGGGCGCGGGTCTCGATCTCCGAGATCCGGGTGATGGAAGCGAACATGCCGAGCACGGCGTCGAGATCGGCGATGGTATCGCCAATCAGCGTCGCATCGGCCTCGCCATTTCGCGGGGTGTGATAGGCTTTTTCCAGCCGGCCGCGCATGCGCGTCAGCGGCGTGCGCAGATCGTGGGCGACGTTGTCGCTGACCTGCTTGACCTCACCCATCAGCGTCTCGATGCGGTCGAGCATCTGGTTGAGGTTTTCGGCGACGCGGTCCCACTCGTCGTGACTGCCGCGCAAGGGAATGCGCCGGTCGAGCCCCGACAGCATGATGGCGCGGCTGGTCGCATTGATCTCCTCGATCCGTCCGACCGTGCGCCGCGTCACCAGCACGGCGGCGAGCCCGGCCAGCACGGCCAGCAGCACGGCGACGGCGACCATCGCGAGCTCGATCATCGCGGTGAAGCCGCTGTGATCGCCGGCGTCGCCGACCCGGCCCTGCACATAGGCGATCGTGCCGAAATAGACATAGGCCATGATCGCCGCGACGATCAGGCCGAACGCCGCGATCGCGATCAGTGCCAGACGGAAGGTGGAGGAGCGGAGCGTCTTAGCCAGGAGCACGGATGCAATATCCGATGCCGCGGATCGTATGGATCAGCGGATAGGCCTGGGCATCGTCGACCTTGCGGCGGACCCGCCCGACATAGACGTCGATGATGTTGGTGGAGGGATCGAAATGCAGGTCCCAGACATGCTGGAGCAGCATCGCCCGGGAGACGACGCGGCCTTCGTTGCGGACGAGATATTCGAGCAGCTGAAACTCGCGCGGCAGCAGCGGAATTTTCCGGCCGCGCCGGCTGGCGTTGCGCGCGATCAGGTCGATGGCGAGATCGCCGACCCGCAGGATGGTTTCCTTGGCGACGGTCTCGCTGCGGCGGCCGAGCGCCTCGAGGCGCGCCAGCAGCTCGACGAAGGAGAACGGCTTGACGAGATAGTCATCACCCCCGGCGCGCAGACCGCGCACGCGGTCGTCGACCTCGCCGAGCGCGGAGATGATCAGGAAGGGTGCGGCGATGCCGTCGTCGCGCAACTGGCGCATCACGGCGATGCCATCGATGTCGGGCAGCATGCGGTCGATGGTGATCACGGCATAGTCGCGGGCGACGCCGTGGCTCAGGGCTTCACGACCCGTCGCGGCAAGATCGACGTCGTAGCCCGAGGTGGTGAGCTCCTCGACGAGCTGGCCTGCGGTTTCCGGATCGTCCTCGACGACCAGAATGCGGCGGTGACCTCCGGTCATGCAAAACTCCGCGCGACGATCGCCACCAGACTATCCCGTTCCGGGGCTGAGCGGAACCGCCCGGTGGCGATCGCGACAATGGTGCGGTACCGCGATGCGACTACCAATAGTCTCCGCACACATTGACCCATTGCCATCCGTAGGGCGTCAAGCTCCTGCGCCAGCAGCCATCGTCGTAATAGCTGGCATAGTTGGCATAGAAGAACGGCGCGCCGACGAAAGCGAACCGGTTGAAGCGGTGACGGTGGAAGAAGGCATGGCGGCCAATGAACGGCCTGCCGTGCCAGCCCGGGCCAGCAAACCGCGGGCCGAAAGCGGCGCGGGTCGCTAATGGTGCACCGGCAAAGCGCGGCCCGATGGCGGCGCGGGCAGCCATTGGCGAGCCGACGAAGCGGGCGCCACCGAAACGAGCACCGCCGATGCCGCCAAATCGCATGCCGCCGCCACCCATACCGCCGACGTGCATACCGCCGCCGAAGCCACCCGCATGCATTCCGCCGCCACCGAAGTGTCCACCACCGCCAAAGCCGCCATGTCCGCCACCGCCGAAGCCGCCACCGCCGTGGCCTCCGCCACCGCCACCGCCGCCACGGGCAAGCACAGGTGAAGCGAGCGCCATCATTGCGGCGAGCGTCACCGCAGTGACGCCTTTGAGAAGCCTGTTGTCCATCGAAGCATCCTCCGTGCTGCGCGGCGATCTTTCTGCCGCGCGAGGAGGATCAGATGAGAGGAACGGACAGGCACCTTCAACTTACAAACGCGCCAGATTCTGACGCAGGTGTTAGGGACGAACGCTCTTTCGCTCCCTCGCCCCGTTCTGACGGGAAGAGAGTGGGATGAGGGGCTGCGTCCGCGAATGCGATCTAAAAAGTGATCGCAACGCTTGTCCCGTGCACCATCAAGTTACGAGCCGGAGGGGCCTTTGATCCGGTCAGCCGCATGCCTTGCCCCTCACCCGGATCGCTAGCGCGATCCGACCTCCCCCCGCAAGAGCGGGGAGAGGTTAAAGTATCACGCCCGCTTGCCGCCGTTCTTCTCGGCCGCCCGGCGCATGGCTTCGGCGAGGGCACCGCCGCCGGAGGATTCCTGGTTGCGCGGGGCCGACGACGTCATGCGCGCGGGGTTTCGCGAGCTGTTGTCCCGCTGCATGCCGGGCGCGTCTTTCTTGGCGCCGACCTCGTCGTCGAGCCGCAGCGTCAGCGAGATGCGCTTGCGGGCGACCTCGAAGTCCAGCACCTTCACCTTGACGATGTCGCCGGGCTTCACCACCTCGCGCGGATCCTTGATGTAGTTCCTGGACATCGCAGAGATGTGAACCAGGCCGTCCTGGTGCACGCCGATATCGACGAAGGCGCCGAAGGCGGCAACGTTGGTCACGGTCCCCTCGAGGATCATGCCCTTCTGGAGATGCTTGATCTCCTCGACGCCCTCCTTGAACACCGCGGCCTTGAACGCCGGACGCGGGTCGCGGCCGGGCTTTTCCAATTCGCGCAGAATATCCGTGACGGTCGGCAGACCAAAGGTCTCGTCGACGAAATCCTTGGGCTTCAGCGTGCGCACGATCTCGCTGCTGCCGATCAGCGCCTTGATGTCACTTTTGGTGGCGCTGAGAATCCGCCGCACCACGGGATAGGCTTCCGGATGCACACCGGACGCATCGAGCGGGTCCTCGCCGCCGAGGATGCGCAGGAAGCCGGCACACTGCTCGAACGCCTTCGGGCCGAGGCGCGGCACGTCCTTGAGCGCCTTGCGGGACTTGAACGGGCCGTTGGCGTCGCGGTGTGCCACGATGCTCGAGGCAAGGCCGGAGCCGACACCCGACACGCGGGCAAGCAGTGGTGCCGAGGCGGTGTTGACGTCGACGCCGACCGCGTTCACGCAGTCCTCGACCACGGCATCGAGCGATTTGGCGAGCTTGGCCTGGCCGAGGTCGTGCTGGTACTGGCCGACGCCGATCGCCTTGGGCTCGATCTTGACGAGCTCGGCGAGCGGGTCCTGCAGGCGGCGGGCGATCGAGACCGCACCGCGCAGGGTGACGTCGAGACCCGGCAACTCTTCCGAGGCGAAGGCCGAGGCCGAATAGACCGACGCGCCGGCTTCCGACACCACGATCTTGGTCATCTTCAGCTCGGCCAGGCCCTTGACGAGATCGCCTGCGAGCTTGTCGGTTTCGCGCGAGGCGGTGCCGTTGCCGATCGCGATCAGCTCGACACGATGCTTCAGGGCAAGCTTGCCGAGGATCGCAAGCGCCTCGTTCCACTGCCGCTGCGGCTCGTGCGGATAGATCACGGCGGTATCGACCACCTTGCCGGTCGCGTCGGTGACGGCGACCTTGACGCCGGTGCGGTAGCCGGGATCGAGGCCCATGGTGACGCGGGTGCCGGCGGGTGCCGCGAGCAACAGGTCGCGCAAATTGGAAGCGAACACGCGCACGGCCTCGGTCTCGGCGGCGTTCCACAGCCGCATGCGCAGGTCGATGTTGAGATGCACCTGGATCTTGGTGCGCCAGGCCCAGCGCACGGTGTCGATCAGCCAGCGGTCGCCGGCGCGCTTGAGGTCGGCGATGCCGAACCGCTTCATGATCTTCAATTCATAAGCGCTCGGCACGCCCGGCGGCGACGCTTCGGCTTCGGCCTGGATCTGGAGATCGAGGACCTCTTCCTTCTCGCCGCGGAACATCGCGAGGATGCGGTGCGACGGGAGCTTCGTCAGCGGCTCGGAGAACTCGAAATAGTCGGCGAACTTCTCGCCCTCGGTCTTCTTGCCGTCGCGCACCTTGGAGGCCATGCGCGCGTTGGTCCACACCTCTTCGCGCAAAGCACCGATCAGGTCGGCGTCCTCATCGAAGCGCTCGACCAGGATGGCGCGGGCGCCATCGAGCGCGGCAGCGGCATCGGCAACGCCCTTCTCGGCGTTGATGAAAGTTTCGGCCACGACCTTCGGATCGTTGCCCGGCTCTGCCATCAGCTGATTGGCGAGCGGCTCGAGCCCGGCTTCCTTGGCGATCTCGGCCTTGGTGCGGCGCTTCGGCTTGAACGGCAGGTAGATGTCTTCGAGGCGCGCCTTGCTGTCGGCGGCGAGAATGGAGGCTTCGAGCGCCGCATCGAGCTTGCCCTGCTCGCGGACCGATTCGAGGATCGCCTTGCGGCGGTCTTCGAGCTCGCGCAAATAGCCCAGGCGCTCCTCCAGGGTGCGCAATTGCGCGTCGTCGAGCGCGCCGGTCGCTTCCTTGCGGTAGCGGGCGATGAAGGGAACCGTGGCGCCGCCATCGAGCAACGTCACCGTCGCCTCGACCTGCTCCGCCCGTACCCCAAGCTCCTGCGCAATTTTCTGGTTGATATTTGCCACGCGAGAATCCCTCTATCCAAGCACGCGACGCGGGGGCGAACCACCGGCAGCGGGACGCCGCTTATGGACCAACCGAGGTTGATTCATCAAGGTGCGGCGCGCAACCGTCGACAGAGGATTTTTTTGTTGAACCGGATGCGATCTCGCCACATTCGTGGGGATGCCTGCGCCCCGCTTGTGCCTTGACATGCGCCTCCGTTCCACGGCTGGTTGACCCGCCGGACCACCGAACTCCACACGAGGACTGCAATGCGGACAGCATCGGTCGGCGTCTTCAGGGTCGCCACCAAGGGCCCCGGCGACGTCTCCGGCCTCATGGCCATGATCGGCTCCGGCGCGATCGACCCGACAACGATTTTGGCCATCCTCGGCAAGACCGAAGGCAATGGCGGCGTCAACGATTTTACGCGGGAGTATGCCGTTGCTGCGTTGTGCACCGCGCTGGCGCCAGAACTCGGCCTTTCGCCAGAGGCGGTCGAGCAGCGCATCGCCTTCGTGATGTCGGGTGGCACCGAAGGCGTGCTCAGCCCGCATATCACGGTGTTCACGCGGCGCCAGGCTGAGCGCCCGGCAGGCATGTCCGGCAAGCGCTTGAGCATCGGCATGGCGCACACGCGGGACTTCCTCCCCGAAGAGATCGGCCGCTCCGCACAGATCATCGAAACGGCCAAGGCGGTGACTGCCGCGATGGCGGATGCCGGCATCACCGATCCCGCCGACGTCCATTTCGTGCAGATCAAATGCCCGCTGCTTACCAGCGACCGCGTCGAAGCGGCAAACGCGCGCGGCAACACGACGGCCACGACCAGCGCCTACAGCTCGATGGCCTATTCGCGCGGCGCCTCCGCGCTTGGGGTCGCGGTCGCGCTCGGCGAGATCGCCTCCGATATCAGCGACGACGACGTGCTGCGGCGCTACGATCTGTTCTCGTCGGTTGCGTCCACCTCGTCAGGGATCGAGCTGACGCACAACGTCATCATCGTGCTCGGCAACTCGGCATCTTCAGCGAGCGAGTTCGAGATCGGACATGCCGTGATGAACGATGCGATCGATGTCCCGGCGGTGGTTTCGGCGCTGAAAAGCGTTGGCCTTGGCGTCGCGCCGCTAGCCACCGAGGGCCGCGAGCTCGTCAATATCTTCGCCAAGGCCGAGGCCTCGCCTGATGGCAGAGTGCGCGGCTTCCGCCACACCATGCTGGAGGATACCGACATCAGCTCGACGCGCCATGCCCGCGCAGCCGTCGGCGGCCTGATCGCCGGCCTCGCCGGCACCGGCGCGGTCTATGTCTCCGGCGGTGCCGAGCATCAGGGGCCGGCCGGCGGCGGCCCGGTTGCGGTGATCGCGCGGCTGTCTTAATGACGCGGCGACCTCTCCGCCCGGCGCAACCCTGCCCTTCGCGCCGGCTCAGTTGATTCACGCGGGCCCTTGCGAAAAAGGTGACGCCGCTACCCACGGGGATTTGGACTTCATGACTTTGCCGATGAGCTGGAACGAATGGGCGCAGCACGATGGCGTCGGACTGGCGGCGCGCGTCCGCAAGGGCGAGCTGACGGCGAAGGAGCTGGCGCGCCAGGCCGCGGCGGGCGTGGCCAAGGTCAATCCGGCACTGTCGGGCGTGGTCGAGCTGTTCGAGGACGTGATCGCCGATCCGGCCAAGGACGGCGCCAATCTCGCCGGCCCGTTCGCCGGCTTGCCCTTCCTGATGAAGGACCTCGGACCGACCATGAAGGGCCGGCTCCAGGAAATGGGCTCGCTGCTGATGCGCGGCAATCGCGCCGCGGCCGACACGTTCCTCACCGGTAAATTCCGCCAGGCAGGCCTCAACCTGATCGGACGAACCACGACGCCGGAATTCGGCGTGTGCAGCTCGGCCGACAATCCCACCGTCTACGTGACGCGCAATCCCTGGAATACCGACTACACCACCTGCGGCTCGTCGGCGGGCAGCGCGGCGATGGTCGCGGCCGGCGTCGTCCCGATCGCGCATGCGACCGACGGTGGCGGCTCGATCCGCATTCCCGCCGGCGTCAACGGCAATATCGGGCTGAAGGTGTCGCGCGGCGTGTTCTCGCTGGCCCCGCACATGTCCGACCTCACCGGTCTCGTCTCGATCCAGGGCTGCCAGTCGCGCTCGGTGCGCGACACCGCTGCCTTCGTCGATCACGCCCGCGGGCCTGCGCCCGGCGAGTTCATGCCGTTCTGGACCACGGCGCAGCCCTATTCCGAGATGATCAAGCGCGATCCGTCAAAGCTTCGCATCGCGCTGTCGCACACCTGGGGCGACTACACCGCGACGCCGGAGATCGCCGCCGAGCTGGAGAAGACCGGCCGCTTCCTCGAAGGCCTCGGCCATCACGTCGAATACGCGCTGCCCGAGCTCGACTTCCGCGCCGCGTTCGCGGCGCAGACCACCTGCTACATCAGCAATTTTGCCGTGGTGATCTCCAACATGCTCGCCGCGCGCGGGCTGGAAAAGCCGCCGGAAGATCTCATCGAGCCCATGAACATCAGGATCTGGGAAGCCGGTCGGCACACGAGCTTCGCCGAGCGGGCGAAGATGCAAGGCGTGTTCAACACGACCTCGCGCGGCTTCGGCGCGTTCTTCGAGCAGTGGGACGTGATCCTGACGCCGATCACCGCGTTGCCGACGCCGAAGGTCGGCACCAGGGAATATCTCACCATCTCCGAAAATCCTGACGTCCTCGACTGGTTCGGCAATCTCTGGCGCTTCTTCGCCTTCACGCCGCTCGCCAATCTCTGCGGCATGCCGGCGATCTCGATGCCGATGGCAGAGCAAGACCACGGCCTCCCCCTCGGCATCCAGGCCATCGCCAAGCAGGCCAATGACGGCCTGCTGCTGCAGCTCGCCGCCCAGATCGAGCGCGCGCTCGACGGCAAGTGGAACGGCGGCAAGAAGCCGAAGGTGCATGTGGGCTGAGAGATTGCGATCGCATTCAAAAGCGATCGCCCGCGATCTCAGTTCTTCACCGTCGGGATCACCTCCGCCGGCTGCTGCTGCCCCTGCCGGTACATCGCCAGCGCCTTGTCGAGGGCCTCGCGCAGCGCCAGCGCTGCGGCCACGCTGCAGCGCAAGTGCGCGGTCTGGACCACGTCGACCCTGACGGCGGCACCGACTGGCATCAGCAGGTTCGCGGCGAGCTCGATCTGGATCGCGCCGTTGTGGTGTCCGAAGCAGGATGCGCCGTCGAAATAGATGATCGGTGCCCGTTCCGAGCTGGAGCTCGAAATGGTCACGGGCCCCTGATTGGTAACGGGTGTTTCGGGGTCGGCCATGGGCACTCCTTGGGGCTAGTCGACGGACGAAGCGCCCACCATCGTTGCTTCGGCACACCATGTCGAGGCCAAACCGGCCCAGACAGACCTGCCTGATGAGCCCCTTTCGGGGTTTTGCGCGGCGACCGACACTGGTCTAGAACGTCGTCATGTCCACTTCACCCACCACGCTGCCGTTCGAGGAACTCGCCGAGGCGATCAAGGGCCGCCGTTCCGACTACGGCCATATCAGCGGGCTCCAGCTCGACCACTTCGCCCCCGCCGAGGCCTGGTCCAGCCTGCCCTATCGTCCGGTCTTTGTCGGCGACACCGAGACCGGCGTGCTGCATGGCGGCGTCGTCACCGCGATGCTGGACGAGAGCTGCGGCATGGCGGTGCAACTTGCGCTCGACGGCACGCGCGCGATCGCAACCCTGGATCTGCGCATCGATTATCAGAAGCCGGCAACGCCGGGCCTCGACATCAAGGCGCATTCGGTCTGTTACCGCACCACGCGCTCGATCGCCTTCGTGCGCTCCACCGCCTATCAGGACTCCGAGGACGATCCGGTCGCAACCGCGACCGCCTGCTTCATGATCGGCGCCAACCGCACCAACATGCTCGCGGACCGCAGGATGGATTCGCGCAGCATCCCGACGCTGGAGGCGCCGGACGATCCGGACGGCCCGTTCGCCAACAGCCCGTTCGCGCGCTGCCTCGGCATTCGCGTCAATAACGATGGCACGCTGACGATGCCGTTCTCGCCGCAGATCATCGGCAACCCGATCCTGCCCGCGATCCATGGCGGCATGACCGGCGCCTTCCTCGAGACCACCGCGATCCTCGGCGTGAGGCGCGAGCTCGGCATCGCCGCGCTGCCCAAGCCGATCGGACTCACCGTCAACTATCTACGCTCCGGCCGCGCCCTCGATACCGTCGCCAATGTCTCGATCGTGAAACAGGGCCGGCGTATCGTCGCCTTCGAAGCGCGGGCCTGGCAAGACGATGCGAACAAGCCGATCGCCACCGCTTTCGGCCATTTCATGCTGCGGCCAACGCCCCGGAAGTGACGAGGAATAGGCGTATTTTCCCTTGACGACCGGAGTTCCGGCCACAACGATAGCGCGGTTCCTGCGAGAGGTATTGGATTGCGGCATCCGCTCGACATCATCGCCATGTTCGCCGCGCTCTGGCTGCTGGCGTCGATGGTGCTCGACGCGCTGACGCCGAAGGAGCTGACCGCGGTGATGATCGGCATCGCGATCGGGCCCGCCATCGTCATCACCGCCGTGTTCTATTATTTGCGCTGCCCGCGCACCGATTTCGCGGTGATGTTCGCAGCGCTCTGGCTGATCTCCGATATCGCCATTGCGTTCATCTCGCCGACGCAGCTGCCGTATTTCCTGATCGCACTCGGCTTCGTGCCGGCCTTGCTGATCGGCATCGTGCTGCACTGGCAGCGCTTCCAGCACCGCCACGAGCGGCTGCCCGCGCCTTCGGTGAAGCGGGGCTAGCGCGGTAGCAGATTTGTTTTAGCGAGATCGAGCACCTCGTCACCGCGCCCGTTCATCACCGCGCGCAGCACCCAGAGGCTGAAACCCTTGATCTGCTCGGGCGTGATGGTCGGCGGCATCGACAGCTCCTGCTTCGCCGTGACGACATCGAGCAGCGCGGGTCCGTCATGCGCCAGCATCTCCTTCACGGCGCCGGGGAGCTCGCCGGGGTCCTCGACGCGTTTGGCGAAAATGCCCATCGCGCGCGCCATCGCCGCGAAATCGGGATTCTCAAGATCGACATTGGTGTCGACGAACCCGGCCGCCTTCATCTCCAGCGCAACGAAGCCGAGCACGCCGTTGTTGAAGACCACGATTTTCACCGGCAGCTTCATCTGGGTCAGCGTGATCAGGTCACCCATCAGCATGGTGAAGCCGCCGTCGCCGGAGAGCGAGATGACCTGACGGCCCGGCTGCGAAGCCTGCGCGCCGATCGCCTGAGGCATCGCGTTGGCCATCGAGCCGTGCACGAACGAGCCGATCAGCCGGCGGCGGCCGTTCATGCCGAGATAGCGCGCGGCCCACACCGTGGGCGTGCCGACATCGGCGGTGAAGACGGCGTTATCAGAGGCATGGTCGCTGATGACTTTTGCAAGATATTGCGGATGGATCGGCTTGCTGCCCGGCGTCCCCTTCGCAAGTGAGTCGAGCCCTTCGCGCGCCTTCTTGTAATGCCCGATGGCATCGTCGAGATGCCTCCGCTGCGTCTTGGTCTTGAGCAGCGGCAGCAGCGCCTCGATGGTCAGCTTGACGTCGCCGACGAGGCCGAGATCGATCCTGCACCGCCGTCCCAGATTTTCCGGGCGGATATCGATCTGCGCGACCTGTGCATCGGTGGGGAAGAACTGCTTGTAAGGGAAATCAGTGCCGAGCATCACCAGCGCGTCGCAGGCGTGCATGGCGGCATAGCCTGAGGAGAAACCGATGAAGCCGGTCATGCCGACGTCGTAGGGGTTATCGTACTCGACATGCTCCTTGCCGCCGAGTGCATGCACGATCGGGCTCTTCAGCGCTTCTGCCAGCTGCATCAGCGGCGCGTGCGCACCCGCACAGCCGCGGCCGCAGAACAGGGTGATGCGCTCGGCGCTGTTCAGGAGGTCCGCGAGCGCCTTCAGCTCGTCGACCTGCGGCACAACCTTCGGCGCCGACAGCGCGAGCCCGCGCGTCGTCGACAGCGCGCGCTTGGGCGGGCTGCGGAACGCGACGTCGCCGGGCATGGCGATCACGGCGACGCCGCGCAGGCCTACGGCCGCGCGGATCGCGTTCTCCAGCACGAAAGGAAGCTGGCTCGGGTCCGAGACCAGCTCGCAATAATGGCTGCATTCCCGAAACAGGTTTTGCGGATGGGTTTCCTGGAAATAGCCGCCGCCGATCTCCGCCGAGGGGATCTGCGCCGCGATCGCAAGCACGGGGACGCGGCTGCGATGCGCGTCGAACAGCCCGTTGATCAGGTGCAGATTGCCCGGGCCGCAGGAGCCCGCACACACAGCGAGGCTCCCCGTCATCTCGGCTTCGCCGGCGGCGGCGAAGGCCGCGACCTCCTCGTGGCGGACATGAATCCATTCGATGGTGCCGCGGCGGCGCAGCGCCTCGGTGAAAGCGTTCAGACTGTCGCCGACGATGCCGTAGATGCGCTTGACGCCGGCCTGTTCGAGTGTTGCCACGAACAGATCGGCCACGTTGTTGATCGCCATGTCGGTCTCCTGATCTCGCTGACGCGGCAGGATAGGATACAAATCCGCGACGCCGGGATCACGGCTTGTTTATTGCTACGTCAGTCTTTCGCAATCGCCCGATCATAGGCCGCGATTGTCACCTTTGCGCGAGCGGCGACATCGGCGGCCGTCATGCCGGGCTTGTAGAGGCTGGAGCCGAGCCCGAACGCGGTCACGCCGCCCTTCATGTACTCGGCAAAATTCTGGTCGGAGACGCCGCCGACGGCGGCGATCATCACGCCCGCCGGCAGCACGGCGCGGATCGCGGCAATACCGGACGCGCCGAGCACGCTGGCCGGAAAGAATTTCAGGCCCGATGCGCCGGAGCGCGCGGCGAGCAGCGCCTCGGTCGGCGAGAACACGCCGGGCAACGTCACCATGGCGTACTGGTGTGCACGCGTGAGCACCTGCGTATCCACATTCGGCGAGACCATCAACTTGCCGCCGACGTCATTGAGACGATCGACATCTGAGGCGGCCAGCACCGTGCCGGCGCCGATCAGGACGCCGGACGGCGCGAGCTTCGCGGCAGTCGCGATCGAGCGGAACGGCTCCGGCGAATTCAGGGGGATCTCGATCGCCGTCATGCCGGCCTCGATCAGCACACCGACGATCGCCTCGGTCTCCTCGGGCTTCACACCACGCAGGATCGCGACCAGCGGCCGCTGCATCGGCGGAAAGGGAACGCTCATCTCAAGATTCCTCTCATTTCGTCCAGATCGCGGCAGCGGCCATCGACAGGCCGCGGCGGACGGCTTCATCGGCATCGATCGGCTGCACGGTGACCGACAGCGCATCGAAGGCGAGCCGGTACAGCATCGCGAGCCGCCCGGAAGCAATCAGCGTGATGCCCGCTTTCGGCACGGCGCCGGAAAGCCCGGCCGCCAGCTCGACGCCGATCAACGTGCCCGACAGCGTCTCGCGCGCAGCGGCCGGCGTGCCACCGAACAGGAGCTGCCGCGACCGCGCTCCGAACAGGAGGTTGGCCGCGAAGGCCGGCGCTTCATACGCGGCTTTCACGGCCGCCTTGAAGCTCGCGACATCCTCGGCATCATCGGCACCGGCGACCGCGAGCGACAAGATCGTCTCGCGCGAGACCACGCTGAAGAGCTCGCCGGTCATGAAGGTGGAGAAATGCGCGACCGTGCCGTCCTTCACGCGCACCCATTTCGAATGCGTGCCGGGCATGCAGACCAGCGCTTCGCCTGCGGCCTCGAGACCGAGTGCGCCGAGCAGCTGCGTCTCCTCGCCGCGCATCACGTCCGGCGCCTTGGTATCGCGCTGCGCGATGCCGGGCAGGATGCGAATATCGCGCGTCTCGCCGGGCACAAGCGCGGCCCGCTTCAGCACGGCAGAGAGCGGCGCAGGCGTATCAACATAGCCGGCCTCGACCCAGCCGGTCTTGGCGCCGGCCATACCGCAGACAAGCACCGGCAGCTGGGCCGGGGCCTCGACTGCCTTGAGATGCGACTGCAGCACGCCGGCAAAGCCGGCCTTGGCCGCGGCCAGCATACCCTCATCGCTGCGGCGCTCAGCCAGCACCTGGCCGGCGCGGTCGATCAGCCAGAGCCGAAAACTGCTGGTGCCCCAGTCCACCGCGACATAGGCGGGTTCGGTCATCTCAACGGGTATCCTTGGTCTCACCGGCAAGACGCCGTCTCGCGACAATGAGACGGACGCTCGCAAATCCGCCCCGGGATATCGGCTATTGCCGCCTCAAACCAGCGATTTTTCGCAGGTCTGAGCCGCTCGCCGCGCTGGCACACGGCTTGCGATGCGGTGGCACACCGCTTGCTAAAGCTGTCCTGTTCAAGTCCAGGAACGCGCAACAAGACGCGTCAACATCAGATGAGGAAACCCATGGAGATCGGCTATTTCACGATGCCTTCGCATCCGCCGGAGTGCGGCCTGAAGGAAGGAAACGACTGGGACCTGCAAGTCATGCGCTGGCTCGACGAGCTCGGCTATCAGGAGGCCTGGGTCGGCGAGCACCACACAGCACCCTGGGAACCCAATCCCACGCCGGACCTCCTGATCGCGCAGGCGCTGATGCAGACCAAGAATATCCGCATCGGGCCAGGCGGCTTCCTGCTGCCCTATCACCACCCGGCCGAGCTCGCCAACCGCGTCGCGATGCTCGACCATCTCTCCGAGGGCCGGCTCAATTTCGGCGTCGCAGCTTCGGGCCTGCCGAGCGACTGGGCGATGTTCAACGTCGACGGCATGAGCGGACAGAACCGCGACATGACCCGCGAGGCGCTGGAGATCATCCTGAAGCTGTGGTCCGATCCCGCGCCCTTCACCTACAAGGGCAAGTTCTGGACCGTGACCAAGCCGGACACGATGTTCGACTTCCTCAAGCCCCACATCAAGCCGCTCCAGGCCCCGCATCCGCCGATCGGCGTTGCCGGGCTCTCGAAGAACTCGGACACGCTGAAGCTCGCCGGCGAGCGCGGCTTCATTCCGATGAGCCTCAACCTCAACCCGGCCTATGTCGGCAGCCATTGGGACTCGGTCGAGATCGGCGCCGCCAAGACCGGACGCAAGCCGAACCGCGCGGACTGGCGCCTCGTACGCGAGGTGTTCGTCGCCGACACCGACGAGGAGGCCTGGAAGCTCTCGACCGGCGACATGATGGGCCGGATGATGGGCGAGTACTTCCTGCCGCTGCTCGGCCATTTCGGCTTCAAGGACTATTTGAAGCACGCGCCCGACGTGCCCGACAGCGACGTCACCGTCGAATATTGCGCCAAGCGGAACTGGATCGTCGGCTCGCCCGCAACCGTCGCCGAGAAGATCGAGAAGATCTACGACGAGGTCGGCGGCTTCGGCGTGCTATTGGTGTTCGGCTTCGACTACAAGCACAAGCCGGAGGCCTGGCGCCATTCGCTCTCGCTGCTCAGCAAAGAGGTGATGCCGCGCCTGAAACATCTCGGCTCCGCGAAGAAGGCCGCTTGACGCGCGGCGGGTGCGGCGCAATCGTGTCGCACCCGCCCCGTTTCGGAGATTTCGGCGTGAGCGTCGACGCAAAGGATTTCAAACTGGCAATGCGCCAATGCGCCGGCGCGGTTGCGCTGGTCACGGTTGGCGCCGAGCACGGCAAGCGCACCGGGCTGACGGTGACATCAGCCTGCTCGCTATCGGACAATCCGCCGTCCCTGATCGTCTGCGTCAACCGTAACGCCAGCGCACATGCGCGAATCCGCGAGGAAGGCGCCTTCGCGATCAACTTCTTGCACGAGGACCACGCCGTGCTCGCGCTCACCTTCAGCGGCCAGAAGGGCGTCAACGGCGACGACCGATTTGCGTTCGGGCAATGGACGCGCGGGGTGACCGGCGCACCGGTGCTGACGGATGCGGTCGCCGCATTCGACTGCGTGCTGGCGCAGGAATTCGAGACCAAGACGCATTCGATCTTCGTCGGCGAGGTGCGCGGCGTCTCGCATTCCGACGAGGCCGCACCGCTGGTGTATCTGCGCAGCAGCTTCCACGTCCCTCACGAGATCCGCGGCACCGTTTCAGTCGGCGACCTCGATTCCCGGCATCTGAGCTGGAGCGATTTTTCGTAAGCTTCTCGCTTGCTGCTTTCCCTTCTCCCCTTGTGGGAGAAGGTGGCGCGAAGCGCCGGATGAGGGGTATGTCTCCGCAAACTCGAAAGGGAGTAATCGCGGAGGCAGACCCCTCACCCGTCTCGCCGCTACGCGGCGATCCACCCTCTCCCACAAGGGGAGAGGGGAAGAAAGAACGCCGCATGCGACTGGGCGCTACTGCGCCGTCTCGATCTTCAACTGCTTGATCTTCCGATACAGCGTGGCACGACTGAGCTTCAGCGCCCGCGCCGCCTCGGTGACGCGGCCGCCATGCTTGCGTAGCGCCTCGACGATCGTCGCGCGCTCGGCCGCGGCCAGGTCCGGCTCCGTCCTCCCACCGAACGGAGGCAGATCGAGATCGGCATCCATGATGACGCCGTCCTCCGCGGTGCAGCCGGCAAGCCGCAGCACGTGGCGGAGCTGGCGCATGTTGCCGGGATAGGGATAGGCCGAGAGCAACGCCCAGGCCTCGTCCGACAGGCGGCAATCCGGCGCCTCCTCGCGCGCGATCTGGCGGATGATATCGTCTCTGTCGGCGCGCTCGCGCAACGCCGGCAGTCGCACCTCCAAGCCGCGCAGGCGGAAGTAGAGATCGGCGCGGAAGGCGCCCTCCTCCGCCATGCGGCCGAGGTCGCGATGGGTCGCGCTGATCAGGCGGATGTCGACCGGCACCGGCTTGAGCGCGCCGAGCGGCCAGACCTCGCGGTTTTCGAGCACGCGCAAGAGGCGCGTCTGCAGCGCGATCGGCATGTCGCCGATCTCGTCGAGAAACAGCGTGCCGCCGTCGGCCTGCACGATCAGACCCTTCGAACCGTCGCGGCGCGCGCCGGTGAAGGCGCCGGCCTCGTAGCCGAACAGCTCGGCGTCGATCAGGCTCTCCGGCATCGCCGCGCAATTCAGCGCGACATAATGGTTGCGGGCGCGGTTGCTCGCCGCGTGAATGGCGCGCGCGAACACGTCCTTGCCGACGCCGGTCTCGCCATGCAGCAGCACCGGCAGATTGTGGTCGCCGATGCTCCGCAGCCGTTTGACGCTTTTGATCAGGCCGGGATCGCGGCCTGCGAGCCGATGCAGCGAATCGAAACGATCGACGGCAACGTCACGACGCTGAGTGGACGGCCTCGCCCGCAGCGGCGGCGCGACATGTCCCGGCCCGAGCGCTCTGCCGTCGGCGCGGCGCAGTTCGACGACCTCGTCCGCACTGCGCGCAGCATGATGATCGAACTTGATATAGCGCGACAGATCGATGCCCGATGCGATCAAGCCGTCTGTGAGGCCCAGCAGCGCGCGCGCCGAACGGCAGGCGCCGACGATGCGGCGATCGTCGTCATAGGCGAGCAGGCCGCTGCCGCCGTCGCCCGGCACGGTGGCGATCCAGGCGTTGCGGAAATGGCCGCGGAAGATCGCGCCCTCCATCCGCCGCGTCGCCTCCATCGTCACCGCGAGCGCGAGCTGATGCGCGGCGCGTTCGAGATCCTCGCGGCACGAGGTGATGTTCACGGCACCGGCGAGCCGGCCGGCCTGATCGAACAACGGCGCCACGGCGCAGGAAAACATGTGCCACTGCGCGCGGAAATGCTCGTCGCGATGCACCAGGATGGGCTTCTCTTCGGCAAGCGCGGTGCCGAGCCCGTTGGTGCCCTCGAAGGTCTCGGCGAAATTCGAGCCGGTGTAGATCTTCCAGTCCAAGAACATCTTTGCGTCGGCTTCCCCCGGCAGGCGGCTGAACAGCATGGTCGCGTTCGTATCAGCCAGATTGACGCAGTAGCCGGCCTCGCGCAGCACCCGGGCGAGATCGTCGAGCTCGGGCATCGCGAGCCGGATCGTCTCCTCCATCGGTTCGGCGACGTGCCGGATCTCGGCCTCGGTCAGCGTCTGCGGCGGGCCCTGGCGCGCGGGATCGAGCTTGTGGCTGATTACGCAGCGCCGCCAGGAATTGGCGATCCGCGACGAGGCATCGACGTCGGCCACGTGATTGGCGACGGACAAGACACGGGCGACATGGTTCGAGGCCGAAAGGCTGGCCATCGCGGACGTCTCCACCCTGCATTATTGTGCAAAGTCTGGCAGCACAGGCGGGGATGTCAATCGGGAACCGGGACGCAGCTATTGCTGCACTGCGCTCACCACGTATCGATGCAGGGTCGCTTCTTCTTCGTCCTCGCGGACGGCTTCGGCACCGAGCGCACGCCCGCCATGATCCAGCGCCGCGTCTCGGCGGGGTCGATGACGTTGTCGATCTCGAACACCGAGGCGATCGAGACCGCCTTGCCGTTGGCATAGAGCTCGGCGACCTTGTTGCGATAATAGGTCTCGCGCTCCTCGGGGTCGGCGATCGCCTCCATCTCCTTGCGGAAGCCGAGGCGGACATACCCCTCCAGGCCCATGCCGCCGAATTCGCCGGTCGGCCAGGCCGCGGTGAAGAAGGAGGCGTGGAAGCCGCCGCCGATCATCGACTGCGCGCCGAGCCCATAACCCTTGCGCAGCACGATGCCGAACAGCGGCACGGTGAGGCTGGCACCTGTCACGAACATGCGCGAGACGTGGCGCACGATCGCGGTCTTCTCGGCCTCCGGGCCGACCATGAAGCCGGGCGTATCACAGAGCGAGACGATCGGCAGATCGAAGGCGTCGCAGAGCTGGAGGAAGCGCGCGGCCTTGTCGCCGGCGTCGGCATCGATCGCGCCGCCGAGATGGCGTGGATTGTTGGCGATCAGGCCGAACGGCTCGCCCTCGATGCGGATCAGCGCGGTGATCATGCCGACGCCGTAGTCGCGGCGCAGCTCCAGCACGGAATCCTTGTCGGCGACGAGATCGATGACGCTGCGGATGTCGTAGACCCGCAAACGGTTCTCCGGGATCGCGCGGCGGAGCAGGCGCTGATCGGCGGCCTGCCACTCCGTCACCGCGCCCTGGAAATAGGACAGGTATTTTTGCGCCACCCGCGTCGCCTCCTCCTCGTCCTCGACGAGGATGTCGATCACGCCGTTCGGTGACTGGAAGGAGACCGGGCCGACCTCGGCCGGGTGATAGACGCCGAGACCGCCGCCTTCGATCATCGCCGGACCGCCCATGCCGATCGAGGCGTTCCTGGTGGCAATGATGACGTCGCAGCAGCCGAGCATCGCGGCGTTGCCGGCGAAGCAATAGCCGGAGACCACGCCGATAACCGGCACGAGGCCGGAGAGCCGTGCGAACTGCACGAAGGACGGGCCGTCGAGGCCGGTCATGCCGAGCCGGTCGGTGTCGCCGGGCCGGCCGCCGCCGCCTTCGGCATAAAACACCAGCGGCACGCGCCAGTCTTCCGCCAGCGTCAGCATGCGGTCGATCTTCTTGTGGTTCATGTGGCCCTGCGTGCCCGCGAGCACGGTGTAATCGTAGGCCACGACGATGCAGCGGCCGCCCTCGGCGCCGAACTTCTCGGCATTCACCGTCGCAACACCCATCACGAGGCCGTCGGCCGGTGTGCTCTTGATGAGATCGTCGAGCTTGCGGCGGCGCCGCTGCGCAGCAATCGCAAGGCTGCCATATTCCATGAACGAGCCGTCGTCGACGAGCTGCGCGACGTTCTCGCGCGCGGTGCGCTGGTTGGTGTTGCGGCGGCGCTCGACCGAGGCTGGTCGGTTCGCATCGAGCGTATTGGCCTGGCGCGCGATCAGCTCGGCGAGATCAGGGCGGATATGGTCGAGATCGACATCGGCTTCCGCCGCCGACGCATCGGCCGCGACGTCGAGCGGCTCCAGATACATGATCGGTTCGCCATGCATCAGGGTCACGCCATCGCCGGCGACGAGCTTCATGACGCGGCCGCCCTGCTCGGCCATGACCAGATGCTCCATCTTCATGGATTCGATCACGGCGAGCTGCTGGCCCGGGCGCACGATCTCGCCTTCCTTCACCTGGATGGTGACGATGGTTCCCTGCAAGGGCGCAGCGACCATCACCGCGCCTTCGGGCACGATCTGCGCGACGTGCGTCTCCGCGCCATGGCCGCTTCGCTCGGTCGCGGCAAAATAGAGCGGCTTTGCCGCGCCATCGGCCGCCTCGACCAGTTTTGCGATGTTGCGATCGATGAAATCGGTCGCAATGCGGTTGGTCCTGAAATCGGGATGTGCGAGCACGGCCTGGAGGAAGGCGATGTTGGTGACGACGCCGTCGATCCTGAACTCGCGCAAGGCGCGCGAGGCTTTTGCCACGACGTCGTGCCAGGCTTCGCCCGGCGTATGCACGATGACCTTGGCCAGCAGGGAGTCGAACGCCGCGCTGGTTTTATAGCCGGCATAACCAAAACTATCGACGCGGATGCCGGGCCCCGACGGCGGCTCGAACACGGCGAGCACGCCGCCGGTCGGATGCGTCGCCCCCAGCTCGTCCAGCGTCTCCATGTTGACGCGGAGCTGCATGGCATAGCCACGCGGCTTTCGGATGGCGCCCTGTGCCAGATCAAGGGATGCCAATGTTGCGCCGGCGGCGACCGCAAGCTGGGCGCGGACGAGGTCGAGGCCGAGCACTTCCTCCGTCACGGTGTGCTCGACCTGAAGCCGCGGATTGGCCTCGATGAACGCAAAGCTGTCCTCGGCCGTGCCGTCGACCAGGAACTCGAAGGTGCCGAGATTGTCGTAAGCCGCCGCGGTCGCGAGCTGCCTCGCAGCCTCGATGATGCGGCCGCGCAAGGCGTCGCTGAGCGACGGGCTCGGCGCCACCTCGATCAGCTTCTGGTGCCTGCGCTGGATGGTGCATTCGCGCTCCCAGAGATGGGAGATCGCGCCATGGCGATCGCCGATGATCTGCACCTCGATGTGGCGGGCCTGGCGGATCAGGCGCTCGGCATAGACGCCGTCGAAGCCGAACGCCGCCTTGGCCTCGGATTGGCAGCGCGCATAAGCTTCCGCGAGATCGGCCGCATTCTCCACGACGCGCATGCCGCGGCCGCCGCCACCGGCCATCGCCTTGATCACGATCGCCGCGCCCTTGCCGAGGGATTCGAAGAATGCCGTGATCTCCTCCAGCGACGAGGGCCCGCTGGTGCCGGCGATGATCGGCACGCCGCAACGCTTCGCCAGTTGCCGCGCCGCGACCTTGTCGCCGAACAGTTCAAGCGCGGCCGGCTTCGGCCCGACGAAGGCGATCCCCGCATCCGCGCAAGCCTTGGCGAACGCGGCATTCTCGCTGAGGAAGCCATAACCGGGATGCACCGCGTCGCAGCCGGCGCTCTTCGCCGCCTTCACCACCGCTTCGATATCGAGATAGGCCCGTGCGCCGCGGCCGGGGATTTCGACCGCCTCGTCGGCAACGCGCGCGTGCAGCGACAGCGCGTCATCGGCCGGATGGATCGCGACCGTCGCGATGCCGGCATCGGCCGCCGCGCGCGCGACGCGGATGGCGATCTCGCCACGGTTGGCGATCAGGAGTTTCTTGAACGACATGCGGCGTCTCCATGCCCGCGGGCCGAGGCGCGGGTCGGCAGGTTCGATGATCCTGCTTCTTCACTTTAACCGCGCTCGTCAAGGGCGAGAAAGCCTGTCGCAATAGCCGGTCCCGCAGGCCGGAATATCAGTTGCCAGCGCGCGCCGCGACGAGGCGCATAATCCGCGCCACGGCAGACGGGATCGGTGCGATGACCCGCACCGCGAACATCGACTGAAGCTCGCGCGCGGCCTCGCCCTTAGGCCCGCCGCCGATGATGACGGCCGACGATGTCGAAGCCGTCGGCGGCGACCGACTTCGCAATGGCGACCATCATTGCGGTGGTCGCCCCGGAACTGTTCGGATTGATCAGGAGGATGCGCGCGCGCCGACCGGAATTTTGGCCCATCCTCCGGCTATACTAGGCCGCCCGCACGCCAGCAACGAAGGTGCTGACCTCGTTCTCCAGCGATTGCAGCTTCTGCGACAGCCGGCCGCTCGATTGCAGCACGAGGCCCGCGGCCTGGCCCGTTTCCGCCGTGGCGTCGGTGACACCGGAGATGTTCTGCGAGACCTGGTCGGTGCCGGAAGCCGCCTCCTGCACGCTGTGGGCGATCGCCTGTGTCGCGGCGCCCTGCTCCTCGACCGCGGCCGCGATCGACGAGGAGATCTCGTTGACCTCCATGATGGTCTTGCGGATGCTCTCGATGTTGCCGACGACCTGGTTGGTCTCGGCCTGGATCGCGGTGATCTGCGCGCCGATCTCGTCGGTCGCCTTCGCGGTCTGGCTCGCCAGCGATTTCACCTCGCTCGCGACCACGGCAAATCCCCTGCCGGCCTCGCCGGCGCGCGCCGCTTCGATGGTGGCGTTGAGCGCGAGCAGGTTGGTCTGCGAGGCGATCTGGTTGATGAGGTCGATGACCTCCCCGATCTTGTGCGCGGCGGCGGCTAGCCCCTGCACGGTGTCGTTGGTGCGCTGACCGTCCGCGGCCGCCTTGTCGGCCACGCTTGCAGCCTGCGCGACACGCTGGCTGATCTCGGTGATCGAGGACGACAGCTGGCCGGCGGCGGACGCCACCGTCTGCACATTGCTCGACGCCTGCTGGCAGGCGGTCGCGACGAAGCTTGCGCGGTCGGTCGCCTTGTTCGCGGTCTCCGACATGCCTTGCGCGGCCTGCTGCATCGCGCGCGCCTCGGTGAAGACGTCGCGGACGACGGCCTGAACGCTCGCCTCGAACTTGCCGGCGAGATCGGCCATCGTCTTGCGTTTCTCGTCGTCGGCCCTCTGCTTGGTCTCCTGCTGCTCGGCATGCATGCGGCTCACCGCCGACGCATTGTCCTTGAACACGGCAAGCGCCTTGGCGAGCCCGCCGACCTCGTCGCTACGGCCGGTGTAGGGCACCTCGAACGCGCTGTCGCCGGCGGCGAGCCGCTCGGTCAGCGCGGTGATGTTCGCGAGCGGCCGGGCCACGCTGCGGCCGATCACGAAGGAGCAGGCCAGCACCAGGACCAGGACGGCCAGACAAATATAGGCGAATGTCGTCGCGTTCTGGCGGAAAACAGCGTCGACGTCGTCGAGATAAATGCCGGTGCCGATGATCCATCCCCAGGGCGCAAAGCCCTTCACATAGGAGATTTTTCCGACCGGCTGCTCGAAGCCCGGCTTCGGCCAGAGATAGCCGTAGAAGCCGGCGCCCTGCTTGTTGACGACGTCAACGAAGCCCATGAACAGCGCATTGCCGGCGGGGTCCTTCATGCCGGAGAGATCCTTGCCGTCGAGCTCGGGCTTGATCGGGTGCATGACCATCTTGGGCGCCATGTCGTTGATCCAGAAATACTCGACCTTGTCATAACGCAGGCCCTTGATCGTTGCGATCGCCGCGGCCTGCGCCTGCTCGCGCGGCAGCTTCCCCTCGCTCTCGAGCTTCTGATAGTGCGCCAGGATGCCGTAGCCGACATCGACCATGTGCTGCGTCTTGGCCTGGCGGTCGGCAATCATCTGCGCGCGCAGGGTCGAGAGCGCGATCGGCGCCAGAGCGATCATGCCGAGGAGGCTGATGCCGACAATCAGGACCAGCTTGAAACTGATGCGGGAGAAAAACATCGGTGCTCGCAAGAATTGGAAGGGCTGATATGCCAGTTTATCCCGCACCCCTTAGCGAAGCTTTAAGCATTCGGGTTCTCCCAATCCCCGCAAAATTGCGTTGGAGGCCGCCGGCGTAATGCGTGCGGCTTGGCAGGCTGGCGAGGTTTGGCTGCATCCGGGATCCCGGCTCTTTAGATCTAGAAGACCTCGATATCGGCGCTCCGAGCGTTGACTTGCGGTCGGCTCTGGCGGAACGATCGGCGCAGATCATCAGCGCAAGCTGTGGCGTGAGCTGCACAGAAGGCCAGAGGCTCAATGCATCAATCGACATATGGCAAGTCCCTCGACCTTCCCGCGCTGTGCGCAGCGGAGCGGCTCTTCATCTGGGGATTTCGGGCCAAGGCACGCAGCGGAAGCGCCGTTCCGACCGCGGACGATATCCAGCAAGTGTACGACCACTTTCGCGTCGGCGACGCCGTGCCGTCGCTGGAATCCATCATCGAGATCTTCGCTTGCACGGCGCATACGGCCATCGAAGTTCATTGCCCGACCTGTCCGAAGATGTCGGACAGCGAGCAGGGGATCTTGCGGGCGATCGCCGCGGCACAGCAGGAACGCATCGACGTCGCGCGCGAGCAGTTCGAAAGCTGGCTGCCGCCGGTCGGTGCCGATTGGGCTCTCGCGCCTGTGCGGGGGCTTGCAACGATCTTCCGCATGGCTGGCCTGATCCTGCCCGACCGACACGTTCAGTCTTTCGGCCATGACCGGACGATGGCGATGAAGAGCTGGCTGGTCGGAAGTCCCACGCTGCACTGACGGGATCGTTCATGCTCCACGATACGTGCGGTTCTGCGCCAGTCGAAACAGCCGGCCAGCCGCGGCTCTGTCCGCTCCAGGCCGCGCTTGCGGCGCGTCCCTGCGTCGAGAGCTACGATGAATTTTCCCGCGTCGCGCTGTCGCTGTTCCGATTCATCGGAGCGGCCTATGCGACCGGCGCCTCCGATTGCTGGGAAGCGGCCTATCGCTTCGCCGACGAGGCGCCGGGCATCGCCGACAGTCCGCTGCTGGTGGCGCGCGCTGCTGCGCTCGTCAGGATCCTGCGCAGCGGCCGGCCGTGCGAACTGTGCTTCATGCCGCCCTCATGCCGGCGCCTCTCGCAGGACGAGGCGGAATTGATGCGACTGCTGGCGGTCGCACGCCGCAACCAGCCGGGCGAACTCGAATCCATCGTTTGCCAGTACGTCGGGAACGAGAACGAGATCGCGACGACGCGGGCCGTCAACGCGCTTGCCTTCTGTTGATGCTTTGATGGGTTCTAGTCGCATCTCAAGCGACCTTGCGCTATCAACATCGCCATGGAGACGCAGTGCTCGATGCCCTCCATAAAACCTCCAGACGGCCCCAGGGATCACCACCGCTGGGGTCGTCGTTTTGCGGCCTGACCTAACCGCCCTTCTTGCCGAGCACGAGATCGATGGTGTGAGCCGCGATCTTGCGCAGCTGCGGCTCGTCGCCGAAGGCACGTTCGAGCACGCCAAGGCCGCGCGTCACCGTGATGATGTGCAGCGCTGCGGCCGCGGGATTGCCATTGAACTCGCCGCGCTCTGCGCCTGCCGCCAACGTCTCTTGAACCAGCATGGTGATGCGCGAGATGAGGCCCGCAAAGGCCTGACGCGCGTCTTCATCCAAGCCCTCCCCTTCGGCCGCACCGAGCTCCATCAAGCCGCGCGTGGTCGGACATCCCCGCGGCGGCGAGCCCGAGCGGAAGTTGGTGATGGTCAGGTCGAAGAACGCGGTGAGGCGTTTTCGCAATGAGCCCGCGCCGAGCGCCTTTTGCAGGGCGAGGAGATAATCGCCCGCATAACGCTCATAGGCCTGGAGGAACAGCGCCTCCTTGCTGCCGAAGGCATTGTAGAGGCTGCCGCGCTGAACACCGGCATCGCGCGCGATGTCCGACAGCGACGTGCCGCGCACGCCCTTGCGCCAGAACTGGTCGAACGCGATACGCAGGACGTCGTCGTGGTCGAATTCGCGCGGCCTCAAATCCTGCTCCTCTGCCCGGCAAAAATATTTGACACGATGTCAAGAACGTGTTTTCTCGACATCGTGTCAAAAACTGATTGAGATTGATAGCCCGTTTCGTCAATGGGCCCACGGCCGGCGCTTTGCGTGCGCCTTGGCCGATCGGGCCCGCATGCCAAAAGGGACCTGCTCATGCCTCTCCTTCACATCTCGATGCGCGCCGGCAAACCGGAAGCCTACCGGCAGGCGATCCTCGATGGTTTGTACCGCGCCATGCGCGAGGCGCTGAACGTGCCCGAGGGCGACGAGTTCATGACCATCAGCGAGCATGACGCCTCGAACTTCCGCTGCGGCAATGCCTATGGCGTCAAACGCAGCGACGACGCCGTGCTGATCCAGATCACCGTGTTCGCATCGCGCACGCCGGAGCAGAAAAAGGCGCTGTACCGCCGGATCGCAGACCTACTCGGCGAAAACCCGGGCATCCGCTCCGAGGACGTGTTCGTCAACGTGCTCGATGCCCCCAAGGAAAACTGGTCCGTCGGCCACGGCATTGCGCAATTCGCGTAAGTTCGCTGGAGCCGTCGACACCCTCTTGAGAATTGCCGGCCGGAAGGATCTGATGGAGCGCTCAATATGATCGACAAACCGGTCGAGCCGGGGGGGAATGAGATGGCCGCGTTCCGGGGAAGCTGCCTGTGCGGCGAGGTCGCGTTCGAGGTGGAGGGTCCGTTCGATCGTTTCCTCAACTGCCATTGCTCGCGCTGCCGCAAGGCGACCGGGACCGCGCATGCCTGCGAGGTGATCGTGAAGACGGGAGCGCTGCGATGGTTGCGCGGTGAAGCATCCGTTGTGCGCTTCGACCTGCCCAACGCGCGAAGCTTTGCGACCGCGTTCTGCAAGATTTGCGGCAGCCCGATGCCACACCTCACACGCAGCGGGCGCGAGGCGATCATCCATGCCGGCGCATTCGACGAGCCGCTGGGGATGACACCGGACCGGCATGCGCATTGGACGTCGCGCGCGGAGTGGTATGTGCACGGGGACGGGCTGCAGGTGGAGGATTGAAGCGCCGCCCGATCTGATCGGGCGCGCCTATGCGCGCTGCAAAGCACGCTACCCATCGGCAATGCACGCCGCCATGATTCCGTCGAGCTCGGCCTTCGAGAGCACACCGAGCTCGGTGATGAAGACGATCCGCGATCGCGGCACGCCTTCCGCCGGTGCACCGCCCGTCGCGAGCGTCGCGCGGCCGGCGGCGAACTGAAACACCATCTGGCGCCCGGGTTGCTCGACGGTCTCGAACAGGCCTTTTGCGCGGGCAAGCTTTGGCGCCAGGCGGCCGATCGCCTGCTGCAGGCGCGGCAGCGACAACGGCTGATCCGAGGTCCAGCTCAGCGTCTCGAAGCGCTCTTCTGCCGGGCGCTTCGGCCCCGGCTCGCGCGGCGCGGGCGCGCGATCGACAGCCGCGGGGAACAGCAGCGCGGACGGAATCTCGCCGTGCCTGGCATCGACCACGACGGCGGGGACGCGCTGCGCGCGGATGGCTTCGCGCATGCGGGCGCTTGCGCCCTCGTCCGCCAGATCGAGCTTGCTCAGCGCCACGATATCGGCGACGCGCAATTGCGAACGATGGAGCGCATCCTCCAGGGCCGCCGGTAGCGTCGCCGCATCCATCACGCAGAGCACCGTCTCGAGCGGCGCCTCGCGCAGGATCACGGGGTCCATCAGGTTGCGGACGATGTCGGCGGGATCGGCGACGCCGCTGGTCTCGATGACGATATATTCGGGCTTCGGATCGCGCCGCAGCAGCGTCGAGAGCGTGCGCAGGAGATCGCCTTCGAGCGAGCAGCAGATGCAACCATTGGCGAGGCTGACCACGCCGTCGCTCGCACCCGCGATCAGCTCCGCGTCAATGTTGATCGCGCCAAAATCATTGACGATTGCCGCGATCCGCCGTCCATCCGCGTTCGCCAGCAAATGGTTGACGACCGTGGTCTTGCCCGCCCCCAGAAAGCCCGTCACCAGGAGAATGGGGACCGGCATCGGATCAGCCCTCGACGACGGGACGGCGGACGGGCTTTCCGGGCCGCGCTGTCACATCGAGCACGCCGTCGCTGATCAGCGGCTGGCCGCTGACGATCAGATGCCGCACGCCTTCCGACGGACGGTTCATCGCCGTGAAGGTCGCGCGGTCCGAGAGCTTCTCGTAGTCGAACACGACGATATCGGCATCGGCGTCCATCGCGAGCCGGCCCTTGGCGCGCATCGCCGGCGTGCTCTGCGACAGGATCTCTGCGGGGATCAGCGCGCATTTGCGCACGCCTTCCAGCAGCGACACGGCCTTGCGCTCGCGCACCCATTCGCGGATGAATTTCGTGAAGCAGCCGGCCGAGCGCGGATGCGAGGTGGCGTCATCCGGCAGCGGCCAGGCATCGCCGGTGTAGGTCTTGCCGTCCGACGTCGTCCACGGCATCGCATCGGATGCGATCGCGCCGCCGGGATACAGCACCGACAGATCGAGCAGATCGCGATGATGCGCATTGTTGTCGGTATCGAGGATGTGCCAGAGCACCAGCGAGGACGGCTCTTCGGCCTGCGCCTTCAGCAGCTCCTCGCGATCGCGGAAGCGGTGACCGTCGGTCACGCGCTGCACTGAATCGTAACCGGTGCCGTTGCGCTCGACGAACTGGGGATCACTGAAGAAGGCCGCGGCCAGCACGGTCGAGCCGGTGCCGTAGGGATAGGCCTCGACCGTGATCGGGAGGCCCTGCGCCTGCGCCTTTTCGACCAGCACGCGGCAGCGCTCGATGTCGGTCTTGCTCGACGAGTTGAAATGGCAGATGTGCATGTGCGCGCCGGTGGCGCCGGCATAGCCGATCAGGCGGATATAGGCTTCCGCCGCACTTTCAGGGTCGACGCGCGACATGTAGGCGACGTGGGTGAAGGTCGGCACGTCCTGCCTGGCCGCGAGCTGGCAGACCGCCGTCAGCTCCTGCACGCCGGCGCCCGGCGCATAGGCGTTCAAAATGCCGATGCCGATGCCGCCTTCGTTCAGGCCGCGCGAAAGACGCTCGAGGATGCCGGCGACCTCCGCATCGCTCGCCACGTTGTCCATCCAGCGGCGATCCCGCATGGCGTTGCCGAACGCCTCCAGCGAGCTCTCCGCATTCGAGCCGGTCATCGCGCCAATGCGCGCAAAGGCCCAGTTGGTGGCGGCGCCGTAGTTCAGCACGCGTCCCTTCCGCGCCTGGCGCTCATACCAGGAGGCGACCGGCAGCACGCCGGCCTCGAGATCGAGCGTCGTCGTCACGCCGTCGAACGCCTGCATGCGGTCGGCCGGGATCGATTGGCCATGCGCGTGCAGGTCGATGAAGCCCGGCGCGACCACGAGCCCGGTCGCGTCGATCACCCGCTCGGCGCCGCCGAGGCCAGTGCCGACCGCGGCGATCTTGCCGTCCGCCACCGCCACATCGCCGATGGCATCCATCCCGCTTGCGGGATCCACCACCCGGCCGCCAGAGATCACCAAGCCGCTCATGTCGTCACTCCGCATGCTATTGCCAGAACCTCCGAAGGCCCGGCAGCAGCTCCGGAGGCGCGGAGCGCATAGTGCAGATTTTGGGGAGAACGACTACCGCCACTGATGCCGATGCTGCATGCGCTCGCGACCTCGCGGCATGTCTTGCCCGAAGGGCAACGGCCCAACAAGCCTCCGGTAGAACGATGGAAAAGATCGCTATAAGGTTGCCGTCGCGGCAGGTCGCGTTGCCTGCGTCGGGATCATCGACCAAGTGTGTCGTGCAAGGGGGCGAAATGTCTGCAATGTCAAATCAGGGCCTGCGCATCGGCTGCGGGGCAGCTTTGATCATCTCCATCGTCGTCTCGGCGGCAAGCGCGTTTGCGGCCACCCCACAAGACCTGAACGATTGTCAGGACAACAGCGATGTCCCGCGCATGATGGCAGCGTGCGGCAGCCTCTCCCAGGACGCCAGATTGCCTCCCGATGCAAGATCCATGGCGCTGCTCAAGCATGGCTTCGGAAATTTTGCACTCGGCAACATGGATGCGGCTCAAGCCGACTTCACCGAGGCGGTCAGGCTCAACCCGAAGAACAACTACGCTCATCACGAGCTGGGACTGACCTTGGCCAAAAAGGGCGACACCACACGCGCAATCGCTTCTCTCACCGAGGCCATCAATCTTGATCCCTCAGGTGCCGCAAGCCGGTTCATTCGCGGGCAGATTTATATGTCCGAGGACAGGCTGGACGAGGCGATCCGGGATTTCACCGATGCCATCAGGCTTGGACCCGACAAGAACACCACCTTTGCCAAAGACCAGGAGGTGAGTCGTCCGGAGGCCGATCGCGTCGCGGCTGACTACTACGCGGCCCGGGGAGATGCGTACTATCGGAGAGGCGATTTCAGGGACGCTGCTTCGGACTATGACCGGGAGGCACGGTTTTCCGATCCCGATGGCTACGGCGTCATCTGGGGATCGGTGGCGCGGATGCGGGGACGATCTGCCGATGCGGATATCGCGCTGTCAGCTGCACTCGACAAGGGCCAGCTCAGGGATTGGCCGAGAACCGTCGGCGAATTGCTCGTCGGCCGGATCACTCCCGCCGCAGCCCTGGCTTCGGCCAGGAATGCGGATCAAACCTGCGAGGCGCACTATTACGCTGGGATCGTTCAGCTCAAGAGCAAAGACACAGTTGCGGCCCTGAAAGAATTCGCGGCTGCGCGAGACGGATGCCCGACCTCGTTTCGAGAGTATCGTGCCGCCATTGCCGACCTGAAGCGATTGCAGTCGCAGTGATCACGCCTTCGCCTGCAACATGTTTGCTAGCGACTTGGCGTCGAAGCTACCGACCTTGCCCGCCGTGGCCGTGCCATCGACTACGGGGGCAATCGCTGCTCAGCGATTACCTGAACCGGCGGAAAGGCAACGCAATCTGCCACGTCGAACAGCACTTCCATGCTTCGATCAAACGATCGCGCAAAAGCAATCGCGTCATCACGCCGCTCATCGGCGATGCGCAAGCCGAGCGTACAATGCGGCGTCCATGCCCCGGGCCGGTAATGAGGGCGGCAATGCGCCGGGTCGATTGCGGCGCTGACGGAGCTGTGGATGCGGGTTAGCGCCTCATTGGAGCTCGGCTCCGCCCAGAGAACGAGAGGCGAGCCTGCGAACCAACGAATCCGTTTGAACTCGATGCGAAATTGCGCTTCGCCAGCGACGGCCGCCAGCATGGCCGCCCATGCTATCTTTTCGTCGATCGCAGGCGAGTCGTAGATCGCAAATGTAAAATGTGGTCGGTAGCCAAGGGTGCGCATCGAAGGCTCGACTTCGAACGCTACGACCTGATCCCACAGCCGCTCGATCTCACTTGCTGAATTGTTATCGGCTCGAACGTTGATCGCCAATGCCACAAGCGCTCACCCAGCGGGGGGAACAATCAAATCGAGATCAAGGGAAGGTAGCTTCAAGGCAATGGCGCTCCCTAGGGGAATCGAACCCCTGTTTCAGCCTTGAGAGGGCCGCGTCCTAACCGCTAGACGAAGGGAGCGTGAGGGACAGGACATAGCCGCGAAATTTGCCGACGGCAAGCCTCGATGGGGTACGAAAATCCCGGATATGCACGGTCAATGCGGCTCAAGCTTAATTGCGGGGCAGGCCGCCGCGCCCCGCGAAACTGCCGGGAACACTCACGGCTGCTTCAGTTTCTCGATCGCCGCAGCGCCGGCGGCCGGCTCCAGGCGGAACAGGCCCGCGCCCGCAAAGGCGGATTTGAACGGCGAAGAGGACCGGATCTGCTGGCCGCTGCTGCCGGCGACGGCCTGGTTGAGCAGATCCTGGCCGATGGCGCCCGTCCGCTGCGTCCCGACGCCGAAATAGTAGGTCTTGCCGGCCTCGACGGGGACCTCGACCTCATAGTCAGTCATGGACATCTTCATGTGGGAGGCGATCTTGTGGACGCCCGGCGGCCGGTCGACGAAGAAGAACGTCCCCATGTCGACCTTTCCGACGGACTTGCCGTCGATCAGGATTTCCGACGAGGCCGCCATTCCGCCCATCGCGCCGAAAATGCCCTTCTCACGCAGGAAATAGAGCCGTGCGTTCCGCGAGCCCGTTGGCTTGGCCTGCGCCGCGGGTTGTTTGGCCGGCGCGGCAAGTCCAGCCTGCCTGGCTGGCGCTGTGGGCTGCTTGGCCGGCTCTGCGAGCGCCGCAAATCCAGCGCATCCGTACGACCCGACAACGAGTGCAATTGCGACGACGCGCGACTTGATACGTCCCATTCCCAGTCCCAGCCCAACTTCCCAAGCCCAAGAGCTAAATCAGAAGTTGCGCGGCAAGACAAACTGGACCGGAGAACGATCAACAGCCGCGGCCAGCCCTATGGCTCATTGGCAAATTTCAGCTTTCCGGCCGGCTTCAGGGTGTGGGCGTCGAAGGTGCGGATCTCGATGAGGCCGCCCACGTCCAGCGTGACCACGAGGCGGTCGCCGGCGACCCCGGTCGAGACGATCTTGGCGCCCTTGGGCAGGGCGGCGGTGACGTCGCCGGCCATTTCGGACGCCCTTTCCTCCGACTTGAAAAGGCGGTAGCCCACCGCGATCAGGACGGCGCAGATTGCCAGCGCCGTGGTCAACCCCGCGATCAGCATCATCCGCCGCACCCGCGCGAACAGCGCGGCCTGCTCGGGGCTCGGTTCGGGAACAGCGGTATCAGACGTCGTCATGGATAACTCAGGCTCTGCGCAAAGGTTGGAAGTTGTCGTCGCCGGCGACGAGGGCTCGGCTCGGCTCGACCGCGTGCTGGCGGCGCACCTCACCGACCTGTCGCGATCGAGGCTGAAAGCCCTGATTTTGGCGGGCGCGGTGAGCCTCAAGGACGCCGCGATCCGCGACCCCGCTTATCACGTCACATCCGGCGATACGATCACAATCGACGTGCCGGAGGCGGCCCCGCCCGAGCCCAAGGGCGAGGATATCGCCCTCGATATCGTGTTCGAGGACGACGACATCGTCGTCCTCAACAAGCCGAAGGGCCTTGTCGTCCACCCCGCGGCCGGCCACGAGACCGGCACGCTGGTCAATGCGCTGATCGCCCATTGCGGCGGCTCGCTCTCCGGCATCGGCGGGGTACGCCGGCCCGGCATCGTGCACCGGCTCGACAAGGACACGACCGGGCTGATGGTGGTCGCCAAGAACGACCTCGCCCATGCCTCGCTCACCGCGCAATTCGCCGACCACGGCCGGACGGGCGCGATGCGCCGCGGCTACATGGCTTTCGCCTGGGGGCTGCCGGGACGCCACCGCGGCACCGTCGATGCGCCGATCGACCGCCACCCGTATGCGCGCGAGAAGATGGCGGTGCGCCAGGGCGGCCGCGAGGCAGTGACGCATTGGGAGCTTCTGGAGAGTTTTGCGGGGCGTGACGGAAAGCCGATCGCCTCCCTGCTCGCCTGCGAGCTCGAGACCGGACGCACCCACCAGATCCGCGTCCACCTCGCCCATATCGGCCATCCCCTGATGGGCGACGCCGTCTATGGCCCGCACTTCAAGACCAAGGCGAACCACCTCGGCCCCGAGTCGCAGGCGACTCTCGCCACGCTTGGGCGGCAGGCCCTGCATGCCTATTTGCTGGTACTGGAGCACCCGAGAACCGGAGAATTACTCCACTGGGAAGCGCCGCTGCCGAAGGATTTGCTTCTCCTTCAGGGCGCCCTGAAAGCGGCGCTATGACGCAGGCCGCCTTGGAAAAGCGTTACATTACAAAAAGTTATAGCTGCCACACGGGGACGTGACGTCAGCAATCCTTCCCTTTTTGACCCCCCATGGGGTATATTGTGCTTGCGTTGGAAATGACCAACGGAACATCGCAGCTACGGCCGGCTTTAACACAGCGGTCGTCTGCCTGGCCCGCCGCTATCGGGGGCCTGAACCTTGGAGGGCTTCATCATGGCCCGTACCGCTGCTTTGCCGGTCCTCAATGGAGAATCCGGCCTTTCTCGCTACCTCGCCGAGATCCGCAAGTTCCCGATGCTGGAACCCCAGCAGGAATACATGCTCGCCAAGCGTTGGCGTGAGCATGACGATCGCGACGCGGCGCACCAACTCGTCACCAGCCATCTCCGCCTCGTGGCCAAGATCGCCATGGGCTATCGCGGCTACGGCCTGCCGATCTCCGAGGTCGTCTCGGAAGGCAATGTCGGCCTCATGCAGGCGGTGAAGCGTTTCGAACCCGAAAAGGGGTTCCGTCTCGCCACCTACGCGATGTGGTGGATCAAGGCGTCGATTCAAGAGTACATCCTGCGTTCCTGGTCGCTCGTGAAGATGGGCACCACCGCGAACCAGAAGAAGCTGTTCTTCAACCTGCGCAAGGCGAAGAGCAAGATCAACGCGCTCGACGAGGGCGATCTGCGCCCCGACCAGGTGAAGATCATTGCCAAGCGCCTCGGCGTCACCGATCAGGACGTGATCGACATGAATCGTCGCCTCGGTGGCGACGCGTCGCTCAACGCACCGATCCGCGATGACGGCGAAGCCGGCGAGTGGCAGGACTGGCTGGTCGACAACACGCCCAACCAGGAAGCCATGCTGGCGGAGCACGAGGAGTATGACGAACGCCGTGACGCGCTGAACGGCGCCATGGGCGTGCTCAACCCGCGCGAACGCCGCATCTTCGAGGCTCGCCGCCTCGCCGATGAGCCGATGACGCTGGAAGACCTTGCCGCCGAGTTCGGCGTGTCGCGCGAGCGCGTGCGCCAGATCGAAGTCCGCGCCTTTGAAAAGGTGCAGGCCGCGGTCAAGGGCACGATCGCACGGGCGGAACAGGCCGCGCTGGAAGCCGCGCATTAAGCGGGATTTTCTCGCGGTAGATATTGGCGGATCGACAAGAGACAGAAAGCCGGCGGCAACGCCGGCTTTTTTGTTTGTGGCGATGCTCTGTTTGAGTGATCCGCCGTGCTTTCTCTGCGCGATGCGACGCGCGCCGTACTCGCTATCATGCCCCGGCTGGAACCGGTACCGGCAGCGAGATCTCGAACGCAGGCCTCTGGAATACTGGATCGCCCGGTTAAACCGGGCGATGACAGCGGTGGTCGTGGCTACAGTTGGCCGAGAGTCTTGCCAAGTGAGACCGCCATCACGGTCTCTTTCCCTTGGCCGACGTAGAACCGGGCTTGCCTTGAACCCGCGCGTCCGGTCAACCGACCCAGAATGATCGGGCCGGCGGCCTCAACTAAACGGACACCAACCGTGTCGATCATCCTGCAATCCACCGTCGGCGGCTTCTCCGCCCAGTTCATGCGCAAGCTGCCGCTGGTCGAGCAGGCGATGCGCGAGCACGGGCTCGATCCCGCGGAGTTCGTCATCTCCAAGGACTATGCCTCGACCGCGACGATCCCGCTCATGGGCCCGTTCTTCTATAATTACAGCGTGTTCTTCGGCGACGAGCAATTCACCGTCACCGAGCCGAACGACATGGTGTTCCTGGATTACTTCTTCAAACGCGTGCTGGCGTCGGACGGCCCGCCGGAATTGCCACGGCGGCCGGGATTGATGCGGCGGCTGTTCGGCTGGATGGCGCAGCCGGTTTAGCTCGTCATTCCGGAGCGCGTCATGAATGCTTCCCGCTCAATCGTCCTTGTCGATCACGCTTGCCGCAGGACGCTTGCTGATGTATGTGCTGCCGCCCGGCGCGATATCGCGCCTTTGTTGTTCAGCGCAACCAAGGGAGGCGGCATGAAAAGTAGATCGATACGTTCTGACCGCCGACCTCTTTGATCGGCAATCGGTCATAAGCTGAACGCCGCTTCGCGGCTGTTCTCCATTCATTGCATCTGGCTGCGAGGGGCGCGACACAACAAGGCGTCGCGCCGTGTCGACATGTATTTGCGGTTCGTTACACCGCTCATCCACCCGCACAGTCGCGTGGAGAGCGGCTTCTTTCGTGCGTCCTGGTATGTCCAGCGAAACAACTGTCCGGACTGGATCCGGCATGAGCTCTCGGACCAGTTCAATTGGTTCGCGCAGCATCTGCCGCTTCCTGGACGCATCGCGCGTCACTTCAAGCGGCGCGATTCGATCTGGGGCATTTGCTGGTTCGATCCTCAAGCCCGCGAGGCTGTCAGCCGCGCGCGCTACTGCGCTTGGCTGCTCGAGGAGGGTGGCCTGCCGGTGCGCACGATTACAACCTCGCGCCAGCGCGAAGTGATCTGGCGCGACGCGCACCAGATCGTCACGAAGCCTTCCGCCGATCTTCCCAAGGCATTCCCCTGAGCCTGGGAAGACGCGGTGGACTTAGGATGGCGATGAGAGCCGATAGCGATCGCTCTCGATGGCCGTCCGGCACCGGAGGTTCGGCCTTCGGTTGCCGGACGCGCCTGCTCGTCACTCCCCCCACGTCCGCGCCAGCGTCGCGAGCCAGCAGCCTTCGCAATAGCGGGCGTCCTTGTAGTCGATCCAGTTGTGCGCATAGACGTGGTCGAGCGGGATGCCGTAGCGCGCGCGCAGCACCTTCACGAGGATCTTCCAGGCGGCGACCTGCGCCTCGGTCGGGCCCGCGGTGACATCCGGATAGTTGCCGGCGAACTCGACGCCGATCGAGTTGTCGCGCACCACCTGGCGATAAGTCGAGCGGTTGTCGATGTACTTGTTGTCGTTGCGGTTGGCGCCGTCGCCATGGGTCGGCACCAGGTTCTCGGCGACCGCCCAATAGACCGTGCCGTCGGTCTCGACCCACACGGTGACGCCGCGGCGGGTCGGGTTCTTCGACTGCTCGGCCGCGCCGCCGCGCGCCGAGCCTGTCGGCCCCTCGGTCTGGTGCACGATGATGTTGCGCCAGGGATGGGCGTCGCGGACATCGCCCCATGGCGCGAGCCAGACCATTTTCAGGCCGGGAATGTCAGGCGTGCCGGAGACGCGCGCGATCTTTGCGAGCTCGGCATCCGTAGCAGCGGCTGGGGTAAGCAGAAGAAGGGCGGCGAGAAAAGCCGCGAGCAGGCGGAGGATCATCATACGGGTCCAAGGCGGGCCCAAATCCTAGCAGGCTTTATGCGAATTTGCGCGTGGCCTCGCCGAGCCCGGGCCGCTCAGGCGAGAGCGGCGGGGCCGGATCGTAGACGGCAAAGTCGTTCTTGCCGTTTTTCTTGGCGTCATAGAGGGCGTGGTCGGCATGGGCGATGAGGCGGTCCGGAAACTGGCCGATGCCGCGGTCCCATTCGGCAACGCCGATCGAGATCGCGATTGGGATGTCCCTGGTTGTACAGGCCGCGGCGTCCTGGCGGCAGACCTCGAGCACGCGGCGGGCGATCGCGGCAGCCTCGCGCAGGGACGAGGACGGCAGCACGACGCAGAACTCGTCGCCACCGGTGCGGGCCAGCATGTCGCCCGGCCGTAGCCGCGTTTGCGCCATCAGGGTGAAGTGCCGCAGGCAGGCATCGCCCGCGGCGTGACCATGGGAGTCATTGATGGCCTTGAAGCCGTCGAGATCGATCACCAGCAGCGAGAACGGCTCACCGCTGCGCTCGGACCGGGCGCATTCCTCGGACAGGCGCTGCAACAAATGCCGCCGGTTGGCGACGCCGGTGAGATCGTCGAGCAGCGCGAGGTCGGCGACCTCGTTGCGCAGGCGATCCATCGCCATCAGCAGGAAGCCGAAATTGAGCGTCATCGACAGGAACAGGAGGCCCAGCACCATGACGCCATGAGCCTGACCGCCGGCGCGCGCGGAGAAATCGTGGCCGAGCAGATTGCCCAGCGTGCGAACCGCAAAGATCCCGATGATGGTGAGGATGACGATGCCGGACAGCCGCGCACCCGGGCTGACGCGGCCTTCCGGCGGCGCCAGGAGCAGACGCAGCGCCAGCACCAGCGGCAAGGCCTGACCGAGCGTGTAGCTGAGCATGCGCAGCTGCATGTGCTCGAAGCCGACCATGAAGAACACGACGCCGGCGAGGCTTAGCACCCCCGTTGCGGTCATGACGCGCCACGAGACCGGCCGGTCATAGAAACGCTGAATGCCCATGGCGGCGAGGCAGCTCGCCGCGATGATACCGGCAGCGCCGACAAGAAGCGGCAGGGGAGAGGCGACGAACAGGCGGACCAGGGCCGTCATCGCGCCGGCGGCGCCGACGAACGACGATGCCATCCAGAACCGCGCGGCCGCAAATTTCGGATAGGAGCGCGTCACGTAGGCCCAGATCAGGCCAAGCGCCAGGAAGTTGACGACGAAGACTGTCCAGAGTGTCGGTACGTTCAGCATGGCGCGTGCGGCACGCGCAGCGTCGCCCCCCCCGTCTCTGGCAGCCGTTCGTCCATGACCCTTCCCCGCATTCTTGCGGAGAAGAATGCGCGGATTGCACTTAACAGAACCTCACTGCGATCTGCGAAAGCTCGCCCTTGGTTTTGGATTCATGAACAGTGCGCCGCGATTATCGGATCGTTAGGCATGTCGCGGCCTCCCTGCGCGGTCACGCCGATGCGCATTGCGATGCGGATTCGCGGGCAAAAATCACCCGAAAACGCATCTGAGCTGTGGATAACGTAATGACACAGATATGACAGCACGGGGCAGCCGCCCGCGAATCTGCTGAGTTTGTGGTCGAGGATGTTGCGAGGCTGGCCCTCCGCCGAGCATCCCTCGTGTCGCGTTTAACCATGAACCCTTGAGAGGATACTATGGCTAAGAAAGCGAAGAAGGCGAAGAAGGCGACGAAGAAAAAGGCCAAGAAGGCCGCGAAGAAGAAGTAGCCAGCATGTTCTTTGCCCGGGTGGAGCCTCGCTCCGCCCGGGCGTCGGGTAAGGGTCGAGAGTTTAGAGATGGCGGGCGCAAGGCCCGCTTTTTTATTGCTCCACGCTCAGCTGCGGCGTCTCCCTGCGAGCGGGGAGAGGTGAAGGCGAAGCCTACCGCTCCGCAAACGCCAGCTTGGCACCAAGCGCGGCAAAGCCGGCGGCAAAGCTGCGGCGCAGCCAAGCCATGACACGCGGGCGGGAGATGACACGCTCGCGCACCGACGCCGCACAGAGACCGTAGAGGACGAACACCGCAAAGGTCATCGCCATGAAGGTGCCGCTCAATTCCAGCATCCGCGCCAGCACGTGGACTTCATCCACCGCGATGAACTGGGGCAGGAAGGCCAGGAAGAAGATCGACAGTTTCGGATTGAGGATGTTGATCAGGAAGCCGGTGACGATGACGCGGCGGCTCGACCGCTCCTTGATCTCGCCATCGACCGCGAGCGCTCCGGTCTCACGCAGCGCCTGCCAGGACATGTAGAGCAGATAGGCGACGCCGCCCCATTTCAGCGCGGCAAAGGCGAGCGCGCTGGTATGCAGCACCGCGGCAAGCCCGAGCATCGCAGCTATCATGTGCGGCACGATCCCGAGCGTGCAGCCGAAGGCGGCAGCGATGCTCGCGCGCGAGCCGCGGGTCAGCGCCGCAGCCAGGGTGTAAAGCACGCCCGTGCCGGGCGAGGCGACGACGATGAGCGAGGTAAGCAGGAAGGACAAGGTCATGGGCAGACCCTATCACCGCGCCTCACGGCAAGAAAGCGAGCCCCCGGATCAACCGTCAGGACAGCTGCGCGAGCTCGGCCTCGCGGAGCACGTCGAGCGGAGCCCACGGCTTGGCCCAGAATTTCGCGCCGTCGGGCAAGAGCTGCGCCAAGGGGCGGCCGGAGGTGACGACGATATCGAGCTTTGGATTGCGGTCCTTGGCGACGTGCGCGAGCTCGACCCCGGTCATGCGCCCCGCAAGCTGGACGTCCGTCAGCATCAGACAGAGCGCGCCGGCGCTCGTGTCGAGCACCCGTTGGGCAGCCTCGGCGCTGTCGCACTGGATGACTTGGTAGCCGCTCTCCTCCAGCAGAAGACTGAGCATCTCCCGTTGCATGACGTCGTCTTCGACGATCAGCGCCGTGGCGCGAAATGGTTCTGCCTGTCCCATGGGGCTGCTCCAGTGCTTGCTTGCGTAACCTATGTTAAGGAGCCAGCTCGCCGGTGGTTCAGTTCCATCATGAAAATGTAGATCCTAGTTCCACACGACCGGCTTGACGGGGGACATCATGACTGCAATTCGCGGCGCCGCCGCCATCACGGGAGCGGCGAGCGGCATCGGGCGCGCGCTGGCGATCGAGCTCGGCAACCGAGGCTGCGATCTCGCGCTCGCCGATCGCGACGAGGCCGGATTGAAGACGCTCGCCGCCGAGATCGGTGCCGCACGCAAGGTCAGCGTGCATCGCGTCGACGTCAGCGAGCCCGGCGACATCGCAGAGTTCGCGCGTGATGCGATCGCGGCGCATCCCGCGCTCGGCATCGTCATCAACAATGCCGGCGTGGCGCTGATGGGGACGTTCGAGGAGATCGACCAGGCGCAGATGGAGTGGCTGTTCGACATCAATTTCTGGGGCGTGGTGCACGGCACGCGCGCCTTCCTGCCGCATCTGAAGACGCTGGCGGAGGCGCACATCGTCAACGTCTCCTCGATCTTCGGCATCATCGCGCCGCCCGGACAGTCGGCCTATGCCGCCGCCAAGTTCGCGGTGCGCGGCTTTTCCGAGAGCGTGCGGCACGAGCTTGCGGTCGCGGGCAGCCCCGTAAAACTGTCGGTGGTGCATCCCGGCGGCGTCGCCACCGCCATCGCGCGCAATTCGCGCACCGGGGTCGGCGTCACCGACAATGCGCGCCGCGCGCAATCGATCGAGCGGTTCGAGAACGCGGCAAAGACCACGCCGAAAGACGCCGCGCTGCGCATCATCAAGGGCATCGACAACAACCAGCCCCGCATCCTGATCGGCAACGACGCCCGCTTCATGGACATTATGCAGCGCTTCCGCCCGGGCACCTATTGGGCGCCGTTGCAGCGGAGGCTGGAGAAGATGGCGAAGTGAATCCGTAGGGTGGGCAAAGCGAAGCGTGCCCACCACCTCCGACGACGCGAAGGATGGTGGGCACGGCGCTTCGCGCCTTTGCCCACCCTACAAACTACGTGCCAGCCCGCCTCACTGCCCCGCCAGCCGGTCCGCAAAATAGCCGATCGTCTTGCGGTAGATCACCGCCCTGTTCCACTCGCGCATGGCCTCGAAATTGGCGGTGCCTTCGCCGTAGGGCTGGCCCATCTTGAAGCCGCTGGTGTGAAGCAGGTTCGCGGTCGAGGCGAGTACGTCGGGCACGCTGTGGCGCAGATCGACGTGGCCGTCGCCGTCGAAATCGACGCCGTACTTGATGTAGGACGACGGCAGGAACTGGGTCTGGCCGATCTCGCCGGCATAGGCGCCGATGAGGTCGCGCAGTGGCAGGTCGCCGCGCTGCACGATCTTGAGCGCGGCGAGCAGCTCGCCCTGGAACAGCTCGGTGCGGCGGCAATCATGCGCGAGCGTGGCGAGCGTACGGATCACCGGCAGCTTGCCGATGTCGCCCTTGCCGAAATCGCTTTCCAGCCCCCAGATCGCGACCAGGATGTAGCGGGGCACGCCGAACTGCTGCTCGATGCGCGAGAGCAGCGCCGCGTGACGCTGCAGCAGCGCCTTGCCGCCATTGATGCGGCCGGAGCCGACGCGGGTCGAGACATACTGCTCAAAGCTCTTGTTGAAGGTGTAGCGCTGGCGCCGGTCGAACGCGAGCACCGCGCCATCCTGGGCGATGCCGCTGAAGGCCGCGCTGGTCACGCTCGCCGAGACGCCGGCTCCTTGCGCCTCCGAGGTCATGCTGGCGACAAAGCTGTTGAAGTCGCCGCCGCAGCGCGCGGCCTGCGCCGATCCGCCGGCCAGACAGAGGATGAAGGCAGTGGCCAGGGCGAGTCTCGACATGCGGGAAAATCCTTTGAAGAATGAACGCGGAAGCGCGCGATCATGCCCGGGAACCGGATTCGCGTCAAAGCGGCAGATCCTCGCCAGAACCGATCGTCAGAACCGATCGTATCTTGGGCGCGACAAATGAATTGCGCTCGCCCCGTCCCCAACCGATCGAGATGACCATGCCCATTCCGCACCGGATGCTCGCTGTCCTCGCCCTGCTCTCCTTCACCGCCACCGCCGCCGCCGCGCAGACCCGCGATGTCGCAGGCAGCCGCGACTATCCCGGCATCGGCCGCTTCACCGGCAGCGTCATCACCGGCTACGTGACGAAGGATTTTGACGCCGCACGGATGCAGGCGGCCGCCTTTAGGGACGGCCAGCCGGCCGATGCGCGGCGGCTCGAAGGCCGCATCTTCCGCATCGCCTATCGCACCAATCCCGGCCCCTCGATCCTGGAAGTGTCGCGCAATTTCGAGACGCAGCTTGCGAAAGCGGGCTTCGAGACCTTACTCGCCTGCGACACCGACGCCTGCGGCGCCATTCCCTTCACCGAGGCGATCGACACGCTGCCGGTGCCGCAGATGTGGGTCGACGGCTTCAACTACCGCTATTTTTCCGGCCGCAAGATCGAAGGCGGACGCGAGACCTATGCCAGCGTCATCGTCAGCCAGAACAACCAGGACATCACCGCGCAGGTCACGGTCGCCGAACTCGGCGCCATCGCGAACAAGATGGTCGATGCTGCCGCGATGGCGAAGGGCCTTGGCGAGACCGGCCACATCGCGCTCTACGGCATCTATTTCGATACCGACAAGGCGGCGCTGAAGCCGGAGAGCCGCCCGACGCTGGAGCAGATCGCAAAGCTGCTGACGAGTCAGCCGCAGCTCAACGTCTTCATCGTCGGCCACACCGACGGCCAGGGCGCTTACGAGTACAATCTCGATCTCTCGAAGCGCCGCGCCGAAGCGGTCGCAGCCGAACTCGTGAAAAGCTTTCGGATCGCGCAGACGCGGCTGCGCACCGCCGGCGTCGGATTGCTGTCACCCGTCGGTTCCAACGCTACGGACGCCGGCCGCGCGCTCAACCGGCGCGTGGAGCTGGTGGCGCCGTGACGGCCTCACTCATCTTCCCACCTGCGCTCCGAGTATCTCTTGAATGGCGTTGTCGGTGGAGAAGTGGCTCGTCGTAGCGGAACTCGTCACGTGTACGCAGTGAGATGTGCAACCGCGGACATGGAACTCGTTCGCACAATGGAACACAACCTGTGCACGCGGACGGAAGACGTGCAGGCGAACGCGCTTTTTTACAAAGCACGCACCTCTCGTTGCGTTGCGAGAGCGGGAAATATGAACAAAGTGATTTGGCCATCCAAACAATTGCTTTGATGTGCATCGAAACCAGATGTCGCGACCGGCGCATATCTGACGCGCTCGATGCGACATCACAGCGTCAACGATTTGCCTTGCCACGCCATGGCGCAAGTTATAGTCTTCTATTCTAGGTTGTCGCCCCGCCAGCCCCGGGCGACGCTGAAGACCAAAAATAAACGGCGGGCTTTGCGGCCCGCCGTTTATTGAGCGAAGGGTCGCATCGGATTTTACGAAGCGCCGGGCCGAACATCCCGCAAACGGACTTCATCGATCGATTGCGCAGCCGAGACCGCCGCGACAGGTCCGTGTGACCACCGGAAAACCCGCCAAAGTCATTTGACTATAGCGCCCTGATCGACGACAAGCCCGCCATGGCCAAAAAACCTGGAACCAATCCCAAGGGCGAGTTCGCCTTTTTCAACGTCTTCTACGAAGACGGCTCCCAACGCTCCAACCGACGCGTGCCTGCGGAGCTGCTCGGAGGCCTGGACGGCGACGAGCCCGCGCGCGGCTTCATCATGGAGCAGGACCGCGAGATCGCGGAAAAGTCCGGCCGCCCGCCGCTGGCAATCAAGACCCTCGACCGGGTCGGCGCGAAGAAGAAGTAGGCTCCGCCCGACTTGCGAAGCGTCGGCACAAATAGAAAACGGCGGGCTTTCGGCCCGCCGCTTTTGTTTGGATGGATGCCCGGGACTGGCCCGGGCACGACGATCCGAATTAGTTGTCCAGGAAGCTCCGCAGCTTCCGGCTCCGCGACGGATGCTTCAGCTTGCGCAGCGCCTTCGCTTCGATCTGGCGGATACGTTCGCGGGTCACCGAGAACTGCTGGCCGACTTCTTCCAGCGTGTGGTCGGTGTTCATGCCGATGCCGAAGCGCATGCGCAGCACGCGCTCTTCGCGCGGGGTGAGCGATGCCAGCACGCGCGTCGTGGTCTCGCGCAGGTTCGACTGGATCGCGGCGTCGATCGGGAGGATGGCGTTCTTGTCCTCGATGAAATCGCCGAGATGTGAATCCTCTTCGTCACCGACCGGGGTTTCGAGCGAGAGCGGCTCCTTGGCGATCTTGAGGACCTTGCGGACCTTCTCCAAGGGCATGCCGAGCTTCTCGGCGAGCTCTTCCGGGGTCGGCTCGCGGCCGATCTCGTTGAGCATCTGGCGCGAGGTGCGCACGATCTTGTTGATCGTCTCGATCATGTGCACGGGGATACGGATGGTGCGCGCCTGGTCGGCGATCGAGCGGGTGATCGCCTGCCGGATCCACCACGTGGCGTAGGTCGAGAACTTGTAGCCGCGGCGATACTCGAACTTGTCGACCGCCTTCATCAGGCCGATGTTGCCTTCCTGGATCAGGTCGAGGAACTGAAGGCCGCGGTTGGTGTACTTCTTGGCGATCGAGATCACGAGACGGAGGTTGGCTTCCACCATCTCCTTCTTGGCCTGGCGTGCCTCGCGCTCGCCCTTCTGCACGGAGTGCACGATCTTGCGGAACTCGACGATCTCGAGGCCGGTGAGCGCGGCGAGCTGGTGCACCTCGTGACGGAGGTCCTTGATGCGGTCCTTCTCGATATGGACGAAGTTCTTCCAGCCCTTGGCCGAGAGCTTCGAGACGCGGTTGAGCCAGCGCGGATCGAGCTCCGAGCCGGTGTAGTTGCGCAGGAAGTCCTCGCGCGCGACGCCATGGCTGTCGGCAAGGCGCATCAGGCGGCCCTCGTGCGACACGAGGCGCTTGTTGATGTCGTAGAGCTGCTCGACCAGTGAGTCGATACGCGCCTGGTTCAGGCGCAGCGACTTCACCTCGACGATGATCTCGTCCTTGAGCTTGCGATATTTGCGCTCCTGGTGCGGCGACAGCGAGGGCCCGTGCGAGGTGCTCTCGAGCTGGTTCTGGATGTCCTGCTCCTGAAGCTTGCGCAGCTTCTTGTAGCTGTCGGCGATCTTGTCGAAGATCTCGACGACCTTCGGCTTGAGCTCGGCCTCGATGGCCGCGAGCGACATCTGGTTCTCGAACTCGTCGTCCTCGTCCATGTCGGCTTCGGCGGCGGCTTCGCCCGGATCTTTCTCGCCTTCGCCGGCATTGCCGGGCGCAGGCGCGGCGCGGAACGGGGTCGGCGACGGCGGCGCAGCGGGCGGCGCGACATGCGCCGGCGCAGCTCCGTTCACGGCCGCGGCCTCGCCGCCTTCGGCGGACGCTTCGCCATTCTCGCCGGTCGGACCGCCGATCATCGCGGTGTTCATGCCGCCCTTGGCGTCGGGCCCGGCATAGGTCGCTTCGAGATCGATGATGTCGCGAAGGAATATCTTGCCTTCGTTGAGCTCGTCACGCCAGATGATGATGGCCTGGAAGGTCAGCGGGCTTTCGCAGAGGCCTGCGATCATCGCCTCGCGGCCGGCCTCGATGCGCTTCGCAATCGCGATTTCGCCTTCGCGGGACAGGAGCTCGACCGTGCCCATCTCGCGCAGATACATGCGCACGGGGTCGTCGGTGCGCTCGCCCGGCTCGCTCTTCTTGACCTCGGTGACGGCCTTCTGGGTGACCTCGACGAGCTCGTTGTCGGTCTCGTCCTCGCCGCCCTCGTCCTTGTCCTCCTCGCCGTCGCTATCGTCGGCTTCGGTGACGTTGATGCCCATGTCCGAGAGCATGGACATGATGTCCTCGATCTGCTCGGGGGAGGTCTGGTCGGACGGCAAAACTTCGTTGAGCTGATCGAAGGTCACGAAGCCGCGCTTCTTGGCCTGCTTGATCATCTTCTTCACGGCCGCGTCGGACAGATCCAGCAACGGCGACGGCGCGTCCTGGGAGTCCTTCTCCGGCGCGTCCGCTGCCTTGTCGTCCTTTTCTTTGTCCTTCGCCTGCAGCGTCTTTGCCTTGGTGGCCATCCATTGCTCCTAAACGCGCTTCATGCAGAAGGCCGAACGGCCCGCCCGCCTGAATTCACTTGAACCTGTTGTTCGACGCTCTCGCTTCGCCAGATCGCGACACGGAAAGGGCGGCGCGGATATCTCTCGCCACCCCGACCTTTTCTCTCGCCGGATTTGCCTAACGCTTCGTGAGCCTCTTTGTCGCAGCGGATGCAGGTGTAGTGCCAACAGCGATTGCGCGGATTCATTCCTGACGCGTCTGTTCTGCCTGCGGCCGCCTGGTGGCCAAAGTGCTACAAGACCGTTAAGCCTCGATTAACCCTGTTTTTGCCGCCAAACCTTGGATTTGGCGAGTCTTTTAGCGGTTCCGGTCCCGGCCGTCCGCATGATTCTTTCATCACACGCTCTTCTGGAACCGGCCCGACAGCTCGCCAAAACCCTCGATCAGGGCCTCGGTACCGTCGACTTCTCCTATCCGAGCCTTGACGTCACGCAGCCACGCCAAATTGGCCTCGCTGGGGTCCTCCCCCAAGGCCAGCTCGGCGTCCTTCAGTTCTCTAAGTAGTGAATGGTATTGCCGATGCAAGGCAACGAGCTGGTGCCAGGTGGAGAGAACGTCGTCCCGGGCGGCGCCCTCGCGGGCCCCCCACACCGCCGCGGTCGTGATGCCGTTCTCAACCCTTTGAAGAAGCTGTGAAAATCCGCCCTTTTCGATGTCGGCTCGCATCTTCTCGGCCAGCTCGCCGGGGTCCGGCGAGTGGTGGTGGTCGTTGGCGAAGGCGGCGATGATGCCGGCCCGGAGCTTGTGGGCCTCGGGATGGGCCAGCTCCAGGGCGGCGACCTCCTCAAGGTGGTCGTGCAGCAGCCAGGGGTGGTTGATCAGGATTTGCAGGATCAGGGCTTCGCGCCGCGATATGGCGCTGCGCTGGCCCTTCATGATCGGGCTGGCCGCCAGCTGGGGGCTCGCCGCCTGGTAGGGGCCGGAGGGAATAAAGGCGGGACCGGGGGCCCCACGCCGCCCTTGGCTACCGAATCCCTGCCCCCCGAATCGATTCGCCTGCCCCCCGTTGCGCGGCTGGAAGGAGCGGCCGGAATTGCCCTGGAAATTGCCCCGGCCGGCAAAGCCGCCGCGGCCGCCTTCAGGCGCGAAGGTGCGTCGAAGCCGTTCGGCAAAATCGTCGCGATAATAGCGCCGCACCACCTCGTCGCGGATGCCGTTGGACAGCTCCTTGACGCGCGCTTCGAGCGCAGCACGGCGTTCGGGCGTGGCAAAGTTGCCGCCTTCGAGCTCGCGCGACCAGATCATCTCGGCGAGCGGCTTCGCCGCAGCAATGACATCCTCGATCGCGCCGCGACCGCCCGAGCGGGCGAGATCGTCGGGATCCTGCCCTTCCGGCAGCAGCGCAAAGCGCAGGCTCTTGCCCGGCGCAAGAAATGGCAAGGCGAGGTCGGCGGCACGATACGCCGCCTTCTGCCCGGCCCTGTCGCCGTCGAAGCAGAGGATCGGTTCGTCCGCCATCTTCCAGAGCAGCGCGAGCTGGTTTTCGGTCAGCGCGGTGCCGAGCGGCGCCACGGCACCGGCAAAGCCTGCCGTCACCATGGCGATGACGTCGACATAGCCTTCGACCACGATCAGCGCGCTGCCATCGTGGGTGGCTTTGCGCGCGGTCTGGTGATTGTAGAGATTGTCGCCCTTGTGGAAGAGCGGCGTCTCCGGCGAGTTCAGGTATTTTGCCGGAACGTCCTTTTCCAGCGCGCGTCCGCCGAAGGCGATGACGCGGCCACGCAGATCCGTGATCGGAAACATCACGCGATCGCGGAAACGATCGTAGGGCACGGGAATGTCGTTGCCGGCAACGAGGAGCCCGGTCTCGATCATGTCCTCGACGGAGACGCCGAGCTTGCCGAGATGCTCCTTCAGCGCGAAACGCTCGGGTGGCGGCGGCGCATAGCCAAGGCGGAACTGCACTTGCGTCGCCGGCGAGATCGCGCGATCGGCGAGATAGCCGCGCGCCTTGGCGCCGGCGCGCGAGGCCAGCGTCTCGGCGAAGAATTTTGCGGCGAGCTCCATGACATCATGCAGCGTGCGGCGCCGCTGCTCGTGCCGCGCCGCATCCGGCGTCACCGCCGGCAGCGGCAGGCCCGCCATGCCGGCGAGCCGCTCCACAGCCTCCGCGAACGGCAGGCCGTCGGTCTCCATCACGAAGGTGATGATGTCGCCGTGCTTGCCGGAGGAGAAGTCGTGGTAAAATCCCTTCTGGTCGTTGACGTAGAAGGATGGCGTCTTCTCCTGCTGGAACGGCGACAGCCCCTTCCATTCCCGCCCCGCCTTCTTCAGTTTCACGCGCTTGCCCACGACTTCGGAGACCGAAAGCCGGGCACGAAGCTCGTCGAGGAACTGGGGCGTGAAGCGCATGGGCTCTGGGTCTGGCGCGAATCAACGTGAGTCGGGCGAAGGGTTACGGATATAGGCGCGGCCTGCCCAAAAGTCAGGTTTGTCCGGCTTATCCGGGTTATTCGACCTATGCACAGGCGTCATTCCGGGGCGATGCGAAGCATCGAGCCCGGAATGACCGCGGAAAGACTTGAACCCGGACCGGTTCCGCGCTTCCATAGGCCATGTTCAGGATGTTTCGCGGCGGCCACAGCGGGGGCTGGCGTGTGACCTCGATTTCACCCGTGGTGGGCGAGCCCCTGCCCTTCGTGCCGGCGCTGTCGGTGACCGACAGCGAGGCGATTTCATTGCCCCTGGTGCCCTCTCGCAATGCGTGGCGGCTGGTCGGCGTTGCGAGCACGCCGCGCTACACTGAGCGCGCCGAGAAGCAGCAGCTCACCGCGGTGCAGGCCGAGCTCGGCCGGTTAGAGGCCACTTCCGCGGCGCTGATTCCGATCCGCAAATCGGAGGCGTGGTGGGAGCTGACGCAGGAAGAGCGCCGCAAGATCTTCGAGGACAAGTCGCACCACATCGCCAGCACTCTTCGTTTCCTGCCCGCCATCGCGCGGCAGCTCTATCACAGCCGCGATCTCGGCGGTCCCTTCGACTTCCTGACATGGTTCGAGTTCGCGCCCCCCGATGCCTCGCTGTTCGAGGAGCTGGTGGCGATGCTGAGGCAGACCGAGGAGTGGAGCTACGTCGAGCACGAGATCGACGTGCGCCTGGTGAAGGAAGTGCTGTCGGCGTAGTGATCGAACGCCGGCCACGATGAAGGTGCGATCCCTCGCTCCGCTTGCGCGGGAGAGGTGAAGTCCGCATCCGCGCCTAGTGCTCGAGAAAGCGCCCGGACTCGATGCGCGGCAGATCGGTGACGGGCCAATTGTAGACGTAAGTCCAGGCCTTCTCCGTGGTGCCATCAGGCAGCGTCACGTCAATCAGCTTGCGCAGATATTCGGTCGGCTCCGGAAAGCCCTCGCCGCAGGCCTCGTACATGTCGAGCTCGCGCAGCAGCTCGCCGGGCACGCGCAATTGAAAAAGCTCACCATGGACGACATCGGAGGCCGCGTTCGACAGCAGCAATCCGGGATAATGCTTCACCAGAACGAGCCGGCCGCGACACGTCGCGTCACTCAAAAAGTCCGCATGTCCTGCAAGCAGCCGCGCCATCGGATGGTCGAAGCCGCGCATCAGGGTGCCGTAGACGAAAAGACGATCGGAGGTCATGGGGTGTCTATAGCCGTCAATCGAGCGAAACGACAGCCGCACGTTTCCTCGTCCCAGCGAAGTCCCGGGGGCAAGCGAGATTTGGTCTTGTGATGAATCGCCGGCGACGGCATCGTCTGGCGATCATGGTGATTTTGGGTGGACCGACCTACAAGCGATTGCTGCCCAATTTGGACGGTAACTGCTTTTTCCATAGGCAATCAGGATGGACTTGAACACGGCCGACGCGACCGATCAACTGCTCGGCGCGGGGGACATTCCGCCGGTGCATGAGGTCAATGCGGATGGGGCATCGCCTTTCCTGCTCACCTCGGATCATTACGGACGGATTTTGCCGCGCGCGCTCGGCGACCTCGGCGTCGCGGAAAGCGAGCTCACGCGACACATCGCCTGGGACATCGGTATTGCCGGCGTCGCCGAGCGGCTGGCAAGAATGCTCGATGCGCATTTGATCGCGCAGCGCTATTCGCGGCTCGTGATCGACTGCAACCGCTCGCCCGGCGTAGCAAGCTCGATTCCCGTGATATCCGAGGCGACCGCGATCCCGCGCAACGAGGGTATCACCGAGGGCGAGCGCGCGGCGCGGCGGCGCGAGATCTTCGAGCCCTATCACCGCCGCATCGATGCCGCGATCGACCACCGCCTGCACGACACGCGGCCGGCGGTGCTGGTGTCGCTGCACAGCTTCACGCCGGTTTATGCCGGCGTCGCCCGGCCCTGGCACATCGCCGCGCTGTATAACCGCGACACCGTGCTGCCGCAGCTGCTGCTGAAACATTTGCGCGCTGAAGGCGATCTCGTCGTCGGCGACAACGAGCCCTATGCGGTGAGTGACCTCAGCGACTACACCATCCCCGTCCACGGCGAAGCCCGCGGCCTCGTCAACACCGGCATCGAGATCCGCCAGGATCTGATCGCGGATCAGTCCGGCCAGCAGCAATGGGCGGAGCGGCTGGCGAGGATTTTTGCGGAGATCGAGCTGGAGTTGCGCAGGGAGAGGCTGGTCGACTAGCTGCCCCGCGTCGCGACAAACACCGCGAGCGCAGCGAAAATCGCAGCGATCCCCCACAGCAGCCAGGCGATGCGGACGGGGCCGCTTGTATCGAGCGTCGCCTCGGCCGGGTTGTCGGGATTGACGCGCACCTCGACGGTCGCGCCGTGCTTGTAGCGCGACATCAGCTTCTTCACCATCTCGTCGGACCCGGACTGCGTCCCGGCCGCGACGCGCGCGCATTCATTGGTGTAGCTGATATTCTGATAGCGATAGGTGTAGGTCACGCGCTTGCCGAACATCTCGGTGCCGCGGCGCTCGCCCGGCTCGCTGGCCTCGTGATATTGCTCGATCCCCGACAGCTTGATCGTGCCCGGCACCACCGGCCAGCGCGCCGCCTTCAACGCCTGCCGCCGCACCCCATACCCCATCAGCGCGATGACGAGGCCGAACGCGATCGCCGTGCCGATGCCGAGACAGCCCCACAATCCCTTGGGCAGGTCGCGCTCGAGTACGGCCTGATCGGGATGGCGCGGATTGTAATAGACGGTGACGACACTGCCGGCGGGATATTTTGCGAGCTTCTCGGCGACCTCGAAATTGCCGAGGTCCTCGCCGATCGAGATGCGGTTACAGCTCAGCTTGCGGCTGCCGACCGGATATTCGTAAGTCACGTTCGCAAAATTGCGGCTCTCGAGCCGATAGCCTTCCTCGCGGTCGCTGTCGGATACCCTGACCTCGCGCACCTCGGCGACCGAACGGACGACCTTGCCCGGTGCCTGCGGCCAGCTTCGCGCCTCGCGCACCTGCCAGGTCTTCACAACGGCGGCGACCAATAACAGCCCGAGCGGTGCGAACAGCATCGCATAGACGAACCAGGGCAGATCGGGCACGGCCAAATTCCTTCGTCAGCGGCAATGCCCGATTGGACGCATCGCCGCCGCGAAGGGTTCAAGCGCGGACTGGTACGAGGGAGGTTATTTTGCCCTTGTCAGCGCCAGCCAGATACCGCCGCCGATCATGAAGCCGCCGGAGATGCGCGACATCAGCCGCGTCCGGCGGGCCGAGAAGAACTTTCGGGCACGCCCAGCGGCGAGAGCGTAGAGCGCATCCGTCATCGCCGCGGTGACCATGAAAGTGGCGCCCAGCAGCGCCACTTGCGGGAAGTGATCGCGGTTCATGTCCATGAACTGCGGAATGAAGGCGCCGAAGAAGATCAACACTTTCGGGTTCGACAGCAGCACAAGGAAACCTTGCAGGAAGAACCCGCCGCGCGGCGGCGCCGGCGGCTCGTCGACATTGAGGCCTTCGACCGGCGCCCAGATCAGCTTGACGCCGAGCCAGATCAGATAGGCGGCGCCGGCAAAGCGCACCCAGTCGAACCAGTAACCCATGGTCGCCATCAGCGAGGTCAGGCCGACTGCAACGATGCCGATGACGATGGCAAGGCCGGCCTGCGCGCCCGCGACATTGGTCAACGCCGCGCGCGTGCCGTGACGCAGGCCGTTGGCGACGACGAGGGTGACGATCGGCCCCGGCAGCAAGGCCAGCGCAATGCAGGCGGCGACGAAGGCGAAATAGGCTTGCATGGACATCATGGGGAGGACTCGCTGAGAGCGGTTTGGCGCATTAATGCATGACACTCACTGTCCGTCCAGCGCCGCCGTCGCCCATAGCTTCATCTCCGGCGTCTCCAGGAACGCCAGCGCCGCACGCTGCACGGCGCCTGCTTCGTCGCGCCCCTGGGCCGCAGCGACGAAGAGATCGCAACGGCGCGAGACGGCGATGCCGATCGCGGCATGACGGACGCCGTCGGGCATATCGAGATCATAGCGCCTGGCACGGCCACGCATCTCGCCAAGTCCCACCTCCTCGCCCGGCGCGACGGCGGCAAAGCGCGGGCTGATCAGATCGATGTCGGCAACGCGATCGACCTCATCGTCGTCGGCGACGCCGCGGTCGCAATTGCAGAAGCCGCGCTTGGCGCGCACGTAAAGCTCAGTGCCCGCGCAGGCCCCGTCGCAGCGGAACGCGCGGCCGGACGGCCAGCCGTCGCGCGGGAACGGCCATGCGATTTCGCTCCAGCCCGCCGATTCCGCCGCCGGCGCCGGCGCAAGCCGATAGGCCCCGACGCCGGACACACCGAGCGCGATGGCCACGGCCGCAATCGCCGCCCCGCGCCGCATCGTCAGTTCCTCAGCAGGCCGGCGGCCGCGCGCGCCGGTCCGGTCAGCTCGAGGATATGCAGGCCGGTGTTGGCGCGGTCGACGATGTAGATGTAGCCGCGATCGTCCGTCTCGACATTGTTGGTCTGGATCGCGACCTTGCAACGCTCGCCGCCCTCGACGGGAATGCAGCGCTTGTCGGTGGCCGGCGTGATCGCGGGGATGAAATAGCCGACCTCCTTCGGGTGATAGGGATCGCGGATGTCGAGCGCGCGCACGCCGGCATTGAAGAAGGCGATGAAGGCCATCTTCTTGTAATAGACCGGCGCCATGCTCTCGTTCGAGGAGTGCGAGCCGAAGCGGCCGCCGCGCTGGCAGAACTGTCCGCCCGCCTCCGGCACCGTGTAGCTCGAGATCATCATCGGCCGCGTCTCGGTGGTGACGTCGGCAAACCACACCATCTGCCGCGCCTCACCGCATTCGTTCAAGATCGCCTCGTCGACGATCATGACGATGTCGCGGGTCTTGCCGTCCTTGTCCTCGGCGAATTCGGCGACGGGCATGTCGAGCATCGGGAACGTCGTATGCGCGCCGTTGAAGGCGGACATCGGCATGCGCGAAATCTCGGGATAGCGAAGATTCTCCGGCGTCGGCTCCTTCGGCCCGTTCAGCAACTTGTCGCGATCGACGATCTGCAAAATGCCGCCCTTGTTGGTCCCGTAGCCGAAGAACACGCGATTGCCGTCGGGTCCGGTCGAGATCGGCCCGTGCAATTCGGTCGGCACGGCGCCGGTCGAGCCGGGCTCCTGGCCGGGCAGGCCAAAGTCGCGGATTTTCTGCGGATGCGCGGGATCGCTGAGGTCGTAGACCTGCGTCATGCGCCGCGTGCGCCAGTCCGGCGCGCCGGAGACGAGAAAGGCGATGCCGGTGTCGCACTCCCACCAGCTCTTGTGGGTGTCCTTAAGCCCGCCGATGCGGGTAACGAGCACGGGATTTGCGGGATCGGCGACGTTCCAGATCTCATGCGCCTCGCTGCCGAAGGTGCGGAGCATGTAGACCGCATTGGGATCGCCCTTCGGCAGCGACTTGCCGTCGCAAACCCGTACCATCTGCGCGCCACCGGATTCGTACTTGCCTTCCTGGCCCGGCAGATGCCGCAGATATTTTGGACGCGCGGGATCGGTGACGTCGACGATGGACGTTCCGTTCGGTTCGGCCTGCCCCGTCATCGGGTTGACCGGCGCGGGCACGTCGTCGGTGCCGCCGTGATGGCCGATATAGGCGATCCAGCGATCGCCCTGGTGATGGATGGTCGGCTGGTACGCGCTGCGCGCCTGCAGGTCGTTGGCGCCGACCAGCTTCATATTGGACGCTTCCGGCGGCGCGCCGATGGTCTGCTTCTGTTGTGCCTGGGCCGTGTTGCTGCAGGCGAAAAGGACAAGACCTGCAGCGAGTGAGAAGCAACGGAACATCAAAGCTCTCCCGGAACCAATCTGCGTTGGCTGAGCTTCAAGGCTAGCACAGCCATTTCCGGGCGCCAAAGACACCATCTTGACATGCAACCATTTGGTTGCCTATTGTCGCCGCCATGGATGAGGTCTTCAAAGCGCTCGCCGATGCGTCACGACGGTCGCTGCTGGACAGGCTTCACGCCAGGAACGGCCAGACGCTGAACGAACTCTGCGAAGGCCTCGCGATGACGCGCCAGGCCGTGACCAAGCACCTTGTCATTCTCGAAGAGGCCAATCTGGTCACGACCATCAGACATGGCCGCGAGAAGCTGCACTACCTCAATCCGGTGCCGATCCATCAGATCGGCGAACGCTGGATCAGGAAATTCGAGCGCGGCAAGCTCGCCGCGCTCAGCGAGTTGAAACGTCAGTTGGAGAAGCGCGATGAGTAAGCCCCAATTCGTCTATGTGAGCTATATCGAGACCACGCCGGAGAAGCTGTGGGAGGCGCTGACGTCGAGCGAGTTCACCAGGCAATACTGGTTCGGCGCCGAGGTCCGGTCGGACTGGAAGGTCGGCTCGCCCTTCGCGCTCACGCTCGACGGCGAGGTCACCGATTCCGGCGAGATTCTGGAGGCCGATCCGCCGCGCCGCCTGTCCTACAGCTTCAAGCACCAGAAGTTCGAAGAGCTGCGCGGCGAGCCGATATCGCGCGTCGTCTTCACGATCGAACCGTTCGGCTCGCTGGTGCGTTTGACCGTGTTGCATGACGGCTTCATCGAGGGCGGCAAATATCTCGGCGCCGTCTCCAACGGCTGGCCGGCGATCCTGTCCCAGCTCAAGAGCCTGCTCGAGACCGGCAAGCTGCTCGGCATTCCACGCGCAGCCCTCAACAAGGGATTCGACGCAAAATGAACCTCGATCAGTTCAAACCGCTGACGGTCTACACCATCTACATCGTCTCCACGCCGGAGAAGGTGTGGGAAGCGCTGACCTCGGCCGAGTTCAGCAAGAAGTACTTTTCCGGCTTTGCGGTGGAGATGGAACGGAGGCTCGGCGGCAGTTTCACCGTGCGCGCGCCTGACGGTTCGGAGCACGTCTCCGGTGAAGTGTTCGAATACGATCCGCCGAACAAGCTGACGGTGACGTGGAACGTCAACTGGCCCGACCTCGTCGCAAAGCTCGGCACCACGCTCGTCACCTACGAGATCGAGCAAGCCGGCGACGCCGTCCGCCTCACCATGAGCGAACGGCACGACCGCGCGCTCAGCGACGACATCCTCTCCGGCGGCCGCACCGGCTGGCCGGCGATCCTGTCGGGACTGAAGAGTTTGCTGGAAACCGGCAAGGCGCCGCAGATCAAAATGACACCGCCAGCGCAGATGCTGGCGGCGTTGCAGGCAATGGGGATCAAGACGCCGTAGCGACCGGAATCGGCGCTGTCATCGCTTCTTCTTCACCGGCGGTTGAATCTCGTCGATCTTGCGACGGCAATCGCCTTCCGAGTCGTGCGGGCCCGAGACGAAGGTCCCGCTGACCTTGATCGCGTACCAGCCAGACTCCACGCCGAGCCGGAGCGCTTCGTCTGTCTTGACGTGCCGTGGGGAGAGAGTTTGCATCATGTGCTTTCGGTTGGCGTTCGATCTCGTATCGAACCGCTGTGGAATTTTTCAGGCGTCCGCGGCACGCCTGCTGCGTCCGGCTCGCCCGCGGGAAGTGGCAATAGGCGCGACGATCGCCGTTACGACGTCGCGATGAGAAGGCTCCGCCGGTGCGAAGAATCAGTCGTTTCAAATCGCGCGCGGATCGTCGTGACGCAGCGTGTGCGCAGAGACGACCGCTCTTTCCGACATTGGCGCACCGTGCGCGCAATCGCCGCAATTAGCTATCGTTTTCTCGCCCGCGCCGCGCTTTTGAAGCGCCAAATGCCGCTCTCGATCGAATAAGGCCTTGAATGCCTTGTGTTCGATCGCTTCGTAGCCATGTTGGGAGCTTGGCCAAGGGAAAGTCGTTCGCATGAAGCTCCGCGTCGGGTTCGAGATGCTGTACGAGTTCCCGCAGCCGACGCCTATGATCATGGTGTTGGGCACGCACTTCACGCGCGCCTCCGATATCGTCGTGCCCGACCTGCTGACCACCCGACCTTCGGTGGCGATCAACCCCTATCGCGACCTCTTCGGCAATTGGTGCAGCCGCATCGTTGCGCCGGCCGGCGCCTTCCGTCTTGCCGGCGATGGCATCGTTCGCGATAGCGGCCTGCCCGACCCGGTGTTTCCGAACGCATTTCAGCACGCCGTCGAAGCGCTGCCGGCCGACACGCTCGTCTATCTGCTCGGCAGTCGCTACTGCGAGACCGATCGCCTGTCGGATATCGCATGGAAGTTGTTCGAACAGACGCCGCCGGGCTGGGCGCGGGTCCAGGCCATCTGCGATTTTGTTCATCGCCACATCACGTTCGGCCATGAGCACGCGCGTGCGACCAAGACAGCCCGGGAAGCCTACGACGAAGGCAAGGGCGTGTGCCGTGACTATGCCCATCTCGCCATCGCGTTCTGCCGCAGCATGAATATTCCGGCGCGTTACTGCACCGGCTACCTCAGCGACATCGGCACCCCACAACCGTGGCCTGCTGGAGATTTCGCCGCCTGGTTCGAGGCTTTCGTCGGTGGAAGCTGGCACATGTTCGATCCGCGCAACAATACGCCGCGGATCGGCCGCGTGCTGATTGCGCAGGGGCGCGATGCCGCAGACGTCCCGATCGTCCAGACCTTCGGTCCGAATACCCTGCTCAATTTCAAGGTATGGACCGACGAGGTTGCCTGATGACAGCCAGCACCCCTGCGCTCACCGCCGATGAATTTGCGTCCTTGGCCATGGTCGGCAAGGGTCAAGGCGACATTCCGCACGCGCACGGCGAACGTCTGGCCAATTTGGGTTATGCGATCAGGCGGCTCGGCGAACTCGAGCTGACCTCATTCGGCGCTCGCCGCCTGGCAGCGGGCGAATAGCTCGCTTCCGTTGCGTCCGGCTCCCCTCTTACGGCACCGGCACCACCAGCCGCCGATAGAGATGCCACGTCGCATGCCCGAGCACGGGCAGCGTCACGACCAGTCCGAGGAAATACGGCAGCGCCGAGACGATCAGCAGCATCACGATCACCGCGGCCCACGAAATCATCGGCAGCGGGCTGGTCACCACCGCACGCACGCTCGTCACCATGGCGGTGACGAAATCGACCTCGCGGTCGAGCAGCAGCGGAAACGACACCACCGTCAGCGAGAACAAGATCAGCGACAGCACGGCGCCGACCGCGTTGCCGATGACGAGGAACAGCAGGCCCTCATTCGTCGTCAGCACCACCGTCATGAATTCCTGCAAGCTCGAGAACGAGGCGTGCAGGCCGAGCAGCAGCGCGATGAGCAGCCGCACCTGGTACATCCAGATCACGAACACGAACAGCGTGACGAAGGCCATCCAGCCGATCTCGCTGCGCGCGCGTATCGCCGACCAGATCGCGCCGAAGGAGACCGGCTCGCCGCATTCGCGGCGACGGCTGACCTCGTAGAGGCCGATCGCCACGAACGGCCCGATCAGCGCGAAGCCGGCCGCAAGGGGATAGACGAGATAGACCATGCCGAAGGCGGTGAGACAGAGCATGATGGCGATGCCGCCGCCTGCGTAGAGCGCGCCGAAGCAGAGCCCGTAGAGCGGTAGCGCCTGGAAATCGCGCAAACCCTCGACCAGCGCCTCGGCGATGTCGGTCGCCACCACGGGACGCACCACCGGATCGACTTTGCCCGAGATCGACATGCGGCTCCTCTCCTCGTCACCGGCACGATCTCCGTCGCGCGCGATCCCGATATTAGCGCCCTCGCGACCTGCGCGCACGCGCGCGTTGATTGCGGGATGACGGTATCCCGGGAGGCCCGACACCAGCCCGACAGAGCCTCGCGGGCGAACCTTCCGGGGACTCATCCGTGATGTGCGCGGCCGAAATTTTCCGCGCGAGGGCTTTTTCGGCGCGATGCCTATGGACTGGGCGGAGGGTGGTGCCGCAGATTGCATCTTCGAACCAGCACGCGCGACGACCAAATTGGACCGCCCGACCGATGAGCTTGCGTACCCGGCTACTGATACTCGTCATTGCGGCCATGCTGGTGCCGGCCATCCTCGTCGGCTTACGTTTCGTGCAAAATCGCAGCAGCGAAATCAACGCGGCCCTGGCCAATCTGACCGCGACAGCCGACGACATTGCGAGCGACCTGGACGAGAAGATCCAGGGCACCGCCCAGCTTCACTATGGTCTCGCCCGTGCACGCGATCTCGACACGCGCGACAAGGCGGCGTGCTCGGCGTTCCTGTCGGAAGTGCGCGAGGAATACCCACAGTTCACCGGAATATTGACCATCGATCCCGACGGTAGCCTGTTCTGCGATTCGCTGCGGACCAACCGCACCCTCGACCTCCGGGATCGCGCCTATTTCAAGCAGGCCCTGGCGTCGCGCGGCATCGCGCTCGAGCCGGTATTCGGCCGGCTGACCGGCCTATCGGTGCTCCAGATCGCCTATCCGGTGCGATCGGAGACGGGCGCCCTGAAGCTGATCCTGCTCGCATCCTTCAACCTGCGCAAATTCGCGGAGTTTCACGACAAGCGGCTGCTCGGCCAGAAGGAGATCCTGCTCCTCGACAGCAAGGGAACGGTTCTGGTCGCCCCCTCCCGCGGGGGCTGGACCGAGCCGGTCGGCACGTCGATCGCGGGATCCGACCTGCTCCGCTTCGCCGCAATGCCCGACCGGAAGGCGTATCAGGAGGTGACCGATCGCGACGGCCGGACGCAGGTCTGGGCTGTCGCCGCGCGCTCGCCTTCGACCCGCGATGCCGGCCTCTACATCATGGTCGGACGGTCCAAGGACGGACTTGTCGCGGCGGCGAATCGCCGGCTCTACGAGGATGTGGCGATACTCGCGGTGGCCTCGCTGCTGCTGCTCGCGGCCGTCTGGATCCTTGCCACCGTGAGCGTCGGGCGCCAGGTCGGACGTCTCGCCACCATGGCGAAGAAGCTTGGGCTCGGAGATCTCAGCGCGCGAATTCCGCCTCCCCACCCGGGCGGCGAGCTGGGCGGATTGATGACCCTGCTCAACGGCACCGCCGAGTCGCTCGAGCAGCAACGCGCCGCCATCGCCGACCTCAGCCACAAGCTCAGCCAGTCCCAGAAGATGGAAGCCATGGGCCAGCTTACCGGCGGCGTGGCGCACGATTTCAACAATCTTCTAACCGTCATTCTCGGCAACTCCGAGCATCTTGCCGACAGGCTGGCCGGCAACAAGGAATTGCACCGGATCGCCAACGACATCGCGACCGCCGCGGAGCGCGGTTCCGACCTGACGCGGAGCCTGCTCGCCTTCGCACGCAAGCAGCCCCTGAGGCCGCGAGACATCGACATCGCCGCGAAGATTCACGAGATGGAGCAGCTGTTGCGCCGGCCCCTGGGCGAGCACATCGAATGCACCTTCGCGCTCGAACCGGATGTGTGGCTGACCAGCGTCGATCCCGGCGAGCTGACAACGGCGCTGCTCAATCTCGTGCTCAACGCGCGCGACGTCATGCCGCTCGGCGGCAAGCTGACGATCGAGGCGCGCAACACCTCGCTCAGTGAATCCGACCTGGACGTCAATGGCGAGCCGCGGCCGGGCGACTACGTCATGGTGGCCGTGACCGACACCGGCAGCGGCATGACCGCCGAGGTGGCGAGCCGGGCGTTCGAGCCGTTCTTCACCACCAAGGAGGTCGGCAAGGGCACCGGCCTCGGCCTGAGCATGGTCTACGGCTTTGTGCGGCAATCCGGCGGCGTTGTGCAGATGCAGTCCGAACCGGGACAAGGCAGCGTCGTCAGGCTGTTCTTTCCCCGCCTTGCGACGCCACCAAACGAGCATCCGTCGCCCGCGGAACGGATCGCCGCCCCCGACGGAAGCGAGACCATTCTTGTCGTCGAGGACGACGACATGGTTCGGGCCTATGTCGAGAGCGAGCTGAAGACCCTCGGCTATCGCGTCATCGCGGCGTCGAACGGTCCCGCGGCTCTCGAATTGTTGCGCCACCCCGGCGACATCGACCTGCTGCTCACCGACGTCGTGATGCCCGGCGGCATGTTCGGGCCGGAGCTCGCCAGGCAAGCGACCGGCTTGCGGCCCGGGCTCAAGGTGCTCTTCACCTCGGGCTACACCCAAAATCCCGTCAAGACGCCCGACGGGGTCGGCGACGCCCGCATCCTGACAAAACCGTTCCGGCGGAAGGATCTTGCCGCGATGCTGCGGTCCGCCCTGTCGGCGCCGCCGCGCTGAAATCAGGAGGAGAACGCCAGCCGGAGCGCTACGCCGAGATTGGCTACGAACAGAGCCGCGTCGATGACGAAGATCCTGAGCATCGGACCTTTCAGCACGGGCCAGTAGGCCACCCCGACGCGCCCTCCGCGCATCAGGACCGGAAGGTTATAGGCGAACTGGCTGAAGTGGCAGGCGGCAAAGAACAGGAACAGCGCGAGCTGCGCCTCGATCGGCTGGAAGAAAGCCGGACGGGCGGCCAGAAGATAGAACGACAAAAGCCCGATCGGCAGATTCATTCCGCCCAGGAACGCCACGCTGGCCGCCAGCGTTGGCGCGATCGGATTGCTGCGCTCTTCGCGCGGCAGGAGTATCTTCAGCGTGTTGCCCTGGGCGACGCTGAACTGGATGAACGCGCCGCCGAACCAGAGCGTGTTGAGGAGCAGGACGAAATCCGAAAGGTGCATGATCATTTTCCGTAGAAGGCTTCGCTGCGCACCACACGGCCCGCATCGTCGAAATCCATGAACTCGCTGGCGCGCGTGTCGCCGAGCTGCCACCACACCGTCAGGCGCGCGATCGCCTCGTCCCAGCTCCAGCTCAGGATCTTCAGGTCAGCGCTTTCGATGTGGCCATAAGCCTCGCGCCAATAAGCGCGGATGTTCTCGGCGCCGGTAACGACCGGAGAACCGGTCAGCGATAGTGCCAGAGGGCTGCGCATCTGCGCATCGTCGGCGAAATGCGCGACAACCGCGTCGATATCGACCCGGCGCCAGCTCGCGCACCATGCCGCGACGAAGCGCTCGGCGGCTGCGCGATCCATTTTCCGTCCGCTCATGGCGGAGCCCTCCCCTGGCTCGTTGCCGGGAAAGTGGCAAAGCTCGCGCCTCATGTCAACTATATTGACTTTAGGAAACCGTCAGTTGTTGTCGGCGATCGCCCCCATGACGGCCATCCATGCCGCCGCACCCGACGCCCCGGCACGATCAAACGCTTCGCGCAGGACCTTGCGCTCGTGGTCCGATGCTTTTTGCTCGATGCGTCGCCCGGCCTCCGTCAGGCGCAACAGCTTGGAGCGATGCTGCTCGGGCGCTCGCTTCGACGTCAGGAGCTTGCGCTCCAGCAGCAGGTTGAGCGGCCGGTTCAGGGCCTGCTTGGAGATGCCGAGGATCTCGATCAGCGCGCCGATCGCGATATCGGGCCGGCGCGCCACCACGTAGAGGATGCGATGGTGTGGACGCGACAGGCCCTGCTTCGCAAGATATTCGTCGGCCTCCAGCGTCATCCCGCGCCAGCCGTAATACATCAGCTCCAGCGCCGCATCGAGATCGTGCAGCTTCGGAAGTGAGGCGCGGTGAAGCCCCGCAGCTTGAGACGTCTTTGCCATTGTCTGAAAGAGCCTAACCCCGCGCCCGCAGCTCGCGCCGCAGCACCTTGCCCGTCGCCGTCATCGGCAGTGTCTCTGCGAACTCGACGAAGCGCGGATATTCGTGCGCGGCGAGTTGCACCTTCACGAACTCCTGGATCTCGCGCGCGAGCGTGTCGCTTGCCGCGAAGCCGGGACGCAGCACGATCCAGGCCTTGATCGATTCGGTGCGGATCGGATCGGGGATGCCGACCACCGCCGCCATCGCCACCGACGGATGCTTCATCAGCGTGTGCTCGATCTCGGACGGGCCGACGCGATAGCCGGCTGTGGTGATGACGTCGTCCTCGCGGCTGACATACCAGAAATAGCCGTCCTCATCCCGGGTACCGAGATCGCCAGTCAGCAGGAATTCGCCGGCATATTTCTTCGCCGTCGCGTCCGGATTGCGCCAGTATTCGAGCATCGTGCACGGGCATGGCTGGCGCACGCCGATGATGCCGCGCTGCCCCGTCGGCAGTTCCTCGCCCTTGTCGTTGACGATGCGGACGTCGAAGCCCGGCGTCGCCTTGCCCATCGACCCCGGGCGGATCGGAAACAGGTTGGAGTTGCTGCCGATCACGAGGTTGCACTCGGTCTGACCGAACACCTCATGCGCATCGATGCCAAACGTCTCGCGCACCCAGCCGAGCAGCTCGCCGCCGAGCGATTCACCGCCGGTGAAAATGCTGCGCAGCTTGACGCCCGGATGCTTCACGCCGGCCTGCCGCATTAGCTTCAGCGCGGTCGGCGGCAGGAAGACGTTGCGGACACCGAGGTCGGCCATCATCTCCATTGCCGCCTGCGGCTCAAACTTTCGCGCGCGGTGACCGACCAGGGGGATGCCGTGATACCAGAACGCGAACAGGCCGTTGACGAGGCCGCCGATCCACGCCCAGTCCGCCGGCGTCCACATCAGATCGCCGGGGCGCGGCAGGAAGTTGTGACACATCTCGACATTCGGCAAGTGGCCGAGCACGACGCGATGCGCATGCAGCGCGCCCTTCGGATTGCCCGTCGTGCCTGACGTGTAGATGATCAGGGCAGGGTCGTCGGCGGAGGTGTCGACGGTCGCAAAGTCCTCGGACGCGGTTTCGATCGCCGGCCAGAACGGTTTTGCGCCGGCATGGACCGCGCCGCTCGTGATATAGATGTCCTGCAGATAGGGCAGCCGATCGCGGACCTTCGTGAGCTTCTCCCAGCCCGCCTCATCAGTGATGATGGCTCTTGCTTGCGAATTCGACAGGCGGAATTCCAGCGCGTCCTCGCCGAACAGCGCGAACAGCGGGATCGAGATCAGCCCGGATCGGAACGCGGCCATATGCGCGATCGGCAGCTCCAGCGACTGCGACAGGAACACCGCGACACGGTCGCCGCGCACGAGCCCATCGGCCTTCAGCACATTGGCGAAGCGGCGCGACATCTCCGCAACCTCGTCGAACGAGGTGCGCGTGGTTGCGCCGTTCTCGTCGACATAGAGCAGCGCGAGGCGGCCCGTGCCGTCGGCATGGCGGTCGCAGCACGCTTCCGCCATGTTGAAGCGCGCCGGGACGTCCCAGCGGAAGTTACGATAGAGCTCGTCGTAGGTTGCGGCTTCGGTCAGCATGGTCGTTTCCCGGCAGCGTCGTCACGGCCGGGCTTGTCCCGGCCATCCACGTTCTTGTTTGGACCTGAGTTTATGCGCGTGGGTGCCCGGGACAAGCCCGGGCATGACGATGCGGAGGCATCCCCTAACGGCGCACCGTCTGGAAGAATTTCCTGACGTCGCCAACATACAGCTCCGGCTGCTCGAATGCGGCGAAATGCCCGCCCTTCTCCATCTCGCTCCAGTGCGTGATGTTAGGAAAGTTCGGCTCCATCCAGCGCCTGACCGGCGTGATGATCTCCTTGGGGAACACGGCCACGCCGGTCGGCACGTTGACTTTGGGCGTGGTGCGGCGCTTGCCAAAACTCTCCCAGTAGAGCCGTGCGGAGGAGGTCGCCGTCTCCGTCGCCCAATAGAGCATGACGTTGTCGAGCAGCTCGTCCTTGTCAAAAATGTTCTCGGGATGGCCGTCGCAATCGGTCCAGGCCCAGAATTTTTCCAAAATCCAGGCCGCCTGCCCGCTCGGCGAATCCGTCAGACCATAGCCGAGCGTCTGCGGCCGCGTCGATTGCTGCTTGGAATAGCCGGAATCGAGATCGACATAATGCTTCAGGCCGGCGAGCGCGCGCATCTCTTCCGCCGTCGGCTCGCCCTCGACCTTCGGCGCCGCGTTGAAGGCGAGCGTGATGTGGATGCCGGCGCAGTGCTCGGCGTCCTGTGCGCCCAGCGATGTCGTCACCGCCGAGCCCCAGTCGCCGCCCTGCGCGCCGTAGCGCGCGTAGCCGAGCCGGTCCATCAGCTTCGCCCAGGTCGCGGCGATGCGGTCGACGCCCCAGCCGGTGGTCTTTGGCTTGGCGGAGAAGCCAAAGCCCGGCAGCGACGGACACACCACGTGAAACGCATCCGCGGGATTACCGCCATGCGCGGCCGGATCGACCAGCGGCGCGATCACCTTCTGGAATTCGACAATCGACCCTGGCCAGCCATGGGTGATGATTAGCGGCAGTGCGGACGGCTCCTTCGAGCGCGCATGCAGGAAGTGGATGTCGAGCCCGTCGATCTCGGCGGTGAACTGGTCGAAGCGGTTGAGCTTGGCCTCGCGGGCGCGCCAGTCATAGCTGGTGGCCCAGTAGGCGCAGATCTCCTGGATCCATTTCAGCGGCGCGCCCTGGCTCCAGTCGTCGACCAGCTCCGCCTCCGGCCAGCGCGTGCGGGCGAGGCGGGATTTGAGGTCGGTGAGAATGTCGTCGCTGATGGCGATGCGAAACGGTTTGATGGCGCCGGTCATCGGTTGCCCCCGATTTATCTATCGGGAGAGAGTAGACCGAACTGACGCGGCATCAAAGATGCACCTTCTCCCCTTGCGGGAGAGGGAAGAAGCTAGCCTGTCAGCGCCGCCTTCACCAAACCGCTGGCCTTGCCGAAATCCATTTGGCCGGCGTACTTCGCGCGCAACACCGCGATCACCTTGCCCATGTCCTTCATGCCGGCAGCGCCCGTCTCGGCGATCGCATCCGCGATCGCCTTCTTCACTTCGTCGTCCGACATCTGCTTCGGCAGATAGGCCGAGATCACCGCGATCTCCTCGCGCTCCTGGGCGGCGAGTTCGGCACGGCCGCCCTTGTCGTAGAGCTCGACCGACTCCTGGCGCTGCTTGATCATCTTCTGAAAGACGCCGAGCAGGTCGGCGTCCGACAGCGGCGGCTTGCCGTTGCCGCGCGCCTCGATGTCGGCGTTCTTGATGGTCGAATTGACCATGCGCAGGGTGGACAGCTTACGCTCGTCCTTGGCCTTCATGGCCTCCTTGACCGCGTTGTTGATGTCGTCGCGCAGCATGATCGTGATCCCTTCGAATATCCGACGCCTGATCTAGGCCGTTCGCGGCCCCGAGACAACCGGGGCCCCCAGCCATTCGACCAGCGCCCGCGTCGTCGCCTCGGGCTGCTCCGGCTGCGGCAGATGCCCGCAACGCTCGAGGATCACCAGCCTCGCGCCCGCTATGCCCTCCGCCATCTCCTTGGAGAACGCGTTCGGAATCGTGTTGTCCTGATCGCCTGTCAGCACCAGCGTCGGGCATTTGATCGTCGCCAGCGTCGGCCGTGAATCCACCCGCGCAATGATCGCGGTCTGCTGCCGCAGATAGCCTTCGACCCCGACGTCCTCGCCCTGCTCATGCACGAGCTTTCGAATGCCGACATCGTCGCGGCGCGAGGGATGCACCAGCTCCGGAAACATCTCCTCGCGCGCCGCGCTCAACTCGCCGCGCCTCGCCCGTTCCATCAGGCCGCGGCGGCGCGCGGTCGCTTCCGGTGTATCGGGCCGGGCCTGGGTGTTGATCAGCGCGAGCTTCAAAACCCGCTCGGGCGCCTGGCGCATGATCTCGAGCGCGATATAGCCGCCCATGGAGTGGCCGGCGAGCGCAAAGCGCGGCGGGGCCTCGCTCAGCACGCGCCGGGCGATCGCCGCCATGCTGTCGTCGCGGATATGGTTGGCAATCATCACCGGGCCGAACCGCCAGAGCGCGGGGACCACCGGGGCGTAGATCCGGGCCGAAGAGGCCAACCCCGGAACCAGCAGAAGCGGGGTGGTCTGGTCCATTATTGCCTCGCAAGCCCGGGAAATTGGCGGAAATTATTCTGCCAAGCTTAAGTGCCTGAGGAGACCTGTCAAATATGCAAAAACGCATGTGAATCGGCGCTCGTCCGCTTTGACGGCGGCGCCGGCCCGGACTATGAACCGGGCTCATGACACAACATGACAACGATACCGCCTGGCCGGACCACAAACCGACCGCGCTCCTCGTGCTCGCCGATGGCACGGTGCTCGAAGGCTTCGGTCTCGGCGCCGAAGGCCATGCCGTCGGTGAAGTCTGCTTCAACACCGCGATGACCGGCTATGAGGAGATCCTCACCGATCCCTCCTATGCCGGCCAGCTCATCACCTTCACCTTCCCGCATATCGGCAATGTCGGTACCAACGAGGAAGACATCGAGACGGTGAACATGGCCGCGACGCCCGGCGCGCGCGGCGTGATCCTGCGCACCGCGATCACCGATCCCTCGAACTACCGCGCCACCAAGCATCTCGACGCCTGGCTCAAGGCCCGCGGCATCATCGGCCTGTCCGGCATCGACACCCGCGCATTGACCGCGCTGATCCGCAGCAAGGGCATGCCCAACGCCGTGATCGCGCATTCCAAGAACGGCGAGTTCGACCTGCATGGCATGAAGGAAGAAGCGCGCGAATGGCCGGGCCTCGAGGGCATGGACCTCGTGCCGATGGTCACCTCGGGCCAGCGCTTCACCTGGGACGAGACGCCCTGGCTGTGGGACAAGGGTTTTGGCCGCCAGGACAAGCCCGAGTTCAACGTCGTCGCCATCGACTACGGCATCAAGCGCAACATCCTGCGCCTGCTCGCCGGCGTCGGCTGCAAGGTGACGGTGGTGCCGGCGACGACCTCATCGGAAGACATTCTGGCGATGAAGCCGGACGGCGTGTTCCTGTCCAACGGCCCCGGCGATCCGGCCGCGACGGGCAAATACGCAGTGCCGGTGATCCGGGACGTGATCAAGTCGGGCACACCGACGTTCGGCATCTGCCTCGGTCACCAGATGCTCGGCCTTGCCGTCGGCGCCAAGACCAAGAAGATGCATCAGGGCCATCACGGCGCCAATCATCCCGTGAAGGACGAGACCACCGGCAAGGTCGAGATCACCTCGATGAACCATGGCTTTGCGGTGGACGAGGCGACACTGCCGAAGGGCGCGACGCAGACCCACATCTCGCTGTTCGACGGATCCAATTGCGGCATCCAGCTCGACGGCAAGCCGGTGTTCTCGGTGCAGTACCACCCAGAGGCCTCGCCGGGCCCGCGCGACTCGCACTATCTGTTCCAGCGCTTCGCGGACCTGATGCGACAGAAGAAGAGCGCGTAACGCCGGCTCTCCTGCAATTGCCTTGACGACATCGAGCCCGGGCCTTGACCCGGGCTCTTGTCATTCCGGGCTCGACGCTGCGGTTCGCCTGGACGCAAGGAACGTCGTCTCACGCCCCTCGTTGATTCCTGCTACGCTCACGCAGGAGCCCTGCCATGTCCGTTGTCCGCGACAATGCCGAGCCACGCGCCATCGTGTTCGAAGATGACGGGCTCGTGCCGAACAACATCCTTCCCTTCCTGGTCTATCAGGGTGCGGTGAAGCTCGATTCCAGGCGTCCCGAGGAGACCATCGAAAACCTGTTCGAAGCGAACAACTGGGGCGGCACGTGGCGCAACGGCGTCTACGACTATCTGCACTATCACGCGACGGTGCATGAGGTGCTCGGCGTCGCGCGTGGCAGTGCCCGCGTGCGCTTCGGCGGCGATCATGGCCAGGAACTGGAGATCAAGGCAGGCGACGTCGCGATCCTCCCCGCCGGCACAGGACATCAGTGCATCGAGGCGAGCAGCGATTTCTGCGTGATCGGCGCTTATCCGCCGGGATCGAAGATGGTGGTGACGCGGGCAACGGCCAAGAACCACACCGAAGCGCTGAAGACGATTCCGAAAGTCGCGCTACCGCCGGCTGATCCGGTGACGGGGAAGGATGGGGCGTTGATGCGGCTGTGGAGCCAGCCATAAGCGCGACGCCGTAGGGTGGGCAAAGCGGAGCGTGCCCACCGATCAGTTCAAGCCGCAAGGATAGATGGTGGGCACGGCGCGCAAGAAGCGCGCCTTTGCCCACCCTACGCAGTCGCGTACCCCCTACGCCTCGTTGCCGCCTTCCTGGCGGGTGGCCTCGAACAGGAACCAGGTCCGGCGCTCGGTCTCGTCGATGAAGTTTTCGAGGATGCTGGCGCTGGCGACATCGCCGGCGTCGTCGCAAACCTCGTGTGCCTTACGCATCGCGCTCGCGACGTGCTTGTTGTCCTGCATCAGCTCGCGCAGCATCTCGCGCGGCGGGACATAGTCCTCGTTGTTGTCCTTGATGGTCTGGAGTTTGGCGACCTGGCCGATCGACTTCAGCGTGGTGCCGCCGATCTTGCGGACGCGTTCGGCGAGCTGGTCGGTGGTGGCGAAGATCTGGTCGGACTGCTCGTCGAGCAGCAGATGATAGTCGCGGAAATGCCGGCCGCTGATGTGCCAGTGGAAATTCTTGGTCTTCAGATAGAGCGCAAATGCATCGGCCAGAAGCACGTTGAGCGCCTCCGAGACCTTCTTGACCCCATCGGGCGACAGATCGGTGGGGGTATCGAGATCGGGCGAGACCTTGGTGGGGGCTTTGCTCACGGGAAACCTTCCTGTTAGGACGCGGACATTGACGGCGCGCCGTCGCACCCCTAACGCAAGGCGGGCAGCGCCGGTTCCTTGACAGGAACCGATTGGCCGGGACCTACGAAATACCATGGACGATTGGATCGATTATTACGACTCCACGCATACGATCTATGTCAGCAAGCTGCATCGCGACTTGCACTTCCAGATCATCGCGCGGGACATCATCGGCTACATCTCATCGCCCGAGGCGACCGTGCTCGACTATGCCTGCGGCGAGGCGCTGTCGGCGAGCCAGGTGGCCGCGGCCTGCGGCAAGCTGATTCTCGCCGAGCCCGCCCCCGGCGTGCGTGGCCGGCTGATCGCGCGATTTGCCCCGAACACCAGGATCCGCGTCCGCTCACTCGACGACGTCCGCAAAATGCAGGACCAGTCGATCGACCTCGCGGTGATGAACTCGGTCGCGCAATACATGACGCCGGACGAGCTCGACGCCGCGCTTGTCAACATCCGGCGATTGCTGACCCCGTCCGGCAAGCTCGTGCTCGGAGATATCTTGCAGCCCAATGTCGGCATGTTCAGGGATGTGATGGCGCTGCTCAGCTTCGGCCTGCGCCACGGCTTCCTGAAGGACGCGCTGATCGGGCTGATCAGCACCGCGCTGTCAGATTACCGTCATCTGCGCACGCGCATCGGGCTTCAGCGCTATAGCGAGGACGAGATCGTCGCCAAGCTGACCGCGGCCGGCTTCGCTGTCCAGCGCGCCCACACCAATATCGGCCATAATCGCTGGCGCATGACCTTCATCGCGCGGCCGCCTCTGGTCCGTTAAGCATAATGACTGCCCGAGGTGGCTTGTCACACGCCGATAGGTAAAGATCGTCGCGGCCCGGTGGCGGAAGCGTCTACGCGAGGGCGGTGCAACGCTCTTCATCCTGGTTCAAATCCAGGCCGGGTCTCCAGCCTTCGCTGGCTCCGCCAGCTTCGGCTAGGCAAGCCGTATCGTGCGAAGGCTGCCTCGGCGAAGCCCGAAGACGGGCACGCTTCGACGGACCGCCCAAAGCGAATTCTCGAAAACTCGCAAACTTCAATCCATTTCAACCGTTTCGCACTCCGACAGGAGCTGAAGCCGGTCGGCATCCTTGGCTGCGGAGCTGAGCACAGCATCGAGCAGCCCCGGAAAGCGTGCGTCCAGATCCTCGCGGCGGAGCCGCATGAAGCGGTTGGTGCCCGCCACGCGCGTCAGCATCAGGCCGCATTCGCGCAGCTTAGCGAAGTGGTAGGCGAGGTTGGATTTGCCGGAAAGGCCGCTGAAGTCGCCACAGCAGAGTTCGCTGCTGACACGTTCCTGCTGGGCGAGCTGATAGACGATGGCCAACCGGATCGGATCGCTGAGGCAATCCAGAACCATCGGCAGCTCGATCTGCTCGCGGGTGGGATGAAGGGGCGTGCGGCTCATGGTTCGGAATCATAGCAAACTGACCGTGATGTTCAATAGTTCTTGAACCAATTGACTTCTCGATCCTCGCATTCAATAGTTCAACAAACGTTGAACATAGGGATATCGTCCAATGAGCGTGTTCTGGCTGGCTCTCGCGGCCTTCGCGATTGGTACCGAAGGCTTTGTCATTGCAGGGCTTTTGCCGTCGATCGCCGCCGATCTTTCGATTTCCGTCCCTGCCGCCGGCCAATTGGTCACCGCCTACGCCCTCACCTATGCGGTGGGTTCGCCGATCCTGGCGGTGACGTTGAACAATATCGACCGCCGCACCGTGCTGGCCGTGGCGCTATCGACCTTCATCGCCGGAAATCTCGTCGCGACGGCGGCTTCCAGCTACGCCCTGCTGCTGGCCTCCCGCATGCTGATGGCGCTGGGCTCCGGACTGTGCATGCCGACCGCGCTCGCCGTATCGGTGGCCGTCGCCGCGCCCGAACGGCGCGGCCGCGCGGTGGCGCTGGTCACCTCGGGCCTCACGGTTGCGACCGTGATCGGCGTCCCGCTCGGCAATCTCGTCGGCAGCCTGCTCGGCTGGCGCGCGACCTTTGCCATGGTGGCCCTGATCGGCGCGGTTGCGCTTGCCGGCCTGCTGCTTGGCCTGCCCCGCGGCCTGCCGCGCAACACCGCCTCGCTCAGCGAACGGCTCGCGGTGGCGCGTCACAGCAATGTCGTGATCGCGCTTCTGATCACCATCTTATGGGCGGTCGGCGGCTTCACTGTGTTCACCTATTTCGCGGTCCCGTTGCACGGCCTCGGCTTCGACGCCGCGCAGATCAGCCTCGCGCTGCTGGTGTTCGGCGGCGCCGCCGCCATCGGGAACATGCTGGGCGGTGTCCTGGCCGACCGGCTCGGCGCGCTCGCCACCGCAGGCCTTGGGCTCGCCGGCATGGCGAGCGCCCTGATCCTGCATTCGCTGGTCCTGAAGTTGATGCCCGGACAGGCGCATTATGCGGTGCTGGGCGCGATCTTCCTCTGGGGCATCTCGGGCTGGGCGTTCTATCCGGCTCAGATCGCCAGCATCATCCGGATCGAGCCGCAGGCCTCGATGATCGCACTCTCGCTCAACGCCTCCGCCATGTATCTCGGCTTCGCCATCGGCGGGGCCCTGGGCGGCGCGGTGCTGGCCACCCTCTCGCCAACCGACCTTGGCTGGATCGGCGGATCGAGCGTTGCGGCCTCGCTGCTGGTGCATCTCGCCCGTGGCTGGCAGGCACGGCCAAAACCCGTCAAAATTGCCGGTTGATGGGCGTTTTTCGGGGTTTCGCCGCCCCGAAAACTGGTCTAAGACCCACCCGCGCGCGAGGGGAGACCCCGCGCTCTCGGCTCAAGGGGACGCGCGGCAAGCGCGCCCTTTTTTTGTGCCCAAAATCCACTTCGGCGAGAGTTGATGCCCAAACGTACAGACATCACCACCATCCTGATCATCGGCGCTGGTCCCATCGTGATCGGCCAGGCCTGCGAGTTCGACTATTCGGGCACGCAAGCGGTGAAGACGCTGAAGGAAGAGGGCTATCGCATCGTCCTCGTCAATTCCAATCCGGCCACCATCATGACCGATCCGGAATTGGCCGATGCGACCTATATCGAGCCGATCACGCCCGAGATCGTCGCAAAAATCATCGAGAAGGAACGTCACGTCATTCCCGGCGGCTTCGCGCTGCTGCCGACCATGGGCGGACAGACCGCGCTGAACTGCGCGCTGTCGCTGCGCCGGCAGGGCACGCTGGAAAAGTTCGACGTCGAGATGATCGGCGCGACCGCGGATGCGATCGACAAGGCGGAAGACCGTCAGCTGTTCCGCGAGGCCATGACCAAGATCGGGCTTGAGACGCCGAAGTCGCGGCTTGCCAACGCGTCCGAGTTGAAGAAGTCCTTCCGCGACAAGCACCGGGCCGAACGCGAGAAGCTGTCGGGTGCCGCCCTCGAGGAACACGAACGGCAATGGGTGCTCGGCGAAAGCGACCGCCGCAAGCGCTACCAGGAATATGCGCTCGGCCAGGCGCTGATGGCGCTGTCCGAGATCGGCCTGCCCGCGATCATCCGTCCCTCCTTCACGATGGGCGGCACCGGCGGCGGCATTGCCTACAACAAGGAAGAGTTCCTCGACATTATCGAGCGCGGCCTGGATGCGTCTCCGACCAACGAAGTGCTGATCGAAGAATCCGTGCTCGGCTGGAAAGAGTACGAGATGGAGGTCGTGCGCGACAAGAAAGACAATTGCATCATTGTCTGCTCGATCGAGAACCTCGATCCGATGGGCGTGCACACGGGCGATTCCATCACGGTCGCGCCGGCGCTGACGCTGACCGACAAGGAATACCAGATCATGCGCGACGCCTCACTCGCGGTGCTGCGCGAGATCGGCGTCGAGACCGGCGGCTCCAACGTGCAGTTCGGCGTCAATCCCGAAGACGGCCGCATGGTCGTGATCGAGATGAATCCGCGCGTGTCGCGGTCGTCCGCACTGGCCTCCAAGGCCACCGGCTTCCCGATCGCCAAGGTCGCCGCCAAGCTCGCGGTCGGCTACACGCTGGACGAGATCGCCAACGACATCACCGGCGGCGCGACGCCGGCCTCGTTCGAGCCGACCATCGACTACGTCGTCACCAAGATTCCGCGCTTCGCCTTCGAGAAATTCCCGGGCGCATCGACCACGCTGACCACGTCGATGAAGTCGGTCGGCGAAGTGATGGCGATCGGCCGTACCTTCCAGGAGAGCCTGCAGAAGGCGCTGCGCGGACTCGAGACCGGCCTGACCGGGCTCGACGAGATCGAGATCGAGGGGCTGGGCCAGCACGACGACAAGAACGCGATCCGCGCCGCGCTCGGCACGCCGACGCCGAACCGGCTGCTGCAGGTCGCCCAGGCCATGCGGCTCGGCTGGTCGAACGAGGACATCTTCAACTCCTGCAAGATCGATCCGTGGTTCCTCGGCGAGATGCGCGGCATCGTCGACATGGAGGAGAAGGTCCGGAAGAACGGCCTGCCGGGCAACGCCTTCGGCATGCGTACGCTCAAGGCCATGGGCTTCTCCGATGCGCGGCTTGCCGTGCTGGTGGCGTCGACGGAGGCCGAGGTGACAGCGAAGCGCCACGCGCTCGACGTCCGTCCTGTCTACAAGCGCATCGACACTTGCGCGGCCGAGTTCGCCTCGCCGACCGCCTACATGTATTCGACCTACGAGGCGCTGTTTGCGGGCGCGCCCGCGGACGAGAGCTCGCCGTCGGACAAGAAGAAGGTCATCATCCTCGGCGGCGGGCCCAATCGTATCGGCCAGGGCATCGAGTTCGACTATTGCTGCTGTCACGCCTGCTTCGCACTGCATGACGCCGGCTACGAATCCATCATGGTCAACTGCAACCCCGAGACGGTGTCGACCGACTACGACACCGCCGACCGGCTCTATTTCGAGCCGCTCACCGCCGAAGACGTGCTGGAGATCATCGCGAAGGAGCGCACCAACGGCACGCTGCACGGCGTGATCGTGCAGTTCGGCGGCCAGACCCCGCTGAAGCTGGCGCGTGCGCTGGAAGCTGCCGAAGTGCCGATCCTCGGCACCTCGCCCGACGCCATCGACCTTGCCGAAGACCGCGACCGCTTCAAGCGCGTGCTCGACAAGCTCCGGCTGAAGCAGCCGAAGAACGGCATCGCCTATTCGGTCGAGCAGGCGCGCCTGGTCGCAACCGATCTCGGCCTGCCGCTGGTGGTGCGCCCGTCCTACGTGCTCGGCGGCCGCGCGATGCAGATCATCCGCGAGGAGAACCAGCTCAGCGACTATTTGCTCGGCACGCTGCCGGAGCTGGTGCCGGCCGACGTCAAGGCACGCTACCCGAACGACAAGACCGGGCAGATCAACACCGTGCTCGGCAAGAACCCACTGCTGTTCGACCGCTATCTCTCAGATGCAACGGAGATCGACGTCGACTGCCTCTGCGACGGCAAGGACACCTTCATCGTCGGCATCATGGAGCACATCGAGGAAGCCGGCATCCATTCCGGTGACAGCGCCTGCTCGCTGCCGCCGCACTCGCTCGATGCCAGGATGATCGAGGAGCTGGAGCGGCAGACGCGTGAGCTGGCGCTCGGCCTCGACGTCGTCGGCCTGATGAATGTGCAGTACGCGATCAAGGACGGCGAGATCTATGTGCTCGAAGTCAATCCGCGCGCCTCGCGCACGGTGCCCTTCGTCGCCAAGGTGGTCGGCACGCCGGTCGCCAAGATCGCAGCGCGCATCATGGCCGGCGAGAAGCTCGCCGACTTCAAGCTGAAGAAGGCGGACTTCAAGCATGTCGGCGTGAAGGAATCGGTGTTTCCGTTCGCCCGCTTCCCCGGCGTCGACACGGTGCTCGGCCCCGAGATGCGCTCGACCGGCGAGGTCATGGGCATCGACAGCTCCTTCGCGATAGCCTTTGCCAAGAGTCAGCTCGGCGGCGGCACGCGGGTGCCGCGCAAGGGCACGGTGTTCGTCTCGGTTCGCGAGAGCGACAAGACGCGCATCGCCGAGGCCGTTCGCGAATTGCATTCGCTCGGCTTCAAGGTGCTGGCGACATCGGGCACGGCGCGCTTCCTGACCGATCAGGGCATCCCGACCGAGAGGGTCAACAAGGTGCTTGAGGGACGGCCGCACATCGTCGATGCCATCACCAATGGCGACGTCCAGCTCGTCCTCAACACCACCGAGGGCCCGCAGGCGCTCGCCGACAGCCGCTCGCTGCGGCGCGCGGCCCTCTTGCATAAAGTGCCGTATTACACCACTCTTTCCGGGGCCGTGGCGGCCGCGCAGGGCATCCGCGCCTATCTGGGCGGGGACCTTGAGGTTCGTACCCTGCAGAGCTACTTTTCGGAAACCTGATCGCTAGCAACGGCGACGCTTCCGCTAAGTGACTGGCAATGAAGCCACAATGGCCGGAGGAACTGTCCGGCCGTTGTGGTTGTTCTGTTCCGGCGCCAGACCCACATAACCGTTCCGGTGGCCGTATACTCAGCCCCGGAAGTACTGACGAATCAAGGTTGCCGCGCCCTGTGTCTTGCCGGGGCGCGCGGCCGAAGGACGAGAGAAGAGATGGAAAAGGTTCCGATGACAGCGGGCGGCTTTGCCGCGCTCGGGGAAGAATTGAAGAAGCGCCAGTCCGAGGACCGTCCGCGCATCATCGAGCATATTGCGGAAGCGCGCTCGCACGGCGACCTGTCGGAGAACGCGGAATATCATGCCGCGAAGGAAGAGCAGTCCCACAATGAGGGCCGCATCGCCGAGCTCGAGGACAAGCTCGCGCGCGCCGACATCATCGATATTTCCAAGCTGTCCGGCGACACCATCAAGTTCGGCGCCACCGTGACGCTGGTCGACGAGGATACCGAGAAGAAGACGGTGTGGCAGATCGTCGGCGAGGTCGAGGCCGACGCCAAGAAGGGCCGCATCTCCATCACCTCGCCGCTCGCGCGCGCGCTGATCGGCAAGAAGAAAGGTTCGACCGTCGAGGTCAACGCCCCCGGCGGCGCCAAGGCGTATGAGATCACCAAGGTAGAGTGGCGGTAAGGATTTGCCGCTAGGCGTGATGATGTTTCGAAAAGGCCGCGCACTGCGCGGCCTTTTTGTTTCGGGATATTGCGGCGCGCGGCGTGCCTCTCCCCGGAAGAACGGGGAGAGGCAGAAGACCTACCTTCTTCCCTTCACGTCCAGCGGCACCGCCGCCTCGTATTTCGAGTTGTGCAACACCAACGACGTCCGCACGTTGCGGACATGCGGCGCCGCGGTCAGGTGGGTGACGAAATCCTGGAAGGTGGCCATGTCGGGCGCGACGCATTTCAGGATGAAATCGACTTCGCCCGACAGCATCCAGCATTCCCGCACCAGGGGCTCGGCGCGGACGAACTCCTCGAAGGCGCGCAAATCCGCCTCGGCCTGGCTGGACAGGTGCACCGCGGCGAATACGGTGACGTCGAAGCCAAGCTTGCGGGCGTCGAGCAGGCCGCGATAGCCGTGGATATAGCCCTCCTCCTCCAGCGCGCGGACGCGGCGGAGGCAAGGTGGCGGCGAAATGCCGACGCGCTTGGCCAGCTCGACATTCGTGATTCGACCGTCGGCCTGGACCTCGGTGAGAATTTTCAGGTCGATCTCGTCTAGGTTCCGCGACACGTGATTGGAACTCCTGGCCTTTGCGGCTGTATTGGTGGATTTGACGCAATCCTCATAGCCAGTCCGCAGCAATTGCGCAATTTTATTGCGCGTGCAGCGCAATCGACTTTTGTTCCCTGTTGGAAAAATCCGCCGACAGGGAATGCAATTCTTGCATAGCTCACCAGAAGGCTTAGATTAGCTCTGATATTTCAGCGCTTCCGCGAGGCCTCCCGGCACGTTCCGCACCCGCGCTGCAGATCCCCCGTGAAAGGCGTCCGTCAAAATGTCTGCCACTGTTCATGCAAAGGTCGTCATTATTGGCTCCGGCCCCGCCGGCTACACGGCGGCGATCTACGCCGCGCGCGCAATGCTCGAACCGATCCTGATCCAGGGGATCCAGGCGGGCGGCCAGCTCACCATCACGACCGACGTCGAGAACTATCCGGGCTTCGCCGACGTGATCCAGGGCCCCTGGCTGATGGAGCAGATGGAGAAGCAGGCGGTCCATGTCGGCACCAAGATCGTCTCCGACCTGGTCACCAAGCTGGAGACTATGCAGCGGCCGTTCCGCCTCACCTGCGACAGCGGCGACGTCTATCTCGCCGACAGCGTCATCCTCGCCACCGGCGCGCAAGCGCGCTGGCTCGGGCTCCCGTCGGAAACGAAATTCCAGGGCGGCGGCGTGTCGGCCTGCGCCACCTGCGACGGCTTCTTCTACCGCAACAAGGAAGTCGTGGTGGTCGGCGGCGGCAATACCGCGGTCGAGGAAGCCCTGTACCTCACCAACCATGCCTCGCAGGTCACCATCGTGCATCGCCGCGATCACTTCCGCGCCGAACGCATCCTGCAGGAGCGTCTGTTCAAGCACCCGAAGATCAAGGTGGTCTGGGACTCGGCTGTCGACGAGATCTGCGGCACCGAGAACCCGAACAAGGTCACCCATGTCCGCCTCAAGAACGTCAAGACCGGTGCGCTCACGGACGTGAAGACTGACGGTGTCTTCATCGCCATTGGACACGCGCCGGCAACCGAGCTCGTGAAGGACCAGGTCAAGCTGAAACGGTCGGGCTATGTCGAGGTCGCCCCTAACTCGACCGCCACCTCGGTGCCTGGCCTGTTCGCCGCCGGCGACGTCGCCGACGAGACCTATCGTCAGGCCGTGACGGCTGCCGGCCTCGGCTGCATGGCAGCTCTCGAAGCCGAACGTTTCCTGGCCCTGCGCGCCAGCGAGCGCGCTGCAGCGGAATAAAGATCATGCCTCGAACACGCGACGGATTTACGGATATGGATTGGGACAAGCTGAAGGTGTTTCACGCGGCGGCGGAAGCGGGCAGCTTCACGCATGCGGGCGAGCAGCTCGGCCTGTCGCAATCGGCGGTGTCACGCCAGGTCTCGGCGCTGGAGCAGGAGCTCTCGGTCTCGCTGTTCCACCGCCACGCCCGCGGCTTGATCCTCACCGAGCAGGGCGACCTGCTCTTCCGCACCGCGCATGACGTGTTCATGCAGCTGCAGGCGGCGCGCGCCAAGCTAACCGACAGCCGCGAGCGGCCGAGCGGCGACCTCAAGATCACGACGACGCCCGGCGTCGGCATCAACTGGCTGATCCCGCGGCTCGGCGAATTCACTGCGCTCTATCCGGAGATCCGGATCTCGCTGATCGTCACCGACGAGGAGCTCGACCTGTCGATGCGCGAGGCGGACGTCGCGATCCGCACTCGCAAGCCGACGCAGCCGGATCTCATCCAGCGCAAGCTGTTCGCGATGGGCTTCCACGCCTATTGCTCGCCGGATTATATCAAGCGCTTCGGCACGCCGCGCACGCTCGAGGAGCTCGACTCCCACCGCATCATCACGCTCTCCGACGGCAACTTCGCGCCGCATCTTCAGAACCGCAACTGGCTGGTCGAAGCCGGCCGCAACGGCTCTGGTCCGCGCGAGGCCTATTTCAGAGTGAACAACATCCTCGGCCTTGTCCGCGCCTGTCAGCAGGGCCTCGGCATCGCGGCGCTGCCGGACTATCTGATCGAGGAACAGAGCCGCCTGGTGCAGCTGTTCGGAGAATCGGATTCGATCCAGCTCGACACTTATTTCGTCTATCCCGAGGAGTTGAAGACAGTCGCGCGCGTGCAGGTGTTCCGCGACTTCGTGGTGAGCAAGGCGCAGCGCTGGCCTTCCTGATTTCCGCATGTCTGACATGCGACCTGAACGGTTGCTGCATGGCGCTCGGCGAGCCCATAATGTTTCCACGCTGAGCCTTCGCGTTGCGCATTTGTCCCCCTCCTCCAGTGGCGCGGGAGTTCAGTAATCCCTCTTGGAAGGTGATTGTGTCGGCCTCACGTGGCCAATACCTTAAGCCGGGCTCGCTTGAGCCCGGCTTTTTTTCTGTCCCATTCGGGTTTCACGTTCCGCGTGTATTGACAGTTCCACGTACACCCCGCATCATTTGCGAATGATCACGAAGTCGTGCGCAATCTCGTTCAAGGCAGTCGCCTCGAAAAAAGGCCCCCATCCGGGGACCTCGGATTTTTGCGCGCGCTAACACAGCTTCGTCATCGCAAGCAAATCCCGAAACCCCGCCACCTGGACGGGGTTTTTTCATGTGCCCTCCGTCTCAGGTTTTTTTCCCGAGAAGGAGATGGAACATGACCGGTCTACAAGATCATCTGCACGGACTCTGGCTGCCGCTGGTGACGCCGTTTCGCGACGGCGCTCTCGACGAGAGGTCGCTGCGGCGGCTGACGCGACATTACAGCGGACAGGCCGTCGACGGCTTCATCCTGGGGGCGACCTCCGGCGAAGGCATGACGCTGCGCGCGGCCGAGCTCGAGCGCCTCGTCGCCATCGTGCGCGACGAGATGGCGGCGGGGCGTCGCACGCTGCCGATCTGCCTCGGCCTGTCAGGCGCGGACACCTCGCGGCTGAAGGAACGCCTCGACGAGACCGCGGACTGGCCGATCGACGGTTATCTGATCGCGAGCCCCTATTATGTGCGGCCGTCGCAGCGCGGGCTCCTGGCTCATTTCGAAGCCCTTGCCGATCACGCCGCGTGGCCGATCGCGCTCTACAACATCCCCTATCGCACCTCGGTCAACATCACCAACCAGACGCTGCTGCGGCTTGCCGAGCATCGGAACATCGTCGGGCTGAAGGATTGCGGCGCGAACCGCGAGCAATCCATCGCGCTGCTGCGCGACAGGCCGAAGGACTTTCGCGTGCTCACCGGCGAGGATGCGAACTACCTTGAGGCGCTCACCGACGGCGCCGACGGCGGCATCGTGCTGTCCGCCCATGTCGAGACCGCGACGTTTGCGGCCGTGTATGCCGAGGTGAAGCGAGGCAACCACGACGCGGCACAGGCGCGCTGGCACGAGGTCGTGGAGCTGACGCGCCTGTTGTTCGCGGAGCCGAGCCCGGCGCCGGCGAAGTACTGGCTGTGGCGGTGCGGCCTCATCGACAGCCCCGAAGTGCGCCTGCCGATGGTCGAAGTGAGCAGCGAGCTCGCAGCCCAGATCGACCGCGAGATCGAGCGACGGATGAAAGTCGCGGCGTAGCGCTTCCACTTCCTTTCTTCACACGCATGCTGCCACCCCCTTCTCCCCGCGCGGGAGAGGGAACGCAGCATCGTGTCCGCTCGACACCATCTCAATCCGGAAAGAGATCGACCTATGGACATTCGTCAATGGCGCGATGCGCTGAAGGCGGCATGGGAACGCGTTTCATATGCGAGCGAGTTATCCGACTGGCTGCGGCGCGATATCGGATTGACCGCGGATGAGGTGAAATCGCGCGCGGACTACATCGACGAGATCAGAAGGAAATACAGCGAGTGGGTTTAGCGGCGGCGCGAGTCCTTCACCCTCCCCTGGAGGGGGAGGGTCGATCGCGCGAAGCGCGAGCGGGGTGGGGTGATCTCTCCACTCGGGCACTGTTCGATGCGGAGGCACCGTCACCCCACCCCGCTAGGCATTTCGCTTCGCGCAATGCGTAGCGACCCTCCCCCTCCAGGGGAGGGTAAGAACATGCCCCGTAGTTACCCCCGCGCGAACGCACGAACCGCGCCGGCATGGTTAATCCGTGGTAGCACCTGTGTTCGAATGCGCCCGAAATTGCGACCCGGAATGTTAAAACATCCCGGCTATCACTGGCGCCCATAAGCGAAGAAATCGCGGGGGCGTTTTGTGAATATCCAGAATGAAGTGGCGTCGCATTACGACGCCGGACAGCAGAGCTTTACCACCGAGGACATTCTCTGGGCCGCCGGCATCTGGTCGGTGATCCTGACGCTGTCGCCGGTCATCGTGTTCTACATGCTGATGGTGGCGTAACGCGTCTCCACCGGACCAAAACGCAAAACGCGCGGACTTCCGCGCGCTTTCCGTCCGGGGAATGATTTATGAAAATTATGCCGCCTGCTTGTGCATTGCGCCGGATGCCGACGCCGTGCCGCGAATAGCTTTCACTGAACGCTCGATCGCTGCCCACAGCCTTGCGATTTCCTGGGCCGCACGACTCTCGGCCTGATACTCGCGCGCGCCTTCGCCGTGGCTGAGCGCCATCAGCAAATCCGAACGGTTGGTGATCTGGCCGCCCCACACCGGCGCGCGGAATTTCGCCAGCGCCTCGCGGGCGATGGTAACGATCGGGCTTTCGGACTCGTCGCGGCGCGCCGGCGCACCGTTGAGCACGACCGCGTAGGGCTTGCGCGCCGCGCGGCACATCTGGATGGTTTCCTGCACCGCGTTGACGTCGAACACGCCGGGACGTGCCGGAATGACCACCATGGTCGCGTTCTTGATCGCGTCGTCGACGACGGCCGACAGATTCGGCGGCGTGTCGATCAACACCCATTCATAACCGTCGCGCTTGGCAGCGGAGACGATGCCGCTGACCGAGTTCACCGCAGCCTTGATCGGCGGCTCGTTGGTGCCGCGCAGCTTGTGCCACAGCGTGAGCGAGCCCTGCGGATCCGCGTCCACGAGCATCACCTGCTTGCTCGCCTTGATCTGCGCGGCGAGATGTGCGGCCAGGGTACTCTTGCCCGAGCCGCCTTTACGCGATGCAAAAACAATTACGTTCATACCTCTGGCCTCCAGATTGACCCCAGATCACGAAAATGAATCACCGCGCTGATTCGGGAAAGAAAAATTTACCGGCAGTTGCCTCAGAGCCACGAAATAACAAGACGTGTTGGCTTTTGAGTCACACTGCTTCGCGCGACCAGGATGCCAATCGCAACGAAACGCCCTTCACGCCGGCAATCCCACGCTTTTTCGGCAGCAACGCGCGAAAAACGGAATGCAACCTCGCCGCGCAAACCCTCTCGCGACTCTTTTCCGTCGAACGCGCTGGTAATTGTCGCAGGCGTCCGCACGGCGAGGCGAACAAAAGGAGTCCGGAGGCTGGCGCGCAGCTGATGCCGGCAACACACATGCAGGGGACACCGACGCGAAGACGCTTCGCGCTGTTGCCCTGACGCGACGAGCTTCAAAGAAAGAACGCTAGCCCCGCGCTCAGCTTTCGCTGGATTTCTTCTTCTTGGCCGCCTTCTGCGAAGGCTTGGTGCTCTTCTTGGCCGTCGGCTTGCCGGCGCGGGCCTCGCCGGGCTCGGGTCCCTGGCGGAAGAACACTTTGCACTGCGGCGAGAGCTGCGATTTCTTCTGGATCATGCAGGCGGTGATGGCATCAACGTTCGGAACGAACTCGCCGCACAGCCGCATCGCGTCCGGCGAGCAGGCCTGCTGCTCCTCCTGCGTGTAGGCGAAGCCGGCGCCGGGATGGACCAGGACGGCGAGCGCAATGCCCGAGATCGCAGCAGCCAAGGATTTTTTAAATCGGAACGCCGGCATCGATCCCCCCACATGTCGAGTCAGAGGGAATAGTGGGTGAACGGGCGTTCGTTGGCAACGAGGCGGAAGCGAAAACGGCCACCTGTGCGCTCCGGGCAACAGGCCGGTCGGCCTGCCGGCTTCTCCACTGTCGTCACCCGCGAAAGCGGGTGACCCAGTATTCCAGAGACGCCCGAAGTCCCTCGAGGAGCTGCGGCGTACTGGATCCCCCGCTTCCGCGGGGGATGACAGCTGTGTGTGAGGAAAGACTACCGCTAAGCCTTTGGCAGAGCTGGCGAGATCGGGTCCGCGCGCGGCTTCAGCTTCGGTCCAACAAAAAAACGCGAAAACAACCCCATGCACAGTAGCCAGGCCACGGCGGCCATTTACGGATTTTACGAAATCGATTTGACTCGTCGGGCAAAACAGCGGCATGATGGCATGATCGAGAACGTGGGGTGGTCGTGTGATGTCCCCGTGAGATGAGGGGCGCATGGCCACAGTGTTGATCGTCGCGCCGGTGTTCGCCCTGATCGCGGCCGGCTATGCGTCGGTGCTGTTTCGCTTCGTCTCCGAGACCGCGCACAAGGGCATCTCCGAATTCGCCTTCAGCATCGCGATCCCGGCGCTGCTGTTCCGCACCATCGTCGTGTCGGAATTCCCCGATGTCAGCCCCTGGCGGATGTGGGGCGCCTATTACGGCGCGCTCGCCATCACCTGGATCGCGGCGCTGGTGCTTTCGGCATGCTTGCGCGAACGGCGCGAGGACCGCGAGGACGGCGTCGTGTTCGCGATCGGCTCGGTCTACGGCAACATCGTGATGCTCGGCATTCCCCTCGTGCTCTCGGCGCTCGGCAACGAGGCCGCAGGCCCGATGTCGCTGATCCTGTCGGTGAACACGCCGCTGCTCTGGCTCTGCGGCATCCTGCAGATGGAGCTTGTCAGCCGCAAGCGGACAGGCTCGGTCCTGTCGGTCATCCGCCCCGTACTCGCGGATCTCGCGCGCAACCCGCTGATGCTGGCGATCGGCTTCGGCGTGGTCTGGCGTTTTACGGGACTCGGCCTCAACCCCGTCGTCGACCGAACGATCGAGCTGCTCGCGCAGGCGGGATCGCCGGCGGCGCTGATCGCGCTCGGCATCAACCTGTTCCGGTTCGAGGTGAAGGGCGAGATGTTGAGCGTCGTGGTGATGAGCGCGCTGAAGCTGCTGGCGATGCCGGCAGCCGCCTTCGTGCTGGCCAAGCTGCTCGGTTTGCCTCCGGTCGCAACCGGCGTGATCGTGCTGTTCGCGGCGATGCCGACCGGCGCGAACGCCTACATCTTCGCGGCGCAGTATCAGCGGCTGGTGAACCCGGTGTCGGGCGCGGTGGCGCTGGGGACGTTGCTGGCGGCGGTGACGTTGCCGGTGGTAGTGGTGATCGTGGCGGGGGCGAGGTAGCCGCACGAGCAGTCACGCGGTCATCCCGGTTGATCCGTGCGAGGAGCTGACCTCCGCAAGCGCAGGATCAAACGTATCGCCAGCCAGAGCATCAGAACGACGATCACGAAGGCGGCAACCGGCGCAGCCAGGGCAAGAAGCGATACGAGGAGTGCACCGCCCAGTTCGGCGGTCGCAACGGTTGAGTTGCCGAGGCCAGCCGTCAGGACTGTCGATTTGGCCCGCACGGCCGCGGTGACGCCATGCACGATGCCGGCCGCGCCGCCACCCGCGACGATGGCGGCCGTCCATTTCATCATCGGTGGAAGATCTGCCATGGTCGCCGCCGACAGGATGGCTCCGGCGATCACGGCGACAGGCGCGGCGATGACATCGAGCACATTATCCACGCCGGGAATGAAATACGCACCAACCTCCAGGAGCGCGGCCACGCCGAGCATCAGCATTGCAGCAGGTGTTCCAAGCCACGCGAAACCGTCGCCCAAAGGAAGCGAACCCGAGTAAGCGGCCACGCTGGCAACCAGCATCGGCAGGAACACCCGGAAGCCCGTCGCGGCCGCAAGACCGACACCGAGCGCAATCGACAACGCGAGATCGGAGTTCGACATGAGATCCCCAACGATTGTTGCGCTCGAATTTCCTCGGGAAGGCTAGACGTGATGCGGCCGAGGTCATTGGGATGAGAACGGCCATCGACGCAGATCGCAACGCGCAATCAGGCTACATCGCCGAGGATGAGCAAACCAAGCCAGAAATGTTGACGCAGCCGATCACTCTGCGCATTTCTTCCGCTTCGAGATCAAAGGCGAGCAGCATCGCAGCGATGGGCGCGCTCAAGCTTCTGGCGACGCCGGCAGTCGCGTTCGTGCTGGTCAAACTGTTAAACCCACCGCCGACCGCGTCCGGCGTGATCGTGCTGTTCGCGGCGATGCCGACCGGAGCGAACGCATACATCTTTGCCGCGCGGTATCAGCGGCTGGTGAACCCGGTGTCGGGCGCGGTGGCGCTGGGGACGCTGCTGGCGGCGGTGACGTTGCCGGTGGTGGTGGTGATCGTGGCGGGGGTGAGGTAAGGTAGTGCAGAGCGATGGGCTCGTCGATCTGGCTGCAGTCGATGTACTTTGCGTACGAAGCTCAATCTGTACGGCTTCCGTCGATGGCCTTGCGAGACACGGTCATTCCGATAGATCGGCCAGCCATCGTTGGAGGCCCTGACCGTTGATGAGTTCGAGCCGATAAGGCAGCACCTGCTTCATTCCTGGAGCCTCCCCAATGCGTGGAGCGAAGTCTGACGTGGTCGCGATGATGCCTTTGCTGACGTTGGCTTCGGTGTTTAGAACGCCGAGCATCTCGTGAACGTGTGCGCGGTCGACTAAACGGTCAGGCGCGTAAGCTTTCATCGACCCTAGAATTCGCAGACAGCCGACACCTCGCCTCACGGCAATGACGTCGCGACCATGGTCGCCTGATCTGGGCGTAAGAGTAACCTCATACCCTTCGGCACTCATGGCACCCGCAAGTATCTCTTCCCACTGCCGGTCACTGAGCTGAAATGCCAGTCCCCAATCCTCTCCCAGCCGTTGAGCTATCTCGATCCAGACTGATGCATAGGACTTGATCAGCAGGCCTTCGGACGTCTGCTGGTCCGGAACGATCAAGCCGTTCAGCGTAATCGACGCAATATTTGTGGCGTTGGTCAGCAAAGTAATCGCCTTCTTTCGGGGACTGCTCGCTCCGAGCCTCCCGAAACCTGCGCCCATTCGCCCGAAACCGCCGATCATTTGCTCTCCCGCATCAGTTCTCAAGGTGCCTATGGGTTACCACAGTGTGCGCTCAAAGCGTGTGCATGTTCATCCTTGGAGCTCCAAGCGGAACGCTCAGAAGCTAGGGCCTTCGTGACGTCAGGCCGGACTGACGCCTCGGCATCACTTCTTCATAAATTTTCCGAAACGTACAATGTCCGCGTTCGACCGCAGATAGGTAGTGGAGCTGTTGAGCATCGCTTGTATCGTGCCATTAGGTTCGGTCGATAGTTGGTATCCATTGGCCTGCGCATTCGCGAGAATGGTCATCGCTTCTTCGCTAGTCGCCTCCCCCTCCTGTGTCCTTGCGAATTTTTTCAGCCAAGCAGCAACTTCGTACTGCTCAGCCTCCTTGATGAGCTGATCAACCATGTCAGCCAAGTACTTTCGCTCTTCGTTGAGGGCCAAAAAAGCTTCACCTAGCCTGTCCACCCAACTCTCTCCGAACACTATCAGCTTAGTCGCGGCCTCCCGAATTTCGGGATCATATCTAACCAGCGCTTCCCAGCGAGTCATTCGCTTTTGCCCCCCGATAAACGATCTTCCGATCATAGCGTAACCCTCGCTGCTCCCTCCGGGGACTTTGCTATGGATATCAGAAACCAGCCTGTTCCGATTACCACCAGGAAAATAAGACCTATCCCAACAGCCCAGATGGCTCCTCTGATGAGCAGGGGAAGAAGCGCGAAGAAGAGGACTGCGAGAATAATCCCACCAGCTATTTCGATCATTGCGGAGCTCACTCTCGACTCTTCATGAACCAGTCCTGCCTTGAATGCCTTCACATCCTATTCGCAGAGTAAAACCATTCTCATAGTGACGTTAGGTCTGCTGTGTCGTGGCACTTAGTTTTCGAAATATTGCTCCACCACGCGTCGAAACTCCGGCAGCCGCTTTTCGTATAGATCTACGCGGCGAACTAGCTGCTCCTCAAGAAGCTGCAACTCTCGCATCGCTGCGTAAAGCACTGTCAGCTTGAAATTAATCCCGGTCTGAGCTGCGTTCGCTTGGGCGCGCGCTTCCCCGACCACGTTCATCTCAAGTTCGCGCCGATGCTGCGGGCCGTTGACGATTTGAAGATATCGACTTTCATCAGCGGCGGCTCTTGTCGCGTGTTCCAAAATTGTTTCAATTACGAGCCGTATTCGCTGTCGCGTTTCAGTGTCCGCCACCGGCATCAGCGCCTTGAGCTTGTCATCTAAACGGTCCTTCGATGGGTCAAAATCGGCCAGCGCATTAAAACGGTTCAGCCAGACATGAGGTGATCCGGCGCGAAACTCCGTTCGAATGTGCTGGATGCATCCTACCGCCTCCCGAAGTCCGGGAAGCGTTTTTTCGATTCTCTCCTCTTCCCTGCCAATTACATTGATCCGCAATTGCATACCGACGTTCCGAACGGCGACATGCGCTGCAACAGCAATTCCCACCGCAGCAATGGTTGCGCTGATCAGGGTTTGGTAAGGGAGGATGCTGCTTAATTTGATCGGCCCCCACATGCCCAACCAAACGGTCAGTACAGCCGTTAGCATCAACGCAGACATCGTCGGCAATCCAGGAAGACGCGGGTGAATCATACATCGCACTCTTTTCCGGACGTCATATTCTTACTGGATCCAGCGGATAGCGTGCCGCCCACCGAATCACGCTGGCACAGTCGAGCATTCTCGCGCGAACCGTGCAAAATGGAATCGCCGCGATTCCCGGATGCCGTTTTTGCAACAACTAGATTGTTGATCGTGAAGGGGATGGGCTGTCGCTGTCAGCGGCAAGCCCGAATAGCGAAGAGGTGAGCAACTCTCGCCATCTACATTCTTGGACTGCTAACACGGGCCAAAACTTGGCGATCGGCGAGTTGCAATTCGCGAGCTAAGTCCCTGCCACCACTGGTACAGTTGGGTGGGTACTGCCGCCGCTCAACTTTGTCTTTGATAAACCTAGCTTTTTTGCTCGCCAAAGATCGGCTTTTGTAGCGTGTTTTTGTATTCTTGAGAAGCTCGACGTAGCCGGAGCACGACTGGCACTGAAGCTTCACGACCATCTAATAGGGAAGGCACTTGCCTGCTGTGCGCCGGCTCCCAGAGCTTCTTCTCTATTCTGGCAGCCCTGCCTGCCGTAGCGCGCCGTTCATCTTCTCGATGTATTCGGGCTGAAAGCAGAACATTCGATAATAACTGTCGGCCTCGCGAATGGTGAAATCTGGGCGCAATTTCAGCAGCTTTCCGACCTCCGCCTTGGCCTCGTCGAACCGACCGAGAAACGGCAGCGCGTACGCCTGATCGAGATGACTGAGCCAAAAACCCTCAAGGTAGGCGTGCCGGAAATCCTCAAGCGCCTGTTGATATTCGCCTTTCCACCAGTGTCTCTTTGCGGGCGCTAACCACCAAGCAAACGAGGCATTGGGACCCGCCAAGCGAATGGCCCTTTCGGCCATTGCGGTCCCGTCATCCCAGTCCCCCATGAAGGCGAGCCACATACCTCCTGAGAGGGTTCGCGCATCGTTGGAATTGAGCGCGAGGGCCTTTTCCAATTCTTGTCGGTACAGGTGGATTTGACATTTGGTACTCATCGCCAGAGCGTAGGTTCTTTGAGCGAACGCATCGTCGGGTGCAAGCTCCACGGCCCGTGTCGCGCCCCGTAAGATTTCCTCGTTCAAATACAGACGCTTATCAGTGTGTTGAATTTGGTCGGACGGTAGACCGATCCCCATGCTTCTTTGGTTAAAAAGAACAGTGGCGCGTGCTGACCACGCGAATGCGTTATTCGGCTGTCGCTCGGTAAGTCGCTTGGAGCACTCTAACGCTTTCAGAATTGCGGATGACAATCCACGTACAGACCCGACTACCGCATGAACAATACATTCATATGGACTGAGTTCGAAGACCGGCTTGTTCTGGGATTGCGAGTAATCTGCGTTCATAATTGCGCCGGGGTAGCCACCAATCTGCACGGCGGCGGCGTCGCCAATTTCGTACGCGGACGTTTCCGTTTGCACGCCTTCGGCATTCGCATCGAAGGACTTCGACCAAATCTCTGTACCAGTGCGCAGGTCCGAAACGTGGATATTCGCGCGAGCACCGCCGCCCAATGGATGAACCTCACCGCTCACCAGATAGTCGACTTGCGCCTTCCGGGCCGCTTTGATGGCATCATCACCTTCCTTTAGAAAGTTTGCAGCGGTTGCGCGCGGTATCACTCGCAAAGTGCTGAACCTGCCGAGGGAGGATGCAAGTTGTTGGGTTACCCTGTCGGCAAACGAAACAAGCCCCGGCGCGGCGATGGGGCTCGAAACAGGCAATACAGCTACTGAAGGCCCCTTCGAGACGATCAGACCGGTGGACGCGGCAGTCGTGGTCGTATCTCTGCCGACGTGGCTGTGCAAAATGTCCCATGCGTGCCAGTAGCCCGCGAGCCCGCCGACCACAGCACCAACCGCAGCAACGGACGCAATGATCGCGCCGAGTTTCCCAAGGCGAAGACGCAGGCGAGTGGAGAACGATGCGGATTTGCTATCGTTCAACTTCGGAGCGTCGTTTAGGGGCGTGTCTGCCACCGTCCACCGTTCCTCCGAACGTCAACCTTTGGAAAGTTACAACCAGGTTGCAAAGCTGTCCATATAAGGGTCTTCGTGGTAGCTGTCGGGCGCCTCGGGGTAGATGACATTCCACACGAGATAGTCACCGAACTCCCGCCAGTATTTTGCTGGATCGGGATTGGCCTCGTGCTGCTTCACGAACCAAATGTACCAGCGCCCAGCGAGTGCTATAGCGTTAAGCCGAGAGGCTGGCCTTCGCCATTCCTATGCGCCCGTAATGCAGCGATACGGGTCTCAATCTCTGCTAACCACTCGCCGTGCTGTGACTTCGCAAAGGGGATTGGCGTCCCGCTCGGTATCCGAAGCTGAGCTTCCCAGCGCACCCCATACAAGCGCTCATAGTCGTCGCGCACATCGGCCGGGATACCTTTTCGAGCGATAAAGCCGCCACCCTTCGCTCGAACTAACTCAACCATCCGCAATGCCACTTGTAGCGCCTTTTGTATTTTAGGCGGCGCAAATACATCAGGTCTATCAGTAAGTTGCTGGGAAAGCGGACTTATCCGCAACGGTGGTACAGTTGGGTGGGCTCGAACCACCGACCTCCTGTTCCCACAGACAGCGCCGAAGGGTCGACACGGGTTCGCTCAACTGTCAATCACAGGAGGCCTGCCACACGCAAAAGCCGCCAAGGTCTCCCTCGACGGCTCGTGCCGTTGCGTTTGCGTAGAGGTACTGTGTCGAGCGGTGCTCGAACGCAGCCCGTACTCGCTCTTATTGGACGCACGCGACCTTCAATGAGGGCCGGTGGGTGCGTTGCCAGTGTGCCGGGCCAACGATCCCCGATCCCTATGAGATGTGACTGGCGGCGATGCTCTTCAAGCGAGCACTGCTGTCCCATTCGATGAAATGGCAAAGCGCGTTTTCAATTGAGCACACTTCGATCATCATCAGCAATCAAGGTCAGCAACTGATCCACCACAACCCGGATACACGTTTCGAAACTCGTATCGGTGATGATTTCGCCGAGGGCGGAAGGGGTCTAGCGGCTTTAAAACGCGCGCCCGGCGTTCTACATGCTAGGCCTTCCGGAGCTAGGTCGGAGGGACCACTCTCGCTGCATCTCAAGGAAAACGGCCCGCCAACGGGTCACCGTCTTCGGCGCCGGCTTTGTTGCAAGCACGAAAGCCTCAAAAAGCTCCCAGCAACTCACACTGGGCGAGCGCGGCGCCCCGTCTGCGAACGGCGGGAAGGTATCGGGCCTCTCGTCACGGGCGTAGTCGCCATTCGCGCGCTTCTCCAATAGCTGGATTGCGGGCAACAGATTGTCGCTGACAGCGTCCACGAACAGCGCATGCGCGGTAAGGTTCAACGCCTTCCCCTCGTTGGCGAGGAAGGTTGCGACCCGCGCCAATTCGGCAATCTGCGGCCTCACGGCTTCCCGCACCTCTGGGTCATATTGCCAATCTGCGTGAGGGTCGGACCCTGGATCCTCTTCGTACTCGTCAGGCGCCTCTGGGCGGATCACATTCCACACGACGTGATCGCTGAAGTCCCGCCAGTACTTTGGCTTCCCTGGATCGGCCTCGTGCTGCTTCACGAACCAGTTGTACCAACGGCCCGCAAGCGCGATTGCGTTGAGCTTGGTGAGTGGTTGACCCTCGCCATTCCTTTGGGCTCGCAGGGTCGCGATTCGGGTTTCGACCTCGGCCTCCCACTCTCCGAGGCGGGCCTTGGCTTCGTGCTTAGGCGTACCGGCCGGAAGCTTGAGGTGCGCCTCGCGCTTGTGCCCATAGAGCCATTGGTAGTCCTCGCGTACGTCCTCGGGGATGCCCTTACGGGCGAACCACCGACCATCTGCGGCTCGATTCAACGCGACCATTCGCAACGCCATTTGTGCAGCCTTTTGTATTTTAGGCGGCGCAAATCCTGCTGGTCTATCAGTAAGATGCTGGGAAAGCGGAGGTATCCGCAACGGTGGTACAGTTGGGTGGGCTCGAACCACCGACCTCCTGTTCCACAGACAGGCGCTCTAACCAACTGAGCTACAACTGCATCCTTGCGAGCCGCCTTGGGCGCCTGGACGGGCCGTCGACCTAAGGGGGGCTGGACGGGGCGGAAACTAGGTGCAACGGGCGTTTTTGGCAAGGCCGCAAAACCCGAGAATCGCGCTTCCGACGAGGTTATTTCCAAAGCAAAACCCGGGCTCTAGGCCCGGGTTTCTCAATTTGAACGACCCGGCCTGATCAGGCGGCGGGCTTGTAGAACTTCGAGGCAGAGGCCTTGATCGGCTCGGCGGTCTCGGCGGCGACGCGCTGGGCGAGCTCGACCAGCTCCTTGGCCTGGGACTGGAAGGTCTCGAGCTGGGTGCGGGTGTGGCCGGTCCACAGCTCCAGCGCTTCCGCCGGCGACTTGAGGCCGAACAGCTGCTGGGCGAAGTCCAGCTGGGAGCTGGTGTTGGCTTTCATGAACTCCACCAGCTTGGCGGTGTACTCGCTCGCGCCCTTGTTGGCGGAGGTGAACACGGCCTCGACGGTGCCGTTGTGGGTCTCGGCCGCGTCCTTGAACTTGGCGTAGCTCTCGCGGGCCTGCGACACGCCCTTTTCGGCGAACGCACGCATCTGCTCGGGAACCTCGAACGGAATGATCGAGGCAGAAAACGGATCAGTCGCACCTGTCATGATGTCCCTCACGATAATGAAAAAATGGAGTGAGCCTTCTGGCGCGCCCGCCGGCCCCGACCTAGGCCTCAAATTCAGCGGGAACGAACACTGGTACGCGATACAAAAAGATGGCTCGCCCAGCGCCCATCACTATCGCTGCCCAAGATGTCAACATTGTGCAACGCAAACGTGATCCGGGCTGCGCCGCGAAATTTAATCGCGGTCAGGGTGATGGTTCCGCCTGAGGGAACCCTGGGTTGAGGTAGTCTGGTGCCTGCTGGCCGCTCTCTTACCCTCCCCTGGAGGGGTCGAGACGAGCGGAGCTCGCTCGGGGGTCGATCGCGCAAAGCGCGAGCTGGGTGGGGTGATCTCTCCACTCGGGCACCGCCTCCATTGAGAGGCTGTCACCCCACCTCGGTTCGCATTGCGCTTCGCTGCATGCGAACCGATCCTCCCCCTCCAGGGGAGGATGGGCACCTGTGATGCCGCTGACGATCTGGCGTATTTCGCTGGGCTGCCCCGCCCGCGAATCCTGCGGATGCCGCCGGGCTGCGGCTTGCGGGGGCGGCTACATTAAGGTTATCGCGGCTTTAGGCTTGGCCGTGTAGACCGGAGCCGTGGACCTGCCCGCGCCTGCGCGCGATACTAACCCTTTCTTAAGGCTGTCATTCCGGCAGCCTTGCACCCTGATGCTGACAAGCGAGACTTGAAGCCGGTCGGATGACGAGTTCGGATTTCCAGTTGCGAGGCGTGGGCGATCCCCGGCTGGCCGTGCACGCGACCTCTCCGTTGCCCGCCTGGCTCTGGTCGATCGACGGCACGCGCGTGCTCTGGGCCAATCCGGTCGGCGCAAGGCTGTTCGGCGCGGCCCATGGCACAGCGCTCGCGGACAGGACCTTCGGACCGGCGGACAGCCATCGCCGCCAGGTCGCCCGACTCGCGCGCCGGCTGGCGCCGAACGGCGCGATCAGGCTGGAACGGCTGCACGGCTTCGGCGCCCGCTTGGGCATGCTGATGACCTGCGCCTGCGCCCGCCTCGATTTCGCCGACGGAAGCTCCGGCGTGCTCGTCACCGCGATGGATCCGACGCTGCGCTCCATGCCGCTGGTCGAGCGCCTGCATCGTCTCGTCGAGGGCGCCAGGGTGCCGATGGCGGCGTTCGCGCCCGACGGCCTGTTCGTCGGCGCCAGCGAAGCCGCCCGCTCCCTGCTCGGCTTCCGCGATCTCGGCGATGCCGGCCTCGACCAGGCCCGCAGCGATGCGCTGGCGACAGGCCGCGCCGAGACGCCGATCGGCATCGGCCAGATGGTGCTGCAGCGGGTCGGCGTCGGCGCCGATGTCGGCCTTGTCGCGCTGATCGAGCCGGCCGCCCGGCAGGCGGCGCCCGCTGCCGAAGAGAATAGCGCGCGCGAACAAGATGCTCAGCCCGCGCCTGAGGCTCCGCCGCCGGTCCCTCCGGCCGCGGCGCCGGACCAAGCGCTGCCTGCGCTGGCGAACGAGGCTGCATCCGGAATCGCGCTGTTCGGCGCATTCGCCGAGCCGGTCGAAGCGCCGGCTCCGACCGAGACCGCCCCGCCTACAGAGACGATCGCGGACGCGCACGCCGCGAGCGACGCGATGCCCGAGGTCGTCACGATCCCCGAGGCGGCCGAAGCGCCTGTCCAGGAAACTGTCAGCGAAGCGATCGACGCCGCGCCCAAATCTCCGGTTGAAAACCCGCGAGAGGCCATTGTGTCGCCGCAGGCCGCGCCGATCACCTCGCACATGGTCGAACCGCCGCCAGCGGAGCCGTCCGCACCGCGTCAGCATCCGCTGCGCTTCCTGTGGCAGGTGGATGCGGAGGGGCGCTTTGTGCTCGGCTCAGACGAGTTCATCCACCTGATCGGTGCACACACCGCCGCCGGCTTCGGCCGCCCCTGGCGCGAGATTGCCGATGAATTTGCGCTCGATCCTGACGGCCGCGTGGCGCAGGCGCTTGCAAGCCACGACACCTGGGCCGGGATCACCGTGAACTGGCCGGCCGATGGCGGCGAGCATCTGCCGGTCGAACTCGCGGGCCTGCCGGTCTACGACCGCGAACGCAATTTCGCGGGCTTCAGGGGCTTTGGCGTCTGTCGCGATCTCGACGGACTGAACCGGCTCGATGCGCTCAGGCGCTTTGAGCTGTTCGCCGCGCCGCCCGCACAGCACGGCCTCTCCGCCGACGTCGTCGAACTCGATCCCGAGCCGGAGCCCGTGGCGGAGGCACCGCCTCCGCCGAGCGAGCCGCCCGAGCCTGAGCCTGAGCCTGAGCCTGAGCCAACACCTGAACCCGAACTGCCCGAACCCGTAGCCGACGCGAATTCACACCCAACCGATCCGGAAACACCAGTGGAAACGCCTCCCAATGTCGTGCCGTTCCGCCCGCCCGGCGATGCGCGATCGCCGACGCTGACCCCGGTCGAGAACAGCGCGTTCAACGAGCTCGCCCGGCAATTGTCCGAGCGCCTCGAACGCGAACGCGAGACCATCGCCGCCGTCGCGTCCGAGCCGCCGGCCGCGGAGAGTGCGCCTGAACCTCCGATGCCGGAGCCCGAGGCGCCGCACGCGCCGGCCGAATGGCTGACCGAACCGGCGCCGCCCGCGCAGGGCCACAGCACGCGCGACCGCGCGCTGCTCGACCTGCTGCCCACGGGCATTTTGATCTACCGGCTCGACCGGCTGCTCTACGCCAACCCCGCCTTCCTCGCGCGCATGGGCTATTCCAGCCTGGGCGCGCTCGAGGATGCCGGCGGGCTCGATGCGCTCTACGTCGAGCCCGGCGTATCGTCGGCGAGCAGCACGTCGCAAGCCGGCACGCCGGTGACGATCAGCGCGACGGTGGCGAACGGCCAAGAGCCGCTTCCGACCACCGAGGCGCATCTGCACACGATCGACTGGGACGGCGCGAGCGCGCATGCGCTGATCTGCGCGCTGCCGCAAGCGGCGCCCGTCGTTGTTGCGCCAGTCATCGCGCCGCCTGTCGTCGTCGAACCCGTCGTCGCAGAATCCTTCCCCTACGCGCCCGAACTCGAGCCCGAGGCCGGCGATGCCGACGCTCAGGATCTCGCCGCGATCCTCGACACCACCGCCGAGGGCATCGTCATGTTCGATGCCGAAGGCAACATCCACGCCTGCAACCGCAGCGCGGAAGCGCTGTTCGGCTATGACGGCGAAACGCTGATGCAGCGGAACCTGGTGACGCTGTTCGCGCCGGAGAGCCAGCAAATCGTGGCCGACTATCTCGAAAGCCTCAAGAGCCAGGACATCGCGAGCCTGCTCGACCACGGCCGCGAGGTGCTGGGACGCGAGAAGAAGGGCGGCGTCATTCCGCTCGCCATGATCATGGGCCGCACCAGGCCCGACGGCCCGAACTTCTTCGCCGTGTTCCGCGACCTCTCGCAGAGCAAGAAGGGCGAGAGCGAGCTCAAGAACGCCCGCCGTCTCGCCGACGGCGCGGCCAATGCCAAGGCCGACATGCTGGCGCGGATCAGCCACGAGATCCGCACGCCGCTCAACGCCATCATCGGCTTCGCCGAGGTGATGATCTCCGAACGCTTCGGCACGCTCGGCAACGAGCGCTACGGCGACTACATGAAGGACATCCGCGCCTCCGGCGAGCGCGTCATCACCATCATCGACGATCTGCTGGAGCTGTCGCGGATCGAGACCGGCAAGCTCGATCTCAATTTCGCCAACCTCAATCTCAACGATCTCGTCGAAGCCTGCGTCACGGTGATGCAGCCGCAGGCCAACCGCGAGCGCATCATCATCCGCACCTCGCTCGGGCATGCGTTGCCGCAGGTGAGCGTGGACGCGCGCGCGATGCGGCAGATCACCATGAACCTGATCTCGAACTCGATCCGGCTCGCCAGCGCCGGCGGACAGGTCATCGTCTCGACCGCGCTCACCGACCGCGGCGAAATCGCGTTGCGCATCCGCGACACCGGCCACGGCCTGAGCGAGCGCGAGGTCGCCGCCGCGATGGAGCCGTTCCGCACGCCACCGCCCGGCGATGCCGCGGACAGTTCGGCGCTGAGCCTGTCATTGACCAAAGCCCTGGTCGAAGCCAACCGCGCCCAGTTCAACATCAAGAGCGCGGGCAATTCCGGCACGCTGATCGAGGTGGTGTTCGCACCGGTGGCGGTGGGGGCGTAGCGGCGGCGGAACAGCTACGTAGCCGAGGTGAGCGAAGCGATACCCGGGAAGGTCCCGCATATCGCTCCGCGCATGCGGGCTACGCAGACGTGATCGTGGGGTCACCGAACCATCTCGCCGCCGCCTGAGCAGCCTCCTTATCGTCGGGTATGCCGTCACTGGCCCACGCGACGAAGCCATCGGGACGCAGCAGCACGGCGCTCAGACCCAGCCGATCCCTCGCCTCGCTCGCGACATAGGTGATCCGGTCGCCCCAGCGACTTGCCAGCGCCTGAAGCGGTGAACGCGCGTCGAAATCCAGCAGCAGGCCTTTCGACGTCCTGAGGCGTTCTCCAACCGTCGTCCCGTCGCGCAACTCGAAATCCGGCGCACTCCGTCCCATCAGCGGATGGCTGCCACCGAGATCGTAGCGGAGCGAAACGCCGCGCACGCGCCCGGCGAAATAGGTCGCACCGTCCCGCGTCTCGATGAGATCGCGAATGATGGCTTGGAGCGCGCGGGTGCTCGGTGTCGGCCGCATGATCGCGACCTGCGCGCGCGACCAGTCGAGGATTTGCGCGCCCACAGGATGCCGCTCGCGCGAATAGCTGTCGAGGAGATCGGCCGGTGCTTGCCTGCGGATCGTCGCCGCCAGTTTCCAGCCCAGGTTCATCGCATCGCCGAGACCGAGATTGAGGCCCTGGCCGCCCAGCGGCGAATGGATGTGAGCAGCGTCGCCCGCGAGTAGCACCCGCCCTCTGCGATACGTGGTTGCCTGATGGGCCCGATCCGTCCAGGTGGCGGCGAGCCGAAGCGCCGTGACGGTGACGTCGGTGCAGGAGACGCGACGCAGGACGCTCTGCACATGCTCGCGCGTGATCGGCTCGGTCCGGTGGAAAGCTCCGCCGTCGAAATCGACCATCGCGATCGTCCCGGGCTGCGCATAGGTATACATGCCGGCGAGCGTGTAGTTGCGGCCGTGACGAAGCTTGTCCGGATCGGCCAGCTCGACATCGATGGAATAGCCCGTGAACTCGGGGTCGGTGCCGACGAAGTCAAAGCCGCCAGTCTTGCGTACCGTGCTGCGGGCGCCGTCGCATCCGACAAGCCAGCGTGCCCGGAAGGTCTCGCCGGCCGCCTGCACTGTCACGTCTTCGCTCGAGGCGACAACAGCATTCACGCCAAAACCGCGCCGGATCTCGACGCCCATGCTGCATGCGCGCGCAGCCAGAACGGATTCGAGCGTTTCCATATCGACGGCAAGGTTGGCATCGGCCGACGTTGGCAGACGCCAGGACCACTTAGTGACATCGATGTTGTCCTGATAGAACTGGATGCCGGCGAAATGACCCGCGGGCCGTCGCGTCTGCTGCATCCAGTGGGCTGCGCTCTTGATCGCGCCTGAGGCAAGCTGCTGCGCAGCCACGATCTGTTCCAGCAGGCCGCGCCGGTGAAAGGCCTCGAGTGTGGGGATCGAAAGACCGCGCAGGCCAAACGGGAGTTGCTTCAGGGCCGAATGCGAATCTTGCGATTGCTCCAGCACCAGAACCTGGAGACAAGCGAGCCGCAACTCGCACGCGAGAAACAGGCCGACGGGACCGGCACCGGCAATGACGACGTCGTATGGATTCGAAGATTGTTCGTGCATGGGACGCTCCTGAGGTCGATGTTCGACCGGAGCGTTCCCTGGGCTTGAGAATCACACGGACGAACGATTGGGCGCCCTGATGGCGTCCGATGTTCGTCGCGGGGATCTCGTGCACAAGGCCAAAGACCAGAGCTTTCGTTACCGAAAGGATTTGGGCTTACCAGACCAAATCTGCCTTTTCCGACACGTGCTGTATAGTTTCGTGGCGATCGATCCGCAACGAAAAAGGCACGGCGCCTGCGGCGCCGTGCCTTTCACATTCCGGGCATCTGGCTCAGCTGTAGATCTCGAACAGGCCGGCGCCGCCCTGGCCGCCGCCGATGCACATGGTCACGACGCCCCACTTGGCCTTGCGGCGCGCACCTTCCTGGAGAATGTGGCCGGTGAGACGCGCGCCGGTCATGCCGAAGGGATGACCGATCGCGATCGAGCCGCCATTGACGTTGTACTTGGCGGGATCGATGCCGAGCTTGTCGCGCGAGTAGAGGCACTGGCTGGCGAAGGCTTCGTTGAGCTCCCAAATATCGATGTCGTCGATCTTCAGGCCGGTGCGCTTCAGCAGCTTCGGGATCGCGAGCACCGGGCCGATGCCCATCTCGTCGGGCTCGCAGCCGGCCGTTGCCCAGGCGACGAACCGGCCGAGCGGCTTGAGGCCGCGCTTCTCGGCGTCCTTGGCTTCCATCAGCACCACCGCGGCGGCGCCGTCCGAGAGCTGACTGGCATTGCCGGCGGTGACGAACTTGCCGGGGCCCTTCACCGGCTCGAGTTTTGCCAATCCTTCCAGCGTGGTTTCAGGACGATTGCATTCATCGCGATCGACGACGTAGTCGACGATCGATTCCGCCTTGGTCTGCTTGTCGACGACCTTCATGCTGGTCTTCATCGGGACGATCTCGTCCTTGAACTTGTTCGCCTGCTGGGCCGCGGCCATGCGGCGCTGCGATTCCAGCGAGAACTCGTCCTGGTATTCGCGGCTGAGCTTGTAGCGCTCGGCGACGATGTCGGCGGTGTCGATCATCGCCATGAAGATATCGGGCGCGACCTTGAGCAGCTCCGGATCGATCGATTCCTTCGGCGAGCCGCCGCCCGGGATCGAGATGCTCTCGACGCCGCCGGCAACGATGCAGTCGGCGCCGTCGGAGCGGATCGAGTTGGCGGCCATCGCGATGGTCTGCAGGCCCGACGAGCAGAAGCGGTTCACGGAGACGCCGGCCGTGGTCGTCGGCAGGCCCGCGAGCAGCGCGGCCTGACGGCCGATGTTCGGCGCGCCATGGGCGCAATTGCCGAGATAGCAATCCTCGACATAGTCCTTCTCGACGCCGGCGCGGTCGACCGCGTGATGAATGGCATGCGCGGCCAGCGACATCGGCGGCGTGATGTTGAACCCGCCGCGGCCGGACTTGGCGAGGCCCGTGCGTGCATAGGAAACGATGACGGCTTCACGCATTGTCTTCTCCCTTTTCGAACGATTTTGAACGGAGCGTCCTGGGCGCCATTGGTACACAAAGTTCGGCTGGCTTGGGAGAAATAAAGCGGGCCGCTGCATCAACAAAAACGCCGCCCTCTCGGGAGGGCGGCGTGGTTGTTCCGCAGGTCGGAATATATGATGGCCGTCATTCCGTGGCGCGCGAGCGCCTCAGAACGTCAGTGCCTTGACCTGCTTGACCTGCGGCAGGGCCTGCACCTTGGCGAGTAGATCGGGCGGCACGACGCCATCGACCTCGATCAGCGCGATGGCATCGGAGCCCGGTGCGACGCGGCCGAGATGGAAGGTCGCGATGTTGATCTTGGCGTCACCCAGCAGGCTCGCGAACTTACCGATGAAGCCCGGCTTGTCCTCGTTGGTCACGTAGATCATCGACTTGCCGAACTCGGCGTCGACGCGGATGCCCTTGACGTCGACGAGGCGCGGCTTTCCGTCATGATACACGGTGCCGGAGACCGAGCGCTCCTGGCGCTCCGTCGCCACCGTGACGGTAATCAGGCTCTCATAGTCGCTCTGGGCGGCACGCACGATCTCGTCCACCACCATGCCGCGCTCCTTGGCGACAACAGGCGCGGACACCACGTTGACCTCGCCCAGCATCGGCCGCAGCAGGCCCGACAGCACGGCCGAGGTGATCGCCTTGATCTTCATCTCGGCAACGTGGCCCTCATAGGTGATCTGCACCTTGAGGATGCCGGATTCGGTCAGCTGGCCGGCGAACGAGCCGAGTTTCTCGGCGAGCGAGATGAACGGCTTCAGCTTCGGCGCTTCTTCCGCCGTGATCGACGGGAAGTTGACGGCATTCGAGATCGCGCCGGTGAGCAGGTAATCCGACATCTGCTCGGCGACCTGCAGCGCGACGTTCTCCTGCGCTTCCGTGGTGGAGGCGCCGAGATGCGGCGTGCAGATCACGTTGGGATGGCCGAACAGCACGTTCGCATTGGCAGGCTCCTCGACGAAGACGTCGAAGGCGGCGCCTGCAATGTGCTTGGAATTGAGCGCATCGACCACCGCCTGCTCGTCGACGAGGCCGCCGCGGGCGCAGTTGATCAGGCGCACGCCCTTCTTCATCTTGGCGATCGCAGATGCGTCGATGATGTTCTTCGTCTTCTCCGTGAGCGGGGTGTGCAGCGTGATGAAATCGGCGCGCTTCAAGAGGTCGTCGAGCTCGACCTTCTCGACACCGATGTCCTTGGCGCGCTCCGGCGACAGGAACGGATCGAAGGCGACGACCTTCATGCGCAGGCCGAGCGCGCGGTCGGCCACGATCGAGCCGATGTTGCCGCAACCGACGACACCGAGCACCTTGCCGGTGATCTCGACGCCCATGAAGCGGTTCTTCTCCCACTTGCCGGCCTGGGTCGAAGCGTCGGCCTGCGGGATCTCGCGGGCGAGCGCCAGCATCAGCGTGATGGCGTGCTCGGCGGTCGTGATCGAATTGCCGAACGGCGTGTTCATCACGATGATGCCCTTGGCCGTGGCGGCGGGAATCTCGACATTGTCGACGCCGATGCCGGCGCGGCCGATCACCTTGAGGTTGGTCGCCTTCTCCAGGATTTTTGCGGTCGCTTTCGTCGCGGAGCGGATGGCGAGACCGTCGTAATTGCCGATGATCTCGGCAAGCTTGTCCTTGTCCTTGCCGAGATTGGGCTGGAAGTCGACCTCGACGCCGCGATCCTTGAAGATCTGCACGGCAGCGGGAGAGAGCGAGTCGGAAATGAGAACTTTGGGTTTGGTCATGGGGATGATCCTTCGCCTTCCCTAACGGGAGGATCGGCCTGCGACGGCCGGAATTGAGTGAAGAAGCTTTGTCTTCCCCCTCTCCCCGTTCTTTCGGGGCGAGGGTTGGGGTGAGCGGCAGCCACAGGCGAAGGTGCAAGCGGAGAGAGCCCCTCACCCGGATTGCTGCTGGACGATGCTTCGCATCGCCAGGCGCGATCCGACCTCTCCCCGTAAGAACGGGGAGAGGTGAAAAGAACTAAGCCGCCTTGGCGAGTTGCGCCTTGGTCTCGGCGAAGGCCCAGTCGATCCACTGGGTCAAGAGCTCGACGTCCCTCGCCTCGACAGTGGCGCCGCACCAGATGCGCAGGCCGGCCGGTGCATCGCGGTAGTAGGCGAAGTCGTAGCCCGCGCCTTCCTTCTCGACCAGCGCGACCAGCTTCTTGGAGAAGTCGGCCTGCGCGTCCTCGGAGAGCGAGGTGATCGCGGGATCGGTGAACTTCAGGCACACCGAGGTGTTGGAGCGGATCGCGGCGTCCTTGGCCAGGAAGTCGATCCAGGGCGTCTTCGCCTTCCAGTCGGCCAGCACCTTGGTGTTGGCGTCGGCGCGCGCGATCAGCGCCTTCAGGCCGCCGATCGACTTGGCCCAGTTCAGCCCATCGAGATAATCCTCGACGCACAGCATCGACGGCGTGTTGATGGTCTCGCCGACGAAGATGCCTTCGTTGATCTTGCCGCCCTTGGTCATGCGGAAGATCTTCGGCAGCGGCCAGGCCGGCTTGTAGGTCTCGAGCCGCTCCACTGCGCGGGGCGACAGGATCAGCATGCCGTGCGCGGCTTCACCGCCGAGCGCCTTCTGCCAGGAGAAGGTGACGACGTCGAGCTTGGCCCAGTCGAGCGGCTGCGCGAACGCGGCCGACGTCGCGTCGCAAATGGTCAGGCCTTCGCGGGTCGCGCTGATCCAGTCGGCGTTCGGGACGCGCACGCCTGACGTGGTGCCGTTCCAGGTGAACACGACGTCGCTGTTGGGATCGACCTTGGAGAGGTCGGGGATCTCACCGTAGGCAGCGTTGAGCTTGGTGACGTCCTTGAGCTTCAATTCCTTGACGATGTCGCTGACCCAGCCCTCGCCGAAGGATTCCCAGGCGAGCGTGGTGACGGGCCGCGCTCCGAGCAGCGACCACAGCGCCATCTCGACCGCGCCGGTGTCGGACGCCGGCACGATGCCGATGCGATAATCGGCGGGCACTTCAAGCACTTCGCGCGTCAGATCGATCGCGAGCTTGAGCTTGGTCTTGCCGACCTTCGCGCGATGCGAACGGCCGAGCGCTGCGTCCTTGAGATTTTGGGCGTTCCAGCCGGGGCGCTTGGCGCAGGGGCCGGAAGAGAAATGCGGCACGTTCGGCCGCGAAGCGGGCTTCGCTACAGTCATAATCTACCCTTCCAGATAGTAAGCCTCCCGTTGGGGGGAGGTGTCCCGCCGCGGCTGATACGGGAAACGGGAAGAGTCGTCAAGGAAGTTCCGGCGTCTCACGCTGGAGTGAAGGCGCTTCCGGCGCAATCTTGGGGGATTCGACCACGGCAAGCGCGTTCAGCAAGTCCGTGGCATCGCTGATCAATTGCGCGGCACGACGGCGGCTGCCGACTTTCAAAATGCATTTGTCATTGGCCTGCACGACGTAATCGTTGCCGACCTTGATCATGGAATAGCTTGTCATCGAAATCCCCGAACCGACCGAGCCCGGTGTCTGACGCTGCCGTAGCACCGTTCGTTCCCGGCTCAACGTGAACGACGGCTGGGTAGTTTACCGGCTCTTAATATGAACGAATGCGCGATCCGAATTTGCTGATCGCGCAAGGCTCGCGACGAGCTGCGTCAAAAGCGGACAGTCATACCGACGTGACTCGCAGCGAAGCCGAGCCGCTCGTAGAAGCGCTGCGCATCTGTTCGCGTCTGATGCGTCAGCAGTTCGACCAGATTGCAGCCGCGCGCTTTCGCTTCCGCGACCGCCCATTGCACCAGCTGCTCGCCGATGCCGCGGCTGCGACAATCGGAAGCAACGCGGACATCTTCGAGCAAGCCGCGGATGCCGCCTTGCGTGCTGATGCCCGGCAAGATCGCAAGTTGCAGGCAGCCGACCACCCTGCCCTCGCTCTCGGCGACCACGAGCGTGAGATTTTGATCGCGCGCGACCCGCTCGAACGCCTGATAATAGGACTCAGGCAAGGGATCCTCGATGCGCTCGCGGGCACGCCCGAGATGATCGTCGGCAAGCATGGCGACGATCGCCGCGACGTCCTCGCGGCGCGCGGGACGGATGGAGACGGACTTCTCGTTCATGTCGGGAAACTCCAAGAATCAGCGCGACTCTCAGCGCGCCGGCGGAAGGCCGAGCCAGGCTTCGGCCTCGCCGATCCAGCGGCGGATGGCGGCATGGCGGCCGAGATCGAAGCCGCCTTCATGCGCGAGGCGGGTATAGGCGAGCAGCGAGACGTCGGCGAGCGAAACTTCCTCGCCGGCGAAGAAGCGGCTTGCCGCAAGATGCTGCTCCATGCGGTCGAGCGCCGCATAGCCGCGCTTGACCTTGTCAGGATCGAGCTCGGACGCATCCTTGCCGAGATAGACGAGCTGGAAGCGGCACACCGCGATATAGGGCTCGTGGCTGTACTGCTCCCAGAACAGCCATTCGTCCATCTTGGCCGCAGTGAAGGCATCGCGCGGAACGAGCGCGCTGTCGCGGGCGAGATAGCGGATGATGGCATTGGACTGCGCCAGCGTGCGGCCGTCGTCGAAGGCGACGGTCGGCACCTGGCCGGCGCCGTTCATTTTCAGGAATTGCGGCGTGCGCGTCTCGCCCTTGCGGGTGTCGATCTCGATCCATTGGTAAGGCAGCGCGAGCTTGTCGCAGACCCACTTCACCTTGAGGCAATTGCCGGAATTCGTGTCGCCGTAGATCTTCATCGCCGTCGCCCCGCGTTGGGGCGACAGAGCATCAGGACTGACCGGGCCTGTCAATTGCCCCCGGCGCACAAGATCAGAACTTGTAGCCGAGGCCCGCGCGAACGGTGTTGATGTTGGTGTCCACTTGGGCGGCGAAGCGGATATATTCCCACTCGGCGCGCATGAAGAGACCGCCCACGAGATTGATGTCCACGCCGAGACCGGCGCTGTAGCCGTAGATCAGATGGTTGTGCTGCACGTCGGTCGAGGAGATCGGCCCCTGCAGAACGCCGGCCGGGGTCACGAAATCCTGCGCACTCACAGACCGCGTGATGTCGGCATTTCCGAGCGCGAGTCCGGCGAACATGTAGGGCAGGAAGCATCCCCACGCATAACCGGCCCTGCCGCGGAATGTTGCCATATCCTTGATCGCGATCGAAGACGTCGAGCTCGCCGTGACCGAGTGCACGTTACCGTCGGACAATTGGTTGCTGCGGGCTTCGCTGGCCGTGGCCGATCCGCCGAAGGAGCCGTGGAGGTAGCTTGCTTCCAGGCTGAGGACGACATCGTCCCACTGGGCATTGTAGCCGGCGAAGAAGCCGTATCCGGTGGTGCGGCGGGAGGCCTTGCCGAGGCCCAGATTCCACTGCGAGACACCCATTTCCGACTCGATCAACGTGTCGGCCAGCAGCGCCGCCATCATGTTGTTGGTCGAACCGTTGAAGTTCTCGTCGGAGGCCCCGTAACCGGCCTGGGCGCCGACGTAGCCGCCCTCCCAATTCGGCCGCGAGTTGGTCAGGCCGTCGGTGAACGAGCCGCGCAGGATGGGCAGATCCGGCATGTCGGCCGCTTGCGCGGCAGACACCGTCCCCAACATCGCCGCCGCCAACATCAGCCTACGCATTGCAACGCTCCATCGAACTCGAACTTTCGCTCGTGATCATGGCTCGTTAACCTTAACCAATGGTTGCGTCTGACGTTTTCGTCGCCGCTCGCCATGAAAAATATGCAAAGCAAAACGGCGCGGGATGATCCCGCGCCGTTAAGAGACGTTAAGCGATGAGGCTGACGATCAGCCCTTGGTGACGAGCGGCGGCGGCATGTAGACCGGCGGGCTGCTCAGGTCCCAACGCACGCCGAGCTTCACGTCATGCGAGGTGATGTCCTTGATCTTGATCGTCGACGCACCCGAGATGCTGTTGTCGTAGGCGCGGAAGTTGCCGGGATTGGCGTCGCCGAGATCCATGTAGCTGTAGGCGAGTTCGACGGTGAGGCCGGGGCTGACCTTGTAGGCGAGACCGGCATGGGCGGCCCAGGCGAAATTCCACTTACCGTTGTCGGCGAAGTAGGTTGCGCTGCTGGAGGGCACGCCGCCAGCGATCTGAATGCCGTCGTCACGGAATCCACTGAGCTTGTTATAGGAACCGCCGACACCGGCGCCGACGAACGGGGTGATACACCACCAGGTGCCGAGATCGACATAGGCATTCGCCATGACGACCCACTCCGACTTGCTACCGGAGTAGCTGTCGGACCCGACGAAGCCGGGTGCGATGACGTTGTCCGCACCGTGCAGATTGGCCCTGCCGCGATACTGGCCGATCACGTCGGCGCGGAACCAGTTGTTGAAGCGATAGCCGACGCCGAGGTCGAACAGCGGCGAGGAGTCGAAGCCGAGTCCCACCGTTGTCGTCGGGAACGTCTGCGCGGTCGCGCTGTCGATCCGCTTGGCGCTCTGGTTGGTCATGCCGATGTCGCCGCGGAGATACCAGCCGCCGAAGTCGGCGGGCGGAGCCGGCGGCGCGTACATGGGAGGCGGAGCAGCGATCGGCATATCGGCGGCGAACGCCATCGACGAGATGAGGGTCGCCGCACCTGCGGCAAGGAGAGACTTAACGCTACGCATTTGGCTTCGTCCTTATGGCCGGTGAGGCAAAATGCTGACGCCCCACGTTCTGGAAACTCACGGGAGGACGATGGCACCAAATGTTTAAGCGCCACTTAACCCTAATTTTTAAGGTTGATTTTTTCTCACCACTCGCGCGCATGCGGCAGAAGCGTTGCAAAAAAGCGGCGCCCCGACGCGCCAATTGCTAACGATTGATGAAGCCGCAATGCAGCGAAGCAGGATTTGTTAACGCAGGTGCCGCGGCAGCTTGGGCAGGAACACCGCAAGCAGGCCGATCGCCGGCAGCCAGGCACAGACCTGGTAGACGAACTCGATCGAGGTGTGATCGGCGAGCTTGCCGAGCACGGCGGCACCCAGACCGCCGATGCCGAAGGCAACGCCGAAGAACACGCCCGAGATCATGCCGAAGCGGTGCGGCACCAGTTCCTGCGCGAACACGATGATCGACGACGTCGTCGAGGAGATGATCAAGCCGATGATCACCGACAGCACCGCGCTCGCATAGAGCCCGGCATAGGGCAGCGCCAGCGTGAACGGCAGCGCACCGAGGATCGATATCCAGATCACGATCTTGCGGCCGAAGCGATCGCCCAGCGGACCGCCGAAGAACGCGCCGACCGCATTCGCGGCGAGGAAGATGAAGAGATAGATCTGCGCCGCCTGCGTCGACACGCCGAAGCGATCGATCAGATAGAAGATGTAGTAGCTCGACAGGCTCGAGACGTAGAGCTGCTTCGAGAACAAGAGCGCCACCAGCACGGCAAGCGCGACCGCGACGCGGCGCGAGCTCGGCGCGTCTGGATGGGCCTGAACCGTCGCCGTCTTCTTCGCCTTGATCTGCGGCTCATACCAGCGGCCGATGCGCCAGAGGATGAGGATCGCGAGGAACGCGATCGAGGAGAACCATGCGATGCTGCCCTGCCCGAACGGCACCACGATCAGCGCCGCCAGCACCGGCCCCATCGACGTGCCGAAGCTGCCGCCGAGCTGGAACACCGATTGCGCAAAACCGTAGCGACCGCCGGAGGCGAGCCGCGCGATGCGCGCGGATTCAGGATGAAACACCGCCGAGCCGAGGCCGACCAGCGCGGCAGCAATCAGGATGACGAGATATTGGTGCGCGGCGCTGAGCAGCAGCAGGCCGAAGAAGGTCGAGGCCATGCCGATCGACAGCGAATAGGGCTGCGCCTTCTTGTCGGTGTAGTGCCCGACCACCGGCTGGAGCAGCGAGGCCGTGAACTGGAAGGCCAGCGTGATCATGCCGATCTGCGCGAAGTCGAGCGCGTAGGTCTCCTTCAGGATCGGATACACCGAGGCGATCAGCGACTGCATGGTGTCGTTGAGGAAGTGCGAGAAGCTGATGCCGGCGAGCACGACATAGGCCGGCCCTGCGGCAGCCCGGGCGGCGGGCGCCACGTCGCTGACGACGACCGGTTCGGTCAGCGTTTCCTCGGAGACGACGACAGGCTTGTTCAATGGAGCATCCCGGCGGGCACGGCAGATTGCCGCACCGCCTAACTACGATGCCGGCTGCGGCCGATCCACCGCCAATCGTCGATGGCTGGAATGCACGTGCCGGTTTCACCGCGAGGCAACACGGCCTGCATGGTTCGAGACGCCCGCCGTTGGCGGGCTCCTCACCATGAGGGTCCGGGGATTTCGTAGCCCGGATGGAGCGAAGCGTAATCCGGGACGTCTATGTCCGCCGGCTCGATCCCCGGATTTCGCTGCGCTCCATCCGGGCTACGATCGTGCTTCGCGTAGCGATGCGCCTCAGGCCGCCGCCTGTCCGAGCGCGGAGACGATGGTGTCGACGACGTCCTCGACCAGCAGGCGGTCCTCGCCCTCGCCCATGACGCGGATCACGGGCTCGGTGCCGGACGAGCGGATCAGAAGGCGGCCGTGGCCGTTGAGCCGCTTCTCGCCGTCGGAGATCGCGGATTTGACGTCGGAATCCTCGAGCGGCTTGCCGCTCTTGTAGCGGACGTTCTTCAGGATCTGCGGCAGCGGGTCGAAACGGTGGCAGACCTCCGACACCGGCCGGCGCAGCTTCTGCACCACGGCCAGCACCTGCAGCGCCGCAACGAAGCCGTCGCCGGTGGTGGCATAGTCGGACAGGATGATGTGGCCGGACTGCTCGCCGCCGAGATTGTAGCCGCCTTTCAGCATCTGCTCGAGCACGTAGCGGTCGCCGACCGGCGTGCGCACGAGATCGAGCCCCTGCCCCTTGAGGAAGCGTTCGAGGCCGAGATTGGACATCACGGTGGCGACGATGCCCGGCCGCGACAGCCGGCCGTCTTCCTTCCAGCTCTGCGCGATCACCGCGAGCAGCTGGTCGCCGTCGACGGTGTGGCCGCGCTCGTCGACCAGGATGACGCGATCGGCGTCGCCGTCGAGCGCGATGCCGATGTCGGCGCGCATCTCACGCACCTTCTTCGACAGCGTTTCCGGCGAGGTCGAGCCGCATTCCTTGTTGATGTTGAAACCGTCGGGCTCGACGCCGATCGGCACCACATCGGCGCCCAATTCCCACAGCGCTTCCGGCACCACCTTGTAGGCGGCGCCATTGGCGCAATCGACCACGACGCGCAGGCCGTCGAGCGAGAGATCGCGCGGCAGCGTACGCTTGGCGAATTCGATGTAGCGGTCGTGCACGCCGTCGATACGGCGAGCGCGGCCGAGGCTCGCGCTCTGAGCGAGCCGCTTGTCGAGGGATTCGTCGAGCAGCTGCTCGATCTGCTTCTCGACGTCGTCGGAGAGCTTGAAGCCCTGCGGGCCGAACAGCTTGATGCCGTTGTCCTCGAACAGGTTGTGCGAGGCCGAGATCATCACGCCGAGATCGGCGCGCATCGACTTGGTCAGCATCGCGACCGCCGGCGTCGGCATCGGGCCGACCAGCAGCACGTCCATGCCGACCGAGGTGAAGCCCGCGACCATCGCATATTCGATCATGTAGCCGGACAGACGCGTGTCCTTGCCGATCACGACCCGGTGGCGATGGTCACCGCGCTGAAACGCAAGGCCTGCGGCCTGGCCGACCTTGAGCGCGAGCTCCGGCGTGATCAGTCCGTTGGCGCGGCCCCGGATCCCGTCCGTCCCGAAATATTTGCGGCTCATATCGTCCCCCACGCAACAATCAGGGACCCCTCTACAACTACGGGATGCCCGAAAGGGCCCCGCATCCCTGATTTGCTGAGACGTTATAATGCCTTCGCGGCCAACTTGGCTTCAAAAAATGTGATTAATCATTACGGGACCGGGCCCAAGGCGCCCCGGTAACTTATTGTTAGCACTATATTTCCGGCCGACAGGGCGGAACGGGGCGGAACCCGCCCCTAGTCGGAGCGCTTCACATGGCCGTCCTGGCGGCTCGGCGCCGGCTGGGTGACGTTGACGGGATCGGACCCCGGGAAGGTCTCTTCCAGACCCTCCTCCAGTGCGTCGTCGAGATCCTGCTTCTCCTTGATCTCTTCCGGTGTCGGCTGGCCGCGCGGTTTGCTCATGGCGCCCTCCTCCCAAACGATTTGGCTGTGCATCCAACCATGCTAGATGACCCCTCGATCTTCCGATGCAAGACTTCTGAAGCAAGACTTCTGATGCAAGACGGGCCGGGGAAACGTTCATGAAGCACATCACCTGTATCGACGATCTTCGCACGCTGCATCAGCGCCGCGTGCCGAAGGCGTTCTTCGACTATTGCGACCGCGGCTCCTATGCCGAGGAAACGCTGCGCGCCAACCGCGAGGACATGCAGGCGATCAAGTTCCGCCAGCGCGTCCTGGTCGACGTCTCCAGGCGCGACACCTCGACCATGATCCTCGGCGAGTCCTCGACCATGCCGTTGATATTGGCGCCTGTCGGCCTCCTGGGCATGCAGCATGGCGACGGCGAGATTCACGCCTGCCGCGCCGCGCAGGCCGCCGGCATCCCGTTCACGCAGTCGACGATGTCGATCTGCTCGATCGAGGACATCGCCGCCAATGTCGAGAAGCCGTTCTGGTTCCAGCTCTACGTGATGAAGGACCGCGGCTTCATCAAGGAATTGATCCAGCGCGCGATGGCGGCGAAATGCAGCGCGCTCGTGCTGACCGTCGATCTCCAGGTGATCGGCCAGCGCCACCAGGACATCAAGAACGGCATGACGGTGCCGCCGGAATGGTCGCTGTCGAAGCTGATCGATTTCGCCACCAAGCCGGCCTGGGTGTCGGGCGTGCTGCAGGGCAAGCGCCGCACCTTCGGCAATCTCGCCGGTCATCTGAAGGTCAGCGACGACATCACGTCGCTCTCGACCTGGATCAACTCGCAGTTCGACACCTCGCTGAACTGGAACGACATCGAGTGGATCCGCAGCATTTGGCCGGGCAAGCTGATCCTGAAGGGCATCCTCGACGTCGAGGACGCCGAGCTCGCTGCGAAGACCGGCGCCCAGGCGCTGGTCGTCTCCAACCATGGCGGCCGTCAGCTGGACGGCGCGCCGTCCTCGATCGAGGCGCTGCCGGAGATCGTCGACGCGGTCGGCTCGCAGATGGAGATCATGTTCGATGGCGGTGTCCGCTCCGGCCAGGACGTGATGCGCGCGCTCGCGCTCGGCGCAAAGTCCTGCATGATCGGCCGCGCCTACGCCCATGGCCTCGGTGCCGGCGGCCAAGCCGGCGTCGCCAAGGCGATCGACATCATCCAGAAGGAGCTGCTCACGACCATGGGCCTGTGCGGCGTCAACAGGATCGACGAGATCGACGATCACATCATTGCGGTGTGAGGCGTAGCCGCAGCGCCGTAGGGTGGGCAAAACGAAGCGTGCCCACCAACTTTCGCGAAACACAGGAGCGTGGTGGGCACGGCGCAAGTGCGCCTTTGCCCACCCTACGAGTTCAGCGCCAGTCCCTCACATCGGCGGCGTAATCCCATCCCTGCCGACGTTCACCCGGTTGGCCTCGAGCGATCCGTCCTCCTTCTTCGCCGCGCCGAAGATGATCAGCTTGGCGCCGGGCTTGATCTCGGATTTGTCGCTGGCGACGAAGGTGACGATCGGCGTATCCGGCGGCACCACCACCTTCTTCTCACCGTCCTTGTACTTGACGGTGATGTTCTGGCCGTCGGTGCCTTCCACCGTCTGCGCCACGGTCGCGTTGGTCATGGTCGAGTTGGCGCGCGCATCCCAGGGACGAAAACCTTCGGCCGCGCCGCGCTGGTTCTCGGGGAAGATGTGCACCGCGATCGCCTTCTGCGTGCCGTCGGGCTGGGGCATGCCGGTGACGCCGATATAGGATCCTTCCTTGATCTCCGCGAGCGACGTCTTGACCACGGCGAAGACCGCGACGTTGTCGGTCATGCGCACCTTCACGTCGCTGCCTTCGCGCGTCTTGATGCCGAGGGTGTTGCCGTCGACGCTCTCGATGGTGCCGCGGATGCGGACCGTCGGCGACTGCTGCGCCGAGGCGGAGAACATGGAAGTGACGGCGAACGCCGCTACGAACAGGCGCGGCATCCAGCTTGATTTCGACATGTTGCGATTCTCCATCACATCGGTGGTGTCAGGCCGTCGAGGCCGACACTGACACGGTTGGTTTCGAACGAGCCGTCCGGCAGCTGCTTCATGAAGGCGACGACTTTTGCCCCGGCCTTCAGCTCGGATTTGTCGCCGGGCACGAAGGTCACGACCGGCGTGTTGTCGGCGACGAACACCTTCTTCTCGCCGTCCTTGTACTTCACCAGCAGCGTATGGCCGTCATTGCCGACCACGCTCTCCGACACCGTGGCGTTGGTCATGGTGGAGTTCGGCTTGAGGTCATAGGGCCGCGAGCCCTCGCCGGTGCCGCGCATGCTCTCCGGAAACACGTGGACCTCGACCGCGTTCTGGCCGCCGTCCGGACCGGGCACCGTGGTGGCGCCGACGAAGGAGCCGACCTTGATGTCGGCGAGTGAAATTTTGGTAACGCCCGACACATTCACGTCAGGGGCGATGCGAAGCTTGACGTCCTCGCCGCTGCGCGACTTGACCTGCATGGTGTCGCCATTGACGCTCTCGATCGTGCCGCGCACGCGCGTCGGCACCGGCGCCCTCTGCGCGACGGCATAGAGGGTGGAAGCGGCCACCATCGCGACGGCGATGAGCGGACGTGTGAAAGTTGCACGTTGAACAGGCATGACGGTCTCCGGATTGTCCCCACGGGGATAGAACTCCGGAGGTGGGGTGCTATTCGCCGTTACCCTTTCAAGTCTTTGTGAGATCGGCCTCGACCAGTGCACGCAGCTCGGCCGTGACAGCAGGCCTTTGGCCGAACCACAGCTCGAAGCCGCGCACCGCCTGGTGCAGGAGCATGCCGAGGCCGTCGGCGGTGTTCAGGCCGCGCGCCTTCGCAGCCGCCAGCAGCGGCGTCACCAGGGGAACGTAGACGAGGTCGGCGACGACCGCCCCGTCCGGCAGGCGCGCCACATCGACATCGAGCGAAGGCTGGCCGTGCATGCCGAGCGAGGTCGTGTTGACGAGAAGTCTTGCGCGCGGCAGCACGTCGTTGATGCCGTCCCAGGGAATCGGATGCACGTTCGGCCCGAATTGCTTTGCCAGCGTCTCGGCGCGCGCGATGGTGCGGTTGGCGAGGTGGATGCGCTTGATGCCGCGTTCGAGCAGGCCGAACACGACCGCGCGCGAGGAACCGCCGGCCCCGAGCACCAATGCCTCTTCCGCGCTGTCCCAACCGGCCGCTCCGGCATCGAGATTGCCGATGAAGCCTTCGACATCGGTATTGGTCGAGCGCAGCTCGCCGTCGGCAAACCACAGCGTGTTCGCAGCGCCGACGGCCCTGGCACGCGCATCGGGCGTGGACAGCGCCAGCACGTCTTCCTTGTGCGGGATGGTGACGTTGGCGCCGACGAAGCCGCGCAGCGACAGCCGCAGCACGAAGTCGCGCAGATCCTCGGGCGGGACCGCCTCGATGACGTAACCACCCTCGATCCCGAGCGTGCGCAGCCAGTAACGATGGATCAGCGGCGAGCGCGAATGCGCGGCCGGCCATCCGATCAAACAGGCTGCGGGAGTCCTGAGCGCGGTCATCTGTCCCTCGGGTCGTGTTCGAGGCGATCCATTTCGCGTCCCGCCGGCTCTGTCAAGCGCGCGACCGCCGCATCGCCGCAGCCACGATCGCAGCCAAAGCCAGCGCCGCGGCAGCGGCGAACCAGATCGCGGCGAGGTTGATCCGGGCATAGCCGAGCGCCCCGCCCGCCGACCCCGCAACGAGCGCCGCCCACAACAGCAGGTTCGGCGCCCAATTCCAGCGCGGTCCGCCGGTGAGGCTCACCGCGAGGAACTGGCCGACCTTGACCAGCGCGCCCGTGACATAGGTGAGGCCGAGGCCCGCGCCACCATCGATCTGGAACACAGCGTTCTCCAGGCCCATCGCGAGCACGATGGCCGCGACCGCGAGGTTCGACAGCCCGTAGGCATGGCAAAGTCCGGCACCCGCAAGCAGCCCGGTTTCAATGAGAAGCAGCCAGGGCTGCCGCTCGGCCCCGCCGCCGAGCACGACGAGGCTGCCGGCCGCGGCACCGGCCACGAACAGCGCGATCAGGCCGAGGGCGCTGGCGGCCTGCCACCACTGCGCTTCCGCAAGGCTGACGCCGAGACGCGTGGAGTTGCCGCTCATGAACGAGACGAACAGGCCGCCGAGATGCAGGAAGCCGATGCCGTCGACATAGCCCGCCAGCAGGCTGAGCGCGCAGGCCAGCGCAATATTGCGACGCGAATCCAGCATTCCCTGCACCACCGCCGTGACGCGGCAGTGTCGATCAAATCGGCCGGCTTGAGAAGTGCGCTGCCGTCAGGTCGCGACCGCGTCATCGGCCACGGGCTGCGCCGCGCCGCCCTTGATGTCGGCGACGGCACGCGCGATCGTCGCGCGATAGCGCGCACGCGGCGGCGTCACGCCGTGGGTGAGCAGCGCGCGGCGAACCGCGGGCGACGCCCCCGTGATGAACAGCCGGATGCCGTGGCGGTGCGCCTTGACGGCGACGCGACCGAGCACGTTGGCGGCCGTCGAATCCAGGAACGGCACCGCGGCGAAATCGACCACAAGACCCTTGCGCTGGTCGGCGATGCCGTCGAGCACGTTTCCGATTGCCGAGGCGGCACCGAAGAAGAACGCGCCGGTGATGCGGTAGACCAGCACGTCGCGATCGATGGCGAGCGCGGGATCGTAAGGCACGCGCTCGCCATTGCCGTCATCGGGACGATCGGCGGCCACCAGCGGGGAGCGCTCCTCGATGCCCGTCATCTCCGCCATGCGGTGGATGAACAGCACCGCGCCGAGCGCGAAGCCGACCAGGATGCCTTCGGTCAGGTCGCGGAAGATGGTGAGCAGGAAGGTCGCGAGCAGCACGACGGCATCGCCCCAGGATGAGCGCAAGAGCGTCGCGAATTCGTGCTTCTCCGCCATGGTCCAGGCGACGACGACGAGCACGGCGGCCAGCGCGGCCAGCGGGATGTAGCTCGCGAGCGGCGCTGCGATCAGCATGAACAGCAGCAGGAAGACCGAATGCAGCATGCCCGCGAGCGGCCCGCGTCCGCCGGCGCGGATGTTGGTGGCGGTGCGCGCGATCAGGCCGGTGACGCAGATGCCGCCGAACAGCGCCGAGCCGATGTTGGCCGCGCCTTGCGCCACCAGCTCGCAATTGGAGCGGTGGCGGCGTCCGGTCATGCCGTCGGCCACAACCGCCGACAGCAGCGATTCGATCGCGGCCAGCAGCGCGAACGAGATCGCATCCGGCAGCACGGCCGTCGCCTTCGCAAACGAGAACGCAGGCAGCGCCGGCGACGGCAATTCGCGCGGAATGCCGCCGAACCGGCTGCCGATGGTTTCGACCGGCAGCGACAGCACGGCAGTCGCGACCGCGGCGAGCACGACCGCGATCAGGATGCCGGGCCAGGAAGGCCGCCAGCGCCGCAGGCCGGCGATGACGGCAATGCTGACGATCGCGACCGCGACGGCGGAGGGATTGATGGTGTGCAGGCCTGCGGCGAGCGCAACGAGTTTCGGCACGAATTCGCTGGGCTCTTTCCCGGCCAGCGTGATCCCGCCGAGATCGCGGAGCTGGCTGGCGAAGATGATCACGGCGATGCCCGCGGTGAAGCCGACCGTGACGGGATAGGGAATGAACTTGATGTAGGTGCCGATCCGCAACAGGCCCGCGGCGATCAGGACCATGCCAGCCATCAGGGTGGCGAGGATAACGCCGTCGACGCCGTGCCGCTCCGCCGTGACCGCGACCAGCACGATGAAGGCGCCGGCGGGCCCGCCGATCTGGAAGCGACTGCCGCCGAGCAGCGACACGATGAATCCGCCGACGACAGCGGTGTAGAGCCCGCGGTCCGGCGTCACGCCAGAGGCGATTGCGATCGCCATCGACAGCGGCAGCGCGACGATGGCAACCGTGAGGCCGGCGAACACATCGGCGCGGAGATCCGCGAGGCCGTAGCCTTCGCGCCAGACGGTGACGAGCTTGGGGAGATAGAGTTCGGCAAAGGTCGGTCGACGCAGCTGATGCAGCTTGCCTGCGTGTTCGCCTGTGATGCTCATGTCCGCAGAGTGCTCCGCTGCCCACAATGCTCTGGTGCATCGTGCAGCGCGCGTGCGACGATGCGCTAGCTCATCCAGAGCACGATCAACGCGATCATGCTCCCACGCGGCGCGGCGGCCCCGGCTCCTTCAGGCGAACGCCCCGCCCGCCGCTGTCGCTGCGGGCCTGCTCGCCGATCAGCTCGACGCCGGCCCGGTCGAACGCCTCGACCACCTTGATCAAGGTCTCGACCACGCCGCGCACATTGCCGGTGCTGGCCTCCATCCGCTGGATGGTCGGCAGCGAAACGCCGGCGAGCTCGGCCAGGGCTTTCTGGTCAATGCCAAGCAGCGCGCGGGCTGCCCGCATCTGGAACGACGTGATCACCGTGGCCTCACGTATCAGAGTTTATAAGTGATATCTGGAGCATGTACAATGATGTAAAATACATCATTGTAGGGCGGGCGCAAGGGGTGCCCGTCTGCCTCTTCCGCCATTGCGAGGAGCTCTTGCGACGAAGCAATCCAGACCGCCTCCGCAGAGCCAGTCTGGATTGCTTCGCTGCGCTCGCAATGACGGAGGTTGGGCGCGGGTTCGGCCAACCGAAACACCGTGGGCGCGGAAACAGCCCCTCACCTCAGCCTCTCCCCGTAAAGAACGGGGAGAGGGAGTGAGAGAGCCGTGCTTCCCTTACATCACGCCGCGTGCTGATGCGCGGCGATGATCTGGTCGGCGGCGCGGCCGGTCACCTCGGCCATGTGGTCGAACTGACGGGTGAAGCTGCCGGCTCCAGCCGTGGCCGAACGCAGCTCGACGATGAGTTCGCCGATCTCCGCTTCCGGCATCATGGCGCGGACGCAGTCCCATCCGCTCCAGCCGTCACGGGTGTCGAAGCCGAGGATCTGGCCGCGCCGCGCCGACAGGATCGCGTTGATCTTGGCGGTGGCGTCGGTCGGGCAGACGATCTCGACCACGTGGATCGGCTCCAGCAGCACCGACTGGCATTGCGGCAGGCCTTCGTTGAGTCCGACCCGCGCCGCCGTGCGGAAGGCGAGGTCGGACGAGTCGACGCTGTGATAGGAGCCGTCGGTCAGCGTCACTTGCAGATCGGTGACGGGGAAACCGAGCGGGCCGCGCGTCAGTCCGTCGACAACGCCCTCTTCCACCGCTCCGATATAGTTGCGCGGCACCGCGCCGCCCACGACCTTTTCGGCGAACTTGAACCCCTCGCCGCGCGGCAGCGGCTTGATGTCGAGCACGACATCGCCGAACTGCCCGTGGCCACCGGACTGCTTCTTGTGGCGGCCGCGCTGAACGATCGGCTTGCGGATGGTCTCCTGGTAGCCGATCGCGGGTGGATGCGAGGTGATCTTGACGCCGAAGCGGTCGCGCAGCCGCTCGCTCGCCACGCGCAGATGCATTTCGCCCTGGCCCCACAGCACGGTGTCGTGGGTCTGGGCGTTCATCACGACGCCGAGCGAAGGATCCTCCTCGTGCAGCCGGGCAAGGGCCTGGCCGAGCTTGACGTCGTCCTTGCGATCGGTAGCGGCGACCGAGATCGCGAGCACCGGCGGCGTCGGCTCCGGGGCGAACAGCGCAGCCGGCGGGGACTTGCCGCTCGAGACCGTGTCGCCGGTCTTGATCGGGTCGACCTTGGCGAGCGCAACCGTGTCGCCGGCTTCGGCCGCGGCACGCTTGGTATCGTAGGCGCCGTTGACGGCGAGGATGCCGGAGATGCGACCGCTCCCGCCGGAGGCGGATTGCAGCGTGGCTCCGTCGTCGAGATGGCCGGCGAGCAATCGCGTCAGCGACAGCTTTCCGCCGTGCTGCGAATGCAGCGTCTTGAAGACGTAGCCGAGCGCCTCCTTGCTGGCCGGCACACCGAGACGCTTTGCAGTCTCCTCGATGCCGGGCGCCTCGTGGCGCAGGGCCTTCATCAGGCGCAGCACGCCGTTTTCGCGCGCGGCGGCACCCAGCAGCACGGGGCAGATCTGCCCCTCGCGCAATTCGCGGGCGAGATCGTCGAACACCGCATCGCGCGGGGGCTGGATGTCCTCGAGCAGTTGCTCCATCAGCGCGTCGTCGTGATCGGCGAGCTTCTCCAGCATCGAGAAGCGGGCCTCCTTCTCACGATCGAGATCTCCGCCTTCGAGCGCGACCACCTCGGAGGCCTTGTGCTCGCGGTAGACGAACGCACGTTCCAGCGCGAGATCGACGAAGCCCTCGATCAGCTCACCCTTCCAGATCGGGATCTGGCGCAGCACCAGCGGTACGCGCGAGGCGGGCTGGAGTGTCGCCAGCGTCTCGCGGATGCGCTTGTTGGCGCGGTCGATCTTGTTGAGGAACAGGAAACGCGGGATCTTCAGCTCCTCCAGCTCGCGCAGGATGATCTGAAGCTGCGGCAGCTTCTTCTCGTCGGCCTCGCAGACCACGACCGCGGCGTCGACAGCGGGAAGCGCTGCACGCATGTCGTGGGCGAACTCAACGGAACCAGGACAATCGAGGAAGGTGTAGCTGTCGCCCATGAAACTCGTGGTGGCGGCAGTCAGGCCGACGGTCATCTTGTGATGACGGGCCTCCGGGGAGGCGTCGCCGACGGATGTTCCGGCGTCGACGCTGCCGACGCGGGGGATTGCGCCCGTTCGCGCCAGTATTGCTTCGAGAAGTGTGGTTTTACCGCTTTGGAATGGGCCCACCAGTGCGATGCACCGTGGACCTCGGGGACTTCTGACGTCTTGTCCCATTCGCCGCCTCCTTGGTGTGGAGCTCGGCCCATGATTGGGTCGGCAAACGCCGATGCTCTGCCCGTCCCCGAGATTTGGCAAGCATCAAAAATCGCTGCGGTGCGTCGTTGCCGAGATCGCGTCGGACTGACGCGATCTGCACACGCGAAATTGTCAACGACCCGGACGGAGTTCCAGGCTCTCGAGGCCAGCGGCGACGTTGAGGCCGACCTGGCCCTGCACGCTGAGCGGCTGGAGCGCGATCGAATTGTTGGAGCCGCCGATCAGCGCGTTGCCACCGATACCGACGCCGACCGAGGCGCTGCCCTGCGCGCCGGCATAATTGCCCGAGAGATCGCCGGGGCCGAGCCGGTCGACCGGCGCGAACACGCCCCAGGCCAGCGTGGTCTCCTGGGTGATGCCGATGTCGAGGCCCACTTTACGAATGGTCGCGACGTAGCGATCTTCCGGCAAACCGTCGGCACGCAGGACGCAACCGAGATTGGTCACCGAGCCCACGATGAAGCCAACGCTGGCGCCGCCGCGGCATTCGAGCACGCCAACCCGGACCATCCGCTGCTGCTGAGCGCCGCTGTTTGCGACGGAGGCAACGAGGCTGGCCGCGGCGAGCCCGGCGAGGATGAACGAACGGCGCATGAATATCTCCGGCGATGAATGTGATGCGAGCAGAGAGAGCACCCCACCCGTGTTGCGCGATGGTCTATGCCACAACAGCCGTGGTGGTGCCAGATCACGCGTGACGATAAGCGTGCAAACAATAAAAAGGCCCGCCGGAGGCGGGCCTTTTCGATAGGTATTTGCGACGGGCTCAGCGGAGATTACCGCAGAAGCGCTGGATGCGCTTGCAGGCGTCTTCGAGGTCCGAGGTCTTGGTCGCGTAGGAGATGCGGAACGCCGGGCCGAGGCCGAAGGCCGAACCCTGCACCACGGCGACGCCTTCGGTCTCGAGCAACTCGGTCACGAAGGTCTCGTCATTGTCGATCACCTTGCCCGACGGCGCGGTCTTGCCAATGGTGCCGGCGCAGGAGGGATAGACGTAGAACGCACCTTCGGGACGCGGGCACTCGATGCCCTTGGCCTGGTTGAGCATGGAGACCACGAGGTCGCGGCGCTCCTTGAACACCTTGTTGTTGGCGGGGATGAAGTCCTGCGGACCGTTCAGCGCTTCGACCGCGGCCCATTGTGCGATTGACGACGGATTCGAGGTCGACTGCGACTGGATCGTCGACATCGCCTTGATGAGCTGCGCCGGACCGCCGGCGTAACCGATGCGCCAGCCGGTCATGCAATAGGCCTTCGACACGCCGTTCACGGTGAGCGTGCGGTCGTAGAGCTTCGGCTCGACCTGCGCGACCGTGGTGAACTGGAAGTCGTCATAGACGAGGTGCTCGTACATGTCGTCGGTCATCACCCACACATGCGGATGCCTGACCAGCACGTCGGTGAGCGCCTTCAGCTCGGTCCTGGTGTAGGCCGCGCCGGTCGGGTTCGACGGCGAGCACAGGATCACCCATTTGGTCTTCGGCGTGATCGCGCGCTCGAGCGCCTCGGCCTGGAGCTTGAAGCCGGTCGCGGCGGTGCAGACCACCGGCACCGGCTCGCCGCCGGCGAGCGCCACCATCTCGGGATAGCTGACCCAGTACGGCGCGGGAATGATCACCTCGTCGCCGGGATTGATGGTCGCCATCAGCGCGTTGTACAGCACCTGCTTGCCGCCGGTGCCGACGATGATCTGGTTCGGCTTGTAGGCCACGCCGTTCTCGCGCTGAAACTTGCCGATGATGGCTTCCTTCAGCTCGGGAATGCCGTCGACGGCGGTGTACTTGGTCTTGCCGGCTTCGATGGCATGGATCGCAGCCAGCTTGATGTTGGCGGGCGTGTCGAAGTCGGGCTCGCCGGCACCGAGGCCGATGACGTTGCGGCCCGCCGCTTTCAGCGCACGTGCTTTATCCGTGACCGCGATGGTCGCGGACGGCTTCACACGGTCGAGCGCAGCGGCAAGGAAGGACATCGTCATCTCCTGACAAGCGTCGTGAACCCTTTGGCCTCACGACTCCGATTGTGGGAATGAGCCACCCTAAAACGTGTGCCGCTGCGCTGCAAGAAACTTCGGTCCGATCTCGAAAAAGTTTACGGATCTGGAGCGTTTCAAGGGGCGATTTCCCGCAATTTTCCGTAACTTTGCCGCCGGAATCCCTCATATCCGGCAAGGCCTGTCCTCGGAGCAATTTTGCGCGTTGCGCGCCGCCATGAAGCTGACGGCAGTCTGACGCTCGACAGGACGCTCGAGACAACCTTTGAGCGATTTGCTTTGAAAGACTTTGGCCGTCAGCGGCCGAGGCGATCACGATCGTTCAACCGTCCCGCACGAACGTGCGGCCGCGCGCTAACGCAAGCGTGATCCGATTTGCAGCGTCGCACGAAAATGATCTTTCGCGGCATTGCGGTGCGGTAGGGTTTTCGAGTTTTTCTATGGCGCGGGTCTTGCGGCGGATTCGCAACGGCATCATTGTTTAGCCGCGGTGCGGGGCAACGAACACCGCGCCTTCCCGACCTCGGAACGAACTCCAGAATGTACAAGCTCTATTCGATGCAACGCTCCGGCAACAGCTACAAGGTCCGCCTTGCGCTGGCCCTGTTGAGCGTGCCTTACGAAGCGGTCGAGGTGGACATTCTGCGCGGCGAGAGTCGCACGCCGGACTTTCTGACCAAGAACCCGTCGGGACAGGTGCCGCTGCTCGAGGTCGGCGACGACCGCTATCTCGCCGAGTCCAACGCCATCCTCTGGTACGTCGCGGTCGGCACGCCGCTTGCGCCCGAGAACCGCATCGACCGCGCCGAGGCGCTGCAATGGATGTTCTTCGAGCAGCACGCGCTCGAGCCGAACATCGGCGCCGCCTATTTCTGGCTGTCGCTGGTCAAGGGCGGCCGCGATCTCCAGACCCACTCCCTGGAAGACTGGATGGAGCGCGGCTATGGCGCGCTCCAGGTGATGGAGAACCACCTCAAGACCAACGCCTATTTCGCCGCCCGCCAGCTCACGGTCGCCGACATCGCGCTCTACGGCTACACTCACCTCGCCGAACGCTGCGACTACGACCTCTCGACCTTCCCGGCGATCCGGGACTGGCTGAAGCGCGTGGAAGCTGCACCCGGCTTCGTGGCGATGGACTGGCGGCCGGCCGACGTCGACGACCCCGCCAGCATCGCGGCGGGCGCCTGACGGCGCGCCGGCTCCGGGAATAGCGGGCATAAGGGCAGCCCATGCCGCATTCTCGCCATTTTCGACGCTATGGCCGCCCCAATATTGCCGGTTGAAACGGGGAAATTGTTCGAGTCGCGGGTGATTCGCTCGCACGTTGAAGGATTTAGACCATGATTCGGGCGTCCGGCACGGCAGGCTTTCGCGGCCCAACCGTTACCGTTTCGTCTTCCCGGCTGACCAACGCGGTCGTGGCCTCGCTCGCCGTCGCCGCGCTCTCGCTGTGCCTGATCGTCACCCTGACTCTGCTGTCGACCAAGGCGACCATGGCGATGGGCCTGCCGGTCTGATCCCCGTTTCATCCCGGACCCGCCTTCAAGGTGCCACGCGGCCCGCGCCGACCGGCATCGCGACAGGACACCGATGAAATCGCCTGTGGTAGTCGTTGCAATCACCCTGACTGCGGCCATCCTGGTCGCGGCATCGCTGTTGATTTTCACCGGCGTGCGCAAGAGCTCGGGGACGTCGACGCTGAATGCGCCGGCGCAGCAGCAGCGCCTCAGGCACGCGCATTTGGCCTAAAATCATCCGAAAGCTTTGCCCTTGCCGGCAACTGCCCCTTAAGCGCACCGCATGAAATCGCATCGCATGGGCGCAACGATCAGCCAGTGTTGCGGCCTTACCTCGTTCGGGAGGAGCGAGACTGGCCCATGCGGTTCGGATGGCGTGCGATCTCCGGTCCGGCGCTGACAGCGGCAATTGCGCTGCTGGCGATCCTGCTCGATCGCTATATCCACGTTCCCTCGCCTGCCCCCCTGTTCGTCTGCATCGTGGCGCTCGCCGGCTCGCTGTCGGGTCTCGCTTCCGCCATGACCAGCGCTGCCGTCGCGGTGATCGGCGCGGCGTTATTCTTTCTGGCCCATCGAGCCCTGCCGGGCTATGCGACGGCGGATCTGGTCCGGCTCGGCCTCCTCGCCGTGACGACTGCCGGCACCGCCGCAATCACCGGCCTGATGCGCGAGCGGCTGCTCGGCACATTCGCCGCCGAGCGCCAGAGCCACGCCACCGCCGCGCGGCTGTCGGCCGCGCTCGACCAGGTCGATATCGGCATCGTGCTGCTCGACGCCGAAACGCGTGCCGAATTCATCAACCGCGCATTTCGCGACTATTTTGCGCTGCCGGACGAAGTGGCCGACGGCAAGCCGCCCTTCATTGCGCTGATGTATCACGGCCGCGACACCGGCGCGTTCGAGCTGCCCGAGGACGAGCTCGGCACCTTCATCGCGCAGCGGATGGAAATGGTGCGGATCGGCGACGCCACGCCGATCAACATCGCCCTGCGCAATGGCGAGGTGCTGCGCTTCGTCTGCGCCGTCCTGCCCGATGGCGGGCGCATGCTGGGCTACACGCCCGTGACCGAACTCGTGCGCCACACCGACCCGCCCGCGCGCGCCGAGTACTACCGCTCGCTGCGCGACCCCGCGGGCCGCAGGCTGATGCGGTACTTGCGCGTCGCGGAGTGATGCGACGGCGCGATTGATCGGCAGTGCGATCATCACGTATGAAGGACGCTTCATCGCCTTGCGTCCTCCGAGATCGCGGAAACTCACATGTCGCTCACCATTCGCTCCGTCACGAGACAGGACTACGATCAATGGCTGCCGTTGTGGGATGGCTATAACGCTTTCTACGGCCGCTCCGGCCCGACCGCGCTGGCGCCCGAAATCACGCGCATGACGTGGCAGCGCTTCTTCGATGCCTATGAGCCGGTGCATGGGCTGGTCGCCGAGAGCGACGGCAAGCTGCTCGGCATGACGAACTATCTGTTTCACCGCAGCACCACGGCGATCGAACCGTCCTGCTATCTGCAGGACCTGTTCACGCTGGAGGCCTCGCGCGGCAAGGGCGTCGCCTCGGCGCTGATCTACGGCGTCTACGAGCGCGCAAAGCTCGCGGGGTCCCCGCGGGTCTACTGGCAGACGCACGAGACCAACGTCACGGCGCAGAGCCTGTACGACAAGGTCGCCGAGCGCTCCGGCTTCATCGTCTATCGCAAGATCTTCTGATCGCGGCAGCCGCGGAGTCCCTGTGGATAACTCTGCCTGTCACCCGCGCGTAACATAGCGGGACTACGTTGCACCTGCGTCTGATCAGGCCCCCCGTCACCGATCAAGCGCCCCAAAGCGGTCCCCGTCAGTCGCCGCGTCTGACAGGGGCCGCATTTTTTTGGCTTCAGTTCCCGGCAGCATGGCAGCAACGCAAGGCGACGCCTTGCCGCTAGCGGGCAGCGCAGCCACAATGGCCCGCTTTCTCCTGACAGGACCTCCCATGGAAATTCGTAATCTCGGCGCCTCCGGCCTGCGCGTGTCCGCGGTCGGGCTCGGCTGCAACAATTTCGGCCAGCGCATCGACCTCGAGGCCTCGCGCAAGGTGATCCACCGCGCGCTCGATCTCGGCATCACGCTGTTCGACACCGCCGACATCTATTCGGCCATGGGCGGCTCGGAAAACGTGCTCGGCGCCGTGCTGGGCGATCGCCGCAAGGACATCGTGCTGGCGACGAAATACTCGAAGCCGATGGCGGAGGACGGAACCAAGCAGGGCGCCTCGCGCCGCTACATCATGGCGGCTGTGGAAGCGAGCCTGAAGCGGCTGAAGACCGATTACATCGACCTCTACCAGCAGCACGATTACGACCCGCTGACACCGATCGAGGAGAGTCTTCGCGCGCTCGACGATCTCGTCCGCCAGGGCAAGGTCCGCTACATCGGCAATTCGAACTTTCCGGCGTGGCGGATTGCGGAAACGGAGTATGTCGCGCGCGCGATGAATGTCAGCCGCTTCGTCTCATGCCAGGACGAATATTCCCTGGTCGTGCGCGACATCGAGAAGGACCTGCTGCCGGCAGCAACGGAATACAAGCTCGGCCTGTTGCCGTTCTTCCCGCTCGCGAGCGGACTTCTGACCGGCAAATACAAAAAGGGTGAGTCCGCACCCGGCGACACCCGCTTTGGCCAAACTCCGCGGCTGCGCGACCGCTACGTCACCCCGCGCAACGAGGCGATCGTCGAGAAGCTGCAGGCCTTTGCGCAAGCGCGCGGTCACTCGATGCTCGAGCTCGCCTTCTCCTGGCTCGCCGGCCGCCCGCAGGTCTCGAGCGTCATCGCAGGCGCCACCCGCGTCGAGCAGATCGAGCAGAACGTCAAGGCGATCGCCTGGAAGCTCAGCGCCGATGAGATGGCGGAGATCGACAAGATCACCCAGGGCTGATGTTTAAAGCGCGGCGCGTTACTTCGCGCCGCGTCCCACCGTCTGCATTACCTCAAAGCCTTCGAACTGGGGATGGCCGAGATAAAGCGGCTTGTTGTCGCCAGCGCGCTGATGCGCCGCGCGAAACGCCTCCGACTTGGTCCACGCCTCGAACGCGGCATGGTTCGCCCAGATCGTGTGCGAGGCATAGAGCGTGTGGTCCTCGAGCTCGGGGCCGCGCAGCAGATGGAATTCGACGAAGCCCGGCACCCCGTCGAGAAACGTGTCGCGCGTCAGCCAGACCTGTTCGAAAGCGGTTTCAGAGCCCTTGGTGACGCGGAAGCGGTTCATGGCGATGTACATGCGAGTGATCTCCTGATGCTCGGCTCATCATGTCGTCATTCCGGGACGCACCGCAAGGCGCGGGCCCGGAATGACGGCTAAGCAACCAATCCCTTCATCGGCCGCGCTCCCGCGCTGTCCGGGAACACCGTCTCCGCCAGCACGCGATCCGAAAGACCAAATTGTCCTTGCAGCACGCCCTTGATCACGGAGCGCAAATCCGTGGTCGGCTTGAGGTCGCGGCCTTCGTAGAGATTCGCGAGCTTGAGGCCGGGCCAGTCGGAGATGACGCGGCCGCCTTTCACCGCGCCGCCAGCGAGCAGCGCGATCGTTCCCGTGCCGTGATCGGTGCCGTCGGTGCCGTTGATGCGCGCCGTGCGGCCGAACTCGGTGGCGACGACGATTGCGGTGTCGCGCCAGCGCTCGCCGAGGCCGCTTTCGAACTCGGCAAGCGCGCCATCGAGGCCGCCGAGCAGGAAGGCCAGACGCCCGACCGGACCGCCTTCATTGGCGTGCGTATCCCAGCCGTCGAAGGCGAGCGCGGCGATGCGCGGGCCGTCATCGGCCGCCATCAGTTTTGCGGCGCCGCGCGCGACCTGGCGCATCTGCGCGACCTGGTTGCCACCCTTTGGCTTCATGTCGTCGCCGCTCGCGACCTTGTCGAGTTGAAGACCTTGCGACAGCACTGATGCCAGCGCGGGATCGCGGTGGCGATAGAGATCGACCAGCCGCATCGCGGTGTCGTCGTCGGCCTGCGGCAGCGCCACCGGCGCCCAGCCGACGGTTGGCGCATTGCCGCGCAATACCAGCGGCGTGGTCGGACCGACCGCGAGCCCGCTCGACACACGCTCGCCGCGCGGCAGCGCTTCGAGCGCGCGATTGAGCCAGCCGGATTGCACGCGGCCGGGGCCGGCATAGCCGCTTTCGAGCACGTCCTGGCCATCGAAATGCGAGCGGTCGCGATAGGGCGTCGCAACGGCATGGATCACCGCGGCATGCATGTCGCGATACATGCGCGCGAATTCCGGCATCGCCGGATGAAGCGCGAAGAAAGTATCGAGCATGATCGCGGGATGCGCGCCGTCGGCGGCAAGCGCGATCGAGCCGTGCAGGCCGGAATAATCGGGATCACCGAGCGGCGCGACGGTCGAGAGCCCGTCGAGCGCGCCGCGCAGGATCACCACGATCAGGCGCGGATCGCGCCCGCCGGCCGCGCGCGCGAATTTCGGCAAATAAGCCCATGCCGCGAAGGACGTGCCGCCGAGCAGGAGGCCGCGGCGCGAGGTGAGGAGCCGGTTCTCGACGCAGTCGATCATCATCATCTCCTCTGCATTTCCGGCGACATCAGCAGCAGTGCCAGCGCCTGCTGCCGCGACTCCGCGCGCTCGATGGTTTTGCGCGTCTCGACGGAGGCCGCATCCGCAGCCGCGAACTCCAGCAGGTCGAGCGGATCGATGTTGTTGCCGAGCCGCGCGCCCATTTGCGCCGCGATGTCGAGCCGGAGCTTGATGCCTTCGGGCGCGGCCCAGGCCGCGCTGGTATCCGGAAAACCGTTCGGCCCGGCGGGCGACCACAGCGGCTGACCGAGCAGATTGAGATTGTTGAGATAGCCGCCGGGATCTTCCGGCACGCGCGCGAGCAGCCGGCCGCTCGCGACCACGAAGTCGTAGGGCGAGCGCATCTTGGTCAACGGCGCCTTCCACGCTTCGTCGGAATCGACGAGCGCCGCGGCAAGCGCCTTGAGATCACCGTCGGTCTTGACGAAGATGTCGCGCAATCGCGCCACGAGCGCCGGCGGCGGATCGTCGGCAACGAAATGACGGACGAATTTGGTGGCGATGAAATTGGCGGTCGAGGGATGCCGCGCGATGTCGGCGAGCGCGGCCTCGCCCTGCGCAAGGCCGGTCGGCTCGTAGGTCTTACCGAGCAGCGTCTGCGGACCGGGCTGGTGCGCGTTGACGTTGAACACGAAGGAGCCGGGCGTTCCCAGCTGCCCCTGCCGTCCCGCAAAGGTCCAGCCGGTGATGATGCGCGCGAGCGAGGTGACGTCGTCCTGCGTGTAGCCGCCACCGACGCCGAGCGTATGCAGCTCCATGATCTCGCGAGCGAGATTTTCGTTCAGCCCGCGCTTGCGGTTTTGCCCAGCGCGCGAGTCCGGCCCGAGCGATTGCTGGTTGTCGAGGAAGAACAGCATCGCCGGATGCTGCTCGACCGCCCTGAGCATGTCGGCGAAGCGCCCCAGCACATGCGGCCGGATCGCCTCGCGCTCGAACGCGCCGGCCCAGATCCGCGCCAGCTCGCCCTTGCTCGCGGAGATGCAGAAATGGTTGGACCAGAACACCACCAGCCGCTCGGTGAAGCCGCACTCGACCAGCGTCGCGCGCTGCAGGCGCGCCAGCGCCTCGGCGCGAAAGGTTTTCTGGATCACGTTGAGCGGCTGCGGCGCGGGCTTGACGGCAGGGGGCGCGGCAGCGTTGGGCTGCATCGTATCCGGCTTCGCCGAACTATCTGGCGGTTTCGCGTCAGTCATCTGCCCGGCGATCTCGGTCGCGGCCGCATTGAGCGAGAGATTGCGGCGCAGCCCCAGCTTCTGATCGCCCGGTGCCTGCTGCGACCCTTCAGCGGGCGCAGCGGCCTTCGCGGCCTCGCGCGCCTGCTTGACCTGGTCCTGATAGGCGAACACGGCCTGCCCGAGTTGCGGCGTCGATTGCAGCCCCGGCGCTTCCAGCAGCACGCCGTTGGGGCGCGCGAGTTCCGCCTTCACGAAGCCACGCGGATCGGACGCCGCGTTGATGAGATCGCCGGACGCCCCGCCGCGCGCTCCGAAACCGAAACGGTTGAGCGCGACGAGGGCAGCTTGCGAATCGCGGGCCATCGATGTGTCCTTCGCGCGTTGCCAACCGCTTTCCGAGTCTGAGCGCAGCGCCTATTATACCGTAGCGGGAGATGAACCCGGCATGAAAATGACGGCGAAGCCTTTGGGCAAATCATGACAAATGCGAAAGAATTTCCCTCCGATTTTCCCTTGCCGGAACCGCGCCGCCTCGCCTGCTCCCGTTGCGGCACCGAGTTCGGCTGCGATCTCTCGGGAAGCTGCTGGTGCGCGGAGGAAACGGCGCGGCTGCCGATGCCAGTCAAAGGCGAGGATTGTTTGTGCCGGGAATGTCTGAGGAAGGCGGCGGCGGTGCGTAGCCCGGATGGAGCGCAAGCGTAATCCGGGAATCCTTCCGCAGGCGCAAATCCCGGATTTCGCTTCCGCTCCATCCGGGCTACGAAGCTTAGACGGGATGTCCCGGCGATTTTCGCGCCATGCCGTCGAACGCGTCGAGCAGTTTTTCGCGCCACGCATAGACGGGATCATCCACTTCCAGCAGCCTGAACGGGCTCACCACACGCGCCCATTGAAAACCGCCGAACACGATATAGTCGGCATAGTTCGGCGCGCTGCCGCCGAGATAGGCCTGCGTCTTGAACGTCTGCCGCATCACTTCGAGCGACTTGCGGAACGCGACGACGCCGGTCTCGCGGCTCGCCTGGACCTCTTCCAGGGGCTTGCCGAACCGCGCCTCACGCGACTGGCGGAAATAGGCGGCGTCGACCTCGCCGAGGTTTTTCGGGATGTCGGCGACGATCAGCAGAGAGAGGCCGCCGACGATCGCGATATCGCCCCAGGCGTTGAGCAAGCGCGCCATGGCGCGGCCGCCGTCGCCGCCGAACAGGGACGGCTGGTCTGGAAAATTGTCTTCGAGATAATTCGCGATCGCCCAGGAATCGATCACGGGCTTGTCATGATGCAGCAGCACCGGGACCCTCTCCGAGCCGTGCGGCGATATCGCGCTCTTCTCGGTGAAGCGCCAGGGCAGCGATTCCGCCGACAGGCCCTTGTGCGCCAGCGCCATCCGCGTGCGCCAGCAATACGGGCTGAACGGGCGCGAAGCGTCGGTGCCGACGAGTTCGAAGAGTTTGAGCGACATGGCTGGTGTTCCGTCATTGCGAGCGCAGCGAAGCAATCCAGACTGCCGCCGCGGAGACATTCTGGATTGCTTCGCTTGCGCTCGCAATGACGATGTGGAGGCGGAGGTGTGTGTCACCGCCCGTTCGTGCGCAGCAACCTCTCGCCGTCCGTCGTCACCGCGATGATCAGCCCCACGCCTGCAATCGTTTCGCGGGTGACGTAGCCGCGCTCGGCGGCGTCTTCCCAGATGGTGAGGCGCGGGCACGAGGTCTTCCAGGTCGCGATCACCTCGGCATAGGCGCGCGGCTCGCGCGCGATCCATTCGACGAAGTCCAGCACCAGCGGGTCGGCCGTCTCGCTCATTGCAAACCTCCCTTGTCGAAGGCCGCCAGCACCGGGGTACGAAGCAGGAGCCAGCCGCCATAGGCGATGTAGTAGCAGGCGATGGTGGTGATCAGCTTGTTCGACCAGGTCACGAATTGCTGGTCGGTCATGGCTTCGAGGATGCGCCGCGCCAGCGTGGTGCCGAGCATCGAGGCGATAATCGCGACGCCCGCGAGCACGGGATCGAGGCTCGCGGCCTGGTCGATGATGCCGCCGAAATAGACGAGCTTGGTGAAATGGCTGACGAGCTGGCACATCGCCTTGGTCGCCACCTTCTCGCGCCGGCCGAAATCGCCGCCGAGGAAGAAGGTGTCGAGCAACGGTCCCGACACGCCGGTCATCAGCATCAAGCCCATGCAGATCGTACCATAGACGGTGCCCTGCCAGAGACGGTCGGGATCCGGCTTGATGTTCGACGGCAGCAGCCGCGCCATGAACGGGGTGATGCCGAGCAGCAGCAGCGCCATCGGCTTGTCCGGCACATAGCGGGTGAGCGACCAGGCCGCGAGCGCGACGGCAGCGCCGACCATGTAGTTCGCGACCGGCCGCCAGCGGATATGCGCCCGCCACAGAAATGCGCGCCAGCCGTTCGAGGCCATCTGCGTGATCGCATGCAGCACCATCGCGGTCGGCAGCGGCATCAGCGCCAGCAGCACACCGATCAGGATCAACCCGCCCGCCATGCCGAACAGCCCCGACAGGAACGCGGTGGCGACCATCAGCAATCCAAGGGCAGCGATCATGATGGGCGTCACGAGAGATTCTCCTGCACGTGCGTAAGAGACGAAGGCTGCATCACTCCCTCGCCCCGCTTGCGGGGAGAGGGTGGGGTGAGGGGGAGTCTCCGCAAGGAAGGTGGCAGAGGGACTCGCGGAGAGACCCCTCACCCGGAATTTGCTCTCGCAAATTCCGGCCTCTCCCCGCAGGCGGGGGAGGTGAAGAAGCAGCGGCGGCGGCCCCAAACACAACTTGGAATTACTCTCATTCTTGTGCCTCGCTTGCCCCGGCTTCGCAAACTGAGTTATCTTGGCCTTGCATCAGTTTTCCTGAGGGTGGGTCATTTGCGGCGGCTGCTGTTTCTCAACGGCATCAAGGCATTCGAGGCGGCGGCGCGGACCGGCAGCTTTGCTGCGGCCGGGCTCGAGCTCAGCGTGTCGGCGGCCGCCGTCAGCCGCATGGTGCATCTGCTGGAGGAACGTCTCGGCGTCGCGCTGTTCGAACGCAAGGCCAACAAGCTCGTGCTGACGCAGGCAGGCCGCGCCTATCAAAGCGGGCTGACGCCGATCTTCGACGCGCTGGCAAGTCTCACCGCGCAGGTGACGGCGCCCTCCAGCGTCCGCGTGCTCACCATCGGCGTCGGCCACACCTTTGCGATGCGCTGGCTGATTCCGCGGCTGTCGGAGTTTCGCAGCGAGGAGCCCGACATCGAGGTGCGTTTCACCACCGGTGGTGCCGAGGTCCCATTCGGCGAGGACTGGAGCTGCGGCATCAAGCTCGGCACCGGCGACTGGCCCGGCCTGGTCGCCGAGCCCTTGTTCGCCGGCGACCTCACGCCGGTCTGCGTGCCCCGCCTCGCCACCGGCCTGAAGCGGTCCGCCGACCTCAAAGGGCCAGGCCTGATCCGCGTCACGCATTCGCCGGAGGATTGGCCGATCTGGCTCAAGGCGGCGAACCTCACCCGCATCAACGCGCGCGGACCGGAATTCCAGTTCTACGGCCAGGCGCTCCAGGCCGCCGCCGACGGCCTCGGCATCGCCATGGGCATCCGGCCCTATATCGACGACGATCTCGCCGCCGGCCGGCTGGTCGCGCCGTTCGATCTCTCGGTTCCCAAGGGCATGCGCTGGTACCTGCTGTATCGCAGTTTTCAGACCGAGCAGCGCGACTTCGCCGCGTTCCGGCGCTGGATCATGCGGGCGGCCTCGGAGCCCGCCGCACGCCCCGCCAGGCGGATCGGCCGCGCCGCGCCGCGGAACTGACGCCCGTTCCACGAGGCCCTGGGCAAAAAAGCCGGCCGCTTGTGAATGGCTTCACATACTGAACCCGCCAAACGTGGTCCCCTGACCCTTCAACAAGACACTTACGGAACATTTGGGGACTACAATGACGACCATCTACGACGGCTTTGACATCGAATCCTTCGAGGCCGGCAAAGGCCTCTGGCATGCCCGCATCCGCCGCGCCGATCTCAGCCCCCTCGCCATCGACGGCGTGCTGTTTCCGGCCATGGAAGTCGGTTTCGCCTGGCCCGATCAGAGCGCGGCGATCGCCGATGCCAAGCACCACATCGACCGCTTCCGCCGGCGGGCCGACGACCACGACGACGAATAAGCGCGGGCCTCCAAGCGAACCAAGGGACAGCGCAGCATAAAGGGGGAACCGGTCATGTCAGTCATCGAATTCGAAGACACGCCGCGGCCGAGAATCTACGCCCGTAATGTGCTGTCGAAATGTCCCGAATGCGACGGCGATCTCGCGGTGCTCCGTGTGATCGGCGGCCGCGCCGGATGCGAGTACTGGACCATGCGCTGCACCGATTGCGGCGGGATCCGTCTCGACATCCTCGAGCCGCACCGGGCGAGCAACGACGACGAGGCCCCGCCGCCGGCGGCGTAAGGCGCGACCGGCGATCCGGTCGCACGCTCGCAATCGCAATTCCATCCGGCCCCTGCAACTGCTATGCTGCCGCAGCAACCGCGCGCGCAGGCGAGGCATGACGGATGATCAAGGCTCTGCTGCTCGATCTCGGCGATACACTGATCGACTCCTCCAGTGAAAAACCGTTTCCCGGCGTCGAGGACGCGCTCGGCGTGATCGAGACCTTCGAGACGGCGGACCACGCGCCGCTGGTCGTGTGCCTGGTCTCGGACTACACGATGCCTGAACCGCGGACATCACAGGCGATCGCTGCGACCTTTGCCGAATACCTTGAGTTGCTCGACAGGACCGGCCTGCGGCGCTTCTTCGAACCGGTCGAGGAACGCGTGACGCTGTCGACCCATGCCGGCGCGAGAAAGCCCGATGCCTTGGTGTTCGAGACAGCCTTTAAGCGCGCCGGTGTCGATGGCGGCTTGAATCAGGCGCTGTTCATCACGGAAAATGCCGAGCATATAGCGGCCTGCCGCAAACTTGGGATGAAGACCCTGCGATATGGCACCGATTTCACATCCTGGTCGCAGGCCCCCTTGCTGATCTCGCAGGACATTGGCGCCGCCGGTTTCAAGAACAGCGAAGCGGTGTTCAGACCCGCTTTGGCCGACCGTGGCCTGAGGCTTCAATCCATCGAGGACCTCAGCCCGAACAAGCTCCGCGGCACTGCACGCAATCTGGTGCAGCTGCATTCGCCCGACCTCGGCAGCTTCAACGACGTGCATGTTGAGTTGCCGGTGGAGGTCGCGGCGAGCCTCGATTCGGCCGGTCGCATCACCGCGGTGCACTCGACGCCCCGTCCTGACGACGTGGCCGAGGCCATTCTGAATGTGCAGTCGCTCGCGGCCAACAAGCAGATTGCCGACGGTCCGCCCGATCCCGCATCGCCCGTGCTGCCGACCTATCGGGTGGAAACGGATTCTGAGGGGCGGCGCATTCTGCGCCGCCGCCGCTTGACGGCCTTTTGACCGCAGACCGCCGCCTCAAATGCAGCAGCCGCACAGGAAGCGGATGCGGGTCAGCACCCTTTTGCCGCCGACCGTGCGGATGACGTGGGTGCGAACATTGTTCGACGACGTATCGTCGGCCGCGGCGGCGGCCACCAGCCCTTTCTTCTTCTTCGCCGTCTTTGCGGCCGCCTTCGGCTTGCCGTCGAGCTCGATGCGACCGTTCCTGAGCAGCGTCTCGACGAAGGCGCCGACCTCGTCCTCCGTGCGGTTGTGCTCTGGCAACGCGCCGAGCACCGCCGCACGGGCGCCGGAGCGGCCGATCAGAACCGGCTCCGCCGCGAAGGCGACCACGCCGCGAAGTCTGGTGTCGATATCGTCGAGCGGGACTTCGCGCCGATGCACCGCTTCCGCCACGCCCTCCCCGAGCATGGCGAGCGGGCGGATCGCGAATCTGGCGCCCTTCGCGCCGATCCGCTCGCGCAGATCCGAGAGCGTGCTCGGCGCGATCGTGGCGCTCGCCTTCAGGATCTTGGGTGGCGGCCCCGCCAACGCCGCCGTCGGCGCGGTCATGGCGGCGCTGCCGAGCATGATGTCGTGATCGGAGAACGCCTTGCCGATGATCTCGCGATTGGCGCCGTTGTTGATCTGGCCGTCGGCCTTGACCATGGCCCGGCCCACGGACTGAAAATATCGCGCCGTCTCCGGCGTCTGCCGCACCGCTTCGACCAACAGCCTGCCGCAGGTCTGCGCGGCGGTCAGCAGCGCCGCCTCGCTGCCGGCGCCGCTCGCCGCGAACACGCCGCGGAGCGTGTCATAGAATGCGCCGGTGAAGACGCGGCTGAAATTGTGGCTCTCGCGCGTGAGCAATTCTGGCGGATCTTCGAACTTGCCGGCCGGCAAGGTGCTGGGCAGCTGCCATTTGAACGTATTCAGCGCCCGCCGCGGCTTCGAGGGATTGACGTTGCCGAACTGCTTGAGAATGGCGGCCGACAGATATTCGGAACTCGCCTCGACGAAATTCGGCTGGGACAGGTCGGGCGTGATCTCAAGCAGCTTGATCCGCGTCGCCTGGTCCGACAGCGCGGTCAGCAGGGCAACCACGTCGCCGAACGCTTCGTGAAACGCTCCGACCTCGGGTAGCGGGCTGTTGAACAGCTCCGGCCGCTGGGAATCGAGCAGGGCGTGGCCGACCTCATGGCTGACCGTGTCGGTGCTGGCCGCGGAGAAGGTGGTTGTGGTGCCGTCGTTGAAGTCGAAGAACCGAACACCTTGGGTGTCGTAATAGGCATTCAACCGCCGGGGGCCGACCGTTTCACCGTCATTGTAGGTCAGGCTGATGTCGATGCGAGGCCCTTGCGACCATCTGGCGAGGTTGCCGGCATAGGTCTCCCAGGCCTCCACAGCGGCGAGCGCCGCTTCCCGGCTCTGCCAGAACAGAAAGTCCCGCTGATTGACACCGAACGGGGCCTCGGCCGCGTGAGCCTCATAGTTGAAATTTGCACGCCCGGCCGGACGGTCGGGCCGCGCGTCCTGCTGCCGTTGCTGCATGTCGGTCACGGCATTGGGGTCGTTCGGGATGAAATTGATTGTCATGGAATCTACCCGCTGTTGAGGCGACTGGCCGCGCCTGCGGCCGAAAGCGCCGCCGAGATGCATGAAAATGGTCAGATCATCGCGCAATAAACACCACCTAAAGTAGCGCCATCGCCGTCCGACGCAACGACAAATTTGTCGCGTCGGGGCGATCATGGTTCCTGCTGCCAACCTGCTGTCAGCAGCCTGAGCACGGACGGGCATTCGCTCTTTTCTGAAGGGCTGACTCGTCCCATATTCGGGGCATGGCGAAGAAACCTGCTCCCCCGAAATCCCCCAAATCCAAGGCCCCGAACTCGAAGGCACATCGGCCTGACGTCCAGCCGATCGGGCCGGCGTTGGCCGAGTTGCTCAATCCCGCGATTAATCGCGGCGATGCCGGGCTGGGATCGGGCACCGGGCTGCAGCCGCCGCCGGACAATTCGCGCGACCGCCGCGCCGGGGGCGAGGCTGCCGCCCATCGCGCACGCGCCTCGACGCCAAAGGAGTTTCCGCAGGATAATGCCAAGCCGATGCCGCTGCGGCCGAATCCGCAGCCGCCGGGCGCGCGCGCGACCACCGAAGGCTTTGAAGAAGCGCCGCAGGCCAATTACGGCACTGCCGCCACGATCCCGACCCTCGATCCGGAACTGGCGCGGCAGCTCGGGCTTCCCACCGAGGAGGACGACGCCGAGGCGCTGGCGCGTCCGCCGCGCACCAAGATGGAGGCGCTCGGCGTCAAGGCCACCGCCGACGCGCTGGAATCGCTGATCCGCGAGGGCCGGCCGGAGTTCCGCAGGGACGACGGCTCCACCAAGGTGTGGACGCCGCACCGGCCGCCGCGCCCGGAGAAGTCCGAAGGCGGCGTGCGCTTCGAGATCAAATCGCCGTACCAGCCGCGCGGCGACCAGCCGACCGCGATCGCCGAGCTGGTCGAAGGCATAGAGCGTAACGACCGCTCGCAGGTGCTGCTCGGCGTCACCGGCTCCGGCAAGACCTACACCATGGCCAAGGTGATCGAGGCGACGCAGCGGCCCGCCATCATCCTGGCGCCGAACAAGACGCTCGCCGCCCAGCTCTATGGCGAGTTCAGGAGCTTCTTCCCCGACAACGCGGTCGAATATTTCGTCAGCTATTACGACTACTACCAGCCGGAAGCCTACGTCCCTCGCACGGACACCTACATCGAAAAGGATTCTTCGATCAACGAGCAGATCGACCGCATGCGCCACTCGGCGACGCGCGCGCTGCTCGAACGCGACGACGTCATCATCGTGGCGTCGGTGTCCTGCATCTACGGTATCGGCTCGGTCGAGACCTACACCGCGATGACCTTCGCGCTGAAGAAGGGCGAGCGCATCGACCAGCGCCAGCTGATCGCCGACCTCGTCGCCCTCCAGTACAAGCGCACCCAGGCCGATTTTACCCGCGGCACGTTTCGCGTGCGCGGCGACGTCATCGACATCTTCCCGGCGCACTATGAAGACCGTGCCTGGCGCGTGAACCTGTTCGGCGACACCATCGAGACCATCGAGGAGTTCGATCCGCTCACCGGCCACAAGCAGGACGAGCTCGAATTCATCAAGATGTACGCCAACTCGCACTACGTGACGCCGCGCCCGACGCTGGTGCAGGCGATCAAGTCGATCAAATCGGAGCTGAAGCAGCGGCTCGACCAGCTACACGACCAGGGCCGTCTGCTGGAAGCGCAGCGGCTCGAGCAGCGCACCACCTTCGATCTCGAGATGATGGAGGCGACGGGAAGCTGCGCCGGCATCGAGAACTATTCGCGCTATCTCACCGGGCGCCTGCCCGGCGAGCCGCCGCCGACGCTGTTCGAATACGTCCCCGACAACGCGCTGGTGTTCGCCGACGAGAGCCACGTCACCGTGCCGCAGATCGGCGGCATGTTCCGCGGCGACTTCCGCCGCAAGGCGACGCTGGCCGAATACGGCTTCCGCCTGCCGTCGTGCATGGACAACCGCCCGCTCCGCTTCGAGGAGTGGGATATGATGCGGCCGCAGACGGTCGCGGTCTCTGCCACGCCGAGCGGCTGGGAGCTGAACGAAAGCGGCGGCGTGTTCGTCGAACAGGTGATCCGACCGACCGGACTTATTGATCCTCCCGTTAATATCCGCCCCGCTCGCACCCAGGTCGACGATCTCGTCGGCGAGGTCCGCGCCACCGCCCAGGCAGGCTATCGCTCGCTGATCACCGTACTCACAAAGCGCATGGCGGAGGACCTCACCGAATATCTGCATGAGCAGGGTATTCGCGTTCGCTACATGCACTCCGATATCGACACCATCGAGCGCATCGAGATCATCAGGGACCTCCGTCTCGGCGCGTTCGACGCGCTGGTCGGCATCAACCTGCTCCGCGAAGGCCTCGACATTCCCGAATGCGCGCTGGTCGCGATTCTGGACGCCGACAAGGAAGGCTTTTTGCGCAGTGAAACGTCCTTGATTCAGACCATCGGCCGCGCCGCGCGCAACGTCGACGGCAAGGTGATCCTCTATGCCGACCAGATGACGGGCTCGATGGAGCGCGCCATCGCGGAAACCAACCGGCGCCGCGAAAAGCAGGTCGAGTACAACACCGCCAACGGCATCACGCCGGAGAGCGTGAAGAAGCAGATCGGCGACATCCTCAACTCCGTCTACGAGCGCGACCACGTGCTGGTCGAGGTCGGCGGCCACGACATGACCGACGACGTCATCTCGATCGGCCACAACTTTGAAGCCGTGCTCGCCGATCTCGAAACAAGGATGCGCGAGGCCGCCGCCGATCTGAACTTCGAGGAAGCCGCCCGCCTCCGCGACGAAGTCAAACGCCTGCGCGCCACCGAGCTCGCAGTGGTCGACGATCCCACCGTCAAGCAGCGCACGGTGCAGGGCAAGGCCGGCGCCTACGCCGGCACCAAGAAGTACGGCGACGCCGCCAACCTGCCCGTCAGCGCCATGAAGAAGAAAACCGTGAGCTCCGCGCTGAAAGCGAGCGGCGGCGGAGGCGGTGGCAGCGGATCGAAGGTGCACAAGCCGCATCTCGACGAGATGCACGGGCCGGAGTCGTTGCCCTATCGCGAGAACCCGAGCCTGCCGGCAAAGCCGTTCGGCAGCACGAGCCGGATCATCCAGCCGACGGACTCAAGGCAGTCGGGCCCGGAGTTCGGGCCGGCGCCGAAGTCGACGGGTGGGCAGCCGGGACGACGGGGTGGGTGGAAGAAGAGGTAAGCGACGGAGTATCCTCCGCGCTTGTCGTGGTTATGGATTCCGGGCTCGCGCTTCGCGCGCCCCGGAATGACGAGGGAGCATGTGGTGCCGTTTGCGCCTTACAGCTTCCCCTGCCCGTTCACCTGACCCTGCTGTTGCTGCTGCTTTTCCTGCTCCTTGGCGTGATGCCTGCCGTAGAGGCAGCCGGCGGCGGCGCCCAGGACGCCGTGATGGCCGGCATAGTGGCCGGCGACGCCGCCGACGACGGCGCCCTTGATGCAGCCCTTGGCGTTGGCGGCCGAGGTCGCGCCCAGCATCAGCAGTGCTGCGGCGACGGTGAGAAGCGGGGATTTCATGATCGATGTCTCCGGATCGGTTTCGGTGTCTCAACGAGCACCGACGGGCACGGGTTCCCGTGTGCCGGGCGCGGCGGGATGCGCCCGCCGGCATGCACGCGGCGTCATGCGGCGCGCGAAAACCCGCTCGAATTCTTGCGGGTGGCTACGAACGCAACCGGTAATTGCATTTCATGAACCGGGCCTTGCATCGGCGCGTCATATGATCCGGACATCTTTGTTTTTGCGGATTGATGGACCCGCAGAGCGCGCATTGGCGTTTGCAATCGACACCCCACGAGGGCGGGAGCGGCATGACGGTTGAATCGCTGAACAGGCAACGCGTGCTGCATCTGCTGGACAGCTTTGCGCGCGGCGATATCGAGGCCGCGCTGTCGTGCTGCACCGACGACGTCGACTTCCTCACCCACGCGCCGATCGACGTGCTGCCGCACATGGTGCCGCGTCACGGCAAGCAGGAGCTGCGCGAGCTGTGGCAGACGGTCTGGTCGCGCTATTCCGAAATCCGCTACAAGGCGCCGCACATCCTCGCCGAGGGCGACGAGGTCGCGACCTACATGCACACCTATTTCAAGAAGCGCAGCAACGATCGCATCGTGCAGTTCGACATGGCCGTGTTCTACAGCTTCCGGGGCGGACTGGTGGCGCAGATCCGCGAGATTATCGATTCCTACGATCTGGTGCAGCAGGTGCTGGAGCGGGAGATCGGGCCGCTGATCGTGGGCGCGCGAGTGGACGGAGGATGACCCTTCGCCCTCGCCACCGTTCTTACGGACAGATGAAGCAGAGACCGGGAGATTACGGGGTTCTGTTGTAAATCTCACAAAGCCGCATCAATTGTGCATTGCGAAAACGTGAATTGCGTTTTGGCCGAAATCGCCTATTTTATTTGTATACGAATGAGTTGAGCGGCCCCCGCACCTTTTCTGTGCATGGGGTTGCTTTCCGTTTTTTCTGCAAGCCAGCTTCAGGACGCCCCCAAATGACAGAGCACAGCCTCTGGCGTTTCTCGCGCGCGTTGCATCGCGCGGTGAACGACCGGGATTTCAGGGACATCGAGGCCCTGATCGACGAGGACGTCGAGTGGGCGATCTACGGTCCGATCGACATGTTTCCGTTCCTCGGCGCGCGCCAGGGCCGGGACGCCGTGCTCGACGTCATCCGCCAGCTTGCCGACAATTTCCACGTCCGCCGCTTCGACCGCGAGAGCATCATGCTCGGCGTGGATTCCGCCGCCTCGATGCTGCGCTATTCGCTGACCGCGCTGGATTCCGACAAGCCGATTAGCTTGCGGGTCGCGCAGTTCGCCCAGTTCAGGGCGGGCAAGCTGATCAGCATGCGCGTGCTGGTCGACACCTTCGATCTGGTTGAACAGGCACTCGGCCGCGCCATTCATCTGCCGAAGATGACCCGCGTCGGCTGAGGGGGACGCCAACGGGCCCCGCTTGCCGGGACCGATGATTGATGCTCGCCCGCCCCGCGTCCTGGCCTCCAGCCCCGCCGGATGCCGTCGTGGCGAAGCTCGTCATCGGGCGCGCGCCTTTCGCGCGGCCCGTTGGTTCGCCATTCCAGTGGTTTGCGCATGATCTCCGCGCAAACGCGTTCCGCGCTTGTCGCGAGGGAAAACCGCTGCACACTTTGCGCTGGCGCGGCCCTTCGGGTCCGGATCATGCCCTGGCCGAGGCGAGCCGCCACAATTTCGCAACGATAGATCACCATGTGTTGAGCGGACGGAATGGCGCATGGTCATCACCGAAGGCCGCATTATAGTGGCGGCAGGCATGCGCTGGGCTCGCGGGCAGGACGATGGAATTCTCGACAGGTTTTGGCTGGACCAGGCTGCCGGTGCTGGCGGCCGCATTCATTTTGGGCTCGGTTCTGACGGTCTCGGCGCAGATCATCCCGCCCTTCTCGGCGGCTGCGCCTGACGACGAGGCCGAGACCGAAGCCACAAAGACCGCCGCAGCCCCCGACGTCAACGACCCCGACATTTTAAAGGGCATCGACGTCGACAAGCTCGACTGGAGCCAGCTCGCGGTCGACGCCGGTACCGGCAACGACGTCATGGCCGCCAAGAAGCGCGCCCAGGCCGCCGCCAAGGACGGACTGAACTGGTCGTCGAACGCGAACGCCAACGGCTCCTCAGCGGTGACGGTGAAGCAGTCGGTCTTCTCGTTCTGGGACGCCCGCATCGGCGCCGACATGACGGTGACGAGCGAGCCGCGGACGATGTCCGAGCTGCTGGCGCAGAAAGCCACCAATGGCGGCAGCCTGCCGCAATCGTCCGGCAGCGCCTGGGCGGCGGCGACCGCGCCGGGCGCCGGCTCGATCTGGGACAAGACCGCGGTGGAAGCCCGCGTCGATCCCGGCGCCGAGCAGAGCAAGATCGGGGCGTCGCTGATCAAGTCGGTGCCGCTGTCGAGCGACACGTCGCTGACGCTCCAGAACGGCTACAGCGTCAACCAGCAGAGCACCACCGCGGTGCCCGGCATCGGCGGGCGCATCACCCGCAATTACGAGACCGAGCAGAGCGCCAAGGTCACCCTCACCGACACCGGCACCAGCATCACCGCGGGCCAGTCGCTGTCGACCACCGACGACAAATGGCTGCGCAAGGTCGGCGCGGAGCAAAAGCTGTTCGACAACGTCACCGTCTCCGGCTCAGTCGGCGAGACCTCGCAGGGCGCGATCAACAAGAGCCTGACGGCGGGCTTCAAGAAGAGCTGGTAGCAGTCCAGCCCCCCTCTCCCATCATCCCGGGATAGGTTCGTTTTCCCAGCAGTTCAGACTCTCGTAACCATACGCCACGGCAAAGCCCCCGAATCGTCCGCCCTTGCCGTATCTCGGCCAAGTTGCGGTCAAAATCCGACGCCCTAGTCGGATGACCGAACTCGTCGTGCGGGGGACACTCGCGCCGCGCTCAACGCGAACAGGGGAATAACGATGAACGCCATGCGTCCGGAAAAGACCGAAGCCACCGAGACCGAGACGGTCGACACCAACCTCGCCGCAGTGACGGAAGTTGAAGCCGGCATCCGCGACTTCGTCCGCAACGACATCGCCTATCTGCGCCGGCCGGCATCGGGAACCACCGACACGCCGCCGCTCGATCCGAGCGCGGAAGCCACGGTCACCAACGTCAACTCGCTGATCCAGCGCGTCGCCGGCACCTCGCTCGCCGAGATCGAGAACCTGATCTCCGAGCTCGAGAGCCTGCGCGACCTGCTCCATGCCGAAGGCCAGCGCGTCCAGCGCGAGATCTCCGGCTACGCCCAGCTCAGCCAGGCCGCGATGAAGTCGACCCGCATGATCGCCGACAACGTCGCGCAGTGGAAGCGCGCCGCCGACGGCCTGCGCAACAGCTGATCATTCACGTCAAGCACCACCAGCCGCCGCGTTCCGCAAGGGGCGCGGCGGTTTTGATTCGTGGGGGAGTTGGATGCGCACAAGCTCCCCACAATAGGTGTCATCGCCCGACTTGCCGCCTTCGCTAAGGCTTCGGCGGCCGAGTGAGTTCTTGGCCCGGCGAAGCCCTTGGCGGAGACGGGATCGGGCGATCCAGTATTCCAGAGACAATGAGGCAAGAGCCGAGACGCCGCAGCGTACTGGATGCCCCGGTCCCGGCTCCGCCAAGGCTACGCCGGGCCACAAGCTCGCCCGGCCGCCGAAGCTTCAGCGAAGGCGGCAAGCCGGGGCATGACAGCGGAGGGTGTGGCTGCGAAAGATTGGGGCAGTGGACATGCGTTCACACAGTCAATGCAGCCGACCCGGTTCACTTTGAACCCACCGCCCCTCCCCGCCGACCAATGCCAAGCGCCCGCAGCCTTGCGGCCGGGCCTGGGGACATTTCAGATGGAAAGCATTCGGCCCGACAATACGGACCCTATCCCGCTGCGGCCCGCGCCGAACCAGTTCGGCACGATCATGCTGCGCTTCGTCGGATTGCTGGCGGTCGCGATCGCGGTGCTGGCGTTCGTCTATAGCCGCTGACGGCGGAGGCCGGACGTCCGGCCCCGAAGAGTTAATGAGCCCTTAACGGCTCGCGTCGACCGTCGAGGCTTCCAGGGTGTAGCCGCCATCGGCATAGCCCTTCACCACCATGCCGGCGACCAGCATCACTGCCAGCGTCGCGGTCGCAAAGATAAATCCCACCAGCTTGAGTGCGCCGCGGTCTGCCATGGTCCTCGTCCCCTGTTCTCTGCCCAATTCGTTTCAATTAGACAGCGACAGGTTCATAATTGGTTAGCAACTCGATGGTTCCGCCAACTGCTTCGCGGGTCATCATGTTGAGCAGGCTTATGGCAGCCGCCCGGAATCGCGTCCATAGCGCGGAGGCAACACTCGCGCACACATTTGGACCGTTCATCCTGGAACAGGTCTAACCGCCCTTCCGCATCGGCACGAAGGCGCTGGCGGTGATGGAATAGACCTCCTCGCCGCGCTGGTTGGTGCCGGTGGTGCGGGCCGTCAGAATGCCCCAGCCGGGGCGCGAGGCGGAGCTGCGCTTGTCGATGACTTCGTTGACGTAGGCGACGGTGTCGCCGGCCAGCACCGGCCTGATCCAGCGCAGGTCGCGAAAGCCAGGCGACGGCCCCCACACCGCGACCTCCTCGCCGCGCGAAGCGGCCTCACGCGCCAGACGCTGGCCATCGGCGACAAGCAGGCTCATGCAGGCCGAGCCGACATGCCAGCCCGAGGCCGCGAGGCCGCCGAACAGCGAGTTCTTGCCTTCCTCCTCGTCGAGGTGGAAGCGCTGCGGATCGAACTTTGCGGCGAACGTTTTGATGGACTCCGCGGTGAACATGTAGGCGCCGATCTCGCGGCGGTGGCCGATCTCGATCTCCTCGAAGAAGGGCATCAGACTGCTCCCTCGCGGCGCTTGATCAGGATCGGCGAGGTCATCTCGCACAGCGCCTCGCCCTTGGCGTTGCGCACCGTGCATTTGAACTTGACGATGCCGAGCTCCGGCCGGCTCTTCGAGGCGCGCGCCTCCAGCACGTCGACGTCGAGCATGAGATCGTCGCCGGGCCGCAAGGGTGACAGCCAGCGCACCTCGTCGACGCCGGGCGAGCCGAGCGAAGCGGCGCGTGTGATGAAGCCATCGGCCATCATCCGCATCATCAGCGAGCAGAGGTGCCAGCCCGAGCCGGACAGGCCGCGCAGCATGCTCTTGGCCGCGGCCTCCTCATCGAGGTGCATCGGCTGCGGATCGAACTCGGCGGCGAAAGCCAAGATCTCGTCGCGGGTGACATGGCGCGGGCCGAATGTTCCGAACCGGCCGGGCGGGAAATCTTCGAAGGTCAGGGTCATCTCGGGAAAGCTTCGAGGGAATGACAGATTGTGGCCGCACTTTGCGGCAATCTCAACCCGCCGGCCCGCATGGCTCGTGCTACATATGGGGTGTCGGCGTTGGTCTTGAGTCGGATCAACCGGCAGGCCGAGGCCCGATTTGCCCTGGGGAGAGCAATGTTTTCATTCAGCGACCTGTTTCAATGGGACCGATTCATAACCCCTACGATCATCAAGACCTTCTACTGGCTGGTGATCGCACTGATCTGCCTGTTCGGCCTTTCCGGAATCTTCTCCGGTCTCGCGACGATGGCGATCAGCCCGTTCGGCGGCTTCCTGGTGCTGCTGTCATCGATCGCGAGCATCGTTGTCGGCATCGTGTTCTCGCGCATCGCCGCGGAGCTGATCCTGATCGTCTTCCGCATCAACGAGCATCTCGGCGCGATCCGCGACCAGGGCGGCGGGGCGCGGTGAGGCGGCTGCAGGTGCCGTAGGGTGGGCAAAGGCGCAAAGCGCCGTGCCCACCATCCTTTCGCGATTTGAGAGAGACGTGGTGGGCACGCTTCCGCCTTCGCTCTTCGAGCTACGGCGGACAAGTCGCTTTGCCCACCCTACAGCACCGCTCTTTCGCGTCTTACGTATTGAACCTGAAGTGCATCACGTCGCCGTCGGCGACGACGTATTCCTTGCCTTCGAGACGCAGCTTGCCGGCATCGCGGGCGCCGGCTTCGCCGTTCAGCGCGACATAGTCCTCATACGCAATCGTCTCGGCGCGGATGAAGCCTTTTTCGAAGTCGGTGTGGATCACGCCGGCCGCGCCCGGGGCCTTGGTGCCGCGATAGATGGTCCAGGCGCGCGCTTCCTTCGGGCCCACCGTGAAATAGGTGATGAGGTCGAGCAGGGTATAGCCGGCGCGGATCAGGCGATCGAGGCCGGCTTCTTCGAGACCCAGCGTCTCCAGGAAGTCGGCACGCTCCTCGCGCGAAATGGTGGCGATCTCGGATTCGATCTTGGCGGAGATGACGACGGCAACGGCGCCTTCCTTGGCCGCCTGCTCCTCCACCGCCTTGGAGAACGAATTGCCCGTGGCGGCCGAGCCTTCCTCGACGTTGCAGACGTAGAGCACGGGCTTCGACGACAGCAGGCCGAGCATCCCGAAGGCGCGCTCCTCCTCCGCCTTGCGCTCGACGAGGCGGGCGGGCTTGCCCTCGCGCAGCAACACCAGCGTGCGGTTGACGAGGTCGAGCTGCTCCTTGGCGTCCTTGTCGTTGCCCTTGGCCTTCTTCGTGAGGTTGTCGACGCGCTTCTCGAGGCTGTCGAGGTCGGCGAGCATCAGCTCGGTCTCGATGGTCTCGATGTCGGCGAGCGGGGCGATCTTGCCCTCGACATGCGTGATGTCGGAATCCTCGAAGCAGCGCACGACATGCGCGATGGCGTCGACCTCGCGGATGTTGGCGAGGAACTGGTTGCCGAGGCCTTCACCCTTGGAGGCGCCGCGCACGAGGCCGGCGATGTCGACGAAGGTCAGCCGGGTCGGGATGATCTGCGCCGATTTGGCGATGGCCGAGAGCTTGTCGAGCCGCGGATCGGGCACGGCGACTTCGCCGACATTCGGCTCGATGGTGCAGAACGGATAGTTCGCGGCCTGCGCCGCGGCCGTCTCGGTCAGCGCATTGAACAAGGTCGACTTGCCGACATTGGGCAACCCGACGATCCCGCATTTAAATCCCATGGTCGTCCTCTATCCGTATTCGTCATGGCCGGGCCTGACGGAGAAAACGGCGCCCTATTCCTTGCCGTTCTCGTCCTTGGTCAAAAAGCCCTTCGCCTGCATGGCGAGATGCACCCTGTTGGCGAAGGTCGCGTCCGTGCCTTTGGCAACCAGTGCCGCGTGCTCGGCCACCGCCTCGCACAACGTCGCCACCCAGTCGTTGTCGGCCTTGGCGAAGTCCGACAGCACGTGGCCATGCACCAGCTCCTTGACGCCGGGATGACCGATGCCGAGCCGGACCCGGCGATACTCGTTGCCGATGTGCGCCGAGATCGAGCGCAGGCCGTTGTGGCCGGCGATGCCGCCGCCGATCTTCACGCGCACCTTGCCCGGTGGTAGCTCGAGCTCGTCGTGGAACACGGTGACGTCGCCGGGCGCGATCTTGAAGAAGCTTGCCGCTTCCTGAACGCTGCGGCCCGAGTCATTCATGTAGGTCGTCGGCTTGAGCAGGATGATGCGCTCAGTGCCGAGCGCACCTTCCGAGGTCTCGCCCTGAAAGCGGCGGCGCCATGGGGCAAAGCCATGACGCCGCGCGATCTCGTCGACGGCCATGAAGCCGATATTGTGCCGGTTACGTGCGTATTTCGCGCCGGGATTGCCGAGCCCAACAAAGAGTCGCATGACGCGGCGCGCCCCTCGCTCGGCGCGCGATCAAGGACCGCGCGCCCAGCTCTTTGAGAGATTACTTCTTCTTGTCGCCGCCGGCGGGAGCCTTGGCAGCCGCAGCCGGAGCAGCAGCACCCGCAGCCGGAGCCGCAGCGCCAGCCGCCGGAGCAGCCGCAGCAGCGCCCGGAGCTGCAGCCGCAGCCGCGGCCTTCTGCTCTTCGGCGTAGCCGGACGGCGGCACGATGGTGACGAGGGTCGCGTCCTCGCGGGTCAGCGCCTTCACGCCGGCCGGCAGCTTGACGTCCGACAGATGCAGGGAGTGACCGATTTCGAGTGAGCCGACATCAGCCTCGATGAATTGCGGGATGCTCTCGACGCCGCATTCGAGCTCGATCGAATGCGCGACGATGTTGACGGCGCCGCCGCGCTTCACGCCGGGCGAACCTTCCGCTTTCACCACATGCAACGGAACGCTGATGCGGATGGTGGCACCTTCGCCGAGACGCATGAAGTCGACATGGATCGGGAAATCCTTGACCGGATCAAGGTGATAGTCGCGCGGGATCACGCGGTGCTTCTTGCCCTCGAGGTCGATGTCGACCAGCGTGGTCAGGAACCGGCCGGCGAGGATGCGCTGGCGCAGTTCACGATCGTCAACCGAGATCGGGAGCGGGGGTTGCTTGTTGCCATAGATCACTCCGGGCACTTTCCCGGCGCGACGCTCAGCCCGGGCGGCCCCCTTGCCGCTCTTCGGACGTGCGGTCGCCTTCAATTCCTTGACGGTCGTCGCCATAGTCATAAGTCCTTGTTTTTGCAAAAGTTAATGGGCCGCAAGGCGGCCCATCGCGTCGCCGCAGCAAGCCTCCAGGGGTGCGGGGGCTGCGGACGTGGCGGGCTTTTACCCGGAAGACGCGGAAATGACAAGGAGAATGGGCCGCCTGGTGGGGTTCCACCCTTCCCTGGAGGGGGAGGGTAAGAGCGGCGGCCTTACGTCGGCGTTCCGCCGAACTTGGCCTCCAGCGCCACGATGCGCGCCTTCAGGGCCTCGTTCTCCTCGCGGGCGAGGCGGGCCATGTCCTTGACCGCCTCGAACTCCTCGCGCTTGACCAGGTCCATGTCGCGCAGGAATTTCTCGGCCTGGGTGCGCATCACGGTATCGAACTCGCGCTTGACGCCCTGGGCGGCACCGGCGGCGTCGTTCATCAGGCGGCCGATCTCATCGAAAAACCGGTTGTTGGTCTGGGTCATGTCGGTCTCCTGGCGGCCTCAGATAAACTTTGCGCGAACGCGCGAAAAGACAATGGCAATCCGGGCGAAACGGTTCAAGAGCCGATCGGCGGTATCCTTGTCATGCCCCGGTTTCCTTGCAATCGTATTCAACGTCCCTGCATAACAAGAATCAGAAGGCGCACGAGATGATCGATCAGCAGATCGCGATTCCCACCAAGGACGGCCACACCGCAACCTTCATCACCCATCCCGAACGCGGCGGGCCGTTTCCGGTCATCCTGTTCTACATGGATGCGCCGGCGATCCGCGAGGAGCTGCGCGACATGGCGCGCCGGCTCGCCACCTCGGGCTATTACGTGATGCTGCCGAACCTCTATTACCGCTCCGGCGTGATGGAGCTCGGCGCGCTGCCGGCTGATCCGAATGCACCCGAGCGCAAGCGCATGTTCCAGCTCATGGCCTCGCTCAACATTCCCATGATCATGGAGGACACCAGGGCCCTGCTCACCTATGCCGAGGGCCAGGCGGCTGCCAATACGAAAATCGTCGGCACCGTCGGTTATTGCATGAGCGGCCGCTACGCCGTCAACGCGGCCACGCACTTTGCCGACCGCGTCAAGGCCGCCGCCTCGATCTACGGAACGCATCTGGCGACCGACGAAGACAACAGCCCGCATCTCGCCTCAGGCAAGACCAGGGCCGAGCTCTATTTCGCCTGCGCCGAGACCGACATCTACGCGCCCGCCGAGGTCATCGAGAAGGTCAAGCAGGGCATGAGCGGTGCGAAAGCCGAGGTCGAGATCTATCCCGGCACGCATCACGGCTTCGCCTTCCCCAAGCGCCCGGTCTACGACCGCGACGCTGCCGAACGGCATTGGGAGCGGCTGCTGGCGCTCTATCGCCGCAATCTCGTTTAAGTCTAGAAGGCCTGATGCCCTTTCTGCTCATCGACTTTCCCGCCTTCAAGCCGATCGCGATCGAGATCGGTCCGTTCGCGATCCGCTGGTATGCGCTGGCCTATATCAGCGGCATCGTGTTCGGCTGGCTCTATGCGCGCTCGCTGCTGAAGAAAGAGCGCCTGTGGAACGGCCCCGCGCCGATGTCGCTGGTGCAGATCGACGACTTCATCCTGTGGGTCACGCTCGGCATCATTCTCGGCGGCCGCACCGGCTACGTGCTGTTCTACAATCTGCCCTTCTTCATCGATCACCCCGCCGCGATCTTCAAATTGTGGGAGGGCGGCATGTCCTTCCATGGCGGCTTCCTCGGCTGCGTCGTCGCGGTGATGTGGTTTGCCTATCGCAACCGCATCTCGATCCTGTCGCTGGGCGACATCACCACCGCGGTCGCCCCGGTCGGGCTGCTGCTCGGGCGCATCGCCAATTTCATCAATGGCGAATTGTGGGGTCGCGCCGCCGACCCCGGCCTGCCCTGGGCGATGATCTTCCCGAACGATCCCTCGCAGCTGCCGCGCCATCCGAGCCAGCTCTATGAGGCCGGCATGGAGGGCATCCTGCTGTTCACCGTGCTCGCGATCATGATCCGTTTCGGCGCCCTGAAGCGGCCCGGCATGATCCTCGGCGCCTTCATCCTGATCTATGGCCTGACCCGCATCGCCGGCGAGCATTTCCGCGAGCCGGACGTCCAGCTCGGCTTCCTCTGGGGCGGATTAACCATGGGCATGCTGTTGTCGATCCCGATGCTTATTGTAGGCCTCATACTTATTGTATTGGCTATCAGGCGCGGCGCGCCGAAGCCCGCCGGGGCTATCAGTTAATTCCTTTCGAGAAGACAGACCGTGACCGAACAGCCGCTACTCAACGAGATCAGGGCGCTGATCAAATCCTCAGGGCCCATGCCGGTCTGGCGGTACATGGAACTATGCCTGATGCATCCGCGCTATGGCTATTACGTCTCGCGCGATCCGCTCGGGCGCGAAGGCGACTTCACCACAGCGCCCGAGGTCAGCCAGATGTTCGGCGAGCTCCTGGGGCTGTGGACCGCCTCGGTGTGGAAGCAGATGGGCTCGCCGCAATTCCTGCGGCTGATCGAGCTCGGCCCCGGCCGCGGCACCATGATGGCGGATGCCCTGCGCGCGCTGCGCGTGCTGCCGCCGCTCTACCAGGCGCTTCACGTCCACATGGTCGAGGTCAATCCCGTGCTGCGCGAGCGGCAGAGTGCGACGCTGGCAGGCGTGCGCAACATCGCCTGGCACGACAGCATCGACGACGTGCCGGAAGGCCCGAGCATCATCCTCGCCAACGAATATTTCGACGTGCTGCCGATCCGCCAGATGGTGAAGCGCGAGAACGGCTGGCACGAGCGCGTGATCGAGATCGATCCCAACGGCAAGCTTCAATTCGGCGCGGCCGCCGACCCGACGCCGCGCTTCGACGTGCTGCTGCCGCCTCTGGTGCGCGCCGCTCCCGTTGGCGCCGTGTTCGAATGGCGACCCGACGGCGAGATCATGAAGCTCGCCACGCGCGTGCGCGACCAGGACGGCGCGGCGCTGATCATCGACTACGGCCATCTGCGCAGCGATGCCGGCGACACCTTCCAGGCGATCGCGCGCCACACCTTCACCGATCCCCTGAAGGCGCCGGGCCAGGCCGACGTCACCGCCCATGTCGACTTCCAGGCCCTGGCGCGCGCGGCCGAGGATGTCGGCGCCCGTGTGCACGGCCCGGTGACGCAGGGCGATTTCCTCAAGCGCGTCGGCATCGATACCCGCGCGGCTGCCCTGATGCAGAAGGCGACCCCTGAAGTCGCCACCGACATTTCGGTGGCGCTCAAGCGCCTGACCGATACCGGGCGCAGCGGCATGGGCTCGATGTTCAAGGTGCTCGGCATCTCCGAGCCGCGGCTGACCGGCATCGCCGGCCTCAGCGATCTCGACCGGGCCGGAGGCGCCTCATGACGCTTGCTTCGTCGCTGCTGTCGGCCGTGCCCGGCCTGCGCCATGCCTTCTTCACCCGCGAGGGCGGTGTCTCAGGCGGGATTTATTCTGCGCTCAATGGCGGGCTCGGCTCCAACGACGATCCGGCGCATGTCGCGGAGAACCGCCGCCGCATGGCCGAGCATGTCGGCGTCGCCCCGGAGCGCTTCATCAGCCTGCACCAGATCCATTCACCCGATGTCCTCGTTGCCGAAGCGCCGTGGCCGAGCGGACCGCGGCCGAAGGGCGATGCGCTGGTCACGAAAACACCCGGCATCGCGCTCGGCGTCTCCACCGCCGATTGCGGGCCGGTGCTGTTCGTCGATCCCAACGCGCGCGTGATCGGCGGCGCCCATGCCGGCTGGAAGGGCGCGCTGACCGGCGTGCTGGATCAGACGATCTCGGCGATGGAGAAGCTCGGCGCCACGCGCAGCGGCATCATCGCCGCGATCGGCCCCTTGATCCGCCAGGACAGCTACGAGGTCGGCAACGAGTTCGTGGCGCGCTTCATCGAAGCGGACGCGGACAACGCCATGTTCTTCATCCCGTCGGTGCGCGCCGGACACGCGATGTTCGACCTCGCCGGCTTCATCCGGAGGCGGCTGGAAGTCGCCGGCATCCTGATGATCGACGATCTTGGCCTGGACACCTATGCCGACGAGCGCTTCTTCAGCTATCGCCGCTCGGTGCATCGCAAGGAGCCGGATTACGGCCGCCACATCCACGCGATCGCGCTCGAGGGGTAAGCTGGCCGTCGCTTCGTTCTTGCTTCAAAACGGCCTTGACTCTCCACCTGCTGGAAACCGCAGAAACGCGGAATGAAGCAACGCACCTACAGCATCGGCGAAGCGGCACGGCTCTGCGGCATCTCGGTCCGCAAGCTTCGCTTCTATTCGGACGAGGGATTGTTGCCGCCGGCAGACCGAACTGCGAGCGGCTACCGCGTCTTCACGGATAGCGAACTGTCCGACTGGAGCTCATCCGCTGTCTCCGTGATGCCGGCCTTGGCCTGGATGCGATCCGGGAGGTCCTCTGCCAGGAGCTGTCGCTTGCCGAGGCTCTGAAGCTACGGCTCGAAGCGCTGGAGGCGGAGATCGCCGCTCAGCGCCGCGTCGCCGCCGCGCTGCGGGCTGCGTTGCGTTCACCGCAACTCACCGAAGCCGATCTGAGGAGATTTTGGAGCATGACGCAACTGTCCCGCGTGGAACGACGCAACGTGGTTGAACGCTTTTTTGAAAGAGTGTCCGACGGCATCAACATCGATCAGGAATGGGTCCGCCAGATGGTGGAAGCGACCGTCCCGGAACTGCCCGACGCGCCAACGCCTGAGCAATGCGACGCATGGATCGAGCTTGCAGCGCTCCTGAGCGATCCCTCCTTCATCGCCAATATGCGAGCCAACGCTGGCGATGTCTGGGATCGCGAGGTCATCGATATGAAGGCCTGTCAGGAAGCAAGCGACGCTATAGTGCTCAGGGCGAAGCAAGCCATCGAACAGGGGCTTGAACCGTCATCCGCGCAAGCCAATGAGCTGGCGCGGGATTGGCTGGAGATCTCGGCTCGCCTGATGAACCAGAAGCCCGACGCCGGCTTCCGTAACTGGATGCGCACGAAATATGTCCGGCACGATGCTCGCGCGAACCGCTATTGGGAACTGGTGGCGATCATGAGAGGGCAGTCCCCCGACTCCAGCCCAAACCGGGAATGGGTGTGGATCCAGGCTGCGATGCGCCATCATCTGGCAGCCTGAGCGAGCATGCACATCGCGGCCGGGCCGCCCACCGGCCCCGGCCCCGATGCGCTCCAGAGGCCGATGTAGCATTCCCGCCCTAGACGTTAATGCGTTTTAACGATATCGCTGCCCTCCATAATGAGGGACGCGTCATTCATCCTGGGCCGCGCGGGTTCGCGTGTGCTGGCGGTCATGCTGCTGGCGGCGGCGGTCGCGCTTGGCGGCTGCGCCGGCGGCGGCGGCGCCGCCAACTCCTATGCGATGGCGCCGAGTACCGGCTCAGGGGCGACCGTGGCCTTCGAATCGATCGACGGGCCGCCCCCGCAGGTGTTCGACCGCATGGTCGGCGTGCTCGACAGCGAATCCAAGCTGCGCAGCCTGTCCGTCGTCTCCCGCGAGGGGACGGCTGCCTATCGCGTGCGCAGTTACCTCTCCGCCCAAATCGTGCGCGGCAAGACCGTGATCGCCTGGGTCTGGGACGTCTACGACGCCAACCAGCAGCGGGCATTGCGCCTGTCCGGCGAGGAACTGACAGCCGCCAAGGGCGGCCGCGATCCCTGGGGCGCCGCCGACGACCTGGTGCTGCGGAAGATCGCCCAGGCCGGATTCAGCGGACTTTCCAACATGATCAACGGAACCCCGGACGCGCCGGGCACTGTTCCCGGCTTGCGGGGACCGGCGGTGGCCAGCGTGATCCCGGAGGCTCCGGCGGCCGAGATGCCGGCCTCGGCGCTCGGCTACGCCGAGCGATAACCCCCGCTAAACCACGGCCCCAAGTTGCCGCCAAACCGTTGGCCCGACTCAGGATTTCGGAGGGAAAACGTAGCATCCCGGGTTGCCATTGCAGCCCCCGGCCTGATATTTCCTCGCCCGTCATAACCGTGCTCCCAGTGGGTATTCTCTGATGTTGAACGTCGTATCCAGCAAAGCGCGGGAGGAAGCGTCCATGTCGGCCAAGAACGGCTCCATCAAGCTTGTCGCCGGCAACTCAAACCCGGCTCTCGCGCAGGCCATCGCGCAAGGCCTCGACCTGCCGCTGACCAAGGCGGTGGTACGGCGCTTCGCCGACATGGAGATCTTCGTCGAGATCCAGGAGAACGTCCGTGGCTCGGATGCCTTCGTCATCCAGTCGACCTCGTTCCCCGCCAACGACCATCTGATGGAACTGCTGATCATCACCGATGCGCTGCGCCGCTCCTCGGCACGCCGCATCACCGCGGTGCTGCCCTATTTCGGCTACGCCCGGCAGGACCGCAAATCGGGTTCGCGCACGCCGATCTCGGCCAAGCTCGTCGCCAACCTGATCACGCAGGCCGGCGTCGACCGCGTCATGACGCTCGACCTGCATGCCGGCCAGATCCAGGGCTTCTTCGACATCCCGACCGACAATCTCTACGCGGCGCCGCTGATGGTGCGCGACATCAAGGACAAGTTCGACCTCTCCAAGACGATGGTGATCTCGCCTGACGTCGGCGGCGTGGCGCGCGCACGTGGCCTTGCCAAGCGCATCAACACCCCGCTCGCGATCGTCGACAAGCGCCGCGAGAGGGCGGGCGAATCCGAGGTCATGAACGTGATCGGCGACGTCGCCGGCTACACCTGCATCCTGATCGACGACATCGTGGATTCCGGCGGCACGCTGGTGAACGCGGCCGACGCGCTGATCGCCAAGGGCGCCAAGGACGTCTACGCCTACATCACCCACGGCGTGCTCTCCGGCGGCGCGGCCGCCCGCATCGCGGGCTCGAAGCTGAAGGAGCTCGTGATCACCGACTCGATCCTGCCGACGGAGGCGGTGACCAAGGCTCCGAACATCCGCACGCTTCCGATCGCCAGCCTGATCTCGGACGCCATCGCGCGCACCGCGGCGGAAGAGTCGGTGTCGAGCCTGTTCGACTAGTTTTTCCGATCCCGGAAGGTCTCGTAGGGTGGGCAAAGGCGCAAAGCGCCGTGCCCACCTTTTCTTTTTATATTGAAGGTGGTGGGCACGCTTCGCTTTGCCCACCCTACGATCTTGTGCCCTGACGCGCCGTAGCCCGCTTCGCGGCCCCGACGGGTTGTTGCCAACGACCGCCCATGACATCATCCGGATACCAAGTCATCTCTGCCCCCCGGGATTCCTGATGCCGCGCCGGAAATTTGCCTGGGAGAAGCTGTCGGATGACGAGTTGCTCAAGCAGCGCCTCTCCAGCCTGAGGGTTACCGTCAAAGGCACCTGGCTCGAGGACTGCGTCAGCACGCTCCATGAGGAGCTCGAAGAGCGGGGCATCCGGCTGCGACCGCACACATGGATCTCGAGCGAATGGTTCAGTCCGGGCGATGTGCCGGGCATCGCCATCCCCTTCTATCTCGCCCATCCCCGTCTGATGAAGCTCGAGAAGAAGATGATGTTCGACGTCGAGGGCGGAACCTGGCGCGAGTGCATGGGTATCCTCCGTCACGAGGCCGGCCATGCCGTGCAGCACGGCTATCAGCTGCAGCGCCGCCGGCGCTGGCAGCAGCTGTTCGGCCCGTCGTCGAAACACTATCCGCGCTACTACCGGCCCAATCCTGCCAGCAGGCGCTACGTCCAGCATCTCCGGCTGTGGTACGCGCAGAGCCATCCGGATGAAGATTTTGCCGAGACCTTTGCGGTGTGGCTGCGGCCGCGCTCGAACTGGCGAACGCGATACGCCGGCTGGCCCGCACTGAAGAAGCTCGAATATGTCGACGAGCTGATGAGCGAGATCGCGGGAAAGCGGCCGCTGATCACGACGCGGGAGCGTGTCGATACGCTGGGCCGGCTCAGCCAGACGCTCGAAGACCACTACAAGAAGAAGCAGGCGTTCTACGCCTTCACAGCGCCGAAGACCTACGACCGCGACCTCTCCCGGCTGTTTTCAGCCGATCCACGGCATCACCGGTCAAAGCCGGCTTCGGCCCTGATCAGGCGGCACCGCGCGCAGATCAGGCAGCTGGTCGCGCGGTGGACGGGCGAGAACCAGCTCACGCTCGATGCCGTGCTCGATGATATGATCTCCCGCTGCCGTGAGCTCGATCTGCGCGCCGTCGGCCCCGAACAGAAGCTCGTTCTCGATTTCACCGTCCTCGTGACCGCCAAGACGATGCACGCGCTGTTTGGCCCGTCTCGGCGCAAATGGATCGCGCTATGAGACGCTCACGCATTCTGGTGCTGATGCATCCGGACTTCATGCCTCCGGACTCCTCCGACGGATACACGCCGCAGGAAATCAACAACTGGAAGACGGAATACGACGTGGTGAGCACCTTGCGTGCGGCCGGCCACGAGGTTCGCGCCCTCGGTGCGCAGGACGAGATCAAGCCGATCCGCGAGGCGATCGAAGAATTCAAGCCGCACGTGGTCTTCACGCTGCTGGAGGAATTCCACAACAACGTCGCCTACGACCAGCACATCGCCAGCTATCTCGAGCTGATGAAGGTCCCTTATACCGGGTGCAATCCGCGCGGCCTGATCCTGGCGCGCGGCAAGGATTTGTCCAAGACGCTGGTGCATCACCGCCGGATCGCAGCGCCGGCCTTCGCCGTCTTCCCGATGCGCCGCAAGGTGAATCGCCCGACGCGCCTTGCGCTGCCGCTGATCGTCAAGAGCCTGAACATGGACGGGTCCTTCGGCATCTCGCAGGCCTCGATCGTCGATACCGACGAGAAGCTCGCGGAGCGCGTCGCCTTCATCCACGAGCGGGTCGAATCCGCCGCCATCGCCGAGCAGTTCATCGAGGGGCGCGAGCTTTATGTCGGCGTGCTCGGCAACAACCGGCTGCGCGTCCTGCCGGTTTGGGAACTGAAATTCGGCAGCATGGGCGGGCGCAGATCACGGCACATCGCCACGGAGAAAGCCAAGCACGACACCGACTATCAGGAGAAGCTCGGCATCGTCGACGGGCCGGCCAAGGACCTCGCGCCCGAAGTCACCGCGCGCATCCAGCGCGCCGCGAAGCGCATCTACCGGGCGCTTGGCCTCGACGGCTACGCGCGCATCGATTTTCGTCTCGCCGCCGACGGCACGCCGTATTTCATCGAAGCCAATCCCAACCCCGAGATCGCCAAGAGCCAGGAGTTCGCCACGGCGGCCCAACATGCCGGACTCAAATATCCGGATCTCCTGCAGCGCATCCTGACGCTGGGGATCAGCCGGGCCAAGGCGGGGGTGTCGCTGGGGTGATGGCGGCTTGCGCAACTATCGTAGGGTGGGCAAAGGCGCAAAGCGCCGTGCCCACCTTCTTTGTTTGCGATAGAGAATGGTGGGCACGCTTACGCTTTGCCCACCCTACGAGACCTATTGCGCCTCGGCCTTCGCGCTCACCACGTCCGCAAATGACTTGAAGAACTCCCCCGCCAGCTTCGTCGCGGTCGAATTGATCAGCCGCGCTCCCAATTGCGCGAGCTTGCCGCCGATCTGCGCATCGACTTCGTAATGCAACACCGTCACGTCGGCACTCTCGGATTCCAGCCGCACCACCGCGCCGCCCTTGGCGAAGCCGGCGACGCCGCCGGAGCCTTCGCCCGAGATGCGATAGGAGTTGGGCGGATCGAAATCGGACAGCGTCACCTTGCCGCTGAACGTCGCCTTCACCGGGCCGACCTTGAAGACCACCGTCGCAGTCATCTCGTTCGGGGCGGTCACCTCGAGCGACTGGCAGCCCGGGATGCATTGCTTCAGCACAGCGGGATCGTTCAGCGCCGCCCACACCTGCTCGCGTGAGGCGGGAATTCGCTGGCTGTCGTTCATCTGCATGATCGGTGTCTCACTCTCTGCTTGCTGTTTGATTGGCCGCGCGCTGGCCACGCCGGCGTTCTCTGGTGATCTCGGCGAGGATCGACATTGCGATCTCCTCCGGCGTGATCGCGCCGAGATCGAGCCCGGCCGGCGCCTTGAAATCGTCGATCGCGGCGGCATTCGCGCCTTCCGCGAGAAGCTTGGCGCGCAACGAAGCCATCTTGCGGCGGCTGCCGACGAAGGCGTGGTAGTCGGCTCTGGTCGCGACCGCGGCACGCAAGGCGGCTTCATCACCCTTGCCTTGCGTCGAAACGACGACGAAGCGCTTTGCGTCGTTGAGCTCGCCGAGGTGATAACCATCGATGATCGCATCTGCATCCGGCTGCGCCGTGCGATCGGCCGCGGGCGCGGCGAGCGTGACGTGATAACCGAGCACGCGCGCCTGCGCCGCAAGCGACAGCGCCACCGGGCTCGCACCGAAAATAACCAGCGAGGGATGCGGCAGCACCGGCTCGACGAAGATGTCCATCGTGCCCTTGCTCGGGCACATGTTGCTGGCGAAGCGAATGCCGTCGCGGCTCTCGCCTGCGCTGACGCCCAGCTCGGCCAGCAGGTTCTCCGGCTGCACCGAGACCATGCGCGGCTCGCCATCGGCGAGCGCCTCGCGCGCCGCCTTCAGCACCGCGCCCTTGGCGCAGCCCCCGCCGATCCAACCCGCGACGATGGTGCCGTCGGCGGCGATGATCGCCTTGGCGCCAGCCTTCGCCGCGGTCACCGACACCGTGCGCACCACCGTCGCGAGCACGAAGGCGCGCTCGGCGGCCTTCATCTGAGCGACTACATCAAGCACTTCGACATGAGCGGTCATCGGAAGCCTCCTCAAAGCTTCGCCAGATAGGGTTCGAGCGCACGCAGGCTTTGCAGCGAATTCGCGGGCGCATAGAGATCGACATGCGGCAACGCAGCTCTTATGCCCCGCGCCTCGGGCGTGTAGCCTTCCCACGCCATCATCGGGTTGAGCCAGACGATGCGGCGACAGCGCCGGTGCAACGCCGCCATCTCGCGGCCAAGCAATGCGGCATCCCCGGTCTCGTAGCCGTCGGACACGATCATCACGCAGCTGCGGGAATGGATCACGCGCGCGGCGTGCCAGCGATTGAAGGTTTGCAGGCTCTCGCCGATCTTGGTGCCGCCGCCCGCGCCTTGCGCCATGATCGAGAGCCGGTCGAGCGCGCGGCCGGCGTCTTTCTCCTTCATCGCGTCGGAGACGTAGGCGAGGCGCGTGTGAAACAGGAACGCCTCGGCCTCGCGGAACTGGTCGAGCACACCGTGGATGAAGCGCAGGAACACGGCGGTGTACATGCTCATCGATCCCGAGGCATCGAGCAGCACGACGAGCCGCAACGGCTTGTTCTTGCGCTGGCGTTTCACCAGGCTGATAGGAACGCCGCCATGGCTGATGTTGCGATGAATGGTGCGGCGGAGATCAAGCCGGTAGCCGCGCCGGCGCGCGAGATCGCGACGGGTCAGCCGCGTGCGCATTGCCTTGGCGAGCGCTGCTGCGGCCTCATGGGCCTGCGCGACCTGGTCTGGGTCGCTCAGCTTCCTGAAATCGACCTCGGCAAGATTGTCGGCGCGTGAAGCACCTTCCATGCGGCCCTCGCCGGAGCGGCCTTCCGGCGCGTCGTCGGAGGACGGAAGCTGGTCGACGGCGGACTGGTTACTGCCCTGCTCTGCCGCGGCATCCTGCAAGCTCTTCAGCGAGGGATTGCTGGCGCCCGGTGTTGATCCAATCGTGCGGGAGCGCGAGCGCACGCGCTTGCCCAACCAGAACGCGTCGAACAGTCCGTCGAACTTATCCCAGTCGGATTTGCGTGCCGAGAACAGGTGCTTGAACGCCGCGCGCAGCAGGTTCGGCCGGGCCGCATAGCCCGCGGTCATCAGCGTCGCCGCATCCTGTCCCTCGGCGAGCCCGACGCGAAAGTCGGCATCGCGCAGCGTGCGCAGGAAGGCGGCAAGCCTCGCGGACACGAGCCGGGAGACCTCATTGAGGTCGTCATATCCCGGGCTGGAGCCACAGCAGCTCATGCGACCTTCCCCAGCAGGCGCTGCGTCACCTCTGGCGTGACACGGGCGCGGTCTTCGTGAGTCTTCAACAGGCAGACGAGCGTCTCATGCACAATCTCGGGTGCGTCGTGAAGATTGGTTACGTCGAGGCCGACGAGAGCTGCCGCCCAATCCAGCGTCTCCGCGACACCGGGGACTTTTCGCAGCTCCTCCTTGCGCACACCCTCGACCATGCGCGCGATCTGGAGCGACAGCGACGGGCTGGCGCCCATGACGCGCGCCAGGATGATGCGGGTCTCGCGGTCGACGTCGGGATAGTCGACATAATGATAGAGGCAGCGCCGGCGCAACGCGTCGGACAGCTCGCGTGTGCCGTTCGAGGTCAGCACGACATGCGGGATCGCGACGGCCGCGATCGTGCCGAGCTCGGGGATCGAGACCTGGAAGTCCGACAGCAGCTCCAGCAGGAAGGCCTCGAACTCGTCGTCGGCGCGGTCGATCTCATCGATCAGCAGCACCGGCGCCTGTGCGCGGCGGATCGCGGCAAGCAGCGGACGCTCCAGCAGGTACTTTTCCGAGAAGACCTGATCCTCGATGCTGTCGGTGCCGCGATGCGCCTGGATCGCAAGCAGCTGGCGCTGGTAGTTCCACTCGTAGAGTGCGGAGGACTGATCGAGCCCTTCATAGCATTGCAGCCGGATCAGCTCGGTCGCGTGCACTTTGGCGAGCGCCTTCGCCACTTCCGTCTTGCCGACGCCCGCCTCGCCTTCGAGCAGCAGCGGACGCCGCAACAATTGCATCAGCGAGATCGCAGTCGCGAGGTCCGCATCGGCGATGTAGCCCGATGCGGCCAAGGCATGCGCGATTTCGTCTCGATTCTTCATTGGTCCTCGAACTGAATGCCGCACGTTCCGTGGCCCTCATGGTTCGAGACGCGCGAAGACGCGCTCCTCACCATGAGGGTCTATGACCTCATCCTGAGGAGCGGCGCGTACGCCGCGTCTCGAAGGATGCGGGCCCGGCTCTCGCCAATCACCCTACGCCACCGCGCCGAGATCCTTCGCCGCCTTCCAGTTGCGCCAGAAGTCGTGCGGCATCTGGATGTGCGTGCTGCCCAGGAACGAGAACGCGTCGTTGACGGCGTTGGAGAAGGCCGGCACGCCGCCGACATTCGGGCTTTCGCCGACGCCCTTGGCGCCTATAGGGTGATGCGGCGACGGGGTGACGGTGAAGTCGGTTTCCCAATGCGGCGTCTCCACCGCGGTCGGCATGAAGAAGTCCATGAACGAGCCGGTGACGACGTTGCCAACCTCGTCGTAGCGGATCTCCTGGCCCATCGCGATGGCGAAAGCCTCGGTGAGGCCGCCATGCACCTGGCCCTCGATGATCATCGGGTTGATGCGGGTGCCGCAATCGTCGAGCGCGTAGAAGCGCCGGACCTTGTACACGCCGGTATCGACATCGATGTCCATCACGCAGAGATAGGCGCCGAACGGATAGGTCATGTTGGGCGGATCGTAATAGCTGACCGCCTCCAGCCCCGGCTCCATGCCTGGCGGCACCGAGTTGTACGCCGCCCAGCAGATGTCCTTCATCGACATGAACTTCTCCGGCAGGCCCTTCACCCGGAAACCGTCGATGTCGAATTCGAGATCGTCCTCGTGGACCTCGAGCTTGTAGGCCGCGATCATCTGCGCCTTGGCCTTGATTTTTCGCGCAGCCATCGCGATCGCCGCGCCCGCCACCGGCGTCGAGCGCGAACCGTAGGTGCCGAGCCCGTAGGGCGCGGTGTCGGTGTTGCCCTCTTCCACCATGATGTTGTCGGCGGGAATGCCGATCTCGGTGGCGATGATCTGGGCCCAGGTGGTCTCGTGGCCCTGGCCCTGGCTCTTGGTACCCATGCGCGCGATGCCCGCACCGGTCGGGTGCATGCGGATCTCGCAGGAATCGAACATGGCGATGCCGAGGATGTCGCAGTTCTTCGACGGGCCAGCACCGACGATCTCGGTGAAGAAGGAGATGCCGAGCCCCATGATCTCGCGGGTCTCGCCCCGCGCGAACGCGGCACGCTTCTCCGCCTGCTCTTTCCGGAGCGCAGCGTAGCCGGTCGTCTCCATCATCTTGCGCATGGCGGTGTGGTAATCGCCGGAATCGTATTCCCAGCCGAGCGCCGAGTGATAGGGGAACTGCTCCGGCTTGATGAAATTCTTCAGCCGGAGTTCAGCAGGGTCCATGTTGAGCTTCTGCGCCAGAATATCCATGGCGCGCTCGATGCAGTAGGCGGCCTCCGTGACGCGGAACGAGCAACGGTAGGCGACGCCGCCCGGCGCCTTGTTGGTGTAGACGCCGTCGACAGCCAGATGTGCGGTCGGGAAGTCGTAGGAGCCGGTGACAATGTTGAAGAAGCCGGCCGGCCATTTCGACGGGTCGGCGCAGGCGTCGAACGCGCCGTGATCGGCGAGCACGTGCACACGCAGCCCCGTCACCTTGCCGTCCTTGGTCGCGGCGACCTCGGTTGTCATGTGATAGTCGCGCGCGAACGAGGTCGCGGTCAGGTTCTCGATGCGGTCCTCGACCCATTTTACCGGCTTGCCAGTGACGATGGAGGCAACGGCCGCACAGATATAGCCGGGATAAGCACCGACCTTGTTGCCAAAGCCGCCGCCGATGTCGGGCGCGATGACGTGGATCTTGTGTTCCGGCAATTTTGCGATCAACGCCACCACGGTGCGGATCACGTGCGGGGCTTGGAACGTGCCGTAGATCGTCAGCTCCCCCTTGATCTTGTCGAAGGAGCAGACGCACTGGCAGGTTTCGAGCGGCGACGGATGGGTGCGGTGATAGGAGATCATCTCCTTGATCTTGACCTCGGCCTTGTTGAAGGCCGCGTCGGTCAATTCCTTGTCGCCGACGGTCCACTCGAAGATGTGGTTGTCGTGCTTGCGCGGACCATGCGCGCCGGACATCTTGCCGACGAGATCCTCGCGCAGCACCGGCGCGTTCGCGTCCATCGCCTTGAAGGGATCGACCAGCGGCGGCAGCGGCTCGTATTCGACGATGACCGCGTTGATGCCGTCATCGGCCGCATAGCGGTCGGTGGCGACAACGAAGGCGACCTCCTGATTCTGAAACAGCACCTTGCCGTCGGCCAGAACCATCTGCACGTCGCCGGCCAAGGTCGGCATCCAGGCGAGGTTCACGGTCTTCAGCGTCTCAGCGGTGATGACCGCGAGCACGCCGGGCACCTTTAGCGCCGCGCTGTCGTCGATCTTCTTGACGCGCGCATGCGGATGCGGCGAGCGGACGAAGTCGCCGTGCAGCATGCCGGGCAGCTTGACGTCGTCCACGTAATTGCCCTTGCCCTGGGTGAAGCGGATATCCTCGACGCGCTTGCGCTTGCAGCCCATGCCTTCGAGTGCGGCGGTGCGTTGTTCCCGCGTGGGAGTGAGGTCGTTCATTCTGCGGCCTCCTGGAATTCCACGCCGTTGATTTTGGCGGCGGCGTATTGAATGGCTTTGACGATGTTCTGGTAGCCGGTACAGCGGCAGATGTTGCCGGAGATGCCCATGCGGATTTCCGGCTCGCTCGGCGAGGGATTTTCCTTCAGCAGCCGATGCGCGCGGACAATCATGCCGGGCGTGCAGAAGCCGCATTGCAGACCGTGCATCATGCGGAAACCTTCCTGGAGCGCCGAGAGCGTGCCGTCGGCATTGGCCATGCCTTCGATCGTGGTGATGTCACTGCCATCGGCCTGCACCGCAAACATGGTGCAGGACTTCACCGACATGCCGTCGATATCGACGGTGCAGGCGCCGCAATGCGTCGTCTCGCAGCCGATATGGGTGCCGGTCATCTGCAGATTCTCGCGGATGAAATGCACCAGCAGCGTGCGCGGCTCGACGAGGCCTTCGACCTCGGCGCCGTTCACCTTCATGGTGACGTGTGTTTTAGCCATCGATCCCCCTCCCTTACTTCGCGACAGCGGCGGCGCGCTGAAGCGCGCGCGTCACCATGATGCCGCCGACATGTTTTCGGTATTCGACCGGGCCGCGGGCATCCGCAGCTGGCGCCATGATCGCTGCGGCCGCAGCGGCGGCCTTCTTCAACGTCGCCGCATCGAGGCTGGTGCCAATCACGGCCTTGGCGGCATCGGCGGCCAGCAGCGGCGTCTCATGGACGTTGGTGAGCCCGATCGCGCAGGTCGCGACCTTGCCGCCGGACATGGTGAGAACCACGGCGGCGGCGGCGGTGGCGTAGTCTCCGACCTTGCGCTTGAGTTTTTCGTAGGCGTAGCCGTGGCCGGCCGCGGGCACGGGAACCGAGACGGAGGTCAGGATCTCGCCGGGCTCGAGCGCGGTGAAATAGGCGCCCTGATAGAAGTCGGCCGACGCGACGTCGCGGGAGCCACCCGGGCCTTCGAGGCGATAGGTTGCCCCCAAGGTCATCATCAGCGCGGGCATGTCATTGCCGGGATCGCCATTGGCGACATTGCCGCCGATCGTGCCGCGGTAGCGCACCTGCGGGTCGGCGATCAGCAGTGCCGCTTCATGCAGGATCGGCATCGACTGGGCGATTTCGTCGGAGGCCAGCAGCTCGTGCTGGGTGGTCATCGCACCGATGACAAGATTGTTGCCGTCGCGGCTGATGCCCTTGAGGGCGGCAATGCCGTGCAGGTCGATCAGATGGGCGGGGGTGGCGAGCCGAAGCTTCATCATCGGCACCAGGCTGTGCCCGCCGGCCAGGGGCCGGGCATCCTCGCCGAGGTCTGCCAAGAGCTTGACGGCATCGGCGACACTCGCCGGCCGGTGATAGCTGAATGAGCCTGGGATCATCATCTCCTCCTCGTCGTCCTTTGCGCGTGACGGCGCGGACGTTGGGGGGAGGCTCACTCCGAGAGAGGCGCCCCGCAATCATTCGGGCACGGAACAGCGGATTTCGCACGAGTTGCGGCGGGGAACGCACGAATTGCGTCAGGTGAGGCGACGTATGGCGCGGCGGCCACCTACCCTCCCCTGGAGGGGGAGGGGCGACCGCGCGAAGCGCGGGCGGGGTGGGGTGATCTCTCCACTCGGGGAGTATTCATCGCGGAGGGACCGTCACCCCACCCCGCTCCGCTCCATGCGAAGCGACCCTCCCCCTCCAGGGGAGGGTAAGAAAGAACGCGCCTCCCGTGCGGCCCGACTCTACGCGTGCCGCCGGTTCGCCAGCCCCAGCCGCGCCTTTACCTCGGCGATCTTCGCCCGGCTCACGGGCACCCGGTGCGGCGACGGGCCGTCGAGCTCGAGCACGGCGCCATCCCCCTCTTTCCGGACCAGCGCGACATGGGGGATCGCGACGATATGGCTGCGGTGCACCCGCAGGAACAGCGAGGGATCGAGCTGGGCCTCGGCCTCCGAGATCGACCAGGGGCACATTCGCTCGCGGGTGCCGTCGTGAACACGGGTGTAGTGCGCATCGGCCCGGACGCTGCGGACATTGGCCGTCTCGATGAAGTGCGTGCCGTCGGCGCTCTCGACCGGCAACCGGGGAACCGGCGCGCGGGGCGGCTGGCCGAGACCGCCGAGCGGGGCCACCGGGCGCGGAGCTGCGGCCGGCGCAGCGATCAGTTCGATGGCGGCCGCCGCGACCGGCGAAGCAGCAGGTTCGGCAGCAACAGAGGTCGACGTCTGACGCCGCTGGTCGGGAACCAGCGACAGCAGGAAGCCGGCTGCGATGACGAAGCACAGCACCGCAACGATGATCGACAGGATTTGCTGCGACGCGGCAAGACCGCCGCCGGCATGGTGATGCGCCGCGCCGGTCAGCGGCTCGAAATGCATGCCGAGCATCGCCGTGTAATGCATGCCGGAGACGGCGATGCCGAACGCAACCGAACTGACGATTAGCCGGACGCCCTCCTGCTGCGCCAGGAAGGCGCGCAACCCGCCATAGGCGGTGACGATCGCGACCACGACCGAGAGCAGCACCATGGTCCGGTCGTGGACGATACCGAAGGGACCGGCGAGCCCGTGAATGCCGACATAATGCATGCTGGCGATGCCGACGCCGAGCAAAACGGCCGACGAGGCCACTCGCTTCAGGGATGGCTCGCCGATCGAGACAAAGAACAAGGAGATGCCGACCACCAGCGCGCAGATCAGGAACGAGATGATGGTGGGAAGAACGAGATAGACCGTGTCCGGTGGCAGCGGCGCGGCCAGCATGCCGACGAAATGCATGGTCCAGATGCCGACGGCCAGAAACGCAGCCGCACCCGCGAGCAGAACGCGGTTGCTGACGCCGGGCGTGTTGCGGATGCGAGCAGCAAGCGCAAAGCCGGTATAGCCACCCAGACTCGCGACCGCCACAGAGAGCGCGACGAGATAGGGATCGTGTCCTTCGAACATGATCTTGTCGGCCGCCCGTCTCCACGGCACGGCCTCCTCCCGCCGCCGACTTTATAGGGACGGCGACGGGATTGACAATCAGCGGCGTGTGAGCGGACGGCTACACGATGCCCGCCGCGACCTGACCGCGCAGGCGCTCCAGACCGAGCAACGTCTCGGCACAGGCTGCGGCGACCTCGACGCCCTTGATCGCGAAATGCCTGCGGAAGAAATCGTAGTGCACCTCGGTCTCGTGGAATTGCTGCGGCGTCAGCACCGCGGAGAACACCGGCACCTCGGTGCGCAGCTGCACGTCCATCAGCGCCTTGATCACAGTGTCGGCGACGAACTCGTGGCGGTAGATGCCGCCGTCGACGACGAGGCCCGCCGCGACGATCGCGGTGTAGCGCCGTGTCTTGGCGAGGATCTGCGCATGCAGCGGGATCTCGAACGAGCCCGGCACCTCGAACACGTCGACATGATTGAGGTGACGCGCGGCTGCCTCCCTCACGAAGGCGATGCGGGCCTCCTCGACCACGTCGCGGTGCCAGCAGGCCTGCACGAAGGCCACCCGCTGCGGTTTCGCGAAGCGCGGATGCTCGGGTGCCGGATCCTGCGGAACCGGCGGTTGGGTGACTTCGGAAGTTTCGGTTTGGGGGTCTTGCAACATCTGATTCATGGCTTTCCTTCAAAGGACCAGAATCAGGGCACACGGAACGACAAGCAGCCGCACCTTGCGATGCGTCTGCCACCGACCGTTCTCTTTCATCCGGACTTTAACCGTCGGCTTCGGAGTTGCACCGAATCTGCTGACCCTTCCCTTCGGCAAAATTCCTTTCCAGGAAGATCCTTGGGGGAAGGCGCTCGCGGGCTTGGGCCTTGCGACCCTTACCGCCGGTGGGGACTTTCACCCCGCCCTGAGAACATCGGCCGCCCGGGATGAACGGCCTGACCGGAAATATGACGCCGCCCGGCGGCCGCAGCAAGCTCGTTCCGCATGAAAAACCGCATGGTCCCATGCCGCCATGACGGGTGTGACCTCGCCCGGCGGAATTAACGATTGGCGCGCCATCGGCGAATCCGATTCCGATTTGTTCTCATTCGTTAAGAATTGTGGCGGAGATGAGCTGTGGACGAACGAGTCCTGGCTTGTGGACGGACTCGGCAGCCAGTTGCGCAGATTCCGCAAATCACATCACTTGATCCGCGACAGGCTCGCGCTGATCCGAGGGGATCGCGACAGCGACGTTGAGGGAGCGCGCCGGGCCGACCGCGTGCGTATCAAAGACAACAAAAAGGCAAGAGGTCGAGACGGAATGTCCCTGCTCGAAGGCACTATCGATTCCAGAAATCACCCGCTCGCGGTGGTCGAGGACATCGCTGCCAGCAACAACTGGCCGTTCGAACGCTCCGGCGAAGACGAGCTCACGATTGTCTCCAAGGGACAATGGACCGACTATCAGATCTCCTTCACCTGGATGGGCGAGATCGAGGCGCTGCATCTGGCCTGCGCCTTCGACATGAAGATTCCGGTTGCGCGGCGGAGCGAAGTGCAACGGCTCGTCGCTGCGGCCAATGAGCAATTGTGGGTCGGCCATTTCGACCTGTGGATCAACACCGGCATGGTCATGCATCGTCAGGCCCTGGTGCTACCCGGCGGCCTGACCGCCTCGACCGCGCAATGCGAAGCCATGCTCGCCGGCGCCATCCACGCTTGCGAGCGCTACTTTCCGGCGTTCCAGTTCGTGGTGTGGGCCGGCAAGACCACCGCGCAGGCGATGGACGCGGCGATGTTCGACACGGTCGGAGAGGCGTAAGGCCTCTCTCCAAGATGGTGAGGGGCGCGCGCCCCCTCCTCAGCATCGTCCCGGACAAGCGGAGCGCAGATCCGGACCCATACCGCGTGATGTCTCCGTATCGCGCGATGCTTGTTGCTCCGCCCTCCATCCACTAGAACCGCCTGTGGTTATGGGTCCCGGCCTTCGCCGGGACGACACCTTTGTTTGTGGTGACCACAGTGGCAGACAGCAGCACTCTCAAGAACATCACCGGCACTATCCTCCTCGCCGGCGCCGGCAAGATGGGCGGCGCGATGCTGACCGGATGGCTTTCAGGCGGACTCGACCCGCGTCGCGTCGCGGTGATCGATCCGCACATCTCACCTGAGATCACCGCGCTTGCCGCCAACGGCGTTGCGCTCAATCCCGATGTCAGCGCCGTCGGCATGGTCGAGACGCTGGTCGTCGCGGTGAAGCCGCAGATGTTCCGCGAGGCCGGCGCCAGGCTGAAGCAATTCGTCTCGGACAAGACCTCGGTGGTCTCGATCATGGCGGGAACCACAATCGCATCGCTCGAAGAGGTCTGCGGTGGCGCCGTGGTGCGCGCGATGCCGAACACGCCGGCCGCGATCGGCCGCGGCATCACGGTCGCCGTCGCGGCGAAGAACGTCAGCACCACGCAGCGCGCGGTGGCTGACGCGCTGCTACGTGCGACCGGCTCGGTCGAATGGGTCGAGGATGAAGGCCTGATGGATGCGGTCACAGCGGTGTCCGGCTCAGGCCCGGCCTATGTGTTCCTGCTCGCCGAAGAGCTCGCGCGCGCCGGCGTCGAGGCCGGACTGCCCGAGGCGCTGGCGACGAAGCTTGCACGCGAAACCGTCGCAGGCTCTGGTGAGCTTCTGCATCAGTCCGAGCTTCCCTCCAGCACGCTGCGCCAGAACGTCACCTCGCCCGGCGGCACCACGGCCGCGGCACTCGGCGTGCTGATGGGTGAGCCGGGCCTGCGCGATCTGATGATCCGCGCGATCGCAGCCGCGACGAAGCGGTCGAAGGAACTGGCGAAGTAGCGAGGTGTCGTAGGGTGGGCAAAGCGGCTTGTCCGCCGAAGCTCGACGAGCGAAGGCGGAAGCGTGCCCACCAACTTCGTTCGCGACCCCGAAAAGATGGTGGGCACGGCGCTTCGCGCCTTTGCCCACCCTACGCTATGGCGCTCGCCGCTACGCCCCGAGCCGCTTGTTGAACATCTCGACATTCACGAGCCCGCGCGCGTGGCGGCCTTCGCCGAGCCTGCGCGTGCCCTCGAACGCCTCGACCTCGAAGCGGATGACGCGGCGCTCGACTGCGACCACCTTCGCGGTGGTCCGCACCGTCGCGCCGACGAGAGCGGCTGCGAGGTGGCGGATGTCGACTTCGGTGCCGACGGTGACCCAGCCCGGCTGAAGCGCGGCGCGGATCGCATCGCCCGACGTCATCTCCATCTCCAGGATCATCATCGGCGTCGCATAAACAAAAGGCATGCCGGGCACGAAATGCCCGACCGTCCGCTCAGCCGGCACCACCAGCGTGCGCTCGGCGCTCATGCCGACCTTGATGAAGTCGCGTGCGTCCATGGGGGCCTCACACACGGTGTCGTCCCGGACAAGCGAAGCGCAGATCCGGGACCCATAACCACAGGATCGAGTTTGACGAAAACTCGGAGTTACCAACTCGCCCCACAACCACGCCCTGTGGTTATGGGTCCCCGCGTTCGCGGGGACGACACCTGTGTTAGTCGAACCGCCAGGCGCTACTTCTTCGCAGCCGCCGCGCGCTCCACAAAGGTCTTGCCGCCCTTCATCTTGTGACGGAGCGGGGCTTCGTTGATCTGGATGACGACGGCATCGGCATCGACGCCGAGATTCTTCACCAGGGCCTGGGTGATGTCGCGCATCATGCCGGCCTTCTGCTCGTCGGTGCGGCCTTCGGCCATGCTGACGGTAATCTCAGGCATCGTTCTCTCCCTTGCGGCCGAACACCGGCCATTGACGGTCGCCATCAAACAAGACGTGGATGCCTGGGACAAGCCCGGGCGTGACGGCCTTCCGGAATGGCTATCCCCACTTTACGTCATGGCGGCCCAGGACTTCGCGCACCTTTGCGACGAGGTCGGCTTCGCCGCACGAGAACTGCGCCGGGCGGCTCTCGCGCCACTCCTGGTTGGAGGCGATGGCGGCGGCGGCCTTGGCGCCTTCGATCAGATCCTTGATCTGCAGCTCGCCGCGCGCCTTTTCATCCGAGCCCTGGATGATCACGCAAGGTGAGTTGCGGCGGTCGGCATATTTGAGCTGGTTGCCCATGTTCTTGGGATTGCCGAGATAGAGCTCGGCACGAATGCCGGCAGTGCGCAAGGACGCCACCATCTTCTGGTAATCGGCAACGCGGTCGCGATCGAACACGGTGACGACGACGGGGCCAAATTCGGACCGCGTGTCGAGCTTGCCGAGCAGCGTCAGCGCGGCCTGAAGCCTGGACACGCCGATCGAGAACCCGGTCGCCGGCACCGGCTCACCGCGGAAGCGCGAGACGAGGCCGTCGTAACGTCCGCCGCCACCGACGGAGCCGAAGCGCACCGGGCGGCCCTTTTCATCCTTGGTCTCGAGCAGCAGTTCGACCTCGTAGACGGGGCCGGTATAGTATTCGAGGCCGCGCACGACGGAGGGATCGATGCGAATTCGATCTTCTCCGTATCCCGCAGCGGCGACAAGCTGCGCAATATCGCCTAACTCAGCGAGACCTTTACTGAAGAGACTCTCGCCTTCCATTTCAAAGAAGCGTTTCGGCAGCTCGCCTTCCAGATGATTGTGCCATGTGCCGTCTGGAAGTTGTTCGAACTTAAATTTGAACTGCAAACTTAGACGAACCGCCTCGATTTGATCGGAATCCAATCCTGCGCCCTTGGTAAAGTCGCCGCTTGGATCTTTTCTCCCGGGACCGAGTAGCTTCTCTACTTCCGCCCACTCAAACTTGTCAGCCTTGTCGATTGCCCTGAGCACAGTAAGGCGTCGGCCGGCGTTTTCGCCGCCCCCGAGCCCGATGCTCTCCATTACCCCGTCGAGCACTTTGCGGTTGTTCACTCTCACCACATACTGGCCGCGCTGGACGCCGAGCGCCTCCATCGTGTCCGCGGCCATCATGCAGATCTCGGCATCCGCCGCCGGTGTCGCCGAGCCGACCGTGTCGGCGTCGAACTGCATGAACTGGCGGAAGCGGCCGGGGCCGGGCTTCTCGTTGCGGAACACGTAGCCGACGCGGTAGCTGCGGTAGGGCAGGACCAGACCGTCGGTCCCGTAGCGCTCGCCGACGTAACGCGCGAGCGGCGCGGTCAAATCGTAGCGCAAGCTGATCCACTGCTCGTCGTCGTCCTGGAACGAGAACACGCCCTCGTTCGGACGGTCCTGGTCGGGCAGGAACTTGCCGAGCGCATCGGTGTATTCCATCGCCGGCGTTTCCACGGGCTCGAACCCGTAGAGCTCGTAGACGGCGCGGATCTTCTCGACCATCTCGCGCGTCGCCCGGATCGCGGCGGGGTCGCGATCCTCGAGCCCGCGCGGCAGGCGCGCCTTCAGTTTCTGGGGTTTTTTGGGTTTCTCGGCCATGCGCGGCGTTTACCAGCCGACGCGCGGTGCGGCAACCGAAGTTCGCTTTACCTCTCCCCGCAGGCGGGGAGAGGGGAACAGAATCTACGGCTGCTCCATCCGGGCCCTCAGCGCATCCGCATCCGCCTTTGGCAGCGACTTCAGCGTCGGCTTGATGGTCTCGCCGCCGACGATCTTGCCGTTGCGCATGAACATCCAGTCTGAAATGTCGGCTTCGCTGAACTTGACCGCGTCGCCGGCCCGTTTGCCCGGCAGATCGCGCGGCTCGTTGGCGAAGAGGCCCGAATAGGTACCGTTCGGCAGCTTCTTCACGTCACCGATCCAGATATGCTCTCCGCCCCTGCGGGTCGAAAAGCGCACCTTCAAGGCGTGCCCGGTCTCCGACGGCTTTGGCGCGTCATAGGACGCCCAGAAGGTGGGAAGCGTACCGCGGGCGCGCGCGATCGCGGTGTTCATCTCGGGATCGGTGGTGCGCACGTCGACGATCGGCGAGCGGTCTTGTGCGACGACCTCCGGAATGGGCCCGATGGTCAGGATGCCGAAAACGCTGACGCCGGTGATTGCGGCGAGAACGACCCATTTCATGGGCTGGGAGAGTTTTGTTGCCATGTTCGCGATGTCCAGGATGCTTCGATGTCTCCTGGCTTTGTCGCGTGTCGGCAGCAGCACGTTCATAGCGCAATAAGCCACAAACGTTGCGCGTTTCCCCTCTCCCTTGTGCGAGAGGGGAAACTTAATCGCCGTCGATCAAAACACCTTGCGGATCCAGTTGTGCGGATCGTTGGTGCGGCCGTACTGGATGTCGATGAGCTGCTTGCGCAGGCCCGTGGCGACGGGGCCGGCGGCGCCGCCGCTGATGTCGAAATCGCCGCTCACCGAGCGCACCTTGCCGATCGGCGAGATCACGGCAGCGGTGCCGCAGGCGAACGCTTCCTTCAGCTTGCCGCTCGCCGCATCCTTGCGCCACTGGTCGAGCGAGTACGGCTCCTCGCGCACCGTCTTGCCGGCATCCTTCGCGAGCGCGATGATGGAGTCGCGGGTGATGCCGGGCAGGATCGTGCCGAGCGGCGGCGTCGAGAGCGAGCCGTCCTCGAACACGAAGAAGACGTTCATGCCGCCGAGCTCCTCGATGTAGCGGCGCTCGACCGCGTCGAGGAAGACGACCTGATCGCAACCGTGCTGGATCGCTTCGGCCTGCGCACGCAGGCTCGCGGCATAATTGCCGCCGCACTTGACGGCGCCGGTGCCGCCGATCGCGGCACGGGTGTAGTTCTCCGAGACCCAGATCGAGACCGGCGCAGGTCCGCCCTTGAAATAGGAGCCAACCGGCGAAGCGATCACCGCGAAGATGTATTCGGACGACGGCTTGACGCCGAGGAAGGTCTCGCTCGCGATCATGAAGGGGCGCAGATAGAGGCTGCCCTCGCCGCCCGGCATCCAGGCGCGGTCGATGCGCACGACCTGCTCGACCGCCTCGATGAAGACGTCCTCGGGCAGCTGCGCCATCGCCATGCGGTCGGCGGAATCCTTGAAGCGGCGCGCATTGGCGTCGGGGCGGAACAGGTTCACACCGCCGTCGTCACGCTTGTAGGCCTTGAGGCCTTCGAAGATTTCCTGCGCGTAGTGCAGGACCGCGCCGGCCGGATCGAGCTGGAAGTTGGCGCGCGCCTCGATGCGTGCTTCGTACCAGCCGCCCTTGGCCTGGTTGTAGCGGACGATCGCCATGTGATCGGTGAAGACCCGCCCGAAGCCGGGATCCACCAGCTTGGCGACGCGGTCCTTCTCGGATGTCGGATTGGATGCGGGCTGGATGTCGAATTTCATACTCATGTCCTTGCCTCCCGCTGCCGGTAGCGGCGCTGTTCTGGCGCCCGCCTGCCCTGTTTGAGCCCGGCTGGCTTGATTAGGTTGTGGCTGGACCGCCGCCAGCCTTGTTACGGCCGGTTTCCGTGGCCAGCATGTCGCCGAGGACATGCTTTTGCGGAAGGCGGAAGTCCAGTATGTTTTGCCGAAATGCCGCTCGACAATCGCACGGTAGATCTGCTTCGGCCGTCGTCGCCTGTCCGGCTCTCTCCGGCCGCTCCTAGAACTGCCACCCGACGCGAAGCGATCTAAAATTTCGTGCGGGCTAATCGTTTTGTAACATTGAACCCAAGATACGTCAATATGCCTGACATAAATTTCGCAACTCCCTCTCAAGACGCAGCCGAGCCGCGGCCGGCCGCAGGCGATGGAGGCAATTTGCGCTGGGATATCATCGAACTGCTGTTCTTCGCCTATCGTGATTTCGTCGGCGATCCCGACCAGGAGCTGGAGGCTTTCGGCTTCGGCCGGGCCCACCACCGGGTCATGCATTTCGTCTATCGCTATCCCGGCCTCAAGGTCGCCGACCTGCTCGATGTCCTGCGCATCACAAAACAGTCGCTCGGCCGCGTGCTCAAGCAGCTCCTGGACGAGGGCTATATCGTGCAGAAGACCGGCGACAATGACCGCCGCCAGCGCCTGCTCTACGCGACGCCGAAGGGCGAGGCGCTGGTGCAGAAGCTCGCCGGACTCCAGACCACGCGGATCACCAAGGCGCTCGCCGAGCTGGCGCCGCAGGATGCCGATACCGTCAAGCGTTTCCTGCGCGCGATGATCGACCGCGACGATCCGGACAAGGTGCTGGAGACGATCTTCGCCAACGTCAATCAGGACGGAAAGGAGTGAACGTGCCGTTCGCTGCCACGCTCGCCCGCCCGCCGGTAGAACCGGCCGACGATGCGCCGCATCTGCTGCTGGTCGACGACGACCGCCGCATCCGCGATCTGTTGTCGCGCTTCCTCGCCAGCGAAGGCTATCGCGTCACCACCGCCGCAAGCGCCGGCGATGCACGCTCGAAGCTCATGGGCCTGCATTTCGATCTCCTGATCCTCGACGTCATGATGCCCGGCGAAACCGGCTTCGATCTCGCCCGCTTCATCCGGACCTCCTCCTCGGTGCCGATCGTGATGCTGACGGCGCGGCACGAGGCCGAAGCCCGCATCGAAGGCCTGCAAATCGGCGCCGACGATTACGTGGCAAAACCGTTCGAGCCGCGCGAGCTCGCGCTGCGCATCAACAACATCCTCAAGCGCGCCGCGCCGCCGCCGCAAACCGCCGCGGTGGAGAAGATCGCGTTCGGCCCTTACGTCTACCATCTCGATCGCGGCGAGCTGCGCCAGGGCGAGGAGGTCATTCACCTCACCGACCGCGAACGCGAGATGCTGCGGATTCTCTCGGAGACCCCGGGCGAGACCGTGCCGCGCAGCGCGCTCACCGGCAATGGCAGCGTCAACGAGCGCGCCGTCGACGTGCAGATCAACCGCCTCAGGCGCAAGATCGAGACCGACCCCGCCAATCCGCTGTTCCTCCAGGCGGTGCGCGGCATCGGCTACCGCCTGGTGGCCTCGCCATAAAGCAGTGAAGCGCGACCGATGAGCACGATCGATACCGGCCTGACGCTGTTGAAGAGCGCCGCCGGCCGCGTCTCTGCCGCCAATGGCTGGATGGGCAACGCGTTCAAGGGCTGGATGCCGACCGGCCTCTATGCGCGCGCGCTCCTCATCATGATCGTACCGATGGTGATCCTGCAATCGGTCGTCGCCTTCGTGTTCATGGAGCGGCACTGGAACACGGTGACGCGTCGCCTGTCGGCTGCTGTCGTGCAGGACATCGCCGCGCTGATCGACGTCTACAAGGGCTATCCGCAGGACAAGGACCGCAACGAGATCCGCCGCATCGCCCAGCAGCGCCTCGGCCTCGTCGTCGACTTCCTCCCCGCCGGCGACATGCCGCCGCCGGGGCCAAAGCCGTTCTTCTCGCTGCTCGACCAGACCCTGTCGGTGCAGCTCGGCCGCCAGATCGGACGCTCGTTCTGGATCGACACCGTCGGCCGCTCCAACCTCGTCGAGATCCGGATCCAGCTCGACGATGCCGTGATGCGCGTGTTCGCGCAGCGTAGCGCCGCCTATGCCTCGAACTCGGAGATCTTCCTGTTCTGGATGGTCGGCACCTCCTCGATCCTCCTGATCGTAGCCGTGCTGTTCCTGCGCAACCAGATCAAGCCGATCCTGCGGCTGGCAGACGCCGCCGAGAGTTTCGGCAAGGGCCGCGAGGCGCCGAACTTCAGGCCGCGCGGCGCGCGCGAGGTACGGCGCGCGGCGGTCGCCTTCCTCGAGATGAAGTCACGCATCGAGCGCACGATGGAGCAGCGCACCGCGATGCTTGCCGGCGTCAGCCACGATCTCCGCACCATCCTGACCCGCTTCAAGCTCGAGCTGGCGCTGATTGGCGACAACCCGGAGCTCGAGGGCATGCGCAAGGACGTCGACGAGATGTCGATGATGCTGGAGGACTACCTTGCGTTTGCCCGCGGCGATTCCGGCGAGCAGTCGCAGCCGACCGACATGGCGCAGGCGCTCGAGGAGCTGCGCAGCGACGCCGAGCGCCACGGCCACACCGCGACCGTCGCGTTCCACGGCCTGCCCGTGGTGACCGTGAAGCCGGCCTCGTTCAAGCGCTGCCTCGCCAACCTCGTCACCAACGCGGCGCGCTACGGCAAGAGCATCGCCATCAACGGCCAGCGCGATCACCGTTATTTGACCGTCACGGTCGAGGACGACGGCCCCGGCATTCCCGCGCACTTGCGCGAAGAGGTGTTCAAGCCGTTCCTGCGGCTCGACAACGCCCGCAACCAGGACGAAGGCGGCACCGGCCTGGGGCTCGCCATCGCCCGCGACATCGCGCGCTCGCATGGCGGCGACATCACCCTCGGCGACAGCCCGATGGGGGGATTAAGGGCGAGTGTGAGGATACCGGTGTAGTCGTTCTTCACCTCGCCCCGCTTGCGGGGAGAGGGAGCGCACCGGTTTCGCGGTGAACCTACTTCGGCAGCAGCGCCTTCAACTTGTCCATGTCGCGCACGTTCATCTTGAATCCGCCGGGCATCACGATGTCGCCGGGCTTCTGGTCGGGCTTGCAGGCCCCGAGCCACTTGGCTTCGAGCTGCATCGTGGTGTCGCGGCCTGCTGCGCCGGCGGCGCCGCCTTGCGCGTGCGACGAGGTCTTCACCGTATAGGCCGAGTTGAAATCGCCGGTGATCTCGGCATGCGAGGTCGTGCTGATGCCGGCGACGTTGCACTCGGAATCGCTGACATAGCCGGTCGCGGTCTTCTTGATGTCCTGCTTGGCGCAGATCTGCTTGGCCATCGGGGAGACGTTGTTGTTCATCTCCTTGTCGACGGTCTCGTCGGTGCAGTGCTGCATGGTCATCTCGGGCATGGGCGTGCCGGTCCTGACCATCTTCATTTCCCAGAGACCGGCCTTGCGCACCGGCAGATCGTCGGCGCTGGCGCTGCCTGCCGACACCACAAGACAAAGGGCCGAGCCGAGCAAAGCGAGCTTGCGCGCCATGTGGGAAGCTCCCGACGTTCCGAAAGCGCCTCAGTACAGCGTGCGGATCGGCTGTTGGGCCGCGCCATAGGGCACCCAACGGCAGGAGAACGAGATATAGCCGCCCTCAAAGGCCTGCACCGCGAGGAATTTCACGACCTTGCCGTAGCGCGCGCAGTGATCGACCGCGACCTGCCGCGCATCCGCCTGGGTCGCCATCGAATAAGCGATGATGCCGCCGGTGTCGTTGCCCTTGAACGGAGGCACCGGAAGCATATCGGCGCGTGCCGACTGGCTGGCCATCATCCCCAGGGCAAGAAGGCCCGCAGCCGCAATGATTCGCATTCCCGTCACTCCAGTTGGTTGGCGCCAGTTTACGGTGCCGGGATGTCCATGAAAAGAACTGATGCCCCGCCGGCTGCGAGGTTAGGGTCAACTCTTGGCCAAGTGTTGCCGCGCTGCACTTGACCTGCCCCGGCCTTCGCGGCACCGTCCATCCTTCGCAAGACCCAGCTGTCCGGATTGCCCATGCGCGCCCTCCCCCTGAAATCGCTCCGCTTTGCCACCTTGCTTGGCCTCATGTTCGGAGCGCTGTCGCTCGGTGAGGCCAGGGCCGCCAATCCGCTGGAGCTGAACTTCTGGCTGAACGGGCCGCGCTATGACGGCGCCGTCGTCGATTGCGAGAGGGCGCTGCCGACCATCGCCACCCAGTTCTGGGAGAAGGAAAGCTCGTTCTGGAATTCCTCGTTGAAGATCACTGGCTTCGCCGCCGTTCACGAGATCGCGTTCCGGCCCTGGCAGTCCGACAACATTCCGCGCCGCTATTGCACCGGCGACGCCATGCTCAATGACGGCAAGGTGCGCAAGGTGCATTTCTCGATCATCGAGGATGGCGGCTTCTCCGGCTACGGCAATGGTGTGGAATGGTGCGTGGTCGGGCTCGACCGCAACTGGGCCTACAATCCGTCCTGCCGCGCCGCCAGGCCCTGAGCCTCGATCGAAAGGCCTGAATCGGACTGATCAGGCGCCTGACGGGCCGGCCCGAACTTTGTTCTTGAAATGTTCTTGTTGCCTGCTAGGCTGATTGCACAGTCTAGTTGAGGGGCGTCGCCATGTTTCATTTTAGATTGCGTTCGTTCACCCGTCTCGTGATCTCACTGACCCTCCCCCTGGTTCTGGCCGCCGGGCTGGTCGCGCTGCCGGGCGGCGCGAAGGCCCAGGACAAACGGCAGAACGCGCCCGGCGAATTCGACTTCTATGTGCTGTCGCTGTCATGGTCGCCCTCGTTCTGCGAGGAGGCGTCCGAGCGCAACCGCGGCGGCGGCGGCGGTGGTCGCTCGCAGATGCAGTGCAGCGGGCGGCCCTACGCGTTCGTGGTGCACGGGCTGTGGCCGCAATATGAGAATGGTTTCCCTGAATATTGCCAGCGGCCGTCGCCACGCCTGAACCGCAGCATCGTCTCTTCGATGCTCGATTTGATGCCGGCGCCGGGGCTGATCTTCAACGAGTGGGACAAGCACGGCACCTGCTCCGGGCTCGACAGCCGCAATTATTTCGAGACGATCCGAAAGGCGCGCGCCGCGATCAAGATCCCGGCGGAATATCTCGAACTGTCGCAGGCCAAGACCGTGGCGCCGGGCGAGGTGGAGGAAGCCTTCATCAAGGCCAATGCGGGCCTGAGCAACGCGGCCATCTCGGTCACCTGCAATCGGACCCGGCTCTCCGAGGTCCGCATCTGCCTCAGCAAGGACCTGCAATTCCGGGCCTGCGAGGAGATCGAGCGCCGCGCCTGCCGCCGCGACCAGGTGACGATGCCGCCGATCAGGGGTGGGTAGTCCAAGTGCGCGTGCCCCGGACGCAGCGCCGTTTCGGCGGTGCGCTGCAGAATCGGGGTCCATGCTGCATGGGAATCCAGCCCCCCGAGTCCTCGGCCCTGGCCCGCAACGCTAAGAGCAGCAGCGCGTCCGGGACAGACGCGCATGCCGCTTTGCTCAAGCCGTGACGTAGCGTAGTCCTGTCTCATGAACTACCGTCACGCCTTCCACGCCGGAAACTTCGCCGATGTCATCAAGCACATCGTGCTCGCGCGCATCATTACCTACCTTCAGGACAAGCCGGGCGCATTCCGTGTCATCGACACCCATGCCGGCGCCGGCCTCTATGATCTCGAAAGCGACGAGGCGCGCCGCAGCGGCGAATGGCTGACCGGCATCGCGCGGCTGATGCAGGCGCGCCTGTCGAACGACGCCGTGGCGCTGGCCAAGCCCTATCTCGACATCGTTCGTGCCTACAATCCGAAGGGCGAACTCAAGGCCTATCCGGGTTCGCCGCTGATCACGCGCGGCCTGCTGCGGCCGCAGGACCGCCTCGTTGCCTGCGAGCTCGAGCCGAAGGCGCGCAAGGCGCTGATCGGTGTGCTGCGCCGCGACGAACAGGCGCGCGTGGTCGATCTCGACGGCTGGGTCGCGCTGCCGGCCTTCGTGCCACCGAAGGAACGGCGCGGGCTCGTGCTGATCGACCCGCCGTTCGAGGCGAAAGACGAGTTCGAAAAGCTCGGCGACGCCTTCTCGGCGGCTTTCGTGAAATGGCCGACCGGTATCTATGTAATCTGGTATCCGGCCAAGAGCCGGCGCGCCACCGACACGCTGGTGCAATCAGTGGCGCGGCTCGCAGCCGCAGCAAAACCACCAGGAAAATGTCTGCGTCTCGAATTCAGTGTCGCGCCGCAGCTTGATGGCGCCGCCCTCACCTCCGCCGGATTGTTGATCGTCAATCCGCCGTACACGCTGCATGGCGAGCTCAAGACGATCCTGCCCGAGCTGGAGATACCGCTCGGACAGGGCGGAGCTGCCAGATTCCGATTAGAGGTGCCGAGACCGTAACACCCCGGCATTCTTGGGAAAAAGATGCAGGAGCGGTAGTCAATCTGCAGAGAACCGTATTATGCTGTTTCCGTGACTGGCTTTACGTTCCGCTTCCGCGAATGGTTGCGGCGGAGTGAAGGCCTAAGAAAGATCCGATCGGACCGAAAGAAAGGTCCGCCCAAGGATGGCCAGCTCCCGGGCTTCGTAAGGCCCGGTCATGTCGTGACGTGAGTCTGCGTCGCGACGGAGGAGCAATGAGGGGGAGTTTCCCGATGGCCATGACGGGAACGGTCAAGTTTTTTAACGGCGAGCGCGGCTACGGTTTCATCAAGCCCGACGACGGCGGGCGCGACGTCTTCGTGCACATTACTGCTGTGGAGCGGGCGGGACTGAAAGATCTCGCCGAAGGACAGCGCATTACTTTTGAAGTCGAGCCGGACAAGAAGGGGAAGGGACCAAAGGCAGTCAATTTGGTCATCGTCTCCTAGAGCGTTTTCGAGCGAACACCTGGCGAAAAAAATCCCGGCCGCGAGCGGCCGGGAGGCTGTTGTCCGGTATTTTCTTCTTCAACTATCAGAAGTGATAGTTCACGCCTGCGCGCACAACGCTGGCGCTATAGCCGTTTGACACGCCGGTAATTGCGAACTGGCTCGTCGACAGATCGATGTAGAGATATTCGAGCTTGGCGCTCCAGTTCGGCGCGAAGCCGACTTCCGCGCCGGCACCGATGGTCCAGCCTGCGGTGGTGTGCGACTCCGTCCAACCGAATGTCTGCGCGCGCAGCTCGCCGAAGGCGAGGCCGGCGGTGCCGTAGAACAGCACGTTGCTGAACGCATAGCCGGCGCGGCCGCGCAGCGTGCCGAACCAGGGGTTGGAGAACTTCCACGGCGCGAAGGTGTCATCAGCGCCCGCGGCCTGGATGTCGCCCTCGACGCCGAACACCCATGGACCATTCTGAAAATTGTAGCCGGCCTGCACACCGCCGACGAAACCGGAGGGCTTGACGGGCGAATTACTCACCGAGCCCCACTCATAGCCGAGATTGGCACCGAGATACGGACCGGCCCAGCTATAGGCGTTGAGCGGCTGATTGACGGTGTACGGCGCACCCTGCCCGTAATTGAGATCGGCGGCCTCTGCCGAAGCTGTCCAGCCGGCTGCAACCAACACGGCTGCGCCTACAACGAACCCCCTCATCGGTACTCTCCAACGCAACGGCCGCCCCCGCGATGCCTGCGCCGCCGCGCAAGGCAAAATCGCATGGTTACGGAACCTCCTCTTTTTCGCGTAAGATTTATCGAGAGTTTTAAGTTAAAGGCCTGTTAAGCCGGGTTACCACGCTCTTAACAGGCTTAAGCAAGTGTTACCCGGAACCGCGCCGCCATCCTGTGTGTGCCGCAAGGCTGGAACTTCAAATCGGCACCCCCAGCGCTTAAATTCGCATCATGGCTCACGATTCCACCGACAATCCGGACGACGCACGCGCGCGCAAATCTCCGCGCGGCACGACGGCCGACGCCCCGCCGGAGAGCCTGGCGCCGCCGGACCTCGATCCCGCCACCACCGCTGGCGAGGACGAGGACGACGCGCTGCTGCCTGACATCCTGGAGGAGAGCGGCGCGGTCGGCGAAGAGCCGCTGGCGACCGGCCATGAGGCGATCGAGCGCGCGGTCCGCCTCGCGCCCACCTCGCCGGGCGTCTATCGCATGCTCAGCGCCAATGCCGACGTGCTCTATGTCGGCAAGGCCAAGAACGTCAAAAAGCGCCTGTCGAACTATGCGCGCCAGAGCGCGCCGCAACCGGCGCGCATCCTGCGCATGATCGCGGCCACGGTGACCGTGGAGATCGTCTCGACCAACACCGAGACCGAAGCGCTGCTGCTGGAAGCCAATCTCATCAAGCAGCTCCGGCCGCGCTTCAACGTGCAGCTGCGCGACGACAAGTCGTTTCCCTACATCCTGATCACCGGCGACCATTGGGCGCCGCAGATCCTCAAGCATCGTGGTGCGCAGTCGCGGCCCGGCCGCTATTTCGGCCCGTTCGCTTCCGCCGGCGCGGTCAACCGCACCATCACCGCCTTGCAGCGCGCGTTCCTGATCCGCTCCTGCACCGATTCCTTCTTCGAGAGCCGCTCGCGGCCCTGCCTGCTCTACCAGATCCGCCGCTGCGCCGGCCCCTGTACCCGCGAGATCGATTTCCCCGGCTATACGACGCTGGTGCGCGAGGCGACCGACTTCCTCTCCGGCAAGAGCCAAGCGGTGAAGCAGGAGCTTGCCGGCGAGATGGAGAAGGCCTCCGGCGAGCTCGAATTCGAGACCGCGGCACTCTACCGCGACCGCCTCGCCGCGCTATCGGCGATCCAGTCGCAGCAGGGCATCAATCCGCGCACGGTGGAAGAAGCCGACGTGTTCGCCATCCACCAGGAGGGCGGATTCTCCTGCGTCGAAGTGTTCTTCTTCCGCACCGGACAGAACTGGGGCAACCGCGCCTATTTCCCGCGCGCGGAGAAGACCTATACGCCGGAGGAAGTGCTGGGGTCCTTCCTCGCCCAGTTCTACGACGACAAGCCGCCGCCGAAGAACATCCTGCTCTCGCACGAGATCGAGGAGAGCGAGCTGCTCGCCAATGCGCTGTCGATCAAGGCCGGCCACAAGATCGAGGTCACGGCGCCCAAGCGCGGCGAGAAGAAGGAGCTGGTCGCCCACGCGCTGACCAATGCGCGCGAGGCGCTCGGCCGCAAGCTCGCGGACACCGCGACGCAGAGCCGGCTGCTCGACGCCATGGCGACGACGCTGAGCCTGCCGCATTCACCCAAGCGCATCGAGGTCTACGACAACAGCCACATCCAGGGCACCAATGCGGTCGGCGCCATGATCGTCGCCGGCCCCGATGGTTTCGTGAAGAACCAGTACCGCAAGTTCAACATCAAGTCGGAAGGGCTCACGCCGGGCGACGATTACGGCATGATGCGCGAGGTGCTGGAACGCCGCTTCAAGCGCCTGATCAATCCGCCCGAGGACGCCGCCGGCAAGGCCAAGGACGACGACTTCCCGCAATGGCCCGACCTCGTGATCATTGACGGCGGTCGCGGCCAGCTCAACGCCGTCCGGGAGATCTTTACGAATCTCGGCCTGACCCAGGTGTCGCTGATGTCGGTCGCCAAGGGACCGGACCGGGATGCCGGCCGCGAAACCCTGTTCATGCCGGAGCGCGAGGCAATCAAGCTGGAGCCGCGCGATCCCGTGCTTTATTTCATCCAGCGCCTGCGCGACGAGGCCCACCGCTTCGTCATCGGCTCGCACCGCAAGCTGCGCAAGAAGGACATCCGCGAGGCCGGTTTGCAGGAGATTCCGGGCATCGGCCCGTCACGCAAACGTGCCTTGCTGCACCATTTCGGAACCCTGAAGGAGATCGAGCGGGCCTCGATCGCCGATCTCGGCAAGGTTCCGGGGGTGAGCGCCGAGAGCGCTCGCAGGATTTTCGACTATTTCCATCCCCAGCCGGGGTGAACTAAGGGGGCCGCGGTCATATGGTCGTCGCATGCTGCACCTCATTTGGGGAGCGGGACGGTTGACCTTCAGGCACGAGCGGTATTGGTAGGACGGATGAACATCGCCACGACACGAGGGACGACCAGCCGCGCGATGTCCCTCCCGAACATCCTGACCTATGGCCGGATCGCCGCGATCCCGGTCGTGGTCGGGTGCATTTATGCGCAGTCGATTCTGGATCAGCCGCTGTGGCTGCGCTGGGTCGCGGTCGCCATCTTCATCGCGGCAGCAGTGACCGATTACCTCGACGGCTATTACGCGCGGATCTGGAATCAGCAATCGGCGTTCGGCCGGATGCTCGATCCGATCGCCGACAAGCTGCTGGTCGCCTCCTGCCTGCTGATGCTGGCCGCCGACGGCATCATCCATGGCTGGTCGCTGTGGGCCGCCATCGTGATCCTGTGCCGCGAGATCCTGGTCTCGGGCCTGCGCGAATATCTCGCGGCGTTGCGGGTGAGCGTTCCCGTGACCAAGCTTGCGAAGTGGAAGACGACCGTTCAGCTCATCGCCATCGGCTTCCTGCTCGCGGGCCCGGCCGGCGATGAGGTGGTGCCCGTGGTCTCGATGATCGGGCTTGCGCTGCTCTGGGCGTCGGCGATCCTCACCATATACACCGGCTACGACTATTTCCGCGCCGGTATCCATCACCTCATCAAGGAGGATGAGGCATGAAGGTGAAGTACTTCGCCTGGGTGCGCGAGCGCGTCGGCAAGGCCGAGGAGACCATCGAGCCGCCGGCGACCGTGCGCACCGTCGAGGAGCTGATCGCCTGGCTGTCCGGCCAGAGCGAGGCCTATGCCTACGCCTTCGAGAGGCCGAAGGTGATCCGCACCGCGATCGATCATGCCCACGTCAAATCGGACGCCGCGATCGCGGGCGCCCGCGAGATCGCGTTTTTCCCGCCGATGACCGGCGGCTAGGCCATGACCTCCCCCGTAAGCACCGCCCCCGTCAGCCCCTGCCCCGTCACCATCCGCATCCAGCAGGACGATTTCGACATCGCGCGCGAGATCGCGATCTTGACCGGGAGCCGCACCGACATCGGTGCGGTCGTGAGCTTTTCCGGCATCTGCCGCGGCGACGAGGACAGCGCGAAGATCGCCGCCCTCACGCTCGAACATTATCCCGGCATGGCGGAAGAAGAGATCAAGCGCCATGCCGACGAAGCTACATCGCGCTGGCCGCTGAACGGCGTCACCATCATTCATCGCGTCGGGCGGTTCATGCCGGGGCGGAATATCGTGCTGGTGCTCACGGCCTCGCAGCACCGCCAGGCAGCGTTCCAGGCGGCCGAGTTCCTGATGGATTATCTCAAGACCAGCGCGCCGTTCTGGAAGAAGGAAGAGAGCGCCACCGGCACCGGCTGGGTCGAAGCCCACGCCCGTGACGACGAGGCCGCCGCACGCTGGACCCGATCCTGATGGCAAGAGCATCCAAGAAGACCACGCGCGGCCGCGCGGCACCGAAACTCGCGAAGGTCGGCCGCGGCGAGCTGCTCACGCTGATCGATTTCGTCCGCTACGCCGTGAGCCGCTTCACCGAGGCGAAGCTCGCCTTTGCCCATGGCACGACCGATCCGGTCGCGGAAGCAGCCTTCCTGGTCTGCGAAGCCCTGCATCTGCATCCCGACCAGTTCGAGATCTTTGCCCATGCCTGCGTCACGTCGGCGGAAGGCAAGACCATCGTCGACCTCATCCATCAGCGCGTCACCACGCGCAAACCGACCGCCTATCTCGTCAACAAGATCTACATGCGCGGCCTGCCCTTCTATGTCGACGAGCGCGTCATCGTTCCGCGCTCCTTCATCGGCGAGCTGCTGGAGTCGCATTTCGGCGGCGACGGCGAGGCGGGCTCGCTGATCGACGACCCCACGGCCGTCGAACGCGTGCTCGATCTCTGCACGGGCTCTGGATGTCTCGCCATCCTTGCCGCGCATCATTTCCCGAATGCCACCGTTGATGCCGTCGACATCTCCAAGGGCGCGCTCGAAGTCGCCACACGAAATGTCGGCGAATTCAGGCTCGATGACCGGATCAGCCTGCATCGCGGCGACCTGTTCGCCCCGCTCGGTGACAACAGATACGACCTCATCATCACCAACCCGCCTTACGTCGATGCGGAAGGCATGGCCGCCCTGCCGCCGGAGTGCCGCGCCGAGCCGAAGCTGGCCTTTGACGGCGGCCCCGACGGTCTCGACGTGGTGCGCCGGATCCTGCGCGATGCGCCCGATCACCTGACGCCGGATGGCGGCTTGATCTGCGAGATCGGCCGCGGCCGCGAACTGGTCGACGAGGCCTTTCCGGAACTGCCGCTGCTCTGGCTCGACACCGAGGAGTCCGAGGGCGAGGTGTTCTGGATCGCGGCCGCCGATCTCGGCTGATCCGTCCCGGCACCCGCGCTCCGCGCGGAACAAGTCAAATTCCGCCACGTTCATCCCCCGACGAATTTTTCGTTCTCGGAGGATGTCCGCATGCTCGCGCCATCGGGCGAATTGCTGCGCGCCGGCATAGCGCTCAAGATCAATCATCTCAAGCGCGCCGCGCGATCGTACTTGCGCGACCGTACCAATCAGGCCACGGGCCGCGCGACGTCCTATGCGGTCGCGGCAGGACTGTTCGCAATGGCCGGGCTGTTCCTGATCGCCACCCTCTTTGTCGGCCTGATGGCCCTTTATCGTTGGGTCGCAATCACCCACGGACAATTCTGGGGCTTTGGTGCCGTCGCGGCCGTGCTCCTGGTGCTGGCCGTATCCTGCGCCGGCGTGGCTCAGGCCCAAATGAAGCGTCGGGACAAGCCGATCGTGCCGCTTGCCAGCCGGATGCGCGTTGCGATCGCCACCCCGCGGATCCCGCGCGGAACGGTCAAGCAGGCGGTGAAAGAGGTCGCAACGACGATTCCGCTGGTGCCGCGCGCACCGGGCGAACGTGGCCGTGGCGGCAACGCCCTGTCGGCCCGGACCAACCGGCCCGTGCAGTTGGGTCTGATGCTCGCAGCCGTCGGGCTGCTGGGCTTCACGGCCGCACGGCGGCGCCGGCACGGCCACGGCTTGGACGCTTGAAATGCGCGCGCGGCACACCGAGCACCTCGACAGTTGGTTGCTGGTGGCCGCCACGGCCGTCTTCGTGCTGTCTGCGGAACGCTACTTTCAGGAGTCCGGCCCCATCCGGTCGGGCCCTCCGCAAGACCATCGCAACAATGAAGCAAGTTCGCCGGAAACGAGCCCGGCCGGCGCAGCGATGCAGCCCGGCCACGGCCGGCGCGCGAAAAGCCCTTTCGCGATCCCGTGGGCGGGCTGGAAAGACATCTTCTGGCGCACCTATCAGCGCATCGACGGCGATCGCCTGCTCGCAACTGCGGGCGGCGTCGTCTTCTTCGGGCTGCTCGCGATCTTTCCCGCCGTGACCGCGCTGGTCTCGTCCTACGGCCTGTTCGCCGATCCCTCGACGATCAGTTCCAACCTGCATTCGCTCGCGATGATGCTGCCCGAGGGCGCGTTCCAGATCGTCGAGGACCAGGTCGCGCGCGTGGTGTCCAACGGCAATACCGCCCTGGGTGTCACCTTCCTGTTTGGCCTCTTGCTCGCGATCTGGAGCGCCAATGCGGGCGTCAAAGCCATCTTCGATGCCCTCAACGTCGCCTATGAGGAGCGCGAAAAGCGCAGCTTCGTCCGGCTGAACACGGTGTCGTTGGCTTTCACCGTCGGCGGCATCGCGGCGCTGCTGCTGATGGTGGGCACCGTGGTCGCCTTCCCGCTCGCGCTCAACCATCTCGGCATCGCGCCGGAAAGCAGGCTGATCGTCGCTCTCGCGCGATGGCCGGTGCTGTTCGTCATCCTGCTGGCCGCGCTTGCCGTCCTCTACCGCTTCGCACCGAGCCGCGACGCGCCACGCTGGCAATGGCTGAGCCTCGGCGCGGTGACGGCCGCCATCCTCTGGATCGCCGGCTCGGCACTCCTGTCCTGGTATCTCTCGGAATTCGCCAATTACAACGCGACCTACGGCTCGCTCGGCGCGGCGATCGGCTTGATGATGTGGATGTGGATGTCGGCGATCGTCATCATGTTCGGGGCCGAGCTGAACTCGGAGATCGAGCGGCAGACCCTTCGGGATACGACCACCGGACCGCCCAAGCCGCTCGGCACCCGCGAGGCCGTCTCGGCCGACACGGTCGGCGCCGCCGCGCCATGCTGATTGCCGGCGGTCAGGCCGAGGCTGGGCCTGACCGGATCACGACAGCAATTCAGCGCTTGCTGATCACGACCTCCAGATACTCGCTATGCACCACCACCGTACCGTCGTCGGCACGGTTGAATTCGCCGAGCAGCGCCATGAGATCGCGCCGCAGCGCGGCCTGGCCGGTCTCCTCCAGCGCCACGAACGCTTTCAGCATCGGCCCGTAATAGGATTTGAAAACCTCGAGCCAGTGCTCCGGCGAGCGATAGCGGAAGGCGAACATGCGCGGCTCGGCGGCGATCTCGGAGGCTTGGCTGCCGAACATCTCCTCAAGCCGTGCCGGCGTGCCCCACAAGGCCGGCGACTTCACGCCCGCTGGCGGCGGCAAATGCCTGCCGATGGTCTTGAAGAGCTGACCGATGAAGCCTTGGGGCGTCCAGTTGGCGAGGCCGATCTTGCCGCCGGACTTGCAGACCCGCGCGAGCTCGGACGCCGCCTTGTCCTGATCCGGCGTGAACATGACGCCGAAGGTCGAGAGCACGACGTCGTAGCTGGCATCCGCAAACGGCAGCGCTTCGGCATCAGCTTCACGGAATTCGACCATCAGATGCTCCGCCGCGGCCCGTTCGCGTCCCCGCTTGAGCAACGCGGGAACATAATCGGTCGATGTGACGTCGCACCAGCGCCGCGCGGCGGCCAGCGTCGCATTGCCGTTGCCGGCGGCGACATCAAGCACCTTGCTGCCGGCGCGCAAGTCGAGCGCCTCGCAGAGTTGCTCGCCGACGATCTGCAAGGTGGTGCCGACAATGGCATAGTCGCCGGATGACCAGGCGCTGTGCTGGCGCTGCTTGACGGCGGCAAGATCTGGTTGGGCGAGGGCCGGCTTGAGCGCGGCGGATGTCGACATGGCAATTCTCCTGCGGTTGAAGACGCCGGGACGATAGGGCGCATGCGGCTCGCTGGCCTTGAGAGTGGCGTTATTTTACGCTGAGAACACCTTGATTTCCCCGCGCGAGCCGAGGGCGGCGTGACATTTCATTTCGAGGATTTCGTGCTCGACCCCGCGCGCCGCGAATTGCGGCGGGCGGAGACGCTCGTCGCGCTCGAGCCCCAGGTGTTCGATCTCCTGCTTTACCTGGTCCGCAACCGCGAGCGCGTGGTGACGCGGGACAATCTGCTCGACGCGATCTGGAACGGCCGCGTCGTCTCGGAATCGACGCTGACCAGCCGGATCAACGCGGCGCGGCGCGCGGTCAATGACAATGGCGAAGATCAGCGGCTGATCCGCACAGTCGCGCGCAAGGGCGTGCGGTTCGTCGGCGCAGTGACCGAACGCTCCGCCGCAGCCTCATCGTCGGCGCCGGGCAAGCCGCCCGACCCAACACCGACGGAATTGCCGCTGCCCGATCGTCCCGCAATTGCCGTCCTGCCCTTCACCAACATGAGCGGCGAGGCCGAGCAGGATTATTTCTCCGACGGCATCAGCGAGGACATCATCACCGCGCTGTCGAAGCTGCGCTGGTTCTTCGTGATCGCGCGCAACTCCTCCTTCATCTACAAGGGCCGCACGGTTCACCTGCGGCAGGTCGCCGAGGAGCTCGGCGTGCGCTATGTCGTCGAGGGCAGCGTCCGCAAGGAAGGCGATCGCGTCCGCATCACCGCGCAGCTCAACGATGTCGCCACCGGCAGCCATCTCTGGGCCGAACGCTACGACCGCGAGCTCGCCGACGTCTTCGCCGTACAGGACGAGATCACCGAACGCATCGTCGCCGCGATCGAGCCGCAGCTCTATGCCGCGGAGAATTTTCGCGCCGAGCGCAAGCCGCCCGACAGCCTGGACGCCTGGGACCTTCTGATGCGCGCCCTCTCCCATTACTGGCGCGTAACGCGGCAGGACCACGTCGCGGCGCGAGCCCTGCTCGAAAAGGCCATCGCGCTCGACCCGAACTACGGCAAGGCGCTCGGGCTGCTCGGCACCAGCTACATGTTCACGGCGCATATGGGCTGGATGGAGATGGCCGCGGCGCTGCCGGTGGCCGAGCGCGCGGCACGGGCCGCGATCCGCGCCGACGACCAGGATGCCTGGGCGCATAATGCGCTCGGCCATGTCGATCTGTTCGCACGCCGGTTCGAGGATTCGCTTGCCGAATTCGAGACCGCGCTGCGGCTCAATCCGAACTTTGCGCTGGCGCAGGGCTACTATGGCCTGACGCTCAGCTATTGCGGCCGCTGGCGGGATGCCGACGAGGCCGCGCGGCGGGCGATCCGCCTCAGCCCGCGCGACCCCTATGCACCCGTCTATTTCGGCATCGCCGCCTTTGCCCGCTTCCTCGGCAGGGACTATGCGGAAGCGATCCGGCTCGCACAGGAGGCCCTGCGCCAGCGCAGTGACTTCGTCGGCGGGCACCGGGTGCTGACCGCGGCCGCGGCGATGGCCGGGCAAACCGAGACCGCCCGCGCGGCGCTGAAGGAACTCCAGCGTGCCCAGCCCAACGTCTCGCTCGCCTGGATCGCCGAGTTCATGCCGATCAAGCTCGCCGCCGACCGCGAGCACTACCTCGAAGGCTTTCGCCGGGCCGGCCTGACCTAGACTGTCTGGGCATGATCTCCGCGACAAACGCGTTCCGCGTTTGTCGCGAGGGAAAACCGTTGCACACTTTCCGGATCATGCTCCGGCGCCGCGAACAGGCCGCTATCCCCTCGAATCAACAATGATGTTAAGGTCGCCTTGCTTAGGGGAGCATGAGGCGTGACGGGTTCGCACACTGACCCGTGTTTTCCCGGATGAGGCAGTCAGCTCTTTGAGGCGTAACGCGCGGCATGATTCGCATTTCGACGATCTTCATCGCCATCTGCATGGTTCTGGTCGCGGCCTCGCTCGGGCTTGTCCTCTACTCGGTCGCCGGCATCAGCGGAACCGAATCCGCCATCGTGGCGCTGACCGCGCTGACCTTCCTGATCCTCTACAACGCGGTCTCGATGCGGCTGCGCGACCGCAGTGACGTCGGCGGCCAGATCGCCGACCTCTCGCGCGGCACCGCCGACCTCGCCCGCCAGGTCGCCGAGTTCGGCCGCCGGCTCGCGGCGATGGAGGGGCGCATCGCCTCGGCCAATTCGACCAACTCCGACCGCATCCAGTCAGTGGTCGGCGAGATCAACGAGCTCGGTGGGCTGGTCAGGCAGCTCGCCGCCACCGTGTCAGCCCATGAAGACCTCTTGGCCGGGGCCGCGCCGACCCCCGCCCCCGCTCCGGTCGCCCGGCCAGAGCCGGAGGCGCCGCTCGACCTGATTGCGGCCTTCGAGGAGCGGCCGGCCGCCCCTCCGCCGCTGCCCGCACCGCCGCCGCGGCCAACACCGGCGATCCAGACCCACACCGCCGTTCCGGTTCAGACGGCCAATGGCCGCAACCCGACCCAGTTACTGGCGACACTGCGCAACGCCATCGACGAGAACCGCATCGACATCTTCCTCCAGCCGATGGTGACGCTGCCGCAGCGCAAGGTGCGGTTTTACGAAGCCGTGACGCGCCTGCGCGACGAGCGCGACCAGCTGATCGCCGCCGAGGAATTCATCAGCATCGCCGAAGCCTCGGGTCTGATCGGACGCATCGACAACATGGTGATGCTGCGCTGCGTGCAGGTGCTGCGGCGCCTGATGGTGCGCAACAAGGATGTCGGCGTGTTCTGCAACGTCGCGGCCTCCACGCTCGGCAATTCCACCACCTTCGCGCAGTGCCTCGACTTCCTCGAAGCCAACCGGGCGCTGGCGCCATCGCTGGTGCTGGAGTTCAAGCAGTCGACCTTCCGCAATCTCGGTCCGGCCGAGACCGAGAATCTCGCGGCACTCGCCCAGCGCGGTTTCCGCTTCTCGATCGACCATGTCACAGACCTCAGGATCGAGCCGCGCGAGCTCGCCGATCGCGGCGTGCGCTTCATCAAGGTGCCGGCGTCCCTCCTGCTCGACCCCAGGCAGGCCTCGACCTCGGACATCCATCCTTCCGACCTCTCCGACCTGCTCGGCCGCTTCGGCATCGACCTGATCGCCGAACGGATCGAGGGCGAGCGCGCAGTGGTCGATTTGCTCGACTTTGACGTGCGGTTCGGTCAGGGGTTCCTGTTCGCGCCGCCCCGGCCATTGCGGCCTGAAGGGGCATCTGCTACCGGCGGGGCCTCGCCGAACCCGGCGCAGGAAATTCAGGGATCCAATGGCTCCGCTTCTCCCAGCCCAGGCGCCACGTCTTCAGCGCCTCCAGCCCAACGTATCACCGGCAACGCGGCGCTCGCGCGCCGGATCTGATCGGCCGCACGCATCATGACCACGCTGCATTTCGCCGAAAGCCTGCGCGAGCTCGTGGGCGGCGTTGACGTTGTGCTCAGCGACATCTGGGGCGTGGTTCACAATGGCCTGGAATCGTTCCCCGAAGCCTGCGAGGCGCTGCATACCTATCGCAGCCGCGGCGGTACGGTGATCCTGATCACCAATGCCCCGCGCCCGGCCGACTCCGTCCAACGGCAATTGCGCAAGCTCGGCGTCGCGGACGAGACCTATGACGCGATCGTCTCGTCGGGCGATCTGACGCGGCTCTATGTCGCCGAGCATCCCGGCCGCAAGATGTTCTGGCTCGGACCCGAGCGCGACAACTCGATCTATCGCGGCCTCGATGCGACGACCGCGCCGCTGGAAGAAGCCGACTACATCGTCTGCACTGGCCTCTATGACGACGAGACCGAGACGGCGGAAGACTATCGCGGCATGATGCTGAAGGCGCGCGAGCGCAAGCTGACGCTGGTCTGTGCCAACCCCGATATCGTGGTGGAGCGCGGCGACCGGCTGATCTATTGCGCCGGCGCGATCGCGGAACTCTATCGCGAACTCGGCGGCGAGGTGATCTTCTACGGCAAGCCGCATCGCCCGATCTACGAGCGCGCGATGATGCTCGCCGGCGAACGCCAGGGTCACATGATCGACCGGAAAAAGGTGCTTGCGATCGGCGATTCCGTCCGCACCGACCTCACCGGCGCGCGCGAATTCGGCATCGACTGCCTGTTCGTCACCCGCGGCATCCATGCCGAGGAGTTCGAGGGCCTCGACCAGCTCGACCCGAAATCGGTGATGGAGTTGTTCGGCCACCCGCCCAAGGCGCTGATGCGCGAATTGAAGTGGTGATGGCTGCGGCTTGAACCGACGCCGGCTTAGACGAATTGCTAAGCCCCAATCGTCGTCATGGCCCGGCTAAGCCGGCCGAAGGACGGCGTCGCTTCCGCGCGCCTATGCGCCGACCATCCACGCCTTTGGCATCCACAAACACGGATGCCCGGGACAAGCCCGGGCACGACGTTCCAAAATGGAAGATTATTGTCCGGCGAAGAGCGCGCTTACGCGCTCGCCATGTCCGGGAAGACCGCTTCGATCTTGGTCTTCAGCGTCGCCGCGTTGAACGGCTTGACGATGTAGTTGTTCACGCCGGCCTTCTTGGCCGCGATCACGTTCTCGGTCTTCGATTCCGCAGTGATCATGATGAAAGGCGTGGTGGCGAGGTTCGGATCCGCGCGCACTTCGCGCAGCAGGTCGTAACCCGTCATCGGCTCCATGTTCCAATCGGAAATCACGAGCCCGTACTTCTTGCCACGCATCTTGTTCAGCGCCGCCGAACCGTCGCTTGCATCATCGATATTCTCGAAGCCAAGCTGCTTCAGGAGATTCCTGATGATACGGATCATGGTGCTGTAGTCATCAACCACCAGAACCGACATCGACAAATCAACCGCCATCTCGACTCCCCCAACGCAAACCCAGGAAATATTACGATCGGACCCGCCGGGGCCGGAGCCCCGCTGTTCCACAATTCAAGGACTAGCACCAAGGCGTTAAACAGCGCGTTAACTGGGGACGCCTCCGAAGGACTGAAATCATGTTCATGCGGTCGCCTCCCCTGCCGCTTGACTTCGTCCGGCCGGTCAAGCCACGGTCCGCAGGTCCTGCCGCTTCGAGAATTCCCCTGATGGTCCCGCATTTTACCGTTATCCGCGACACAACGCCGGATTCCGCGATTTTGAGGGGCGCCGTGGTCGCCATGGGCAATTTCGACGGCGTTCATCTTGGTCATCGCGCGGTGATCGCAGCGGCCCTGGAAATGGGCCGGGTGCATGGCCGCCCTGCGCTGGCATTGACCTTCGAGCCGCATCCGCGCCGGTTTTTCAGCCCGAACACCCCGCAATTCCGCCTGACGGACGAGCCGGCCAAGCTGCGGCTTTTGGCCGGCACCGGGCTCGCCGGCGCCGTGGTCATGACCTTTGACAAGGCCAGGGCCGGGACCAGCGCGCAAGACTTCATTCACCATGACCTGATCGGGCGCCTCGGCGTCAGCGGCATCGCGGTCGGCTACGACTTTCATTTCGGCAAGGGTCGCGTCGGCTCGCCGAGCCTCCTGGTGAACGAGGCGCCCCGACTCGGCATCGAGGTTGACGTGCAGGCCCATGTCGACATCGACGAGCGGCCGGTCTCCTCCAGCGCCATCCGGATCGCGCTCGCCGAGGGCCTCATTGACGAGGCCACCACCATGCTGGGCGCGCCCTGGTTCATCACCGGCGAGGTGATCCACGGCGAGAAGCGCGGCCGCGACCTCGGCTATCCCACCGCCAACATCCGCCTCGATGCCAATTGCGGCCTCAAGCACGGCATCTATGCGGTGCGGGTCGGCAGCGGCGCCGAGCGGCTGGACGGGGTGGCAAGCTTCGGCCGCCGTCCGACCTTTGATAATGGCGCGCCGCTGCTGGAAATCTTCCTGTTCGACTTCAAGGGCGACCTCTACGGACAAGCGCTCGACTGCGCCTTCGTCGGCTTCATCCGCGAGGAGCTGAAATTCGACAGCCTGGAGGCCCTGATCCGCCAGATGGACGACGATTCCGCCCGCGCCCGCGCCGTGCTGGCCGCCGCCCCGGACGCGTTTCCGCGGCTTGGCGTGATCGATTGAGGCCCAAATCCGGCCCGCCGTACCTTTTGCGCTTCTACCTTTTGCGCTTCCCTTGGCCCCCTGCTATGGAGAGCCCATGTTTGCGCGGTGCATCATAGGGATTAGCGGCCCGGCTTCCGCCTGAGCCTGAAGGCTCGGCGCAAGACCGGGATTTCGTCGTTTCACCCCGCGATTCCAGTCGCTATCCGTTTCCGCGCCCTTCCGAGCCAGTCAGCCCCATGTCCGAAAAGCCGCAAAAGTCCGACGCCAAAGACTATTCCAAGACCCTTTATTTGCCGCAGACGGATTTCCCGATGCGCGCCGGCCTGCCGCAGCGCGAGCCGGAACTGCTGAAGTATTGGAACGACATCGGCCTCTACGACAAGCTGCGCCGGGAAGCCCAGGGCCGCGCCAAATTCGTGCTGCATGACGGCCCGCCTTACGCCAACGGCAACATCCATATCGGGCACGCGCTGAACAAGATCCTCAAAGACGTCGTGACCAAGAGCCAGCAGATGCTCGGCTTCGACTCCAATTACGTGCCGGGCTGGGACTGCCACGGCCTGCCGATCGAATGGAAGATCGAGGAGGAGAACTATCGCAAGAAGGGCAAGCAGAAGCCCGATTTCCGCGACTCCGCCGCGATGGTGGCGTTCCGCAAGGAATGCCGCGCCTATGCGACGCACTGGATCAACGTGCAGCGCGAGGAGTTCAAGCGGCTCGGCATCATCGGCGACTGGGATCATCCCTATCAGACGATGAGCTATCCGGCCGAAGCGCAGATCGCCCGAGAGCTGATGAAGTTCGCGGCCAACGGCACGCTCTATCGCGGCTCCAAGCCGGTGATGTGGAGCGTGGTCGAGAAGACCGCGCTTGCGGAAGCCGAGGTCGAGTACGAGGACTACACCTCCGACATGGTGTGGGTGAAGTTTCCCGTCACGTCACCGGCGCATGGCGCACTCGCCAGTGCCTCCGTCGTGATCTGGACCACCACGCCCTGGACGCTGCCGGGCAACCGCGCGATCTCGTTCTCGCCGAAAATCGCCTACGGCCTCTATAAGGTGACGGATGCGCCCGCCGACAACTGGGCCAAGACCGGCGATCTCCTGATCCTGGCCGATGCGCTCGCCGCAGAAGTGTTCAAGCAGGCGCGCGTCACCTCCTATGAGAAGGTGCGCGACATTCCCGGCGACACGCTGGATGCCGTGGAATGCGCCCATCCCCTGCGCGGGTTCGACGGCGGTTACGAGTTCATCGTGCCGCTGCTCGCCGGCGAGCATGTCACCGACGACACCGGCACTGGCTTCGTGCACACCGCGCCGAGCCACGGCCGCGAGGACTTCGACGTCTGGACGGCCAACACCCGCGAGCTCGATGCGCGCGGCATCCCGACCGCGATCCCCTACACCGTCGACGAGAACGGCGCTTACACCGCGCAGGCCCCCGGCTTCACCGGCAAGCGCGTGCTCAACGACAAGGGCGAGAAGGGCGATGCCAACGAGGCCGTGATCAAGGCGCTGATCGAGGGCGGCAAGCTGCTCGCCCGCGGCCGCCTCAAGCATCAATATCCGCACTCCTGGCGCTCGAAGAAGCCGGTGATCTTCCGCAACACGCCGCAATGGTTCATCGCGATGGACAAGGACATCAGCGATGACGGCCATGCGAAGAAGGGCGACACGCTGCGCGCCCGCGCGCTGCACGCGATCTCGGTCACGCAATGGGTGCCGCCGTCGGGCGAGAACCGCATCAACGGCATGATCGCCAATCGCCCGGACTGGGTGATCTCGCGCCAGCGCGCCTGGGGCGTGCCGATCGCCGTGTTCGTGCGCGAGAAGAGCGACGGCTCGGCAGAGATCTTGCAGGACGAGATCGTCAACCAGCGCATCGCCGAGGCCTTCATGGAGGAAGGCGCCGACGCCTGGTACATGGACGGCGCCCGCGAACGCTTCCTCGGGTCCCGCGCGAGCGAGGACTGGAAGAAGGTCGACGACATCTGCGACGTCTGGTTCGATTCAGGCTCCACGCACGCCTTCGTGCTCGAGGATCGCCAGAACTTCCCGCAGCTCGGCAACATCGTCCGCAAGATCGACGGCGGCAACGACACCGTGATGTATCTGGAAGGCAGCGACCAGCATCGCGGCTGGTTTCATTCCTCGCTGCTGGAAAGCGCAGGCACGCGGGGCCGCGCGCCCTACGACGTCGTGCTCACCCACGGCTTCACGCTCGACGAGAACGGCCGCAAGATGTCGAAGTCGCTCGGCAACACCGTCGAGCCGCAGAAGGTGATCAAGGATTCGGGCGCGGACATCCTGCGCCTGTGGGTCTGCGCCACCGACTATGCCGATGACCAGCGCATCGGCCCGGAGATCCTGAAGAACACCATCGAGACCTATCGCAAGCTGCGCAACTCGATCCGCTGGATGCTCGGTACGCTGCATCACTTCAAGGCGAGCGAGAAGGTCGCCTATGCCGAGATGCCCGAGCTCGAGCGGCTGATGCTGCACGAACTGGCCGGCCATGCCGAAACCGTTCGCAAGGCCTATGCCGCCTTCGACTACAAGACCGTCGTCGCGAGCCTCGCAGCCTTCATGAACTCCGAGCTGTCGGCGTTCTACTTCGATATCCGCAAGGACACGCTCTATTGCGACCCGCCGTCCTCGGCGGCGCGCAAGGCCGCGCTCACCACGATCGACCTGGTGTGCGATGCCCTCCTGAAATGGCTCGCGCCGATCCTGAGCTTCACGACCGAGGAAGCCTGGCGCATGTTCCGGCCGAACGCGGAGCCTTCCGTCCATCTGACCCTGTTTCCCGAAGGCATCGAGACGCTCCGCGACGACAAGCTCGCCGCGAAGTGGGAGACGATCCGCAACGTCCGCCGCGTCGTCACCGGCGCGCTGGAGCTCGAACGCGCCGCCAAGAACATCGGCTCGTCGCTCGAGGCCTCACCGGTGATCTATGTCGCCGATCGCGACATGCTGGCGACGCTGTTCGACACCGATCTCGCCGAGGTCTGCATCACCTCGAACTACGAGGTGCGTGAGGGCGAGGCGCCTGCGGGCGCGTTCCGTCTCGATGCGGTGCCCGGCGTCGCGGTCGTCGTCGAGAAGGCGGTCGGCACCAAATGCGCCCGCTCCTGGAAGATCTCGCCCATGGTCGGTGAAGACCCTGAATACCCCGACGTCACCCCGCGCGACGCCCAGGCGCTGCGCGAATGGAAGGCGCTCGGGGTGGGGATCTGATCCCCGGCCATGACCCCGCTTCGCGCCGGCATCCTCGCGGCCGTGGTCACGCTGGTGGCCGACCAGGCCTCAAAGCTGTGGCTCCTGAACGTGTTCGACCTCGCCCGCCGTGGCGTGGTGAAGGTGATGCCGTTCTTCGACCTGGTGCTGGCCTGGAACATCGGCATCAGCTTCGGCTGGCTCCAGAACGACGGCCAGTCGGCGCAGATCGCGCTGATGGCGGTCAAGGTCGTCGCCGTGGTCGCCCTGGCGATCTGGATGGCCCGCTCGCACACGCTGCTCGCCACGGTCGCACTCGGGCTGATCATCGGCGGCGCGATCGGCAACGGCATCGACCGCTTCGCCTACGGCGCGGTGGTCGATTTCGCCCTGTTCCACATCGAGATCGGCGGAAATACCTATAATTGGTATGTGTTTAACCTCGCGGACGTGGCCATCGTTGTCGGGGTGGCGGCGCTATTGTATGATTCCTTCCTGGGGGTACCCGCCGCAAAAGCGCCCTGATCCCGGCCGATACGGACCGGCAGGTGGAACCCTGCTTTTTGCGAGGATTGGCCGCGTGCGAGCGGCAAAGTGCAGCAATCTGCCACAATATGGAACAGGTACAGTGATGCGCAGCTCCGAGACCAGCGGTTCGATGGTTCGAGACCCCAAAGCGGGGTTCTGGCGGGCGTTGAAATTGTCCGCTGTCGCGCTCGGCATCGGCCTCGTCATGACGGCAGGCCCGGTCCGTGCCGGTGACGACGACGATGATGATGACGGGATGACCTTCGAAGAGAAGATCATCGACAATCTGATGTCCGGCATCGGTGCCAAGAGCATGGAAAAGCCCGGCATCGAATACCGCGAGCGCTCGCCGCTCGTCGTGCCGCCCAAGCTCGACCTGCCGCCTCCGGCAACCCAGGCCAAGAATGCTCCGAACTGGCCGAAGGACCCCGAAGAGAAGCGCCGCAAGGAAGCCATCGCAGCGCGCAAGAAGGCGACCAAGGCGACGGAGAACTGGCAGGCGGCCCAACCGCTGACGCCCGCCGAGATGAAGGCCGGCGAGGTCGCCGCAGCCCCCCGCACCAGCAACGATCCGATCCAGCCGGGCACCAACGGCAACCCGTCGCTCAGCCCCACCGAGCTCGGTTACGCCGGTGGTCTCTGGAACATGATGAAGGGCGGCAACAGCTCCGAAGAGAAGAAATTCACCAGCGAGCCGCCGCGCTCGTCGCTGGTCGAGCCGCCGCCGGGCTACCAGACGCCCTCGCCGAACTACGCCTATGGCGCCGGGCCGGACAAGTCGCGCCGGACCTATTTCGACATCATGTCGGGCAAGGAAAAGGAATAATAGCGCTCCTGCCCCACCGCGACATCCTGACAGGCGCATCCTGGCACCGGCGGCTTACGCACGCCGGACGCAGTCTGCATATTGCTTATCAGTAACTTGCCAGCGCGTTGAGTTCTCTGCTTCGTGACGCGAAGCCTCAGCCGCACGGTGTAGCATGCCGTGCCTCCGAGCCGGACATCCGGGTTCGGCCTTTTCATAAGGATTATGATGTCCTCTTACCGATCGGCCGCCTGCCTCCTTGCCGCGCTGCTTTCGACGAGTGTCCTCTCAGCCAGCGCCGCCCTCGCCCAGACCACGGTGACATCGGCCCCGCCCGCCAGCTTCACGCTCGCCAACGGCATGCAGGTCGTGGTGATCCCGGACCATCGCACACCCGTGGTCACGGAGATGATCTGGTACAAGGTCGGCTCGGCCGACGAGACGCCGGGCAAATCCGGGCTCGCGCACTTCCTCGAACATCTGATGTTCAAGGGCACCTCGAAGCATCCGGTCGGCGAATTCTCGCAGACCGTGCTCCGCGTCGGCGGCAACGAGAACGCCTCGACCTCGGTCGACTACACCAACTACTACCAGCGCGTGCCGAAAGAGCAGCTGCCGACCATGATGGAGTTCGAGGCCGATCGCATGACCGGCCTGATCCTCAAGGACGAGAACGTGCTGCCCGAGCGCGACGTCGTGCTCGAAGAGTACAACATGCGGGTCGCCAACAATCCGGACGCGCGGCTCAACGAGCAGATCATGGCCGCGCTCTATCTCAATCATCCCTACGGCCGGCCGGTGATCGGCTGGCACCAGGAGATCGAGAAGCTCGACCGCGAGGATGCGCTCGCCTTCTACCGCCGCTTCTACGCGCCGAACAACGCGATCCTCGTGATCGCCGGCGACGTGGAAGCCGCCGACATCCGCCCGCTGGTCGAGCGGAATTTCGGCTCCATTCCGGCCCAGCCCGCGATCCCGGAGCGCCGCATCCGTCCGCAGGAGCCGGAGCCGGCGGCGCCGCGCACGGTCACGCTGGCCGACCCGCGCGTCGAGCAGCCGAGCCTGCGCCGCTATTATCTCGTACCGTCGGCGACGACCGCCGCCGCAGGTGAAAGCGCCGCCCTCGACGTGCTGGCGCAGCTGATGGGCAGCGGCAGCAATTCCTATCTCTACCGCGCGCTCGTGGTCGACAAGCCGCTCGCGGTGTCCGCCAGCGCCAGCTATTCGAGCATCTCGCTCGACCCGACCCAGTTCGCGATCTCGGCCTCGCCGAAACCGGGCGTCAGCTTTGCCGATGTCGAGCAAGTGGTCGACGGCGTCATCGCCGACATCGCACAGAACCCGATCCGCGCCGAGGACCTCGAGCGGGTCAAGACCCAGCTCATTGCGGAAGCGATCTACGCCCAGGACAACCAGGCGGTGCTGGCGCGCTGGTATGGCGGCGCGCTGACCACGGGCCTCTCGATCGAGGACATCAGGAGCTGGCCCGACCGCATTCGCGCGGTCACCGCCGAGCAGGTTCGCACCGTCGCGCAGAAATGGCTCGAGAAGAAGCGATCGGTGACGGGCTATCTGATCAAGGACACCAGTGCCGCCAAGCGCGAGGAGAAGCGTTCGTGACCTATCCTTTCATTCGACGCGTTGCATTCTCGCTTGCCACCGGCGCGGCACTCGCGCTGGCTACGGTCTCGCCGTCACAGGCGGCTGCAAAGATCCAGCACCTGACTTCGCCGGGCGGCATCGAAGCCTGGTTCGTACAGGATGCGACCGTGCCGCTGATCGCCATGGAATATTCCTTTGCCGGCGGCTCGGCGCAGGATCCCAAGGACAAATCCGGCGTCGCCAATCTGGTCGGCGACCTCCTCGACGAGGGCTCCGGCGATCTCGACTCCAAGACCTTCCATGAGCGGCTCGACCGCCGCGCTATCGAGCTCTCCTTCAGCGCCACCCGCGATACGTTCCGCGGCAGCCTGCGGATGCTGCGCGACAACAAGGACGAAGCCTTCGACCTGCTCAGGAGCGCGCTGACCTCGCCGCATTTCGACACCGCCGACGTCGAGCGCATTCGCTCACAGGTGATCTCGGGCCTGCGCCGCGAGACCACCAATCCGTCGTCGCTGGCGAGCCGCAAGTTCCTGGAGGTCGCGTTCGGCGACCATCCCTATGGCCGGCAGACCAATGGCACGCTGGACAGCGTGCCGACCATCACGGTCGCCGACATGAAGGATTATGTCGGCCGCGTGATTGCGAAGGACGGGCTGAAGATCGCGGTGGTCGGCGACGTCGATCCGGCTACCCTCGGCAAGCTGCTCGACCACACTTTTGGTAGCCTGCCCGCAAAAGCCAATCTCACGCCGGTCGCCGACGTCGAGGCGGCAAAACCGCCGCAGCGCGCCTTCGTGCCGCTCGACGTGCCGCAGACCGTCATCACCTTCGGCGGCCCCGGCGTGAAGCGCAACGATCCGAACTTCATGGCCGCCTATGTCGTCAACCACATCCTGGGCGGCGGCGGATTGTCCTCCCGGCTCTATCGCGAGGTGCGCGAGAAGCGCGGGCTGGCTTATTCCGTGTTCGAATCGCTGCTCTGGATGGAGCATTCGGCGGTCTTCATCGGCAACACCGGCACCCGCGCCGACCGGGCCGGCGACACCATCGACGCCATCGACAAGGAAGTGCGCCGCATCGCCGAGGAGGGCCCGACGCAGAAGGAGCTCGACGAAGCCAAGTCCTACCTCAAGGGCTCGCAGATGCTGGCGCTGGACACCTCCTCGAAGCTCGCGCAGGCGCTGCTGCAATACCAGCAGGACAAGCTGCCGATCGACTATATCGAGAAGCGCAACGCCATCGTCGATGCGGTGACACTGGACGACGCCAAGGCCGCCGCCAAGCGCCTCTGGGGCCAGGGCCTCCTGACCGTCGTCGTCGGCCGCGCCCCACAGGCGGCCGCGCAACCGGCCGCGGCACCGGCGACGAAGTCGAACTGACGTCCCCTGACGTTTCCTGAAATGGCCGGGCTCGCCCGGCCATTTGCGTTTCCAGGATGCGCCATTGCCGAACGTGGACGTCCGCGATATGTCCGGACATCACGAATGGTGCCAGCATGCTGCGGATATCCCGCGATCTCGTCATCGACGAGGACGATATCGAGATCGGCTTCGTCCGCGCCTCCGGCCCGGGCGGGCAGAACGTCAACAAGGTCTCGACCTCGGCCCAGCTGCGCTTCGACACGCGCAAGCTGACCTTGCCGGAGGATGCGGTGATCCGGCTCGCCCGCATCGCCGGCCAGCGCATGACCAAGGACGGCGTGATCGTGATCCACGCCCAGCGCTTCCGCACCCAGGAGCGTAACCGTCAGGACGCCATCGACCGGCTCACCGAGATCCTGACCGAAGCGATGATACGGCCAAAGCCGCGCCGCGCGACACGGCCGACCTTTGGCTCCAAGCAGCGCCGGCTCGACGGCAAGAAGCGCCGCAGCGACATCAAGGCAGGGCGCGGCGGCGGCCGCTTCGACGACTAGCAAAGCAGACCCAGTCAAAAAAACTCCGGCCGCAGGGCGACCGGAGTCTGCTTGCTTCACCCGGCGGGACTAGTAACGCTTGGCCGGGGCTGCACCGCCCGTCGTGGAATCGTCGGCGGTTCCCTTATGCGCAGCGCTACCGGTGGTGCCGACCGTGCCCCTGGTGCCTTTGGTCGACTTCATGCCCGTCTTCTCGCCCGCCGCGCCCGGCTGAGCATTCATCTCCTCATCCCCGCTGCCCATTGTGCTGCCCTGCATCGATTTGCCTTGCACGGCGCCGCCCGTCTTGGCGGGTGGCGCGCCTTGCGCGAGAACCGGCGTCGCAATGAGAGCCGACAGAGCGCATGCGATCATCGAGGTCTTCACCAACTTCATCCATTTCTCCTGGATTTTTCCGCGACGAATGGCTCGGCTGCATCCTGCGCCGCTCACCTGCACCGGGTCATTGCATCGCGTAGAGAGTTCAAGCGGCGCGGTCGTCATGCAATGCGCATGGTGTGGTGATCGTTTAGGGATTTGACGGCGGTTTCGCGGAATTGTGCTCCGCATATAAGGCATTGCGGAACACACGCGGCCACCAGTGTCTCCGCGCGCATCGAAACAGCCCGCTACTACCACCGCATCTTTGACGCCGCCTAGAGTTTGCGCACGTTGATGTGGATGGGCGGATTCTTGGCGATGCGCGCAGTCGTGCTTGGATTGTGCACCGCGATGGTGCTGGTGACGCGGGTTGCCGATGCGCAAATGCCCCTGCCGGCCGCCAAGCCGCCGGATGGCGCGACGCTGTTCAAGCAGCAATGCGCGGTGTGCCACACGACGAGCCTGTCAGAACCGGCGCGGCAAGGCCCCCCGCTGGTGAAGGTCGTCGGCCGTCCCGCCGGCAAGACCGAAGGCTTTAAATACTCGGAGGCGCTGTCGAAAGCGGACTTCGCCTGGGACGAGACCAAGCTCGACGCCTGGCTGAGCAATCCGCAAGCCGTCATTCCCGGCGTGACCATGGTCTACCGGCAGGCGAAGCCGGAGACGCGCGCCGCCATCATCGCTTTTCTCAAGGAGCAGAACTGAATGGCAAAGCCCGTTCATTCCATGATCCGCGTGCTCGACGAGGCCCGCTCGCTCGACTTCTACAAGCGCGCCTTCGGCCTGGAGGTCGCCGACCACCTGAAATTTTCCGACTTTGCCCTGATCTACCTGCGTCATCCCTCCTCACCTTTCGAGGTCGAGCTGACGGTGAATTTCGATCGCAAGGAGCCGTACCAGCTCGGCGACGGCTACGGACATATCGCCGTGGTGGTCGAGGATCTCGATACCGAACATGCCCGCTTCGAGCGCGAGAAGCTCGCACCGGGACCGCTGCGCGACTTCAAGCACGACGGCAAGACGCTGGCGCGCTTCTTCTTCGTCAGCGATCCCGATGGCTACAAGATCGAGGTGATCCAGCGAGGGGGTCGTTTCGGCTGATCAAAATCACAAAAATCCAAATCACAAAATCTACGGAGGAATGCCATGAGAGAAGTCGATCGTCGAAGCAAGCACAGCCGCCGCGTCTTTCTCAAGGGAGCGGCGACCGCCGTTCCGGTCGTCGCTGTCGCGACCAGCGTCGCCGTCAGCATCGAGGATGCCTGGGCGGATGATGCCAGCACGCTCTCGCCCGCAACGATGAAGACGCTGCTGAAGGTCGCGCGCGACATCTATCCGCACGACGTCCTCGGCGACAGCTACTACATCACCGCGATCAAGCCGTGGGACGGCAAGGCGGCCAAGGACCCCGCCGTCAAGTCTCTGATCAGCGACGGCATCACGCGGCTCGATCAGAACGCGCGGGATCGCCACAAGGTGGCTTACGCCGAAGTGCCATGGGAAGCCGACCGCGTGGTGCTGCTGACGGAGATCGAGCAGAGCGACTTCTTCCAGAAGGTGCGCGGCGACCTCGTCGTGTCGCTCTACAACCAGAAAGAGGTCTGGCCGCGGTTCGGCTACGAAGGCTCCTCCGCCGAGCACGGCGGCTACATCAACCGCGGCTTTGCCGACATCGACTGGCTGCCGAAGGCTTAAGGCTCACCCAACGGTTCAGGAGAACGCATATGGCAAAATTCGATCTGAACGACTCCAGCGTTGTGGTGATCGTCGGCTCCGGTGCCGGCGGCGGCACGCTGGGCAACGAGCTCGCGCAGAAGGGCGTCAAGGTGGTCATCCTTGAAGCCGGCCCACGCATCGAGAACCAGGATTTCGTCAACGACGAGTGGGAGAGCTTTTCCCAGCTCGCCTGGACCGATGCCCGCACCACGTCGGGGACATGGCGCGTCGCCAAGGATTTTTCGGGCCTTCCCGCCTGGATCGTCAAGGCGGTCGGCGGCTCGACCACGCATTGGGCCGGCGCGTCGCTGCGCTTCGACGAGCATGAGTTCAAGGTGAAGAGCACCTACGGCGGCCTGCCCGGCGCGAACCTGCTGGACTGGCCGGTGACGCTCGCCGAGATCGAGCCATGGTACGCCAAGGCCGAGAACAAGATGGGCGTGACCCGCACCAACGGCATTCCCGGACTTCCCGGCAACAATAATTTCAAGGTGCTGGAGGCCGGTGCGAAGAAGCTCGGCTACAAGACCGTGCATACCGGCAATATGGCCATCAACAGCCAGCCGCGTGACGGCCGCGGCGCCTGCCAGCAGATCGGCTTCTGCTTCCAGGGCTGCAAATCCGGCGCGAAATGGTCGACGCTCTACACCGAGATCCCCAAGGGCGAGGCGACCGGCAATCTCGAAGTCCGGCCCAGCAGCATGGCGGTCAAGATCGAGCATGACGCCGGCGGCAAGGTGACCGGCGTGGTCTATGCCGACGAGAGTGGCGCGATGCAGCGCCAGAAGGCGCGCGTCGTCGCGGTGGCCGGCAACTCGATTGAAAGCCCGCGGTTGCTGTTGAACAGTGCCTCGACCATGTTCCCCGATGGCCTCGGCAATTCATCGGGCCAGGTCGGGCGCAACTACATGCGGCACATGACCGGCAGCGTCTACGCCGTGTTCGAGAAGTCGGTGCACATGTATCGCGGCACCACTATGGCCGGCATTATCCGTGATGAATCCGCCAACAATCCGAAGCGCGGCTTCGTCGGCGGCTACGAGATGGAGACGCTGTCGATCGGCCTGCCGTTCATGGCGGCGTTCCTCAACCCCGGCGCCTGGGGCCGTCCGTTCACCGCGGCGCTCGACGGTTATCCCAGGATGGCCGGCATGTGGCTGGTCGGCGAGGACATGCCGCAGGAGACCAACCGCATCACGCTCGACCCAAGCGTGAAGGACAAGTTCGGCCAGCCGGTAGCAAGCGTGCATTTCGACGACCATCCCAACGATCTCGCGATGCGGGCACATGCCTACAAGCAGGGTGCTGCGGTCTATGACGCCGTCGGCGCCACGGTGACCTATCCGACGCCACCCTATCCGAGCACGCACAATCTCGGCACCAACAGGATGAGCGAGAAGCCGCGCGACGGCGTGGTCAACAAGTTCGGGCAGAGCCACGACGTCAAGAACCTGTTCGTCTCGGATGGCAGTCAGTTCACCAGCGGGGCGGCGTGCAATCCGACGCTGACCATCGTCGCGCTCGCGATCCGGCAGGCTGATTACATCGCCGGCGCGATGCAGAAAAAGGAGATCTGACGTCGGGCGTTATCCCGTCTGATTGGAAGAACGTGGCAGGCATTTCGCTTGCGGCCATCCTTCGAGACGCCCGCCTACGGCGGGCCCTCAGGATGGGGCCGTGTTGCGCGGCGAGATATCAGACCCTCATGGCGAGGAGCCCGCCGAGGCGGGCGTCTCGAACCATGCAGGCCGAGAACGTTTCGCATGACGGCATTGAGAATGCGGATGCGGGCTGCCACGGCAACGGCTACTCGGCCGCATCAAGGATCGGCGCGACGGTCGCCTTGAAATCCTGCACCGGCACCATGCTCCGGGAGCGGTAGATCAGGCAGGAGCAGCGCAGCAGCGAGGCGAAATTATTGACCTCGCCGTGATGGTCGAGCACCTCGTTGTAGAGCGTGGTCAGGAACTTGCCGACGCTCATGTTCTCCTTGGCCGCGATCTCCTCCAGCGTGTCCCAGAACGCCATTTCCAGCCGGATCGAGGTGCAGTGCCCGCCGATCCGCAACGAGCGGGTCTGGGATTCGTAGTTGCGTTGGGGCTGGTGCGCGAAGAAATTGCACATGGCGTCCTCCCGTCCTGTTGCCATTTTTTCACGATGCTACACCGCTGCCCGTGCCCCCACAATCAGGACGGCAGGCAGGGCGACCGCTCCGTCCCGGTTGCGCAATTTTCTCGAACGTCCAATCCCTTCAATGTGATAGGCATCCCTCTTCCCCAGGCCGCCACACGGCTGTTGCCCAACACATGCTTTTGACGCAACACGGCCTAGAATAGCGCCGTCAGCGAATCCATATCGAAAGCCCCATGCCCGTCCGCCAACTGCCAGAGCAAGTCGTCAACCGCATCGCCGCCGGCGAGGTGGTCGAACGTCCGGCAAGCGTGGTCAAGGAACTGGTCGAGAACGCCATCGATGCCGGTGCGAGCCGGATCGACGTCTTCACCGATGGCGGCGGGCGGCGGCGGATCGGGATCACCGACGACGGCGGCGGCATGACCGCGAAGGACCTCGCGCTCGCGGTCGAACGCCATGCCACCTCCAAGCTCGACGACGAGGATTTGCTCCAGATCCGCACGCTCGGGTTCCGCGGCGAGGCGCTGCCTTCGATCGGCTCCGTCGCGCGTCTTTCCATCACCACGCGGCACGCCAGCGAGCCACATGCCTGGGCGCTGTCAGTCGAGGGTGGCGAGAAATCCGAGATCATGCCGGCGGCGCTGGCGCATGGCACGCGCGTCGAGGTCAACGACCTCTTCTATGCAACGCCCGCGCGGCTGAAATTCCTGAAGACTGACCGCACCGAGGCGGAGGCGATCCGCGAGGTGGTCAGGCGCCTCGCCATGGCGCGGCCCGACGTCGCCTTCACGCTCGCGGGCGAAGAGCGCGCGCCGGTGACCTGGACCGCCGCGCTGCCCGGCGCCGCCGGACGGCTGACGCGGCTCGGCGATATCCTCGGTGCAGAATTCCGCAGCCACGCCATCGAGGTCCATGCCGAACGCGAGGGCGTCGTGGTCGCCGGCTATGCCGCGGCGCCAGCGCTGACCAAGGCTAACGCGCTCGGGCAATATCTCTTCGTCAACGGCCGTCCCGTGCGCGACAAGCTGATCCTCGGCGCCGTGCGCGGGGCCTATGCCGACTATCTGCCGCGCGACCGCCATCCGGTGCTGGCGTTGTTCGTCACGCTCGATCCGCGCGAGGTCGATGCCAACGTGCATCCGGCCAAGACCGAGGTGCGCTTCCGCAATGCCGGCCTCGTGCGCGCGCTGATCGTGCACGGATTGAAGGATGCGCTCGCGCGGGAGGGCCGGCGCACGGCCGCCAACAGCGGCGAGAGCGCGTTGTCCTCGTTCCGGCCGGCGTTCACGCCGCGGCCTGCGAGCTGGGACTGGCGCGCCTCGCCATCCGCCCCGGTCGCGCCGATGCCGTCGTTCGACGGATCGGCTGCGCCCGTCTTCGCCGAGCGCGCACAGGCGGCATTCGATGTCGGCGCGCCCAGTGCGGACGTACGGATCGAGACCCAACCCGTCAGCGACCTCGTCGACCGCCCGCTCGGCGCGGCGCGCACCCAGATCCACGAGACCTACATCGTCTCGCAGACCCGCGACGGCCTGATCATCGTCGACCAGCATGCCGCGCACGAGCGCATCGTCTACGAGCGGCTGAAGGCCTCGCTCGCCGCCAACGGCGTGCAGCGGCAGATCCTCCTGATCCCCGAGATCGTCGAGATGGACGAGGCGACGGTGGAGCGCCTGCTCGAGCGCAGCGAGGAGCTTGCGTCGTTTGGGCTGGCGATCGAATCCTTCGGCCCCGGCGCGGTCGCGGTGCGCGAGACGCCGTCGCTGCTCGGCAAGACCAATGCGGGCGGGCTCTTGCGCGATCTCTCCGAGCACATGGCCGAGTGGGACGAGGCGCTGCCGCTGGAGCGCCGGCTGATGCACGTCGCCGCGACCATGGCCTGCCACGGCTCGGTCCGCGCCGGCCGCCGGCTGCGGCCCGAGGAGATGAACGCCCTGCTCCGCGAGATGGAGGACACCCCGAACTCCGGCCAGTGCAATCACGGCCGACCGACTTATGTCGAGCTGAAGCTGAGCGATGTGGACAAGCTGTTCGGGCGGAGATGATCTTCGTAGGGTGGGCAAAGCGAAGCGTGCCCACCACCTACCGCGATCGCAGAAAGTTGGTGGGCACGGCGTGCTACGCTTTGCCCACCCTACGGCAGCGAGACTACGGCCTCTTCAGAAACACGAACTCCGTGTCATCGTAAGCCCGCCGCTCCAATTCCTCGTAGCCTTCCGGCGTCACGAACTGCGCCGCCTTCGCCTCTTCGACCACGAGCAGCGCACCCGGTGTGAGCCAGCCACCGTCGCGCAAGCTCGCGAGCGCCTTCTCCGCAAATCCTTGGCCATAGGGCGGATCGAGGAACACCAGTGAGAACGGCTCGACAGGGTGCGCGGGGCCGAGATCGGTCGCATCGCGGCGATAGACCTTGGTGACGCCGCCGAGGCCGAGCGTCTCGACATTGTTGCGCAGCAGCGCGCGCGCTTCCGCGCCGTTGTCGACGAACAGTGTGAACTTCGCTCCACGTGACGACGCTTCGATGCCGAGCGCGCCGGTGCCGGCGAAGAGATCTAGCACGCGCGCGTCCTCGATCGGATCGTCATAGGCGTGCACGAGGATGTTGAACACGGACTCGCGCAACCGGTCCGCCGTGGGGCGGATGTCGCGCGAGGACGGTGAGGCGAGATTGCGCCCCTTCAAACGACCGCCGACGACGCGCAATCAGTCCTCCCGCGGCGTCAGATCGCGCTTGCCGTGATAGCCGCGCTTGGGGCGGCGCGGCGGGCCGTAGCCGTTGGCCTCGGACTCGTTGCGCTCGCGCGCTTCCTCGCTGCCGGTGCGCTGCACCAGCACACGGCGGCCCTTGCGATCGTTGATCACATCACGCTTGCTGGCAGGCTTCTTCTCGCGCGGCGCTTCGCCGTCGGGTGAAGAAGATTTCTTCGGCACGTCGAACTGCGCGCCCGACTTCTCGATCACCTTGTCGCCGAGCTGATCACGCAGCACGCGCGACTTGATCTCCTCGACCTGGCCTTCGGGGACCTCGCCGAGCTGGAACGGCCCATAGGACACGCGGATCAGCCGGTTCACCTCGAGCCCGAGATGGGCGCAGACGTTGCGCACCTCGCGGTTCTTGCCTTCGCGGATCGCGAACACCAGCCAGACATTGGCACCCTGGTCGCGCTCCAGCGTCGCGTCGATCGGGCCGTATTTGACGCCTTCGACCTCGATGCCTTCCTTCAATTCGTCGAGCTGCGCCTGGGTGACGTCGCCATGGGCGCGGACGCGGTAGCGGCGCAGCCAGCCGGTGTCCGGCAATTCGAGCGTACGCGCGAGCCCGCCGTCGTTGGTGAGCAGCAGCAGGCCTTCGGTGTTGAAGTCGAGCCGGCCGATCGAGATCAGCCGCGGCAGGCCTTCGGGCAGATTGTCAAACACGGTCGGACGGCCCTCGGGGTCGTCATGCGTCGTCATCAGCCCGCGCGGCTTGTGGTAGAGGAACAGCCGCGTACGCTCACGCTCCGGCAACGGCTTGCCGTCGACAGTGACGACGTCGTTCGAGGTGATGTCGAGCGCCGGCGAATTGATGACGCGGCCGTTGACGGCGACGCGGCCCTGCGTGACCATCTCCTCGGCGTCGCGGCGCGAGGCGAGGCCCGCACGCGACAGCACTTTTGCGATACGCTCGCCGGCCTTCTTCGGCTTCGGTGCTTCGTCACGGCGCGGACGGCCCTCGAAATCCCGATCACGGTCACGATAGGCGCCGCGACCACCGAAGGCGGGGCGCTTCTCGAAGATCCTGCTCTCATCCTCGTTTTCACGGCGCGGACGGTCGCCGAAGCGGCCTTCGTTGCGCGGATGCTCGTGCCAATCGGAGCGGCCCTCGGAGCGCTCGCGCGGACGATTGAATTTGGGACGATCGCCGCGTTCGCCATCGCCATCACGACGAGGCCGATCGAATTTCGGACGGTCGTCGCGCGGGCGATCAAATTTGGGCCGATCGAACTTGGGCCGCTCGCGGAACGGACGATCGCCGGACGCGCGATCGTCGCGCGAACGCGAGAAACGCGGACGGTCATCGCCGCCACCTTGCCGATCCTCGCGCTTCTGCCAGGGCTTGTCTTCGCTGCGGTCGCGGCCGCCGAAATCCTTGCGCGGACCCTTGCTGAAGTCCTTGCGCGGCGGACGATCGCCACGCGGACCCGCGTCGCGCTTCTGCCACGGCTTTGAATCGCTGCGCTCGCCACGATCGCGCGGGCGGTCGCCGAAATCACGCGGGCGATCGCTGCGGTCCGGCGCACCACGCGAAAACTTCCGCTCGCCGTCGAACTTGCGTTCCGGGCGGTCGCCACGCGGCGCGTAGGGCCGCTTGTCGCCGAATTTCTTGTCACCGAACCGGCCGGCGGGACGGGAATCGTCGCGATCCCGGCTGCGCGGCGGACGGTCGTCTCGGCCATAGGACGGGCGATCACCGCGCGGCTTGAACGGCCGCTTCTCGCCATCGCGCGCGCCGCGATCGGAGAACGGGCGGTCGCCGCGCGGCTTGAAGCTGCGCTCGCCGCGCTCCTCACCGCCGCGGTCGTCGCGCTTGAATTTCGGACGGTCGCTGAAATCGCGGCGCGGGGCATCGCCCTCCTCGCGGCGGCGGAACGGACGATCCCCGCGGTCGGCGCGAGGCGGACGGCTGTCGCGGTCGCCACGGGGCGGGCGGGCGTCGCCCCTGCCCTCAGGGCCGCGCTTGGCGAATTTCTTCTCAGGGCCACGCGGCTTGCCGGACCGGCCCTTGGGCGGGCCTCCCCTTGCCGGGCCTCGCCGGCCGCGGGAATCGTTGTCTTTGTCGCTGTCGCGAGGCATGAATAATCTCACTTAGGGGTGGCCAAAAAGCAGTGTGCGCGCTCGCTTCGAGCCGCATGCTCAGGCAAATCCGGTATTCACTCTTGCTGAAGGCGGAGCTACTAGCAGGTTTCTGACGATGATACGAGGCTTGAAAGCCCCCTCTTTCATGGATTTGGCGCTCAAAACGGCCGAAAATGCCGGAAAGGCGGGCGAAGTTCCGATCGGATGCGTCGTGGTCCGCAATTACGAGGTCATCGCCACCGCGGCGAACCGGACGCTGACCGATTACGACCCGACCGCCCATGCCGAGATCATTGCGCTGCGCGAGGCCGCCAAAAAGATCGGCAGCGAGCGCCTGGTCGACTGCGACCTCTACGTGACGCTGGAGCCCTGCACCATGTGTGCGGGCGCGATCTCCTTTGCAAGGGTCAGGCGACTCTATTACGGCGCCGCCGATCCCAAGGGCGGCGCGGTCGAGTCCGGCGTGCGGTTCTTCGCTTCCCCCACCTGCCATCATGCGCCGGATGTCTATTCCGGGGTCGGCGAGAGCGAGTCGGCGCGGCTGCTCAAGGACTTCTTTCGGGAGCGGCGCTAAGGCGCCGAGAAAAACTCGCGCAGCGCCTTCGCGGTGACGTCCGGGTTCTCCTCGGTGAGGAAATGGCCGGAGTCCACCGGCATGCCGTCGACGTTGGTCGCCCATTGCTTCCAGGTGTCGAGCGGCGTCGCGGCGGCCTGGGCGATACCCGCGCCACCCCACAGGGCCAGCATCGGCACGGTGATCTTCTTGCCGGCTTCGAAATCGGCCTTGTCGAGGTCGTAATCGAAATAGGCGCCGGCGCGGTAGTCCTCGCACATCGCATGCACGCGGGCGGGATCGCGGAACGGGGCGATGTAATGTTCGAGTGCACGCTCGTCGATGGCGTCCAGCGTCTTCGACTTGGTCTGGCTCGCCATCTTGAAGCGCAGGAAGAACTCGCCATTGCCTGAAATCAGCGTCTCCGGCAGTGGCGCGGGCTGGGCGAGGAAGGTCCAGTGATAGATCTTCAGCGCGTAGGCGCGGTTCATCCGCTCCCAGTAATTATAGGTCGGCAGGATATCGAGCACGGCGAGGCGCGACAGCCGGCCGGGATGGTCGAGCGCCAGCCGATACGACACCCGGCCGCCGCGGTCGTGGCCGGCCAGCGCGAAGTGGACGTGGCCGAGTTGCTCCATCGCCTCGACCATGGTCTTGGCCATCGCGCGCTTGCTGTAGGGGATGTGCTGCGCATCGCTCTCGGGCATGTCGGACCAGCCATAGCCCGGCAGATCGGCGATGATCAGCGTGAACTTGTCGGCGAGCTGCGGCGCCACGCGGTGCCACATCACGTTGGTCTCTGAGAAGCCGTGCAGCAACAGCAGCGGCGGCCCCTTGCCGCCGACGCGGGCGAAGATGCGGCCGAGGGAGGTGTTGATCCACTCGGAGCCAAAGCCCGGATAGAGGTCGGCGAGATCGGACATCTTCGGCATCCTTATCTGGTCAGTCCCGTCTGGTCAGTCCTGGGCCGCCTCGAACAAAAATGTCGAAAACAACCCCATGCACAGTAGCACGGTGGTCACCTGTGAGGGTTGCTAACCCCAACAGGCGATTGCGCAATTTTGGAATGCCGATGTGGCGGAGCGGAGGCACGCGGCAATCGTGATGCCCGCACGCGCGTATTGCGGAAAAAAAGCCTGTCAGGCCCGGGCCTTCTCGGCTTCCACCGCCTGCCAGCCGATGTCGCGGCGGCAGAAGCCTTCCGGCCAGTTGATGCGGTCGACGGCCTGATAGGCACGCGCCTGCGCCTCGGTCACGGTCTTGCCGAGCGCGCACACGTTGAGCACGCGGCCGCCATTGGCGAGGATCGCGCCGTCCTTCTCAACCGTGCCCGCATGGAAGATCTCGGCGGTCTCGACCTCTGAGGCGTCATCGAGCCCTTCGATGCGCGTGCCCTTCTGATAGTCGCCGGGATAGCCCTTCGCCGCCATCACCACCGTGAGCGCGGAGTCCGGATACCAGCGCAGGTCGAAATGCTTCAACTCCCCGTCGCAGGCGGCGATGAACGCCGGCACGATGTCGGACATCATGCGCAGCATCAGCACCTGGCACTCGGGATCGCCGAAGCGCACGTTGAACTCGAACAGTTTTGGGCCCTGCGTCGTCAGCATAATCCCGGCGTAAAGGATGCCGCGGAACGGCGTGCCGCGCTGCTTCATGCCGGCGACCGTCGGCAGAATGATCTTTGCCATGATCGCATCGTGGATCGCGGGCGTGACCAGCGGCGTCGGCGAATAGGCGCCCATGCCGCCGGTGTTCGGGCCGACGTCGTGGTCGAACACGCGCTTGTGGTCCTGCGCGGAAGCGAGAGGGATGGCGGTCTCGCCGTCGCACAGCGCGAAGAAGCTGATCTCGCGGCCCGGCAGGAATTCCTCGATCACGACCTCGGCGCCGGCTTCGCCAAAGGCGCCCTCGAACATCATGGCGATGGCGTCCTCGGCCTCGCGCACGGTCTTGGCGACCACGACGCCCTTGCCGGCGGCAAGTCCGTCGGCCTTGACCACGATCGGCGCACCCTGGCTCTGGACATAGGCACGCGCATCATTGGCGTTGGTGAAGCGCTTGTAGGCGCCGGTCGGAATGCCGAATTCGGTGCACAGCGCCTTGGTGAACCCCTTGGAGCTTTCGAGCTGTGCCGCCACCCCGCTCGGCCCGAACGCCTTGATGCCGGCGGCGGTGAGATCGTCGACGATGCCGGCGGCCAGCGGCGTCTCCGGGCCGACCACCACGAGCTCGACCGCATTCGTCTTGCAGAAGTCGATCACCGCGGCATGGTCGGCGACATCGAGCGCCACGCATTCCGCCTCCCGCGCGATGCCGGCATTGCCGGGCGCGCACCAGAATTTGGTCACCAGGGGGGAGGCTGCGATTTTCCATGCGAGGGCATGTTCGCGGCCGCCGGAACCAAGCAGGAGAATGTGCATCGAGGGCTCAGAATGAGGGGTTTTGCTTGAGGGCGGAGGTCGCACGAATCGCGGCGGGTCTCAAGGGGAAACGCCCCGAACTCCCCGTCATTCCGGGGCGCGGCGAAGCCCGCTTTCCTTCTCCCCTTGCGGGAGAAGGTGGCGCGAAGCGCCGGATGAGGGGTATCTATCCACACGCAAAAAAGCTCGTGGAGGCAGACCCCTCACCCGAGTGAGCCTGCGTCCACCGGCGGAGATGCCCTCTCCCGCAAGGGGAGAGGGCACAACAATCTGCACCGCGTCAGCGACGCCCGAGAACGACAATCGCCGCTAAACCTGCCTCCCCGCAATGATCTCCTGCAACGTCGCCACATGCCGCGCGAAGGCGCCGCGGCCGGTCGCGGTCGCGGTCACCGTGGTCTGCGGCTTCTTGCCGACAAAGGCCTTTTCCACCGAGACGTATCCGGCCTTGGCCAGGGTCTCGATATGCGCGCCGAGATTGCCGTCGGTGGCGCCGGTGAGCTTCTTCAGCCTCGAAAATTCCAGACCTGCGGTCGCAGGCAGCGCGTTGAGCGCCGCCATGATCTTCAGCCGCAGCGGCTGGTGGATGATGTCGTCGAGCTCGGCCATGCGCTAGATCCGCCGCATCCAGAGTCCGCCGAGGATCAGCCCACCGCCATTGACGAACGCCATCCAGAGCGGGAACGCCTCCCCGATGTAGAAGAAACCAATCAGTGTCAGCGCAGCGATGCCAAGACCGATCGCGACGAAGGCGTAGCCGAACCAGAGACCCGCCAGCGTATAGAACAGCATGAAGTAGAGCGGCCAGAACGCGCCGAGCTGGCGTGGACCGAAATGGCCGACGACGTTGGTGCAGAGATAGCCGAAGGCGAAGAACAGCACGAAGACCAGAACGAGCCTGACATCGAAGGCGGCACCATGCGGACGGAGCGGTGGATTGAGCAACCGGATTCCGACCAGACCGCCGACGCCCAGAATGTCCACGGCAACCCAGGCGTGGACCGCGTAGACCGGCCAGAGCCAGGTCACGAGATTGCCTGCGAACACGAGGACTCCCCACCAGACCGCTGCGAGGCTTGCGAGCTCGTAGAGCTGCGATTGCTTCACGCGCTGGACGATGTCGTCGATGTCGGCCAGCGCCGCGGAGGCCTCCTCGCTGTCGATCATGACTGCCCTGCCCCGCGCGTTGCCACGTCCTCAGCGATCGCATTGACCGCCTTCGGATTGGTGACCATGCCCATGTGATTGACGCCGTCGATCATCTTGACGTCGACCGACGGCTTCACCGCCTGCACGGTCTCGGCATATTTGTCCGAGATCATCATCTCGTCGTCGGCGCCGCCGAAAATCGTCATCGGGTGTGTCACCCCGGGCAGATCGAGGCGATAGCCGCGTGTCGCAAAGTTGCGCATCAGGCGGTCGGAATAGGTGGAGGTGAGGTACTTGGCCGAATTCGCCGGCACGGCGAAGGCGAGCACTGGAAGCTGCGAACAACAGTCGATGCCGAGCTTGCGCAGCGCCGCCAGCCCGAAGTAGCGCGGAAGGTCAGCATTGGCCCAACCGCCGGCGTGCGGCTTGTTGGTCGGCGCGTCGTAGCCGAGATAGGGCGCGATCAGGACAGTGCGGACGAACAGGTCCTGCATGATCGGCGTCGCGGCAACACGCAGCGAGAAGCCGGCGCCGGCGGAATGACCGATCAAGGTCAGTGGCAAATCGGGCGCGCTCTTGCGGACATGGGCGACGAAGTCGACCAGATCGTCCTCGAGCTGGCCGACATAGCCGATATCACCGCGCGTGCCGGAGGCGCCGTGGCCGCGCGTATCGAGTGCCCAGGTCTCGACGCCGTGCGCGGCGAATGCTGCCGTCAGGGCATGGTTCACGGTACCGGAGGAACCGGACGATCCATGGATGAAGATGGCGCCGCGGTCGGTGGCCGTCCCCTTCGGCGCGTAGTGCCGGAAGCCAAGCCAGGTACCGTCGCGGGCCTGGAACCGCTCCAGCGGCGGGAGGGTGGACCAGTCGATCCCCTTGGCCGAGTCCGAGACCGAGCGCATCTCGGCAGGCCGCTCCAGCGGCGTCGCGATCAGGGCGGTAAGCAGCAGCGCAGCTGCGCCAACCGCGCACAGTCCCCATTTCAACAGGCTTAGAGAACCCCGCAGCAACCGCATCGCCATCGCAAACTCCCTCGAACTGATCGTTGATAGAGGACTCTATAATACAGAGTACTCTCCATATCAATCCCAGGATTGGCGCCGCGCGGCGAAAATCCTTAACGTCGGGTCTGACCCCAAAATGCCGAATCGTTTGCCGATGCCGCCTGCGGAACCACTGCTCAACGCCCCCGAATTCACCGTCTCCGAGCTCTCGCAGTCCCTGAAGCGGACGGTCGAGGACGCCTTTGGCCATGTCCGGGTCCGCGGCGAGATCTCAGGCTTCCGTGGCGCCCACTCCTCCGGCCACTGCTATTTCGCGCTCAAGGACGAGAGCGCCAAGATCGAGGCGGTGATCTGGAAGGGCGTGCACGGGCGGATGCGCTTCAAGCCCCAGGAGGGGCTCGAGGTCATCGCCACCGGCAAGCTCACGACCTATCCGGGCTCCTCCAAGTACCAGATCGTGATCGAGGCGCTGGAGCCGGCCGGCATCGGCGCGCTGATGGCGCTGATGGAGGAGCGCAAGAAGAAGCTCGCCGCCGAGGGCCTGTTCGACGAGGCGCGCAAGCAGTTGCTGCCCTGGCTGCCGGAAGTGATCGGCGTGGTGACCTCGCCGACCGGCGCCGTCATCCGCGACATCCTGCATCGGCTGGAGGACCGCTTTCCCCGCCACGTGCTGGTGTGGCCGGTCAAGGTGCAGGGTGAAGGCTCGGCCGAGCAGGTCGCAGCCGCAATCCGCGGCTTCAACGCGCTGCCCGAGGGCGGCGAGATTCCGCGGCCCGACGTGCTGATCGTGGCACGCGGCGGCGGCTCGCTGGAGGATCTCTGGTCGTTCAACGAGGAGATCGTGGTGCGGGCGGCGGCCGAGAGCATGATCCCGCTGATCTCGGCGGTCGGGCACGAGACCGACATCACGCTGATCGACTTCGTCGCTGACAAGCGCGCGCCGACGCCGACGGCAGCGGCCGAGATGGCGGTGCCGGTGCGCAGCGATCTCTTCGTCGAGGTCGCCGATCTCGCGCGGCGCACCCGCGCCTATTGGCAACGCGCCCATGAGAGCCGCCGAAGCGAGCTGCGCGCCGCCGCGCGCGCGCTGCCCGCGGCAGGCGATCTGCTCGCGATCCCGCGGCAACGGCTGGATTCGGCGGGCGCGTCGCTACCCCGCGGCCTCAAGGCCAACACGCACGCGCATTTCCGCCGGTTTACCGCGGCGAGCGCAAAGCTGACGCTGCGGGTGCTGCACGGGCAGATTTCGCAGGCCGATCACCGCCTCACCGTGTGCGGCGAGCGGCTCGGCCTGTCCGCACGCTCGCTACTGCGGCAACGACGCGACCGTTTCGCCGGGCTGGAGGTGCGCTTGCGCGCCTCGAAACTTTCGAATGCGCAGGCGCAGCGCAACGCAATTGCCCGCCAGCGCGAGCGCACGCATCGTCTGGCCGAGCGCGCCAACCGCGCGCTTGTCACGCTGTTGCAGCGGCTGGATGCCCGCATCGAGAACAGCGGCAAGCTGCTCTCGGCCTTGTCGTATCGCGGCGTGCTCGCGCGCGGCTTTGCTCTGGTACGGGACGAGGCCGGCCATCCCTTGCATTCGGCCGACGCGATTGGTCCCGGCGCACGCCTCGAGATCGAGTTTGCGGACGGCCGTGTCGGCGCGACGGCGGATGCGGATCGCCCGGCGCCGACGGCAAAGCGTGCGCCGGCGCAAGCAAAGCCGGCCGCGCAGGACGCCAAGCCCGCGCCGAAGCGCGTGGCCAAGCCGGTGGATCAGGGCAATTTGTTTTGAGACGCGACAGCGTTGCCCCGCCCCCGCTGTCATTCCCCGCGAAAGCGGGGAATCCAGTACGCCGCAGCTTCTCGGCTCAATCACTAACGTCTCGGAGTACTGGATCGCCCGGTCAAGCCGGGCGATGACAGCAAGGGTGTGGAAACAGCTCGTAGCCCGCCTACCGGCAGGACAATCCCGCGTCGATCGTGGTCCAGAAGCCGCAATGTTCCGGCGCGATCATCGGCGCGCCGGCGTGGGCTTCGAACAGGAAGATCGCGACGGTGAAGACGATCAGTGCGGATGAGAACAGGACGAAGCGGTTGCGCATGAGGACTGCGTTTAATCGACAACGTGGTCGAACTAAGGCGCCGTCACCTGCTGAAACCGCCGCGACACGCGATACGTAGATTCACGGTCGGCCATACTCCGTGCAGGGCGGTGGTCGATGCGGGGCTGTCCGCCTAACGTTGTTCCTCGGGCGGCCCCGCTTGCGAATCCGTAGCCCGGATGGAGCGCAGCGTAATCCGGGGTTCGTGCCGCGTCTCGAGATTCCCGGATTGCGCTGCGCTCCATCCGGGCTACGAAGCTACGAGATCGCCCTCACCGCGCCAGCCACTCCGCGACTTCCCGCTGCGACTCTGCGCGCGCCTCTGCGTCCGTGCCGAGATGGCCGTACTCGGGCGCGGCGGCGTCGGTGGTGCCGGCAGCGGCGTGCAGCGGCGTATTGGCGCGGTCGAAATCGTGATAGGCGCCGGGATAGACCACGATGCGCGTGAGCGCGCTGCGGCCGCGGGCGCCGTCGACCATCTGGCGGCAGGCCGGCGGTGACGAGACGTCGTCATTGGCGCCGATCAGCACCAGGGTCGGCACCCGAGCGCTCCAGCCAAGGCCGGCGGAGATCCGGCAATCCGGATAGAACGCGATCGCCGCGCGAAAATCCGGCCCGGCTTCGCGCGCGGCGCTCTGCGGACGCACGGCCCAGAGCAGTGCGCTGGCGCCGTTGGCCCAGCCGATCAGGCTGACGCGGTCGCGCGCGACCCAACTCTGCTTCATCAGCCAGGCGCGCGAGGCCGCGATGTCGGCGACGCGCTCGCGACGTGCCTTGATGTGCATCTCCTTGACGCGGCATTGCGGCCCGAGCTCGCGCGAGCCGTAGCTGTCGGGCAGCAGCACGGCGTTGCCGGCCTTCAGCAATTGCAGCGCCCAGTCGCGATAGCGCGGCAGCACCGATTCTGAATGATTGCCAAGGCCGCCGCAGCCGTGCAGCGCGATCACGGTCGGAAACGGCCCCTCGCCTTCGGGCTTGTAGAGCTGCCCATGCAGGATTCCGGACGACAGCGGAATGTCGACCTGCTGCGGCGCCGGCGCGGCGTGCGCGGCCGACATCAGCAGCATCAGGAACAGGGCGGTCAGTCGAAGGCGCATCGGATTCTGCCGTGGAAGATGCCGGAACCGGCCATCCCTCGCGCGAAGCACTATCATGCGGAAACGGCGGCAAAACATCACAAACCGGTGGGTTTACCGGGCGGACAAGCCACCCTATCTATGCTAAATCCCGTACAACACATCGTGCCCTCCAGGGTTTTCCGCGGAGAGGCCTTCCACGGAGACTTTCGACCGTGCTGAACAAGTTCGGCCCCTCGGGCCATGGCGAAGCGCAGGTGCAATATCTCGACGGCGATTTCCGCGTGATCTCGCCGGGGACCTTCGTGCGTTGCGCGATCACCGACACGCGGATTCCGCTCGACGAATTGAAGTACTGGAGCGTGGACCTGCAAGAGGCCTACGCCACGCCGGCCGCCGTGCTGCAGCGGCATTTCCCCGGCGCGCTGAAGCCGCAGCCGTGAGGCCGCGCCTGCGCTTCTATTGCTGTTCAGCGGCATCTCCGCCCACGCAGGTCTTGATGAAGATCTTCCTGGGCTCGCCGACGACCTTCTGATCGATCGCCTGCTTGAGGCAATCGACCCGCGCCTGCGCCATGCAGAGCTGCATCTGGTCGCGCTTGTCCTGGCCCTTCAGGCTTTGCGTCGTCGCAAGACAGGTGACGCGCTTGGTCGCGGGGACTGGCACCGTGCCGGTTGGCGCAGCGGGCGCCGTCGGCGGCGGCGTCTGCGCAAACACGGGCGCAATGATCAGACACACAAGACTGGCAGCGACGGCTGCGGATGGCAGTTTCATCGGATTCTCCTGATCGTCTGGAACCGATAGGCGTCTTGCGATGAATGTTGCCTGAATGGCGGGCTGCTGCGGGGTGAGTAAAGCGTAGCTGTCCTGCCAGCGTAGCACGAGCGGGACAGATTTTCGCGCAGCATGAGGATGGAGACGATGTTCGCGCGCACCTGCACTGCGCGCCTCGCCGCCGAAGTGATCTCCGTCGTGCCGATCCGCGTTGCATCGAATCGCGCTTGCACTCCGTAGTAAGTCACTTCGCGCTGTGGTTGGATTTTTCGTTGCGGTTCGGCGCCCTCAGGTTGTTTGACGAAGTCTTGGTGAAACAGAGCGCTGCTAGACTGCGTGTTAGGTAATTAGCCCTGCTCTTTTATCGCGCAGACAATCAAGTCAACCAAACGGCCATTGAGCTTTGGAATTGGCGCAGTCTGTGAACGGGCTCATATCGAAGAGCCATCTGGCGGGCTACCATCACCTCGAAAATTCGCGGTGGAATATTTTTTAGATCGAAAGTCAAAGGATGGGGGTGATCATGCCCACCATACTAGACATGCTCTATCGTGAATATTGCCGCGCCCGCCTCGCTGAAATGCGGAAACAGCTTCTGATCATAGCTCAACGCTCTGAAGCTACCGAAGCGCATCATCATCTTGCGGATCAGGGTGACGATGAGAGGACGGACGCACAACGCAAGACCGGTCGCGGCGTGCCGCATTGAAGCGGCCACGAGACCGGCGAACTCTCCCGCGTAGCAGTGACCAAGCAATTGGCGGCAGTTTGGGAGCAAGCGATGAATACACCCGAATGCTATACTGTCATGGTGGCCTGCGTCTCGTGCCTGACCATCATCGGAATGATGGCTGTTGGAGCCTGGTGAGGGGACTGACCGCTGAGCCGGGATTGCACGCCCTTAACGGGTCCACTGGCAAGCACGTTCAGTCGGACCTGTGGCGCCGGACACAGCACGCGCCCTCCCGCATCGTCCGCCGATGGACGCCGGAAGGCCTTCGCCTCGCCTCAGCGCGCAGACCTGCTTTTTGCTGTGAGGTAAGCGTTGCCGCCGCCTGATACGATTGCGGCGGCATCGCTTGAGATCCGGATGTCAGCCTCCGGGCGGACTATACGAAGAGCGCAGCTTCGCCGCGTTCTGGCGGACCTGCTTGATCTCGTCCTGCGTGAACAGCCGGGTCAGTTTCACGTTCTGCAGGGTGCCCACCGTGACCGTCAGACCGGAGATGGCCGGAGCCGTGCTCGGATCAGGCACATCGAAAATCACCAAAACGCCCGGACCGTCGGCAGCAACGCTGTACATCGAAATCAGCTTGCCGCCGGCCGCTTCAATGAGTTTTGTCGCCGCCTCCTGGCGATTGATCGTGGGGTTTTCCAAAATGGCGTTGAGAGCGCGTGGTGTATATTGTCCAGTGAGGCAAAAATGCATGGCATGTTCTCCTCTGAGCTTTTGGCAATAACTCTCCGGCCGTTCCGAACTGATCGTAACGGTCTCGCATCTGAAATGATGATGGTACGTTGCCCGCCGTGGGCATAAACGCCGCCGATGATTGCCGGGAGTTCGGCACGTCCCGGTGACGGCTCTCATGCAAGGCTACATCAACTCCCGAACGTGCGGAAGACAATTCATCCGCCGCGACATGTCGCATATCGCAAGGCGCGCGGTGTTGGGCTACGGCGGAGCGCTTTGCCCACGCCAGGAAATCATCAAGACATCATCGCCTGCCGAACCGCCGCTCGCGCGCCTTGTAGAGATGATCGCTGATCAATTGCCGGAGCGCTGCCGGATCATCGAATTCGAGCTGCACCGCGAACGGCACGATGCCGTCGGGGACGCCTTCGCGGCCGCGCAGGCGCGCTAGATCCTTTTCCGTCGTCACCAACGTGAGTTGCTCGCGCTGCGCCTCCGCTGCGAGCGCCGCGATCTCGTTCTGCGAAAACATGTGGTGATCGGCGAAGGGGCGCGTGCGCGCGACCTCGACGCCGCAGGCGCGCAAGCTGCGGAAGAAACGCGCGGGATCGCCGATGCCGGCGAACGCAAAGACTCGTTTGCCGAGGAGTTGCGCGACCGAGGCCGCATCCGGCTTCAGGCGCGCGCGCAGCTCCGGCTTGTTGCGCTTCGCAAGCTCCGCCGCGACATCGTTGGCGGCATGGCCATTGCCGATCAGCACCAGCGCATCGGTGCGCGCGAGCTGCGCCTTCAGCGGCGCGCGCAAGGGACCGGCCGGAAACACCTTGCCGTTGCCGAGGCCGCGCTCGCTGTCGATCACGATCAGGGAGGCGTCCTTCAGCAGGCGCGGGTTCTGGAAACCGTCGTCCATCAGGATCACGGTCGCGCCCCGCGACTTCGCGAGCGCGACGCCTTCGAGACGGTCGTGCGCGACCACGACAGGGACGTCACGCACCATCATCAACGGCTCGTCGCCGATGTCGGAAGCGGTGTGGCGCTCGCGGTCGACCATGACCGGACCCTTGAGGCGCCCGCCATAACCGCGGCTGAGCACCACCGGCGTCTCGCCGAGCTCGCGCAACAGCTTCGTCAATGCGAGCACGGTCGGCGTCTTGCCGGCGCCGCCGACATGGTAGTTGCCGACGCAGATCACGGGGATGCCGGCATCAAAGCCCTGGCGCAACATGCGCCGTTCGGTGATCGCGCCATAGAGCAAGCCCAACGGCCGTAACGCATGAGACTTGAAGGAACGCGGCCGGTACCAGAAGGCCGGCTCACGCATTGGCGGCCCCCATCTCGATGGTGAGCTGCAGGAGATAGGGCTCGAGCGCCGTCATGGTGCGATTGAGCGCACCGCCGAGCTCCTCGACCACGCCTGCGCCTGCGCGCTGCATCCCGTCGCGCACCGTGGGATCGGCCAGCAACTGGCCGAGCTGCTTGACCAGCGCCTCCTGCGTGTCGGCCTGGCGCGCGCCGCCGCTGCTATCAAGCGCCTCGTAGACATCGGCGAAGTTGAAGACGTGCGGACCATGGACGATCGCGGCGCCGAGCTTGATCGCCTCGATCGGATTCTGGCCGCCATGGCGGATCAGCGATCCGCCCATGAACACGACCGGCGAGAGGCGGTAGAACAGGCCGAGCTCGCCCATGGTGTCGGCGACATAGACGTCGGTCCCGGCCGTCGGCAATTCCTCGCGCGAGCGCAACGCCGGCTTCAGGCCCGACGCCGTGATCAAGCCCGCGATCGAGGCACCGCGATCCGGATGCCGTGGCACGATCACGGTCAGAAGCTGCGGGAAGAAACCGACGAGGCTGCGATGCGCCGCGACCAGCATCTCGTCCTCGCCCGGATGGGTCGAGGCCGCGACGATGATCGGGCGGCCGCGCGTCATCGCCATCAGCCGCTCGAGCTTGGCGGGATCGGCCGGCGGCGCGGCCACGTCGAGCTTGAGATTTCCCGTGGTGACCACGTCGCGGCCGCCGAGCGCGGAGAAGCGCTCCGCATCGGTCTTCGATTGCGCCAGGCAGATGTCGAACCGCGACAGCAGCGCCGAGATGGTGCCGTACATCCGCCGCCAGCGCGGGAAGGAGCGCGGCGACATCCGCCCGTTGATCAGCACCATCGGCAGGCGGCGCGCGGCGCCCGCCAGGATCAGGTTCGGCCACAAATCGGATTCGATGAACAGCGCCAGCGACGGCTTCCAGTGATCGAGGAAGCGCGCGACATAGCGCGGGGAATCATACGGCACGTATTGATGGATGACGTCGGGCGGAAAGCGCTTTGCGACGACCGCGGCGGAGGTGACAGTGCCCGAGGTGAGCAGGATGCGCAGATTGAGGTCGCGCAGGCGCTCGATCAGCGCGGCTGCGGCGAGCACCTCGCCGACGCTGGCGCCGTGAATCCAGACCAGGGGGCCGTGCGGACGCACGTCCCGGGACAGGCCTCGCCGCTCGCCGACGCGGGCGGGATCCTCCTTGCCCTGCTTCAGCCGCCGCTTGATCAGCGCCGGCGCAAGCGGCACCAGGCCCGAGGCCAGGCGCCGGTACATCCGCAGCGTTATCGGCAGCGAATTAGCCATCTTGGGGCCCCGGACGGCCGAGTTGCGCATAGGCGCGGCGGGTCGCCTCGTTCAAGGTCTCTTCCAGCTCCAGCCGCAGCGCTTCCATGGTGGCGGCGTCGGCATCCGGCGGCACGTGGATTTCCTTGATCCCGACCAATGCGCCCCGCCCGAACGGCAGGTTGATGGTGGTGCGGTCCCAGTTCTTGAGCCGGATGAAGCGGCTGGTCGCCATCGCGAAAGGCATGATCGGCCGCCCCGATTCCCGTGCCAGCATGATGATGCCGAGTCCGGCCACGCGCGAACGCTTGGGGACATCGGCGGTCAGCGCGACATTACAACCGTCCTGGAGCGTGTGCACCATTTCCCTGAACGCCCCCACCCCGCCCTTGCGGTGGAAGGCGCCGCCGTGGTCACCGGAACCACGGATCAGGCCGATGCCGAGCCGCTCGACGGCGATCGCGTTGAACTCGCCGTCGCGATGCCGCGAGATCAGGACCTTGGCCCGGTAGGACTCCTTGGTCTTGATGAAAGGCGTGAGGAAATGCTGACCGTGCCAGAAGGCGAAGATCGCGGGGATCTGCGGCTCGACGATGTCATAGACGTCAGGCGGATCGAACGTGAACTCGTTGGTCCGCCAGACCAGACGCAGATATTCGGCCGCCAGAACCCCGACGGCACGCTGAAGCCAGCTGCTTCGCAGCGTATTGCGAAGCAGTTTTTTCAACGTGCCGGTTCTTGATTCGGGTCGAGCAGCCGATGGAGATGGACGATGAAATAGCGCATCTGCGCGTTGTCGACCGTGCTCTGCGCCTTGGCGCGCCAGGCGACGTGGGCGGACGCATAGTTCGGATAGAGGCCGACGATCTCGACGTCGTCGAGGTTCTTGAAGGTGTTGTGCTCGAGATCGAGCAGTTCGCCGCCGATGACGAGATGCAGCAATTGTTGCGGGGCACTATCTGGCATGGGTTCTGTTCCTAACGGGCTGCCCGGCAAAGCAGTGTTCGAGAAGCACGGCGGACGCACTCAGGGCAAGGGCCGATTTCGAAAATGCGCGACGATGCCCGCATGACGATCGCGACCCGCTGCCACCAGCACCCCGTGCGTGACTTCCCGGCGGTTATAGAGGATGGGATCTCCGGAGAGGTTGCTCATCCTACCATCCGCTTCCTGCACGATCAAATCGGCCGCCGCAAGGTCCCAATCATGGCTGTTGCCCCCGGCAAAAGCCGCATCCAGCACGCCATCGGCAACCCGGCACAGGCGCAGCGCGAGCGAACCGATTCGCGGATGCAGCTTGATGTCGCCGCCGGCCGTATTGAGCCGCTCGACCATCGGCTTCGGGCCGGCGACGCGGGAGAAGTCGAGCGCGGATCCGGACGCCGCCCGCACGGCTTTGCCGTTGAGCGTCGTGCCCTGCCCGCGGGCCGCGAAGAAGAACTCGTCGGTCGCGGGCGCGAACACCGCAGCCAGCACCGGTGAGGCGTCCTCGACCAGCGCGACGCTGACGCACCATTCGTCGTGGCCGCCGAGATAATTGCGGGTACCGTCGATGGGATCGACCACCCAGGTCCGCCGCCGCGACAGCCGCACCTCGTCGTCGGCGCTCTCCTCGGACAGCCAGCCATAATCGGGCGTCGCCGAGCGCAGGCGCGCTTCGAGCAAATCGTTGACGGCAATGTCGGCTTCCGACACCGGCGAGGACGCGCCCTTGGTCCACGTCCTCAATTCGGTGCGGAACATCGATTGCGCGAGGCTGCCTGCCTCCCGCACCGCGTCCTGCAGCAGCGCCGCGTCGCGTGTCAGGATGGTTTCGTCCGTTGCATGCGCGTCAGCGTCCGCCAAGCGTCAAACCCTCGATGCGCACCGTCGGCGCATTGATGCCGAAGCGGAACTCGAGATTGTTCGCCGGCTGCATCGACTTGAAGATCTCGAACAGATGGCCCGCGATCGTCACCTCGCTGACGGGATAGGTCAGCTCGCCATTCTCGATCCAGAAACCGGAGGCGCCCCGGCTGTAATCGCCGGTGACGCCGTTGACGCCGGAGCCGATCAGGTCGGTGACGTAGAAGCCCTGCTTGATGTCGGCGATCAGCTCGGCCGGCGTCGGCGTGCCCGGTTCGAGATGCAGATTGTACGGCCCCGGCGACGGCGAGGACGAGACGCCGCGATGGGCGTGGCCGGTGGTGGTGAGGCCGAGCTCGCGCGCGGTCGCGCAGTCGAGCAGCCAGGTCGTCAGCACGCCCTCGTCGACCAGCGCGATCTTCTTCACCGCGACGCCTTCGGCATCGAAGGTCTGCGAGCGCAGGCCGCGCTTGCGCAGGGGATCGTCGATGATGCGGATGTTCTTGGCGAACAGCTGCTGGCCGAGCTTGTCCTTCAGGAAGCTGGTCTTGCGGGCGATCGAGGCGCCGTTGATGGCACCGACAACATGGCCGACCAGCGAGCCCGCAACGCGCGGATCGAACACGACCGGCACCTTGCAGGTCTCGACCTTGCGCGGATTGGAACGCGCCACGGTGCGCTCGCCGGCGGAACGGCCGACGACTTCCGGCGACAGGAGATCGGCGCCGTGCGGCGCCGAGGTGAAGTCGTAATCACGCTCCATGCCGGTGCCTTCGCCCGATATCGCGGTCGCCGAAATGCCCTGGCTGGAACGCAAATAAGAACCATGGAAGCCGGTGCTGGTGACGAGCACCATGCCGCCCATGCCGGCGGAGGCGGAGGCGCCGCCGGACTTGGTCACGCCCTTCACGGCGAGCGCGGCGGCCTCGGCTTCGAGCGCGCGGCGCTCGAGCTCGGAAGTCGCGGGCACGTCGGGATCGAGCAGATCGAGATCGGGGAAGTCGCGCGCGAGCAGCGCGGGATCGGCCAGGCCGACATATTTGTCGTCGGGCGCGACGCGCGCCATCGCAACCGCGCGCTCGGCAAGCTTGGTCACGGCATCGCCGCTGACGTCGTTGGTCGAGACCACCGCCTGGCGCTGGCCGACCAGCACGCGCAGGCCGACATCGTCACCCTCGGAGCGTTCCGATTCCTCGACGCGTCCGTCACGCACCTCGACGCCCTGCGAGACGCCGCGCACGGCGACCGCATCGGCCGCATCCGCACCGGCGCGCTTGGCCGCCTCGACCAGCCGCTGCGCGAGATCGGAGAGCGCGGTCTGATCGAACAGGTCGCGATTGGCTTTGGACGAATCCTGGGGCGAAAGCGTCGAGCTTGGTGAAGGGTTCACAAACGAAATCCTGTTGCGGCGGGAGGTTTCGGGGCGATACCGGCCCTGAACACCAGATGTGCCCAATTGGTACGGACTTCAAGCGTTTTCAGCCCGCAAAAAGCTCAGATTCGCAAGTCCGGCGCAACGTCTCGTCAATCATGCGTGCCAAGGTCTTGTCAATCATGAGCGGCGGTGACGCTGGATTAACCAGCCTTTTTAAGTGGTTTCGGAACGGCGCGCGCTAAGGTCCTCGCATCGACCGGGAACATAATCCCGGCGGGGAGAACTAAAGCCGTGAGGCGTCAAACAGCAACAAGCGGGATCGCTCCCGCCGGGTCGGGCCGCAGCTTGCGGCTCGACCCTCTTTCCCTTCCGGTCCGCTTCGATGCGCACGATCCGCGCGCCGACGGATACACCAGGCAGATCGAGCTTCATCGCGAGCGTGTCGTGCTGCGCCGTGCCGTCCGCGGCATGCAGATGGCGATCAACGTCCGCGTCAGCGACTTCACCGGCGTTGCGTTGCGCGGCAATGACGAGGCGCAGACCCTCGTCCTCGTGCATCGCGATCCCTCGCTGTCCGTTCCGCTGCTGGTCAGCACCGATGGCGACGAGCTCGCCGAGGCCTGGGCGATCTGGAGCGAGCTGTTCGCGCTCCCGCAGCTCGACGAAGGCGTCCGCAAGCCCACGCCGCGCCGTCGCCGCGCCAATGCGATCCGCGCCCGCCGTCCGAAATTCCTGATGCGCCGGCGCACCGCCATGACGCGCGAGCTGTCGGTTCATCAGGGCGAACGCGAGATCATCGCAAGGAATTGAACGGCACGCACAGTGCCGTAGGGTGGGCAAAGCGAAAGCGTGCCCACCTTTTTTTGATCTCAATCTCGGGAAGATGGTGGGCACGGCGCAAGAGCGCCTTTGCCCACCCTACGGGCTACGCCGCCCGCATCACCGCGTCGACCAGCAATCCCGCAAACAGCAGGAAGCCCGCATATTTGTTCGAGAAGAACAGGCGCTTGCAGAGCAAGGGGTCGCTGATATCCAGCCGCACGATCTGCGACGCCAGATGCACCGCGAACGCCGCAAGCCCGAGCCAGGCCGGCCAGCGCGCATCGCCTGAGGCCAGCGCGACGCCGATCAGCATCACCGCAAGCCCGTAGAACAGGATCAGTGCCTGGTGCGTGTGCGCGCCGAACAGCCGCGCGGTGGACTTGATGCCGATCAGCGCGTCGTCCTCGGCGTCCTGGTGCGCATAGATCGTGTCATAGCCGATCACCCACGAAATCGATCCGGCATAGAGCACCAGCGCGGTCAATTCGATGCGGCCGAAGGTGACGGCAAATCCCATCAGCGCGCCCCAGGAGAAGGCGAGGCCGAGCACGATCTGCGGCCACCAGGTGATGCGCTTCATGAAGGGATAGATCGCGACGATCAAAAGCGAGGCGATGCCGGTCAGGACCGCGAAGCGGTTGAATTGCAGCAGCACCACGAGACCGGTCAGCGCCTGCGCGACCATGAAGGCCAGCGCCTGCCTGGTCGTCACCTGGCCCGACGGCAACGGCCGCGAGCGGGTGCGCTCGACCTTGTCGTCGAGGTCGCGGTCGGTGATGTCGTTCCAGGTGCAGCCTGCTCCGCGCATGACGAAGGCGCCGATGAAGAACAGCACGATGGTGAGCGGCAGGCCGCGGACATCATGCGCCATGCCGGCGGCGAGCGCCGCCGACCACCAGCACGGCATCAACAGGAGCCAGGAGCCGATCGGACGATCAAAGCGCGACAGGCGCAAATAAGGCCGCGCCCATTGCGGCGCGAGCGTATCGACCCAGTTGCCGGTGGAATCGGCAACGCGGGCGGATGTATCACTCATCGGGTGAGGACGTTGCCGTTGAGCGTGTCGAAGGTGCTGCCACCCTTCTTGCCGGCATTGGCCTCAGGCGCCGAGCCAGAACCCAGCACCTCGCTCAGCGACGGACCGGCCGGACCGCGCGGCTGGTTCTGCATCTGCTGCGCGACGTTGCAGACCTTCGTCGCCATGGCCTCGGTGTTCTTGTGGCCGTCCTTCATCTGCGCGCTGACCTGCGCCGGAATCCCGCACTTCGAGGCGTTGGCCTCGATGTACTTGATCATCTTGGTCTCAGCCTGGCTGAAATTGCGGATCAGCTTGCAGGCTTCTTCCGGCGCGGCGTGACGATCGCTCGCGGCCTTGATCAGCTTGCCGCGCTTCTCGGCTTCCTCGCGCAGCGGCATGAAGGTTTTCATGCAGTCCTCGCCGGGACCGCCTTGCGTCGGCGGGGCGGCGCTGAAGGCACCTGCGCCACCGACGGGCGCGGCGCCGTTCACGGGAAACGATCCTTGGGGCGCTGCACCGACCGAAGCGCTCGGCGCCGAGCCGTTCACGGGCGGAAACGCGGAACTGGTTGGGGCCTGGCCAGGCAGCGGCGCAGGGAAGCCCTGCGCGTGGGCACCCGCGGCGCCCAAGGTGACCATGGCGGCAGTGATCGGAACCATCAAACGACGGATCATCAAGGCAGTCTCTCCGGCAGGAGCTTACGGGGTCCGGCGTCTTCCCAATTGAAGCGCAACCAGCGTGCTCGCGATTTTACGATTCCCGCCGGCCCTTAACAACCCGTCGAATAGGGCAAGAGCGCGGCGCGCCGACGCACCGATTTGGCAATATTTACCCCCGAAATGGCGGCTTTCGGTTAATAACGGCGGCGAATTGGACCTTTGAACGATGCCCTCCCACGATTTTCGTGCCCCCCGCCTGTTTGTCGACGTCCCCCTTGCCCAGGACGCCAGGGTTCCGCTCGACCGCGACCAGAGCAATTACCTCGGCAATGTGCTGCGGCTTGCCGCCGGGGCCGAGGTTTTGGCGTTCAACGGCCGCGACGGCGAGTGGCAGGCCGCGATCGAAGGCCGCAAGCGGCCGGACGGCCTCGTCATCCTCCAGCAGGCCCGGCCCCAGGACCGGCTGGCCGACCTCACTTACGTCTTCGCGCCGCTCAAGCATGCCCGGCTCGACTACATGGTCCAGAAGGCCATCGAGATGGGCGCCGCCGCGCTTCAGCCGGTCCTGACCCGCTTCACCCAGGCCTCCCGGGTCAACACCGAGCGAATGCGGGCCAATGTGGTCGAGGCCGCCGAGCAATGCGGCATCCTCAGCATCGCCACGGTGGCCGAGCCAGTACCGCTGGACCGGTATCTCAGCCAGCGCCCTGCCGACCGGCTGCTCATCTTCTGCGACGAGGCGGCGGAGGTCCAAAACCCCATTCAGAGCCTGCAAGACGCGCGCGAAGCCGGACATGACCAAGGCAGCGTTGGCATCGACGTGCTGATCGGCCCCGAAGGCGGCTTTGCCGAGGAGGAGCGCGCCCTGCTGCTGCGGCAGCCGAAAATCCTGCGGCTGGCGCTGGGACCCCGGATCATGCGGGCCGACACGGCCGCGGTGGCGGCGCTGGCGCTGGTGCAGGCAGTGCTGGGCGATTGGGACGGCACCTAACCTAACCAAGCGAACCTAACGTCGATTCGCGCGCGGCGGCTCTACAGGTTCGCGCTTTAGATGACCTCTCGCTTAGACCGATGCAGGGTCTGGGACGGCAGCTCTCCGAAAGCCGCCCTGTAGCTCGCTGCGAACTCGCTCAGATGCCAGAAGCCATGGCCGATTGCGCAGGCCTTCACACTGCGACGAGCCGGGCCGGTGCGCAGCTGCTTTCGTACCGACCAGAGGCGCAAGACCCGGCTGTAGCGATGAGGGCTCATGCCGCAGATGGCCTGCGTCGCACTCTGGAGGGTCCGAACGGACACGCCCACCCGCTCTGCCAGTTCGGTCGTCTTGTGCCAGATCGCGAGATCGTGGCGGATCAATCGTTCCATCTCTGCGACGATCCGCTGATAGCTGTCCGTCGTGGAGTGCATGGGCCCGCGCTTCACGTTGGACCGAATGGCAGCATCCATTGCGGCGAACAGGGATTGTTCGACCGCCGTTCGCGACGTCGGCTCGTTCAGGAAGTCTGGATCATGTGCCGCGGTTTCAAGCGTCGTGGAAATCGAGCCATGCAGGGAGGCAAGTACGTCCGATGCCGGACTCAGCAAATGATAGCCGTCATCCAGCTGAGACCAGGGCTCGCGCTCGGGCGGGCTGAAATAGGCGACAGCCCACAAACGCCCCGCCGGCTCATAGACCAGGCAATCGGATCTCCCCTTGAGAACGAGTATGGAGCTGCCAATTGATTGCCCGTTGATGCGGGTGGAGGTCACATGGTCCATCGGCACCGCCACCGCGATGGCGTGCGCCAGATCATAACCGCGGATGATTCGCGGGAAGGTCTTCACCAGAGACAGCGTCAGGACCGGCAGGCTGAGCTGGGCACGCTTGATTGCAGTCGCCCCCGCCGACAGCGGCATGCTGGACGCGCCGGCATATCTCTCACTCTCTCCGAAATGATCGATGTCGTACGATCGGAGCTCAAGAGCCGCGGATGGCTTGAGGCCCTGAAACGACAGCAAGCCGTCTAATGCTGTTCTTTGCGTTCCATCGCGAGCAGTATCGAGAAGGCTTTGATCCATATCCTGCCGCTTACTTCGCCTTCCTTGTCGATGCAGCGCCCTTGGGGGCACGCAGATCATCCGGCCCGTTGATGCCGGCGCGCTTGAGATCGCGAAGCAGTTTTGTGAGCAGCAGCATATTAGTCTTCTGCAGTTCGTGATTGTTTCCAAACCTGAATGCGTTCTGCTCGGTCACGATGAGCCCGGCCTTGGTTTCGGCGAGAATCTTTCGTCTCTTAAGTCCCGTCACGCGACGGCGAACCGTCTCGAGCGGCAGGCTGAGGAAGCGAGAGAGCGCCGCGCGGGACACCCCTTGCTTGATCGCATCCGGCTCGACCGCGTGAATGCTGGAGAATCTCTCGTCCAGCGACGGATCGTTCATCACATTGATCACGTTTGCGTTGAGAATCGCATGAACGATCAATAGGTCCAGCGGATCGAATTCGTCGTAGTGCCGGAACAGCTCGCTGATCGAAAACAGCATATAGGCCAGCGTGTGTCGCGAGACCGTCCGGATAACATCTGATGCATTGCGCATGAATCGAAACCAATATTCACATTGTAAACGAAGGCAGCAGCAAACGGATCATCCGCCATACCCAATATGAGTATGCGACGACTTGCCTGTCCTCCTCAATTTCTCAATGTGACGTTGAGCTTGCGGTTGCCGCATTGAGTCGCATGCGCGGACAAGAATCAGCGACGGGCAATGAGGCTGTCGCGCAGGACGACATGGCCATGGACGACGATGTTGCATCGGACAGGCGGCGACGCGAGGAGCTCGGGCTCATCAAGGCATTTCTCGGCATAAGGGACCCGCGCAGGAGGCAGAGAATTCTCGAGCTTGCCGAGGAGCTCGCAGATCACGCCGCATCCGAAACCCGCAGGGCTTGCCTTCGCCTCGACCGATGCATCGCTTGGCGATGCGCCCAGAGATCTCCCTGGCCAGACTGAGTGAAAACCAAGCCCCTCCCGCCCTAGGTATTAAAATACCTAAAATACTATCTGACAGATCGCTGCGTCCCGCCTCCAAAGCCGTTAAGCGATTGATCCTTTGGAGGTCGAAACCGCTTTCGGGCCATGCTAAGGCCTGCGCCAATTCGCCTCCCCTCGCCCTGCCCGGTTCCACCGGGACGATGGACCCCTGTTATGACCGCGACTGCCACCTCAAATGCTGCCGGCTCCGCCGCCTGGGCGGATACGCTGCTCTTGTCGTTCGCGCAGGCCGGCTATGTCAGGGCCGAGCCCGCGATCCTGCAACCGGCCGAGCCGTTCCTGGACCTCTCCGGCGAGGACATCCGCAAGAGCCTGTACCTGACGACGGACCTGTCCGGCGAGGAGCTTTGCCTGCGCCCGGACCTGACCATTCCCGTCGCCCGCGACTACCTCACCTCGAACCGCGCCGGCCAGCCGGCCGGGTTCAGCTATCTGGGCCCGGTGTTTCGCTACCGCAGCGGCCAGGCCAGCGAATTTCTGCAGGCCGGCATCGAATCGTTCGGCCGCCAGGACCGCGCCGCGGCCGACGCCGAGATGCTGGCGCTGGCGCTGGAAGCGACCGCAGCCTTCGGTGTCCGCGATGTCGAGATTCGCACCGGCGACGTGGCGCTGTTCAACGCCCTGCTCGATGCGCTCGACCTCTATCCGGTCTGGCGCCGCCGCCTGGTCAAGGATTTCAACCGCAAGATCAGCCTGGAAAAAGACCTGGAGAAGCTGGCGGCCGCGACCACCGCGACCCGCAGCGAATATGAGGGTGTGCTGGCCGCGCTCGCCGGCTCCGACCGCAAGGCGGCGCTCGCCTTCGTCACCGATCTGATGTCGATCGCCGGCACCACCAATGTCGGGGGCCGCACCACGGCCGAGATCGCCGACCGTTTCCTCGAGCAGTCGACGCTGAAGGGCGGCGCGCTGCCGCGCGAGGCGATCGCCGCGCTCAAGCGCTTCCTGTCGATCGCGGGCAATCCCGACGATGCCGTCGCCGAGCTCCGCGCGCTCACCACGGACGCGAAGCTCGACCTCAGCGCTGCCGTCGACCAGTTCGAAAGCCGGGTCGGCTTCATGGCCGCGCGCGGCATCGACGTGAAGCAAACGCGCTTTTCGACCGCGTTCGGACGCGGCCTCGACTATTACACCGGCTTCGAATTCGAGCTGCATCACAGGGGCAACGGCGCCGAGCCGCTGGTCGCCGGCGGCCGCTATGACGGGCTGATGACCCAGCTCGGATCGGCCGAGCCGATCCCCGCGGTCGGCTTCTCGGTCTGGGTCGACGCGCTGACCCGGATCGGCCGCAAGGTGGGAGCTTAAGTCATGAGCGCGCCATTCGTCCTGGCCGTTCCCTCCAAGGGCCGCCTGCAGGAAAACACCGAGGCGTTCTTCGCCCGCGCCGGGCTCAAGCTGTCGAAGGCCGGCGGCGCGCGCGACTATCGCGGCACGCTCGCGGGTCTCGACAATGTCGAGGTCGCCTATCTCTCGGCGAGCGAGATCGCATCGCAATTGTCGCGCGGCTTTGCGCATCTCGGCGTCACCGGCGAAGACCTGGTGCGCGAGAACATCGCGGATGCCGACAAGCGCGTGTCCCTGATCGACGGGCTCGGCTTCGGCTATGCCGATGTCGTCGTCGCGGTGCCGCAGGCGTGGATCGACGTCCGCACCATGGCCGACCTCGACGACGTCACCACCGGCTTCCGCGAGCAGCATCACATGCGGATGCGGGTCGCGACCAAGTTCATCAACCTCACCCGCACCTTCTTCCAGAGCCACGGCATCACCGACTACCGCATCGTCGAAAGCGCGGGCGCGACCGAAGGCGCGCCGGCGGCCGGCAGCGCCGAGCTGATCGTCGACATCACCACGACCGGCGCGACGCTCGCTGCCAACGGCTTGCGGGTGCTCGACGACGGCGTAATCCTGCGCAGCCAGGCCAATCTGGTCGCCTCTAGGGATGCCGACTGGTCGCCGCAGGCGCGGGAGACCGCGCGCGTCATCCTCGATCACATCGCAGCAAGGGCGCGGGCCAACAAATACCGCGAGGTCCGCACCCGCTTCCAGCAATGCGACGCGGCCCTGCTCGGCGAAGCCCACGAGCGCTTCGGCGTCGAAGCCCCGTTCGGCGGGCCGACCTCGTCGGGCATGCTGACGCTGCACTGTCCGCCGGGTCAGCTCTATGCGCTGGCGAGCTTCCTGCGCGAGCATGGCGCCGAGACCGTCTCGGTGGTTTCGCTCGACTATGTGTTCGACCGGGAGAACCCGCTGTTCGCCAAGCTCGAGGCATTCCTGCGGCAGTGAGCCTCAGGTTCGTTCAGCGTAGCGACAGCAAACGGCAGCTACCATATGCTGTTGAGAACCATGGACGCCTCTGGAACCTTGATCAATGACGCTGGGCTCTGACGTTTCCGGCATGACGACCACCGCGGCCAGTGCCGCCGCGAAGGGGCTGTCGATTGTCGTCCCCGTCTACAACGAGGCGGCGGGCCTCGCCGCCCTGCACCAGCGCATCTGCGATCTCGCCAAGACCTTGCAGCAGCGCTATCGCTTGCGTTGCGAGGTCGTCTATGTCGACGACGGCAGCGCGGACGCGACGCTCTCGATCGCCCGGTCGCTGCCGGCCGACGCGGTCGACGTTCAGGTGGTGTCGCTGTCGCGCAATTTCGGCAAGGAAGCCGCGCTGATGGCCGGCCTCGACCATGCCCGGCTCGGCGCCGTGATGTTCATGGACGGCGACGGCCAGCATCCGCCGGCCCTGGTCGAGCAGCTGGTGCGGCACTGGATCGAGGACGGCTATGACGTCGTCTATACCGCCAAGGCGCATCGCGACAACGAGCCCTTCCTGCGCCGCGTCGCCGTGCGCGGGTTCTATTCGCTGATCAATTGGGGCGCGCGCCAGAAGATCCCCGAAGACGCCGGCGACTTCCGCCTGCTGTCGCCGCGCGCGGTCGCAGCGCTCAGGCAGCTGCCGGAGCGCAACCGCTTCTTCAAAGGCCTCGCGAGCTGGATCGGCTTCCGCCAGATCCGCGTCGATTACGAGCCCGCGCCGCGCACCCATGGTGTGACGACCTTCAGCGCCGCGCGCCTGCTCGGCCTTTCGATCGAAGGGGTGACCTCGTTCTCGGTGGCACCGCTGCGCTTCGCCAGCCTGCTCGGCGTGATCCTCGCCGGCGGCGCCTTCCTGTTCGGCCTCTCGATCCTCTGGGAGGTCTGGACCACGGGCAAGCAGGTGCCCGGCTATCCCTCGCTCGTGATCGGCCTGATGACCATCGGCGGCGTGCAGCTCATCATGATCGGCATCGTCGGCGAATATATCGGCAAGATCCTGTCCGAGCTGAAGGCGCGCCCGATCTACTTCGTCGCCGAGCACAGCGAAAAGCATTTTGAGACCGGGAAGGCCGACGACGCCTCGAAGAGGACGGCCGCCGAATGAGCGCGGCCGCGGGCCTGCGGCGGATCTGGCTCTGCGCCGACGATTACGGCATCAGCCCGGGCGTCAATCGGGCCATCCGCGACCTGATCGAACGCGGGCGTCTCAATGCCACCTCGGTGATGATGGTGGGACCGGCGATCGAGCGCGGCGAGATCGAGGCGCTCCAGACGGCGGCGAAAGCGAGCCCGCGCTGCGCGATCGGCTTGCACGTGACATTGTCGGCGCCGTTCCGGCCGCTCACCATGCATTTCCGACCGCTGGACGGCGACATGTTCATGCCGTTCCCGAAGCTGCTGCGCGCCGGCCTTGCGCGCCGGCTCGACCGCGAATTCTTTCGCAATGAGGTCAAGGCGCAGCTGGCGGCGTTCGCGGAAGCATTCGGGCGCGCGCCCGACTTCGTCGACGGCCACCAGCATGTGCAGCTCTATCCGCAGGTGCGTGACGGCTTTGTCGATGCGGTCAGCGAAGCCGCGCCGAAAGCCTGGGTCCGCCAGGGCGGGCGCGACCTGCCGCTCGTGCAGCGGCTGGCCTCACCAAAAGCCATGGTGCTCGATATCCTGAGCGCGCAATTCCGCCGCCGCGCCGCCAGCGCCGGCCTCAGCTTCAATCCCGGCTTTGCCGGCGCCTATGATTTTACGCGCGAGGCCGATTTCGGCGCGCTGATGCGGCAGTTTCTGGAAGGCCTCCCCGATGGCGGCCTCGTGATGTGCCACCCCGGCTTCGTCGACGATGTCCTCACCGGCCTCGATCCGATGACCGACGTCCGGGAACGCGAGCACGCTTATCTCTCAGGCGATGGGTTTGCGCGCCTGCTGGCCGACAGCGGCGTCACGCTGGGGTGAAACCGGCGGAAAGCAAGCCGCCGGGCAGCTTGTCGCATACCGAAATTTAATCCGGCCGGCACTGTTGGGGCCACAATGGAACCCTACATCTGCCTCGCGCTTGGTTTGAGCGAGGGAGACTGATCATGACGCCGCAGGAACGCCAGCTCGTCGACGAGCTTTTCGACCGGCTTTCGAAACTGGAAAATGCACCGCGCGATCCCGACGCGATCGCCGCGATCTCCGATGGCCTGCGCAAGGCCCCCGGCGCCGTCTACGCGCTGGTGCAGACCACGCTGTTGCAGGACGAAGCGCTGAAGCGCGCCCATAACCGCATCCAGGAGCTGGAAGCGGCCCATGCGCCTGAGCAGGCGCAGTCCGGCGGCTTCCTCGACACCATGCGCGACTCGCTGTTCGGCGGAGGCCCCTCGCGCGGCTCGGTTCCGAACGTGCCGCCGCGTGACTCGCGGCCGGTCTGGAACACCGGTCAGGCGATGCCGCAGGCGCAGCCCGGTTACGGCGCGCCGCCTCCTTATGGACAGGCCTATGGCCAAGGCCCAGGTCAAGCTCCAGGTCAAGCTCCGGGTCAGGGCTATGGCGCTCCGCCGATGGGCGGTGGCGGCGGCTCGTTCCTCGGCACGGCGGCGGCGGCCGCGGCCGGCGTCGTCGGCGGCTCGCTGCTGCTCTCCAGCATCCGCGGCATGATGGGCGGATCGCACCAGCAGGCCTTCGGCGACACCAACGCCTTGAGCGGTGACCGCAGCGCTGGTGGAAGTCCCTGGGGCGGTAGCGACCAGTCCGGCGGCTCGCTCGCGCGCGATGCCGGTCTCAACGACATCGGCTCCAACCGCGACCGCGACGACGGTTCCCGCCAGGGCTTCACCGACCAGGCCTCGAACGACCGGGACAACAACAACAACGATCAGAACTACGACGACAACGACCACGACAACGGCAATATGGACGTAGCCGACGACGACAGCGATTTCGGCGGCGGAGACGATGGCGGCAGCGACTACGCGTGAGGCTGCCCGATCAGCGCGACAAACAAAAACGGCCGCCCGGAAGGCGGCCGTTTTCATGTCGAACGTCAGGCGCTCACATCACCACGACCTTGGTGCCGACATTGACGCGGCCATAGAGGTCGATGACGTCCTCGTTGCGCATGCGGATGCAGCCTGAGGAGACGTTGGTGCCGATGGTCCAGGGCTCGTTGGAGCCGTGGATGCGGTAGAGCGTCGAGCCCAGATACATCGCGCGCGCGCCGAGCGGGTTTTCCGGGCCGCCTTCCATGTGCCGCGGCAGGTCGGGCCGGCGCGCGATCATTTCCGCCGGCGGCGTCCAGTCCGGCCATTCGCGCTTGGCCGTGATCGACTTCACACCGGACCAGGTGAAGCCGGGACGGCCGACGCCGATGCCGTAGCGCATCGCCCGGCCGTTGCCCTCGACCAGATAGAGGAACTTGTTCGGCGTATCGACCACGATGGTGCCGGCAGTTTCCTTGCCGCTATAGTCGACGGATTGCTTCTCGAATCTCGGATCGAACGGACGCTGGCGCGGATCGACCGCCTCCTGCTGGAGACCTGCGCCTTGCTGATATCCACCCTGCATCTGCGGCTCGCCCATCGGCGGCAGGCGGCGCTGGTCGTAATAGCCGGGCTGCTGCTGATAGACCGGCTGCTGCGGCGCGTAGGCCGGGCCGCGGCCGGGACCGTCACCGAACAGGAACTCGATGAAGCCGCCGCCCATATTCGCATTTGAGGCGACGCGCACCGGCGCCGACGGCACCTGCGGCTGGTAGAGCACCGCGGGCGGATCGTTCGGCACACTATTGTCGAAGGCGCTGGCGCTGTTCGCGCCGGCAATGAAGGTGCAAGCGCTGCCAAGCAGCGCGACAGACATTTTCTTGAACATCGACGTACTCTGTACTGTTTCGTCTAGATCACATGCGTCGTGCAGAGCCGATGGCTGACCGGCGACCGCGACGTGGTCAATAAAGAGCAAAAGCCGTTTTGTTTGGTAAACGTATCAGCCGTTTCGATTCACCACGTCGCGAGCGAGGGTGCAATTTGGCGATCAGCGTTTATTTTCAATGAACGCCGCAGGCCCATGGTTAATCGCTTCTTTTCGCGCCGTCGCGTGCGGCCGCGCAACAGTTCCCGCTGTGAACCTCGTGTTAAATTGCTTCTGCCTACAAAGACGCGTGAGTGAGGTGGGGGGAGTTCCTGATGGCTATTCACCGCAAACGTTTTCGTGTCGAGGAGGCTATTGTCGGCGAGATGCCCAGCCCCGAAATGATTGAGGAGGCTGCGCCGATGCATAGCGAGATCATGGCGGAGCTGCGTGCGATCCGCGCACAGATGGCGAAGGGCACCGTGCCCTTGTCCGGCAGCGCGGCCATGGCGGCGATCGACGCCTCCACCGCCCACGAGCTCTCTGAAGCTCGTACCATGCTCGACACCTACCGGGCGCAGATCGAGCAGTGCGAGAAGCTGAAGGTCGAGCTCGACCTCATCCACGACGCCATCGATCGCACCAAGCGCGAGATCGCGACGCTGCACGGCAAGAGCTTCGACGGCGGCGAGATGGCCAAGGTCAATGGCGAGCTCGGCGCGGTCGTCGGCGGCACCGAGCAGGCGACCCAGCAGATCCTCGAAGCCGCCGAATCGATCGACCAGGCGGCCAGCGCGATGTCCAAGGTGCAATCGGCCGACCAGCAGAAGCGGCTCGCCGACGACATCCAGGAACGCGTCATCTCGATCTTCGAAGCCTGCAACTTCCAGGACCTGACCGGCCAGCGCATCAGCAAGGTCATGACCACGATGAAGTTCATCGAGCAGCACATCAATGCGATGATGGAGATCTGGGGCGGCGTCGACGCGATCAAGGCCCATGTGCCCGCGCCGGCCGACACCCGCAGCGACGACGAAAAGCTCCTCAACGGCCCCAAGCTCGCCGGCGACGTCGGCCACGCCTCGCAGGACGACATCGACGCGCTGTTCGACTGATCGGGCGCGGCACTACTGAAAAACAAAACGCCGGCGAGAGCCGGCGTTTTTTGTTTGTGGAGCATCCCCTCCACTGTCATCGCCCGGCCTTGACCGGGCGATCCGGTATTCCAGAGACGGCGGTGATTGAGCCGAGAGGCCGCGGCGTACTGGATGCCCCGGTCAAGCCGGGGCATGACGAAGGAAAGACTACGCCCTTGGCGCGCAGCGGACGTAGACCATGTTGCCGTAACGGGTGGCGGCGTCCTTGTCGATGAAGCGGGTGATCAGGACGCGGCCGTCGAAGGAGACGATCTCGCGGTCCTGCTCGCCGGGGGTGGGACCCGCCGGGCCGATGTAGTTCTTGCCGCTGGGCGAGCCCTTCAGCCGCAGCTCCTGCGGCGTCGCCTGGTCGGCGAGATGCATGATCACGCCGCCGGAGGAACCGGCGGTGATCACGTAGGGATTCTTGCACTGCGCCCGGGCCGCGGCCTCGGTGCGGGCGCGGTCGGCCGGGTTCTGGAACGAGGCGAGACCCCAGCGGCCGACGATCTCGTCGGCGCGGATGCTCGCCGGCATTTCCGGGCCGGTGCCGGGCTCGGCCTCGGGCGGCGGCGAAGACGACGAGAACGACGGCAGGCTCATACCGCCGCCGCAGGCGCCAAGCAGCAGCGCCAGGCAAGAGGCGGCCGCCAGATTGGCAACCGTGCGTGCGTGAGCTGACCTGATCATGACATTCCCCCGAGCAAACCGTCCCCCAAATGAGACCCCGACCGCATCCCTCCTGCAGCCAAGCGCAAAACCGCTGTCGGAGCAATGACGTCCTTTATACGCCAGCGCGACCAATAAGTTTCTCTAGACACGATCCTATATCCGCCTCACCAATCGCTTAACCACCCTTGCTTGACAGGATCGCGGCCAAGCCATATTTCCGGGCGCACTATTAGCACTCGGAAAGCCCGATTGCTAAGCGCGCCGTTCGATCCTCGGCAAGAGGGTGGACGGACGCCGCCCCTACCCACTTCCATTCCTTCCGAAGCGAGCCTCCAAAGGGAAACGTCATGGCTAAATCCAAATTTCGTCCGCTGCATGACCGTGTCGTGGTCAAACGTATCGACGCCGAGGAAAAGACCAAGGGCGGCATCATCATTCCGGACACCGCCAAGGAAAAGCCGTCCCAGGGCGAGGTCGTCGCCGTCGGCCCCGGCGGCCGCGACGAGGCCGGCAAGCTGATCCCGATCGACCTCAAGGTCGGCGACCGCGTGCTGTTCGGCAAGTGGTCGGGCACCGAGGTCAAGATCGACAACGAAGAGCTCCTGATCATGAAGGAGTCGGACATCATGGGCGTCATGGCCTAAGGCCGTCAGCCTGAACAGCCGCTGAATGTCATGCCCGGATCGCGCGATCCGGGCATTCGGTCATTCCGCAAGCGGCAAACACATCACGAAACACGAGGGATTGAAGAAATGGCTGCCAAAGACGTCAAGTTTTCCGGAGACGCGCGCGATCGCATGCTGCGCGGCGTCGACATTCTCGCCAACGCCGTCAAGGTGACGCTCGGTCCGAAGGGCCGCAACGTCGTCATCGAGAAGAGCTTCGGCGCGCCCCGCATCACCAAGGACGGCGTCACCGTCGCCAAGGAGATCGAGCTCGAGGACAAGTTCGAGAACATGGGCGCCCAGATGCTGCGTGAGGTCGCCTCCAAGACCAACGACCTCGCCGGCGACGGCACCACCACCGCGACCGTGCTGGCCCAGGCCATCGTGCGCGAAGGCGCCAAGGCGGTTGCCGCCGGCATGAACCCGATGGACCTCAAGCGCGGCATCGACATCGCGGTTGCAGCGGTGATCAAGGACATTGAAAAGCGCGCCAAGCCGGTCGCCGCCTCCTCCGAGGTCGCCCAGGTCGGCACCATCTCGGCCAACGGCGATGCCGCCATCGGCAAGATGATCGCCCAGGCGATGCAGAAGGTCGGCAACGAGGGCGTCATCACCGTCGAGGAGAACAAGTCGCTCGACACCGAGGTCGACATCGTCGAGGGCATGAAGTTCGACCGCGGCTATCTGTCGCCCTACTTCGTCACCAACGCCGAGAAGATGACCGCCGAGCTCGAGGACGCCTACATCCTCCTGCACGAGAAGAAGCTGTCCGGCCTTCAGGCCATGCTGCCGGTGCTGGAAGCCGTGGTGCAGTCGGGCAAACCGCTCGTCATCATCGCCGAGGACGTCGAGGGCGAGGCGCTGGCCACCCTGGTCGTCAACCGCCTCCGTGGCGGCCTGAAGGTCGCCGCCGTCAAGGCGCCGGGCTTCGGCGACCGCCGCAAGGCCATGCTCGAGGACCTCGCGATCCTCACCGGCGGCCAGCTCATCTCCGAGGACCTCGGCATGAAGCTCGAGAACGTCACGGTGAAGATGCTCGGTCGTGCCGGCAAGGTCGTGATCGACAAGGAGAACACCACGATCGTCAAGGGCGCCGGCAAGAAGCCGGAGATCGAGGCCCGCGTCGGCCAGATCAAGGCCCAGATCGAGGAGACCACCTCGGACTACGACCGTGAGAAGCTCCAGGAGCGCCTCGCCAAGCTCGCCGGCGGCGTCGCGGTGATCCGCGTCGGCGGCGCGACCGAGATCGAGGTCAAGGAGAAGAAGGACCGCGTCGAGGACGCGCTCAACGCCACCCGCGCCGCGGTGCAGGAAGGCATCGTCCCCGGCGGCGGCGTCGCGCTGCTGCGCGCCAAGAAGGCGGTGGGCCGTCTCACCAACGCCAATGCCGACGTCCAGGCCGGCATCAACATCGTGCTGAAGGCGCTGGAAGCCCCGATCCGCCAGATCTCCGAGAACGCGGGCGTGGAAGGCTCGATCGTCGTCGGCAAGATCCTGGAGAACAAGTCCGAGACCTTCGGCTTCGACGCCCAGAACGAGGACTATGTCGACATGGTCGAGAAGGGCATCATCGATCCCGCCAAGGTGGTCCGCACCGCGCTGCAGGACGCCTCGTCCGTGGCCGGCCTGCTGGTGACCACCGAGGCCATGGTCGCCGAAACGCCGAAGAAGGAAGCTCCGGCCGCCATGCCGGGCGGCGGCGGCATGGGCGGCTTCTAAGCCTCCGTTCCGTTACAATGTTGCGAAGGCCGCCTCCGGGCGGCCTTCTTTTTTGCCGACCCTGCCCCTTCTGCTTTCCAATTCAACCGGCGGCCAAAACCCACTACGGTGGCGCGCCGATTCGATTGCGCGAGGATTCATCGATGCGTGCGCTTCTGGTTTGTTCGACAGCCCTTTTGGCGGCCCTGCTTGCCGTCTCGCCCGATGTCACATCGGCCCAGATGAAGCTGTCGCCGAAGGCCACGGCGCCGGGCGGGACGGAGACCCGCTATTTCACCTCGATCGACGGCCTGATGGACGGCAATGCCGACGTGATCCTGAAGGAGACGCGGCAGGGCAAGACGGTGACGGCGGCCGTGCTCGACGTCTGCTATCCCGTCGCAAAAAATTCCGACCGCAAGGACCGCTTCGTCGTCAATCTCCAGGTCGCGGGCCAGAACCTGACGGGCACGACGCAGAGCCTCGGCGAGAAGGCGCCCGTCACCGTCAAGCTGCTGCGCAAACAGTCCGGCGACACGTTCGAGTTCCGCGGCCAGATCGCGATCGGCCAGGCCGTGACCGAGGTCACCTCACCCGACAATTCCGATCTCAGCGAGAAGGAATTTCAGGACAACCAGACTTCCGACGACGGCATCACGCCGCAGCCGAAGGATTTCACCGACGTCTCTCCGGAAGCGATCGCGGTCAAGGTCAAGCTGGATGCGGCGACCGAGTTCCTGAAGAGCCTGAAGGGCCAGGACGTCGAGGTGACGCTGGCGAGCCTGACCGTCGGCTGCGACGCGCTGCGTGCCGGCGAGCAGACCATCAACATGTCGGTCGATCCGGAACGCGCCGGCGCGCTGCTGGCGAAGTTCAAGGCGATGCCCGGCGTCACCGCGGCGGGCTGGACCGCGGGCATGACCGAGATGGACCGCACCATCCGCTTTCCCGCGGCCGATTGGCGCGACGGCGACAAGATCAGCCGTGACAAGCTCGCCTCAGCCGTCGCCGGCGTGCTGAGCCGGACGCTTGCGGCAAAGCAGGTCTCGCACAGCTTCAACCCGGCCACCGGCAAGCTCAAGCTCGTCTTCAAGCGACCGAACCAGGATTTTCCGGCACTCGAGCTCACCGACACGATCGAGGTTGCAGGCCTCATCTCGCCCGACAAGCCGGGCACGACCGACAAACTGATGCTTTGGATCGGCAGCCCCTCGACCACGACCGCCGATGAGAGCAGCGGCGCCAAGCTCAATCTCTCGGATGACGCTTCGGCCGACGAGGAAGGCGATCAGCCCGACGACAACGGCTCAGTCGAGGCCCTCGCGAAAGAGCTGAAAGGCCAGCGCTGGGACGCCGACAAGTCGGTGTGGAAGTAGGCGCAGACACCCACTCTCGCCGTCATCGCCCGGCTTGACCGGGCGATCCAGTACTCCGAGACAGTTGTGGTTGAATCGAGAGGCCGCGGCGTACTGGGTGCCCCGGTCAAGCCGGGGCACGACAGCGATCGCGCCTCAATTCCCCGTCGTGCGAAAGCGCAGCGGCTTGGGACCGATCAGTGTCAGTACGTCGCCCTGACGCTTCCAGGTCTCGACGCTGCTGAGCGACGCGACGAGTTCGTCGTCGGCCTGCGCCCTGGCCGGCGGACAGGAACGGTCCTGGATCTGGCCGGGGACGAAGATCACCGTGTTGCCGGCGACCGAGAACTGGCCCTTGCCACCCTTGCACCAGAGCTCCAGCACGACTTCGCCATTGTCGCCGATCTCGATGTTCGGAATCCGCTTCGAGCCCGGCTGCGGCAGGGCCTCCAGCGTCATCTCGGTACCGAACGGAAAACCGTCCTCGGCACGCGCGAGCGTGGACATCGCGAGCATTGCAACCGCCAAACACGCCATCTGCTTGAGCGAAACCATGAGACCTCTCGACCGACCTGATTTGCGGCACGTTCTATAAGACGGCGGCCCCGTTGAGAAGGTTCGCGGAGGCTAAAGCGCGATGAGATTGGGACGAATCGTCATCGTGCTTCAGGTTGTTGTTTGAGCATGATCTTTTCGGAAGACCGCTTCGCACTTTTCCGGATCGTGCTTTAGATGCAAAAATCCCCGCAAGGCGGCGAAGCCCTGCGGGGATTTGCGTTGAAGCGAGGCGTGGCCTGCTACTTCAGCACCATCGCCGTGAACGGCCAGACATAGGCCTGCAACGTCACGAACAGGCCGACCAGGGAGGCCAGCACGATCGAGTGCCAGAACACGAAGCGCAGGATCGTGCCCTCATGGCCGTACCAGTTGGTGGCAGTGGAGGCGACGACGATCGATTGCGCGTCGATCATCTTGCCCATCACGCCGCCGGACGAGTTGGCCGCGGCCATCAGGATCGGCGACAGGCCGAGTTGCTCGGACGTGATCTTCTGGAGGTTTCCGAACAGCACGTTGGAGGCGGTGTCCGACCCCGTCAGCGCCACCCCGAGCCAACCGAGCAGCGTGCCGAAGAAGGGATAGAGCACGCCGGTTGCAGCAAAGGCGAGGCCGAGCGTTGCGTCGACGCCGGAGAGCCGCGTCAGCGTGCCGATTGCGAGCATCGCCGAGATCGTGATCAGCGAGATCGCGCAGAGCCGGATGGTGCGGCCGTATTGGATCAGCAGCCTGCCGGGACCGACACCCATCAGGAAGCCGGAGATGATCGCGGCAATCAACATGCCCGTGCCGGTGAAGGACAGGTAGGTGAAGCCGAACACCGCGCTCTCTTTGGTCGGCCCTGGCGCGACCGGCGGCATCTTGTTGATCATCTGATGCAACTCGGGAACGGGATAGTTCCAGGTGAAGATCGAGTTCGCCCAGGTCTTGAAGCCGCCGTTGCCCCAGACCAGCATCACGATGCAGACGATGATCCATGGCAGCAGCGCGCTGAAGAGCTCGCTCTGCGTCAGCGGCGTCTTGTCGAGCGGCTTGGCCGCGGCCATGGTGGAGGCCGATTCATCGTTCCCGCGCAGCGCCGGCGACAACCAGAGCTGCCTGGGTTGCCACACCTTCAGGAACAGGATCAGCGCGCCCATCGAGATCAGCGACGCCCCGATGTCGACGATCCAGGGATTGATGAAGTTCGAGATCACGAATTGCGGGACCGCGAACGACACGCCGGTGACGAGGATCGCCGGCCAGACGTCCTTCATGCCCTTCCAACCCGCAAACGCCCACACCACCCAGAACGGCACGATCAGAGAGAAGATCGGCAACTGCCGTCCGACCATCGCGCCGAGGATGTAGGGATCAAGCCCGGTGACCGAGGCAAGACCCTGGATCGGCGTGCCCAGCGCGCCAAAAGCGACCGGCGCGGTATTGGCGATCAGCGACAGGCCGGAGGCCGCGAGCGGCGAGAAGCCGAGCCCGATCAGCACGGCGCCCGTGATGGCGACCGGCGTGCCGAAGCCCGAGGCTCCCTCGAAGAACGCGCCGAAGGAGAACGCGATCAGCAGCAATTGCAGCCGCCGGTCCTCGGTGACGCCGCCGACCGCGCGCTTGAGCAGCTCGAAGCGCCCGGTGGTCACCGTCACCTGGTAGAGGAAGATGACGTTGAGAACGATCCAGCCGATCGGGAAGAAGCCGGTCACGATGCCGAGGATCGAGGCGCGGATCGACATGTTCGCCGGCATGGTGAACACGAAGATCGTGATCAGGTTGGCCACGATCACGGCGATGATTGCAGCAATATGGGCCTGGACGCGACCGCTCGCGATCAGGATCAGCAGCGTGACGACGGGTATTGCCGCCGCGATCGTCGACAGCACCGGGCTGTGCAGCGGGTCATAGACTTGATTCCACATGGTCTTCCTCCCCCACGCCTGTTGCGGCAGGCGGCCCGCGTGGACAGCCGAACCTGCTTGACGCTGGAAGCGATAACCCCCGAGCTGGACGCGAATTCCTCGCGAGTACGGCGGTTCCCGTCCGCTCACAAGCCCGCGAAGTCCCGGAGGCCCCCACCCCGCGCCGTTGTACCCATGCTAGGGTTGCAAGCTGCGACAAGCCAACGCAAATTGCTGAACTTGCGACTTTAGTCTAAGCGCTTTCTGCCGTTGCCACAGCCATTTGGCCTATGGGCGTTGTGCACATCCCCTCAGGAGACAGAGCTCTGTGAAGAACATCAGCGCCACGCTCGCGATCGTCTGGCGAATCGCCGCCCCCTATTTCCGATCGGAGGACAAGTGGGTCGGTCGCGGCCTGCTCGCCGCCGTGATCGCGATCGAGCTGGCGCTGGTCGCGATCGACGTGCTGGTGAACCAGTGGCAGAACCGGTTCTACAGCGCGCTCCAGAACAGCGACTGGGACGCCTTCGTCACGCAGATATGGATCTTCATCGGCCTCGCCTTCACGGCGATCGCGCTGGCGGTCTACAAGCTGTACCTGAACCAGTGGCTCCAGATCCGCTGGCGGCAGTGGCTCACCCAACACTATCTCCGCGAATGGCTCGACGGCTCGACGCATTACCGCATGCAGCTCAAGGGCGATGCGGCCGACAACCCGGACCAGCGCATCACCGACGACGTCAAGAACTTCGTCGAGCAGACCCTGACGATCGGACTGGGCCTGCTGTCGGCGATCGTGACGCTGTTCTCCTTCGTGATCATCCTCTGGGGCCTGTCCAACGCCGCGCCGCTGCACCTGTTCGGCACCGATCTCATGATCCCCGGCTACCTGTGCTGGGGCGCGCTGATCTACGCGGTCTTCGGCACCGCGTTGACGCACTGGATCGGCGCCCCGCTGGTCAATCTCAATTTCGAGCAGCAGCGCTATGAGGCCGACTTCCGCTTCAACCTCGTCCGCGTCCGCGAGAATTCCGAGCAGATCGCGCTGCTCAAGGGCGAGGGTGCCGAACGCGGCGGTCTCTTCCGTCGCTTCGGCTTCGTGATCGGCAACTGGTACGCCATCATGAGCCGGACCAAGCGCCTCACCGCGTTCACGGCGAGCTATCAGCAGGCTGCCGTGATCTTTCCCTACGTGCTGGTGGCGCCAGCCTTCTTCGCCAAGAAGATCCAGCTCGGCGACATGATGCAGACGGCATCGGCCTTCTCGAGCGTCCAGGGTGCGCTGTCGTTCTTCGTGGTGGCCTACCGGGCGCTGGCGGAATGGCGCGCGATCGTCGCCCGTCTCGACGGCTTCGAGATGTCGGTGGCCTCGGCCGCACACCCGCCGACGCATGAGCCGACCATCGGCCTTGCACCATCCGGCAGCACGACGGCGATCGCGCTCAAGCAGCTGCTCGTGAAGCTACCGAACGGTGCGCCTCTGGTCGCAGCCGATGCCTTCACGATCCAACCGGCGGAGCGGGTCTTGGTGACCGGGCCGTCGGGCTCCGGCAAGTCGACGCTTTTCCGGGCCATCGCCGGCGTCTGGCCGTTCGGCACCGGCACCATCGCCATACCCGGGAAATCGAAGCTGATGATGCTACCGCAGCGCCCCTACTTCCCGATCGGCCCGCTAGGCGACGCGGTCATCTACCCGGCAGAACATGGCGCCGTCGCACCCGAGAAAATCCGGGACGCACTCATTGCGGTCGGCATGCCGAAGCTGGCCGAGCGACTCGACGAGGACGGTCATTGGAACAGGACGCTCTCGCTCGGCGAGCAGCAGCGCCTGGGGCTCGCGCGCGCCCTGCTGCACGTGCCGGATTATCTGTTCCTCGACGAGGCCACGGCGTCGCTGGACGAACCATCGGAAGCCCGGCTGTACCGGCTGCTGGCGGAGAAGTTGCCGCAGGCCACCATCGTCTCGATCGGCCACCGCTCGACCCTCGACGCCTTCCACACCCGCAAGGTGGCGTTGGTGAAGGACGGCGAGATCCACGTTCTCGGCAAGGACGGCGAACCGGCCCAGGCGGAGCCGACCGCGGCGAGCTGAGGCGGCACAACCAAGCCTGAGGCCAACCTCGATAGGACCTTCGTTGCAGCCAGCCTTCGAGACGCCCGCCTCCGGCGGGCTCCTCACGATGAGGTCTGTCCTCGCGGCAAGATCCTGGACCCTCATGGTGAGGAGCGCCGCCTTGCGGCGCGTCTCGAACCATGCAGGCCGAGCGCTCTCACAGACGACCCCAAGCCCAAAGCAAAAGGGCGGCAGATTGCTCTGCCGCCCTCGTTAGGTCGTCTCGGGAAGAAACTTACTTCAGGTTGGTCATCGCCGTCAGGTCGACCGAGAGCTTGGCGACGCCGGCCGCGCTGCACCAGTTGGAGCCGAACGCCGTGGCCGCGTTCGCGCCGCCATTGATGGGCGTCACGAAACCGGGGCTGGAGTTGGTGGCCGAGAAGTCGCTGGTGAAGGCGTTGCAGTTACCCTTCGAGAGGTCGGTGTCGTAGTAGCGCAGATCGAGCGTGAACACCTTGTAGGTGAAGCCCACGCCGACGTTCCAGGTGTTGTAGCTCGGCTCCTTGATGCCGTTGGAATACAGCGGGTCGCCGGCAATGCCGTAGAAGATGTCGGACGTGCCGAGCCACTGACGGCCGAATTCACCCGACACATACATGCCGACGCCGCTGGCACCGAACGTGGTGCTCGGCGCGGTCCACTTGGCGGTGATCGAGGCGTAGTTACCCCAGGCACCGAGGTTCAGGAAGTTCGGCGAATAGTACTCGTTGAAACCAACGACCCACTGATCGTTGATGTTGAGATTCAGCTTGGCGTAGACTTCGTAGAAGCTTGCGTCCTTCTTGGCGAAGTTGCCGTTGATCGGAAGGCCGATCGCGCCCTGCGAATTGTCGAGGCCGGTGCCGCAATTGCCCTGGGCAAGGGTGCCCTGCGAACCGAAGCAGCTTCCGCCCGGATAGAGGTAGCCCCAGATACCGAAGTCGAAGGCGAACATGCCAAAGGTCGGGCGGATACCGCCGTAGATGTCGACTTCAGCCGCGGCGCGGTTCGGGAACGAGATGCTCTCCGCGGACGCACCGACGTAGAGCTGGAGGTCCTTGTTGACGTTGTAGCGCGGCTCGAAATAGGCCGCGACCGACGGATTGTGGTTCGACTGAGTGACGCCGCGGAAGATGTAATCGCTCATGATGCCGGCGCCGAAGGCGACATCCCAGGGGTCAAAGGCGGGCGGCGGCGGGGCCTTCAGAGCCTTGACCGGCATGTCTGCCGCGAAAGCCGAACCCGTCACCATTGCCAGCGCCGTTGCCAACAAAGCCACTTTTTTCATTTCGATCCCCATCACCAGTTCTACCCAGTCGGTTTCCCGGAAGCCCCCCGGGCGTACGACGTGTCTGCAAAATTTCGTTACCGCGACAATCTGGATGGGAGGATGCGAACCGTGAAGCAAAAATCACGAGCATCTGCCGACTTTTTAGGCGTTCTGACGATTCTACAGAAGGTTGTCCGCCTGTGTTGCTTCTCGATCACATTATTTTCATTCCAAAGTGCACAGAGCCGCCCGGATTAATACGGGAGCCGCCGGTGCAGTGGTGCCTGTGCCACGAATCGGACTGACGCGAGAAACGACAACCGCCGAGACCATTGTGCCGATGCAGAAAGGCCGCAGCGTCACCGCCGCGGCCTTCCTGTTGTCGGTCGTTGTCGTCGGGATGGACCCAGCCTTGGCCCTCACCTTGGACCTGACTTGGACCCTAACCGTGGGGGCCCCTCGGGGCCTAACCCTGCCCTTCGGCCGGCGTCGGCTCCGCAGAAGACGAAGGCATCGCCCAGCTTGTCTCGGCGGCGGGCTCCGGAGCCGGAGCCGCCACCGGCGCTGAGGGCTTCGGCGCAGGAGCTGCCTTCGCCTTCTTCGGTGCCGCTTTCTTTGCGGCCTTCTTCGGTGCAGCCGGCTTGGCAGCCTTCTTGGCCGACTTCTTCGCAGCCTTCTTGGCGGCCTTCTTCGGGGCGGCCTTCCTGGCAGATTTCTTCGCAGACTTCTTGGCAGACTTTTTCGCGGACTTCTTAGCTGCCCTCTTCGCGGTCTTCTTCGCCGCTACAGCCTTCTTGGCCTTTTTGGCCTTCTTGCTTTTTTTCTTCTTCGCTTTCGCCATCGTGGTCCTCCTGTTGCCGCCGAACAATGGTCGATCGGGCGTCTTCAGCCGTCACCTCCGGACGAAGGCTAGCTCGACGCATTCAATGCCGGCCGCGACCCGCCCGTAGCCCAATCGAGAAGCTCAATCGTGTGTACGACCGGAACTGACGTGCCACTGGCAATCTGCACCATGCAGCCGATATTGCCCGCGGCAATCATGTCCGGCTTGACGCTTGCGATGTTGGCGACCTTGCGGTCGCGCAACCGGCCCGCAAGCTCGGGCTGGAGAATGTTGTAGGTCCCCGCCGAGCCGCAACACAAATGGCTCTCCGGCACATCTTTCACCACGAATCCATTCTTGGAAAGCAATTCTTTCGGAAGGCCCGTGATTTTCTGCCCGTGCTGCAACGAACACGCGGAGTGATAGGCGACGACGATGTTGTCCTGTCGCGTAGTGGTCGCGAGCTCGAGGCCGGCGACGAATTCGGTGATGTCCTTGGCGAGCGTGGACACCTGCGCTGCATCGGCGGCGAACGCCGTGTCCTCGCGCAGGAGATAGCCGTAGTCCTTGATCACCGTGCCGCAGCCGGAGGCCGTCACCAGGATGGCGTCGAGCCCCTCGCCGGCCGCTTCCTTTCGCCACGCCGCGATGTTGGCGCGGGCCCGCGCCAATGCATCCTGGTCGTTGCCCAGATGATGGGTCAGCGCGCCGCAGCACTGCTCGTCCCGGACCAGGACAACCTCGATGCCGTGGCGGGTGAGGAGGCTGATGGCGGCCTGGTTGATGCGCGGCGCCAGCACCTGCTGGGCACAGCCCTGCAGCAGCGCGACCCGGCCGCGCTTCTTGCCGAGTGCCGCGAACACGCTGCCGGGGAGCGGGCCCGGCGACGGCAGACGGTTCGGCGCCAGCGCCAGCATCGCCTTGAGGCGCTGGATCAGGCCGGGCGTCGCCGACGGCCGCGGCGTCGGCAGGAATACGGCAAGCGGACTGGCGAGGCGCGCCAGCCACATGCTGGTGCGGAAGAGCTGCGGATTCGGCAGGACAAAGGCCAGCACCTGGCGCAACAGCCGCTCGGTCAGCGGCCGCTGATAGCGCTGTTCGATCCGGACCCGGGCCTGGTCGACGAGGTGCATGTAGTTCACCCCTGAGGGGCAGGTCGTCATGCAGGACAGACACGACAGGCAGCGGTCGATATGCTTGACCACCTCGGCCGTCGGGGCCTGGTCCTTCTCCAGCATCTCCTTGATCAGGTAGATGCGGCCGCGCGGGCTATCGAGCTCGTCGCCTAGCAGTACATAGGTCGGGCAGGTTGCAGTGCAGAAGCCGCAATGGACGCAGGCGCGCAGGATCTTGTCGGCTTCCGCGATGTCGGGGTCGGCGAGCTGCGCCAGTGAGAATTCGGTCTTCATGCCGCAGCGCCCCGCGTCAGCCGCCCCCGGTTGAGAATGGTTTTCGGATCGAAACTGGCGCGGACCCGATCGCTCAGCGCGGCGACGCCGGGCGCCTGCGGATGGAATACGTCCACACCGCGCCTGACGTCCTCGGCCGCCCGGATCAGCGTGGCGTGCCCGCCGACCGCATCCGCGCGCTGGCGTACGGCCGGGGCATGCGCATCGGCCTTCGGCGGCAGTGCGGCCCAGATCAGGCCGCCGCCCCAATCGTAGATGATGTCGCCGCCGGTCTCGCGCGCCAGCTGGGCCCCGAGCGCCGCGCCGGAAGCCGGCGGACAAACGATCCGCCACACCGGCCAGGCCCCAACTGCACCGCCAGCCGCGAACGGCAGGACGTCGCGGATCGTGGCCCACAATGCGGCGGACGCCACATCCTCGACCAGCGTCGCGGTTCCGAACGGCGCCAGCAATTCGCGCAGCGAGCCGGCGCGGTGCGCGGCGGACGCCGTGATGCCCTCGAGCCGCAGCACGGTCAGCGCTTCGCCCTGGCTGGCGATGTCGCCCAGCCCGTCGGTCTTCGCCCGGAAGGCCGATTTCGGCAGATGCGCGGCGGCGGAGACGTCGAAGGGCGAGCCGAGCGCCGCGGTCATCGCCTTGTTGGCGGCGGCATCGTCGAGCCCGCGCAGCAGCAGCGTCCGCTCCGCTTCGGGCTTCGGCATCACCTTGAGCGTCACCTCGGTCATCACCGACAGCGTGCCCCAGGACCCCGCCAGCAGCTTGCAGAGGTCGTAGCCGGTGACGTTCTTCACCACCTTGCCACCGGTCTTGAAGCTGTCGCCGAAACCGGAGACGGCGTGCGCCCCGAGCAGGTGATCGCGCGCCCCGCCCGCCTTGATCCGCCGCGGACCGGCGAGACCGGCCGCGATCATACCGCCGATGGTACCCAACGCGGGCGTGCCGAGCAGCGGCGCCGTATTCATCGGCTCGAAGGCGAATTGCTGGTTCTTGGCATCGATCAGCGACAGCACGTCGGCCAGCGGGGCGCCGGCCTGGAGCGTGACGATCAGCTCGTTGGGTTCGTAGGAGGTGACGGCATTCAGCGCGGAGAGGTCGAGCACGGCGTTGGTCGCCATTGTGTGGCCAATGCTGCGCTTGCTGCCATGACCGATGATCTCGAGCGGCTGCTCGTTGGCAATCGCCGCGCGCACCACCTCTTCGACGTCTTTGGCGTCTCTGACCCTGAGCGTATCCACGGGAAAAGGCGGTAGCGAAATTCGCCGCCAAAATCAAATGCGGCGTGACGCCGGCGATCAGCGCCGGTGCAGTCGGGGATCCTGCACGGGCGACCACAACGCTTCGATCATGATCGAAGCGTTCACGACATCGACACTTCGATCAGCGGCGAACCAAAGCCGGCAGCCCCTCGCTACAAGCTTGCGCCGATCGCGATCGAGGCCAACCGATGGAGACAAGCATGCGATCGACACATCAGCGGCTGGTGCCGCGCGTCCACGAAGCGTTCAGCCGCAGGTCGGTGATCCGGGCCTTCGGTGCCGTCCTGGCGATCTATCTCTCGCCATGGGCGGCGGCGTCATCTCAAGCCCAGCAGCAAGGAGCAAGGACCATGAACCACTATGCCACGCAGAAATCCCTCAGCGACGCCGTCGACGGCGGCGGCCTGCTCGTCGTCGCACAATGGGAGGCCAAGCCCGGCGAGGCCGAAAAGGTCGCCGCGATCCTCGACCGCTTCCTGCCGGAGGCGCAGCGCGAGGACGGCGTCAAGTTGTTCCTGATCTCGCGCGCCAGGGACAATCCGGCCCAGTTCCTGTTCTACGAGCTGTTCCGCGACGAGGCGGCTTTCAAGGCGCATCAGGAGAGCGCACATTTCAAGACCTGGATCGCCGGCGAAGCCCTGCCGCTGCTGGCGAAGCGCGAACGGGCTCAATACGCACTCATGTAAACACCGGCTCGTATGCCGCGGTTCGATCTGGACCGCGGCATACGACTATATGATCGCGCGCAGCGGCGATCTGCGTAGGATCAGCGCCGAGACGGCCAAGCTGCCGATCGCGGCCAACATGGTCAGCAGGAGCGCCTTCGTGAGTGCGAAGAGCGGCAGTGTGTGCAGAAGCAGGGCAAAGCCGACCAGGATCGGCGGATGGATCAGGTAGACGCCGAAGGCGTTGTCCGAGAGCCATTTGGCGACCGGCCCTTGCGCGTCGAAATAGCGGCGGTAGACGGCCAGCATCAAGAGACCCATGCCGACGCAGACCAGCGCCTCCCACAGGCACTTCCCGGCACTGACGACGTTGAAGCCGCCTGCATAGAGCGCTGTGTCCCCCTGCAGGCCTCCCCCGAACAGCACGAGCGCTGCAAACAGCGGCACAGAGAGCGACAGCGCGAGCAGTCCCCAGCGGATACAGGAGCGCTCGGCAAGCCCAAGCATCCAATTGCCGCGATAGCCGACGGCGCCGGCTGCGAACATGAGAGCGTATTGCGGGAGATCGCCGGGGTGAACGTTGAGCACGGAGGTATCGGCGTGGATGGCGATGCGAACGGCGAAGGTGAGTGCCGCCATGGCCGCAACGAACAGAACAATCCCCGTGCCGCACAGCGCAACCTCGGGCTCCCGCCATCCGGTCTGGCGGATCAGGCCATAGAGGAGCGAGACCAGCAGCAGCACCACGCAAAACCACATCGGTCCCGTCTCGGAAAGCCATTCGCCGTCCATCAGATGGGTCAGCCATTGATGGCCGAAACCGCCCTTGCCCCAAGTCCATGACAGAAAATACTGCGTCAGTGGGCCGATCACCAACATGTAGAGCAAAGTCGGCAAGCCGAGCCTGATCAGCCGATCACGCGCAAATTTCGAAAGTCCTTTCCGATCGAAGGCGCCGACGGCGAAATAGCCGGCGATGAAGAATAGCGCGGCCATGAAGAAGGCCTGGAGAAAGCTCTGATAGATGCCGAAGAAGAGGGCCGTGCCGAAGCCGGTCTCCCGCCGGTCGACATAGTACCAATTGCCGAACGGACTGTAGGTGTCGGCTGCGTGCATGCTCAGCACGAGAATGATCATCGACCAGCGGATGTTGTCGATGAACAGCAGGCGCGACTTCGCCAGCCGCCTGCCCGGCGCTTCTTTCGTCACACTGATCCGAACGTCCGCCATGTCGCCGCCATGCCGGGTATCGACCGTCAGAACCGCGGAATGTCCGGAAACGCCACCTTCCCGGCATGCACATGCATGCGGCCGAGCTCGGCGCAGCGGTGCAGGGTCGGAAACACCTTTCCGGGGTTGAGCAGGCCCTGCGCGTCAAAGGCACATTTCAGCCGCTGCTGCTGGTTGAGGTCGATCTCGGTGAACATCTCCGGCATCAGGTCGCGCTTCTCGATGCCGACGCCGTGCTCGCCGGTGAGCACGCCACCGAACTCGACGCAGGCGCGCAGGATGTCGGCGCCGAAGGCCTCGGCGCGCTCGATCTCGCCGGGCTTGTTGGCATCGTAGAGGATCAGCGGATGCAGATTGCCGTCGCCGGCATGGAACACGTTGGCGCAGCCGAGCTGGTATTTTTCCGAGAGCTCGCGGATGCGGGCGAGCGCCTTCGGCAGCGCGCCGCGGGGAATCGTGCCGTCCATGCAGAGATAATCGGGCGAGATGCGGCCGACGGCCGGAAACGCGGCTTTGCGGCCGGCCCAGAACAAATTGCGCTCGGCCTCGGAGGTCGAGATCTGGCAGGTCGTCGAGCCGCAAGCATTCGCAATGGTCTCGACGCGCGTGATCAGCTCGTCGACCTCGATCTTGGGACCGTCGAGCTCGATGATGAGCAGCGCTTCGACGTCGAGCGGATAGCCGGCATGAACGAAGGCCTCGGCGGCGTGGATCGCCGGCTTGTCCATCATCTCCATGCCGCCCGGGATGATGCCGGCGCCGATGATGCGCGCCACGCATTCGCCGGCCGCCTCGACCTGCGCGAAGCCGACCATCAGGGCCCGCGCCGTTTCCGGCTTTTGCAGGATGCGCACCGTGATCTCGGTGATGACCCCGAGCAGACCTTCCGAGCCGGTGATGACGCCCATCAGGTCGTAGCCGGTGTGCTCCGCCGACTTGCCGCCGATGCGCAGGATCTCGCCGCTCATCAGGACAATCTCGCAACCGAGCACGTTGTTGGTGGTCATGCCGTATTTCAGGCAGTGCACGCCGCCGGAATTCTCCGCGACATTGCCGCCGATCGAGCATGCGATCTGCGAGGACGGATCGGGGGCGTAGTAGAAGCCGGCATGCGCGACCGCCTGGCTGATGGCGAGATTGGTGACGCCGGGCTCGGTGACGACGACGCGGTTGTCGAAATCGATCTCGCGGATCCGCTTGAACTTGCCGAGGCCGAGCAGCACGCCATCTTCCAGCGGCAGCGCGCCCCCGGACAGCGACGTGCCGGAGCCGCGCGGAACCACCTTGATCCCCTGCCCGGCACAATATTTCAGGACGAGCGAGACCTGCTCGGTCGTATCGGGCAGCACCACGACCATCGGCGGTTGCCGATAGGCCGTCAGCCCGTCGGATTCGTAGGCCCGCATCTCGGAGGCGCTGTCGATCACGCCCTCGCCGGGCACGATTGCGCGCAATGCAGCCACGATCTCAGCGCGGCGCGCCAGCACGGTCTGGTCGCTCGCGGGCATCATGATGGCCATAACATATCCTTCCGACTCGTAGCCCACGATCAAATTATCGCGGCAAATCAACCACGTCCGCGCCTGTTTGGGTAGGCCATCCGAAAGTCGGAGCGGCCATCTTCGGCGAGTTCGCTCTGGGACAAGTAGGGCAGCATGAAACCTGTCATGGTTTCGCGGCTTGTCCAAGCCGGGCGGGCCTGCCAAAACCGGCGGGTCCGTCGTTTGCCGACCAGGCAAGACCGACCAGCCTAGACCCACCAGGGAAGAGACGAAGAGCACCCGATGACAAAACTGACTTTTGGCGCACTGATGATCCTCACCGTGACTGCCACCGCACCCGCCGCGATGGCGCAGGATGTTGCGGCCGGCAAATCGTCGTTCAACAAATGCCTGGCCTGCCACGCCATCGGCGAAGGCGCCAAGAACAAGGTCGGCCCCGAGCTCAACGGCCTCAACGGCCGCAAGTCAGGCACCGCGCCGGACTACAATTATTCGGATGCGAACAAGAATTCCGGCATCACCTGGGATGAAGCCACGTTCAAGGAATACATCAAGGACCCCAAGGCCAAGATCCCCGGCACCAAGATGGCGTTCGCGGGCATCAAGAACGAGAACGAGATCAACAATCTCTGGGCCTTCGTCGCGCAGTTCGACAAGGACGGGAAAATCAAGCAGTAAGCGCGTGAACGGCGGCCGCCCGAGCTTCGGTTCTGATTGAGTCAGAACCGAAGCTCGGGCTCCTTGTTTTGACGCGTCTTCTTCACGCGAACCGGTATCCACTTCGCTCGAAAACGCCTTAATCGGCGGCCGCCTGCGCAGGGACGATTTTCCCGATCATCGTCTCGATTTCCGTCTTCACCAGATCCGGCACAGCGTTCTGCACCATGTGGCCGAGATCGGGCAGCACGATCAGCTTTGCACCCGGCACCATCGCGGCGAAGGGACGCGCGTGGATGTCGGTCTTCACCGTCTTGTCGGGCTCGCCAGCGATGATCGTGACCGGCGCCCTGATCTCGCCGTAACGCGCAGCCTGCGCCGTCACCGCTTCCTTCAGCGTCACCAAATCATAGGCATTGGCGATGAACTCGCGCGGGCGCAGCAATAGCGGCGTCGCGGAGTCCTGCACGAAGCCGTCCGGCATGATTTGCGGCAGGAAGACGCTGCGCGCGCCGGCCTCGGCAACGAAATACCCCATCGGCAGCGTGATGGTGTAGGCGAGCAGCGGGCCGATCACGGGCGTTGCGACGATCTCGTTGTAGCGGCCGACGCCGCCGCGCCAGGGGTGGGTCACCGGCGCCAGCATGACGAGGCCGGCGACGCGGCCGGGATGATCGAGCGCGATCCGCGCGCCGAGCGCGCCGCTCCAGGAATGCACGACGAAGACCGCGCGATCGATCCCGAGCTTACGAAGCGCCTCGTCGATCATCCGGGCCTGGATCTGCGGCGTCGAATCCTGCCGCCGCATCCGCGTGCTCCAGCCGTGACCGGGACGGTCGATCAAAATGACGCGATGGTCTTTGGCCAGGAGGTCGCCGAGCGGACGCCGCATCGCTTCGAGATTGGAGCTCGCGCCGTGCAGCATCACGATCGGCACGCCTGAACCTCGCGGACCGATATCGACGACGTGAAGCACAGCGCCGTCGACCTCGACCATCCGGCCCTGAGGCGGAAAGGCGCGCTGCACCGCAAGGACGCCGGCCTGCGTGGCCAGCGCCAGCAGAACCAGCGCGGTCACGACTGACATCACGATCATGGGGAGAATCCGGGCGATCCAGGGCACCTGGCAGTTACGAGACTAGCGGGCGGCAGTTTCGCTCCGTGAGACCCCGCGCTCCACTTGAAATGCCGGGGCTGTGGATATGTGCATAATTCGAGCAGAAAAAACCGTAGTAAAATCAATGGCATTCCCCACAGCGCGCAAGCCTCGGGCCAGCTTCATGCAGTCGTCATCGCGGCTTCCATATAATCGCCACGGTCGGTTCCGCCATCTAGGCGCGGGTGGGCGCCGATCCTCCTCGCAAACTCCAAGGGGATGCGGGAAGGCCGGCAGGATGTGTCCTGATTTGAACCGGAGAATGTCGATGAGCTTCAGATCCAAAGACACTGCGATCGACGAGATCGTGGCGAGCTGCAACGGTGACCTGCGCGGTGCAGTGCGGGCACTGCTTCTGATCAACGAGCATCTCGAGACGGAGCTTGCAAAGGCTTACGCCGCGGCCGCCGATCACGGCCTTGTCGAGCGCGCCGGTAGCGTCCTGCACTAAGTGCAGGCTAGTTCGTTCCGTCCTCGTCCTTTTCCTCGTCGGGTGTGACCGCAGGGCAGGCGCGGATCGTCGAACGGGCAAGCTTAGCATCGGCCCTGGATTTGTAGGGACCGTCGCCGAACCAGATGTCGCCGATGATCACGGGATTGCTGGTTACGATGTTGCATTTGCCCGTGGCGCGATTGCCGACCACCCAGAACAAGCCGTCGGCGAGGCTCATCGAGCCCGACGCGAGCAGCAATACACCTGCAAAGATCAAACGCTTCATGGCCGTGCTCCTGCCATGCAGGTAGGCCTGCGCGCGCTTCAACAATACCCCTGAGAACGCCGCACGTGTGATCGTGGTTAATCCGCGCACGCTGCAATCACTCGGGAAATGATCAACTTGTCCGCTAGATGTCGCGGCCTTCGACCTTCTCGGTCAGCGCCTTGACCTGCTCGGGGATCTTCTCGAGGTGCGGATTGACGGCCAGCGCCTTGCGGTAGGCCTCGAGCGCACGTTTCTCGTCACCGACCTCCTGCATGATCATGCCGAGGCCTGCGAGTGCGCCGAAATGGCGAGGCTCCCGGATCAGCACCTCGCGGATGTCGGCAAGCGAGCGGCCGTAGTCATTCTGCATGTAATAGAGCGTGGCGCGCCGGTTCCAGGCCTCGATGTAGTCGGGCCTGAGCTTGATGACCGAATCCAGCAGCTTGATCGCGATGTCGATCTTCTGCGCGTCGACCGCAGTCTTGGCCCGCGCCATCAACAGCGATGCGGTGTCGCTCGGGGTCTGGATCCAGATCGCCCAGATCCGTGCCTCCACATGCTTGGCGCTGGCCTCGTCCGGCGCGGCCTTCAGCGCGCCGAACAGGAAATCGAGATTCTTGCTGCGGTCGACCTTCGGCAGCTTGGCCGGCGCCTCCGGCAGCTTCTTCTGTTCCTTGCCGGGAGGGGCAGGTAGCTCTTTCTGCGCCAGGGCTGGCGTAAGGCCAGTGGCGCCCAGCACAAGGGCCAGACACAGGGTGCGCGCGAAAGGGAAGCTCACTGCCAGGAATCTCACTGCCATGCGCAAAGTCTAAACGCGCAAAGCCGCCCTTGCAAAGCAAAGGCGGCGTCAAACTCGTGTGAGCCGTGGTCTTGCGGGGCGCGCGGAGGCGACCGCGAGGGCAATATCAGCCCTGGCGAGCCTTGAAGCGGCGCTGCACCTTATTGATCACATAGACCCGGCCCTTGCGGCGGACCAGGCGGTTGGCGCGATGGCGACCGCGCAGCGACTTCAACGAGTTACGGACCTTCATGGCAGTATCCTGAACGTTCGAAAGGCCGTGTTCGGCACTACCGTTTCGGCACGCGCGAATGTGGCAAAATGAGATCTTTCCCGCTGGCGGACCGACCGCCCGGGACGGGGCGGTTCTTAAGGCATGGGAGGACCGGATGTCAATGTTAACTGCCCGGTTCCGGACCAGCAAATTCTGGAAAACAACCCCATGCAAAGTAGAAAGCAAGTAGAAACGGCCGGATCGGCCCGATCTACGCATTTGTCGACTTGGGGCTTCGCTTCGACGACGTGCCTTGCCAAATTCGTTATATCATATAATCAATTCGTCAACCCGTCGGGAGGAAACCAATGCCGAAGCTGAAGCTGCCCAACATCGACGATGTCGTCGCCATCGACATCCACACCCACGCCGAGGAGCCCTGCGGCACCCATCCCGACGACGGCTATGACGATTTCCAGGCGCAGATGGCGGACTACTTCAAGTCGCCGCACAAGCATCCGCCGACCGTGCCGGAGACCGCGGCCTACTACCGCTCCAAGAACATCGCCGCGGTGATCTTTCCGGTCGATGCCGAGCGCGAGACCGGCTTCCGCCGCTACAAAAATGAGGAGATGCTGGAGATCGCCTCCGACCATCTCGACGTCCTCATTCCCTTCGTCTCGATCGACCCGCACAAGGGCAAGCTCGGTGTGCGCGAGGCGCGCAAGCTGATCGAGGAATACGGCGTGCGCGGCTTCAAATTCCATCCGACCATGCAGGGCTTCTACGCCAACGACCGCATGGCCTATCCGCTCTACGAAGAGATCAACAATGGCGGCGCGATCGCGCTATTCCACACCGGCCAGACCGGCGTCGGCTCGGGCATGCCCGGCGGGATGGGCATGCGGCTGAAATATTCGAACCCGATGTACATGGACGACGTCGCGGCAGATTTCCCCGACCTCAAGATCATCCTCGCCCACCCCTCCTTCCCCTGGCAGGAGGAAGCGCTCTCGGTCGCGACTCACAAGCCGAACGTCTACATCGACCTCTCGGGCTGGTCGCCAAAGTATTTCCCGCCGATCCTGGTGCGCTACATCAACTCGATCCTTCAGGACAAGATGCTGTTCGGCTCGGACTGGCCGGTGATCACGCCGGACCGCTGGCTGTCGGACTTCGCCAAGATCGAGATCCGCGACGAGATCCGACCGAAGGTGCTGAAGGCCAACGCGCGCAGGCTGCTGGGGATATAGCCGCGTACTCATCGCCACGGCGCATTGAGGGCTTCGACCGGTTGCCGAAGCCCTCACGCTCAGGCGCTCAAGGCCTCGCTGAGGCGGGCAAGGCGGCCCTAAAACTCCAGCTTGTCGCGTATGGCGTCGATTCCGGCCCTGGCGCAGGCTTCGTCAGCATCACCGCCGGGCGCCCCAGACACACCGACGGCTCCGACCAGCGAACCGCCCGCTTCGACAATCAATCCGCCACCTATAATGACCGTGCCGGGGAGATTGCGGATACCGGCCTGCATCATGCCAGGTTGGCTGACGGCATTCAGTTCGGTGGTGCTGGTACGGAATGTTGCTGCGGTCCACGCCTTGCCCGAGGCCGTTGAAACGGTGTGAGCACCTGCGAACCTGTCACGAAGGATCACCTGTGTCCCCCCGAAGCGATCGACGACCGCGACGGCGACCTGGTACCCACGTGATCGGCAATCGCCAAGCGATGCCCGGGCCAGATCAAGCGCCAGCTCGGGACTCAGGGATTTATAGGTCGCGAGCGGCTCCTGCGCCATTGCCGGGTGCGCGAGCATCAACAGGACGGTGGCCGCAAGCTGGGTTCGAGCGAGCATGGTTTCTCCGACGTGAGCGGTCGACGCCGACTTTAACCTAGTTCAGCGCACCGTATGTCAGGTCGTCGAATACGGTGACACTGTCGGCCTTGGTCCACAAGCCGATCATGCCGGCGTCCCTGATCGATTCATCCTCGACCTCGAACATCGGCTTGCCGTTATACGTTACCTTGAATCGCTTTCCCGCGAATTCGCAACGTAGGGAATGCCATTGACCTGATGGCACCGATACCTTGACGCCATAGCCGCCTTTCCGGCCGACGATATCGAGCGCGCTGCGAACACCCTTGATCGTCTTGTAGAGCACAACATTGTCTTCAAGCGCGTTGGCCCGCACGACATAGTAATTGTCGGCATCCTTTGCGCGCCAGACAATACCGGCCGCACGATCCTCGGAGCCTGCGATCGCCTTGAACTTGACCTCGACAAACCCGTCCAGGATGCTGGTACCGTTCCTGAGCGCCACTGGAAACGTTGCCTGACCGGATTGTTTCAGGACGTTCGGCTTGCTTGGCGCCGTCGACTCCACCTCGACCGTCCATTTGGGCTGGCCACGACCCGTCATCGTCAGAGTCCAGCCTTCGGGCGCTGCGCCGGTTGCTGCGTTGTCAAAATTTACAGTTTCTGCCATCGCGTTTCCTCCCACCAACAATAGGAACAACGCCGCCCCCAAGAGCGCTACGCTCATTTTTTGCACTAAGCTTCCCGCCTGTATTGATCGTACAGTGTTGCAGCGTTGTCCCACTTGATCGCTTCCATGTAGATGTCGACGTACTTCGCGGCCGCCGCGCCATAATCCATGTGATAGGCGTGCTCATACATGTCGAGCACCAGCACGGGGCGTCCGCCGGCCAGCGTCGTCGTGTGGTCGGCGGCCCACTGATTGACCAGCCGCTTGTCGCGCGGTGAGTAGGAAAGAATCACCCAGCCGGAGCCGCCGCCTTCGGCCTTGCCCATGGCGGAGAACTCCGCGCGCCACCGCTCCATGCTGCCGAAGTCGCGCGCGATCGCGTCGGCAAGTGGTGTGCTCGGCTTGCCGGCACCGCCGAGCCCGTCGAAATAGATTTCGTGGAGGATCATCGAGTTTGACGCGACGAGTTCCTCGCGCTTCAGGCCGTTGATGACGAAGTTCGGAGCTTTCGCGAAGTCGAGCTCGGCGAGTTGCGTTCCGATCGCGTTGAGTCGCTTTACGGCACCGACATAGTTGTTCTCGTAGTGGCTGACGAGCACCTTCTCCGAGATGCCGGCAATGGATTTCGGATCGAACGGCATCGGCTTGGGCTGGTATGTCATTGGCCTGGCTCCTGTTGGCTGATTGGCTTGCGCAAGGGCTTGCGTCCCCGCGAGTATTGCGGTCGATGCCGCGGCGGCCCCCACGCCCCTGATGAAGTCTCGGCGGTCGGTATTCGTCGTCATGGAGTCCTCCACTTCATCGTCGTCCCCGACTTGCCCCGTGTGCTCGCTAGCTCTTGGTGCTCGCCGTCTTGTCGAGTGCGCAAATAGACCGCGCGGCCCTTGTCGATACGGACATCGACGAGGGTCGGCGCGCTGGCGGCACCAATTGACGGGACAATTTCTCTGATGAGATCGAGATGAAAGAAGACATGCGGCGTCCTTGGTGACCAGGACGCGATACTTGGGCATGTCGCCTCGCGGGGAGATCGCAAATCCCCGTACCCCGAATTAAACGCCTGCCGGCGGCAGTGTCAATCTGCTGCGCGAGGTCGACGGGGTGACGATTGTTTGAAGAAGGTTCCGACCTTGTCGAGTACCGGGCCGTTTCGGTATTGTCCGTGCGCCACCGCAAAGTCCCAAAGGAGCGAGCCATGAGCATCAAGGCCGTCGTCTTCGACGCTTACGGAACGCTGTACGACATCCAGTCGGTCGCAGAGATCACCGAGGATGCTTTTCCGGGCTATGGCGAGATCATCACGCAGGTCTGGCGGATCAAGCAGCTCGAATACACCTGGTTGCGCTCGCTGATGCGGCGCTACCAGGATTTTGCCGCCGTCACGCGCGACTCGCTCGCCTATACGCTGCGCCTGCTCGGGCTCGCCTACGAAGGCGAAGCGTTCGAGCGGGTGATCGAGAAATACCTGGATCTCGATCTCTACCCCGATGCAGCCGCCGCGCTTGCCGCGCTGAAGCCGCGAAAGCTCGCCATCCTCTCGAATGGCAGTCCGGACATGCTGAATGCGCTCGTGCGCAATTCCGGGCTCGACCGTCTGCTCGATGCCACCATCAGCGTGGATGCGAAGAAGGTCTTCAAGCCATCTCCAGAGGCCTACACGCTGATCGGCGAGACGTTCGGCACCAGGCCGGATGAGGTTCTGTTCGTCTCGTCCAATCCCTGGGATGTCGCCGGCGCGAAGTCGTTCGGGCTGAACGTCGCCTGGATCGAACGCGTGACGCCCGAGGCGATGGCGCTGGCTTGCGTCGAGAACGAACTCGTGGCACCGCTGACGATGTATAAGGCGATCCGGACCCAGATGGACGAGCTTGGGTTCGCGCCGGATCATCGTGTCCGCGCGCTCTCGGAACTGCCAACGGTCGCCTAAGCATCGCCGCCCGCCCATGAGTCTGGAATGAGCTGTTTGGAATGAGCCTTCAATCCGTTCGCGCCTTCTTCGCCGAGAAAGCCCCCGACATCTCCGTCATCGAATCCCCGATCAGCTCGGCCACGGTGCCGCTGGCCGCCGAAGCCTATGGCGTCGAGCCCGGCCGGATCGCCAAGACCCTGTCGTTGCGCATCGGCGAGCGTGTGATCCTGATCGTTGCCGCCGGCACCTCGCGCATGGACAACAAGAAGGTCAAGGCTGCGTTCGGCGGCAAGCCGAAGATGCTGGGGCTGGAGGAGGTTGCCGAGATCACCGGCCACGAGGTCGGCGGCGTCTGCCCGTTCGGACTGAAGTCACCGCTGCCGATTTATTGCGATGTGTCGCTGAAGGCGTTCGACGTGGTGGTGCCGGCCGCAGGCTCGACCCACAGCGCCGTGCGCATCACGCCCGAGCGGATGGCGGAGCTCACCGCGGCCGAATGGGTCGACGTCTGCGAGCACAGGCCTTAAGGCGGCTCCGGCCTGTCCTCGTGAACCACGGCGCGGAGGGCGACCTCACGCCAGACCGGTTTTGGCACCTGGCTGGCTGCATTCGTTGCACGAGTATGACGGTTTCGGGACTGGACGACCGGTCGTTGAGCCGCGATGGGGCCAGATGCGATGCCTGATGCAATTGCCGGTCAGGGAGGCTACCATATGGACCATGACCGACGACAAGGTGAAACGACGATTGACCACCGTCCTGTGCGCTGACGTGCAGGGCTATTCTCGCCTCATGGAGGCAGACGAGACCGGAACGTTGGAGACGCTGCGCCGCTACCGCACTGCCTTTGCGGGACTGGTGGAGCGTCATGACGGCCGGATCGTGAATACCTGGGGCGATGCTGTGATCGCCGAGTTCGCCAGCGTCGTCGAGGCCGTGCAATGTGCGGTCGAAATTCAGCAGGAAATTTCCAACCAGGATTCGGACCCACCTCACGCGAACCCGATGCGGTTTCGCATCGGCATTAACCTCGGCGATGTGATGGTGGACGGGTCCGACATCTATGGCGACGGGGTCAATATCGCGTCGCGGCTGCAAGAGCTCGCCGAACCCGGCGGCGTTGTGATCTCAAGCTCCGTCTACGATCAGGTGCACAACAAATTGTCCGTTGGCTTCGACTGTCTCGGCCAGCGACCAATGAAGAACGTTGCTCCCATGACCAGCTATCGCGTGGCCATGAGCGGCCAAAGCGCTGGGCGACGGAGCTTCCCGGTTGACGAAAGCCTCCCTCCCCAGGGGGGGGCTGTTGCACATTCGGAAACTGGCGCGCGATGGATTGACAGCAGGCACGAGCCATCCACCTGGATGGGCTTCGTCTCGGATTGGCTGGCGAAGCTGCCCCGCCCGGTTGCAGTGGCCCTCACGGTTTCGGGCTTTCTGATTCTGATCAACGTTTTCACCGGCATGCACAAGATCTGGTTCCATTGGCCGGTCGCAGCATTGCTCTTCGGTGCCCTCTTGCGGACAGCACTCCGGCAGCGACCCGAGCCGAACAGCAAGCGGGATCGCTAAACGAGTCGGGAGTGAGGCGGTCGCGTCAGGTCATGACTTGAGCATGACCTTTTCGGAAAATCGCATCACACTTTTCCGGATCATGCTCTAGTCGTTGTCATCATCATAGGGACGTGGTGGCGCGGCGACAGGCGGCGGCGCATTGTTGTAGCGCGGCGGCGGCACAGCCCGGCCGCGCGGGACCGGCTGCTGCGGCTGGGCCTGGTTGTTCGACTGGAACACCGCCCGGCATGCGCTCGAAAGCTGCGGCGTGTTCTGCTGCAGGCAGGTCACAATGCGGTTCGTGTCCGGAATCTGGTCGCTGCAAAGGCGCCAGACATCCGGCGTACACGCCATCTGCTGTTCCATTGTGCCGCGATAGTCCTGGGCTGATGCCGCGCCCTGCGCGACGATGCCGCTGACTGCAAGCGCCAGACCCAGCGCAATCCGCTCTGTTCGCATATCCCGATCCTTCTCGATTCCCTTGATTTGTCTTCAATCAATGAGACGCGGTCAGGTTCTGAACCAACAAAAAAATGTGAAAATGCGGCGGGAACCTATTCCACCTTGCCGATCTTCTTCACCGCCGCGATCAGCCGCGCGCTGTCCGTCGCCACGAATTGCGAGAATGCCGGCGCGTCCTGATAGGCGGCCAGACTGCCCGAGGCCTCGAAGTTCCTGAGCACATCCGGACTCGTCATCACCTTCGCCATCGCTTCGCGCAGGCGGCTCGCGACCGGCGCAGGAAGAGCACTCTGTGCAAAGAGCCCGGCCCAGATGTACATCTCGACGTCCTTGTAGCCGAGCTCCTGGAAGGTCGGAACGTCGGGGAAGCTCGAGATGCGCTGTGCGCCGCAATTGCCGAGCACGCGCAGCTTGCCGTCGTCGACCTGCGGCTTCAGCGTGCCGGGCGCGGCTGCTATCGCCTGCACGGTGCCGCTGAGCAGCGCGGTCAGCGCCGGGCCCGCGCCGCGGAACGGAACATGCAGCAATTTGATATCGGCGCTGCTCGCGAACATCTCCATCGCGACATGCAGCGTCCCGTAAGGACCGGACGAGCCGTAAGTGATCTGGCCCGGCCGCTTCTTCGCATCCTCGACAAAATCCTGCGCCGTCTTCCACGGCGCCGAGGCCGGCACCGCGAGCAGCGTGGGATCGGCGAGGACGCGCGCGATCGGCATGAACTGCGAGACTTCGTAGGCAACGGGTCGGTCGAACAGACGGTCGGCCTCGGGAAGCACCGCGAGCGAGGACAGCGTCATCAGCAGCGTGTAGCCGTCGGGCTCTGCGCGCGCCGCCGCGGCATTGCCGACCGATCCGCCGGCGCCACCGGCGCGGTTGTCGACGATGACGGGCTTGCCGAGGATCCGCTCCAGCGCCATCGCGACCGGACGCGCGGCAAGATCGGCCTGACCGCCCGCCGGAAACGGCACGATCATGGTGATGTTGCGCACCGGATAGGCTTGCGCGAAGGCCTTGTCAGGTAAAGCAGCCCGCAACAACGGCAATGCCGCAGCCGCGCGCAAGAGATCGCGTCGATCCATCATAGTCCCCTCGCCCCCGATTTTCTTTGTTTCGCTGGCAGCCTAACGCGCCGAGCGGCCAGAACAAGGCGTTTACGAAGTATTGACCATGTTCGGCCCGGCCCGGAACGCTTCCCTGAACCCGCTGTTGCCCTCCCAGGGAGTGGGTGATGCGAAATCTTGCGACCATCGACGTCGCCCTGGACGAGATGCTGGTGAATCTCGCAGCAATCGTCTTGCGGCTTTCAAAGCCCGAATTGACGCGAACGCCGGAAGCGCGGCGCGCCCTGGCGCGATCGGTCCATCAATACACCGCCTGCGCGGCACGCTCGAACGACCCGCGCGTTCACGAATTGAAGACGCAGTTGGAGGGAACGCTGAAGCCAGCCTTGCGCATCGTCGCAATCAACGGCGTGAAGGTGTCGTAGTCAGGCTCCGTCATTGCGAGACACAATGACGAATTGTTGAGGCCGCTCGCTTTACGACGTCTTTGCTTTCGAGCGCGGCCGCCGCTTGCAGGTGCCCGGCAGCTTCGCCGCGAGAAAATCGCCGAGCGCTTCCACGCGTGCGGGGCGCGGGCCGCCGGGTGGCGTCACCAGATGCACGGCGCCTTCGGCCTGCTTCCAGTCTTTCAGGATCACCTCGACCTCGCCGGACGAAATCGCCTCGCCGACGATGAACTCGGGCAGCTCGGCGATGCCGAGGCCGGCGATCAGCGCCGGCATCACCGCTTCACCGTTGTTGACGCGAAGCTGTCCGCCCGGACGGACGCTCGCCTGCTCGCCTGCCGAATTGGTGTAGTTCCAGACATTGGGCGTCGAGAGATAGGCGTAGCTGAAGCATTTGTGTTCGGCGAGATGCATCGGATGCGTCGGCCGGCCATGTTTCTTGAGGTAGGACGGCGCGGCCACCGTGAAGCGCGGCATGGTGAAGAGCCGGCGTGCGATCAGCGAGGAGTCCGGCAATCGCGCGATCCGCACCGCCATATCAAAACCTTCGCCGATCAGATCGATGGTCGCATCGCTTAAGTGCAGATCGACCGAGACTTCGGGATAGGTCTCGAAGAACTCCGGCAGCAGCGGCGCCACCGCCTTGATCCCGAACGTCATGGGCACGGCGAGCCGGACCAGGCCGCGCGGCGCCACCGATTGCGCCAGCGCCTCGTTCTCGGCGGCCTCGCCGTCGACCAGGAGGCGTGTCGCGCGCTCGGCGAGCTTGTGCCCGGCATCGGTCAGCGCCAGCCGCCGCGAGGTGCGGTTGAACAGCCGGGCACCGAGCCGCTCCTCCAGCCGCGTGACCGCCTTGGACACCGTCGCCTTGGACATCGCGAGCTCGCTCGCAGCCCCTGCAAACGACCGTAATTCCACGACTTTTGCGAAAATCGCGAGCGCCTCGAAATCGGGGAGTTTTGCCATGTGCGCCGGTCCAATTGGGGTATTTCAGGAAACAATGCGTTTCGACAGTTTCTATTTCTATACCACAGACGGAGGCTTATCCAAGAGTCATCAGACATTCAGGAATGGAGAAATCCAATGACCAAGAAGCTCTCAGGCAAGGTTGCCCTCGTCACCGGCGGCTCGCGCGGCATCGGCGCGGCCTCGGCCCGCGCTCTCGCCGATGAAGGCGCGGATGTCGCCATCAGCTATGTCGCCTCGCCCGAAAAGGCCGAGGCGGTCGTCACCGAGCTGAAGGCCCGCGGCGTCAATGCCCGCGCTTTCAGGGCAGACCAAGCCTCGGCCAAGGACGTGACGCAGCTCGTCAACGACGTCGCGAAGGAATTCGGCCATCTCGACATCCTCGTCAACAATGCCGGCGTTGCCGCCGGCGGCGCGATCGACGATGCGAAGGCTGACACGGCCGCGCTTGAACGGCAGGATTCCATCAACGTACACGGCGTGATCGCGGCGATCCGCGCTGCCTCGCAATTGATGGGCGAAGGCGGCCGCATCGTCACCGTCGGCTCCATGCTTGCCGACCGCGCCTCGTTCCCGGGGCTTGCCGACTACGTCGCCACCAAGGCAGCCGTCGTCGGCTACACCAAGGGCGCGGCACGCGACCTCGGCCCGCGCGGCATCACCGTGAACGTGGTGCAGCCCGGCTCGATCGACACCGACATGAACCCGAAGGACGGCGGCGAGTTCGCCGAGACGCAGCGCAAGCAGCACGCGCTGCAGCGCTTCGGCCGCCCCGAGGAAGTCGCCGCCGGCGTCGTGTTCCTCGCAAGCCCGGAAGCCTCCTTCGTCACCGGCACGGTGCTCAACGTCGACGGCGGGTTCGGCGCCTGATCCAGGCGCCACCCGTTCAACCCAAAGGATCACACAAAGGAATTACGCAGATGATCGAACTCAGACCGTTCGCAAAGCTCGGCGGCGCCGATCACGGCTGGCTCAAGGCCAAGCACCATTTCTCCTTCGCGAGTCACTACGATCCAAACAACATGGGTCACGGCGCCTTGCGGGTGTGGAACGACGACGAGATCGCGCCGAACACCGGCTTTCCCGCCCATCCTCACGCCAACATGGAAATCATCACCTATGTGCGCGAGGGCGCGATCACCCATCAGGACAGCCTCGGCAACGAGGGCCGCACCGAAGCGGGCGACGTGCAGGTGATGAGCGCCGGCAGCGGTGTTCGCCACTCCGAATACAATCTGGAGCCGACCAAGACCCGGATCTTCCAGATCTGGATCGAACCGACCGCGCGTGGCGGCCAGCCGACCTGGGGCTCGAAGCCGTTTCCGAAAGCAGACCGCTCCGGCAAGCTCGTCACCATCGCCAGCGGCGACGAGAACGACAAGGACGCCCTGCCGATCCGCGCCGATGCGCGGGTGCTGGCAACCACACTGAAGGCCGGCGAAACGGCTGAGTATTCAGCTCAGAAGTCACGCCACCTTTATCTCGTGCCGGCGGCAGGCGCGGTCGAAATCAACGGCGTGCGCGTCAATGCCCGCGACGGCGCCGCGATCCGCGACGAGGACAGGCTGAAGATCACGGCTCTGGAAGATTCCGAGCTCGTGCTCGTCGACGCGGCTTAAGCGCTATCCGTCATGGCCGGGCTTGTCCCGGCCATCCACGCCCCCCCATGGGCGCACAAGAACGTGGATGCCCGGGACATCTAGCGCGAAGACGCGCTTCGCGCTTCTGCCCGGGCATGACGTCCCCCACAAACAGTCAACATCGATCCCAACGGAGACCACCATGACCAAAGTTCTCGTCCTCTATTATTCCGCCTATGGCCACATCGAAGCGATGGCCAACGCTGTTGCCGAAGGCGCGCGCGAGGCCGGCGCCACCGTCGACATCAAGCGCGTGCCCGAGCTGGTGCCGGCCGAAGTCGCCAAGGCGTCCTATTACAAGGTCGATCAGGCAGCACCCGTCGCCAAGATTGAGGACCTCGTCAATTACGACGCAATCATCGTCGGCACCGGCACCCGTTTCGGCCGCATGGCCTCGCAGATGGCGAACTTTTTGGACCAGGCTGGTGGACTCTGGGCCAAGGGCGCTCTGCACGGCAAGGTCGGCGGCGCCTTCACCGCGAGCGCGACCCAGCATGGCGGCCAGGAGACGACGCTGTTCTCGATCATCACCAATTTGCTGCATTTCGGCATGGTCGTGGTCGGTCTGAACTATGGCTTTGCCGGCCAGATGAAGCTCGACGAGGTCACCGGCGGCGCCCCCTACGGCGCCACCACGATCACCGGCGGCGACGGCAGCCGCCAGCCCAGCGCCAACGAGCTCGCCGGCGCGCGCTATCAGGGTCGCCAGATCGCGGAGACCGCCAAGAAACTTCATGGCTGAGCTTCATGGCTGAGCGCGGTTAGGCTTTACGCACGAACGACTGCATGGCTGATGCGACTCGGGCGGCGTTCACATTCGGGAACGCCGCCCCATCTACGTGGTCGGGATATTTGACCAAAAGCGATACGAATGGCTTTCGAACTCTTGTTGATCGCGCAGATGATCCGCAGGCCTGCGCAAGCACTGGCGCGGCGCTGGTATTGCCGCAGCCTGTTCCGCGCCTCACGCGGCCGGCTGCATTGTGCCGGGTGCGCGAAATCGTAAGGCGTGAGCGATCCGTCACGCCTGCGTGAGGTCGGCGTGGGGCTTGATTGAAACCGTCGGAACGGGTGCCGCAGCCGTCGAAAGCCACCAGCCCTCACCGGCAAACCAGCACGTCTCGTCCGGAGCGCCGCCTCTGCGCAGCGACTGCACGCTCTCCCATCCTTTCGCGAACGCCTCGGCCAATCGCCGGCCGGCATCCGCGTCCTGCAGTCCCGCGCAGCCGATGAACTGGGCTCGACTCAGGAATTTCGCCGGCCAGACCGCGCCCTCGTCCGGGCGCGTGATCATCAACATGCCACCAAGCATACCCTCCGGCGCCAGCGGAAACACCAGCCGGCCGCCGGGCCGCAGCGCATCGAGCCATTGCGTGGCCGGCTGCGCCGCGCCCGCACAGACATAGATCACATCCGCGCCCGGTAAATCGGACGCGATGCCCGAGCGATCTTCCAGCTCGACATGCGGGATGTCCTGCAGATTTCCGCGCGCGAGTGCCGCCAGGCGTTCGTCGATCTCGTAGGCATGGACACGGCCCGAAGGTCCCGTGAGCTCGGCGAGAATGGCCGTGTAGTAGCCGCTGCCGGCACCGATCTGGATCACCGTCTCGCCTTCCCTCACACCGCAGCCGCTGAGCCAATAGGCGTGCGCGCCGGGCATCCCGATATTGAGGCCGCGCGCCGGATCCAACGCCAGAAGCGTGTTCTGATAGAGGAAGGCGGGATCATCGTCGGGCGTCACGACGTAGGGATGGCCACCGACGGAGATCGACCACGGTCCGGGTCCAGCGAAGGGTTCGCGCCTGACCGTGCGAAAGGCCTGCTCGATACGGGGATCTGTCGTCTTGGCCGCAGCGCAGATCAACTGCGCATAGAATGCGCGATATTTCGCCGAACGATCTTCCATGTCGCCTCCGGAAAGCGGAAGTGACGATAGCACAACGCGCGCGATCATCGAAGCTCGGCGCAATCGAAGGCTTTGTGACAGCCCGGTGACGTGTCGATCGAGCGGGCCACGCCTCAACCGCGTTCGGTCTTCTTCCTGATGAGGTCTTTACCGATCGGTCGCGCCGGCTCGCTCCGCAGCACGAGCGAGGTCGTCACAGCGCCGAAGCCGGCGATACGATCCACGATCGTCTCCAGATCTTCCGGCGCCGGAACCAGCACCTTGAGCACGAAGCAATCATCGCCGGTCACGCGATGGACTTCGACGATGTGCGGAATCTCGCTGAACCGTTTGAGGCAGGTCTTGATGTGCTCATGCGAGGTGCGCAGGCGGACCAGCGCCATCAGGCTGAGCCCTAGCGCGCGCGGATTGATGCGGGCGCCGTAGCCTTCGATAATCCCGGCTTCCTCGAGCCGCTTCACGCGCTCGGAGATGGCCGGCTGAGACAGCCCGACGGAACGGCCGAGCTCCGACAGCGGCACGCGCGCATTGGCCTGCAATGCCTCCAGGATCTTCAAATCCTTGGTGTCAATGCTTCCGAAGCGATCCAACACAATTCTCCATTCCACCTTGAGATCATCGGCAGATGATCTCCTTCGCCGATGACTTGCCATGTGACGCAGCACCAAGACCGGCCACACTGCACGTGCATCTCAGATATCACGGGACGATCATGCACGACATCATCACCTTGCCCGGCCTCGGCGGCTCCGCAGAGACTCATTGGCAGACACTCTGGGAGCGCAACGATACACGTTTCACGCGGTTTCAGCCGGCAAGCTGGGACCGGCCGGAGCTCGCCGATTGGGAGCAATCCCTGAAGCAGGCGGTCGGGCGCTGCGCGAAGCCGCCGGTGCTGGTCGCCCACAGCCTCGCTTGCCTGCTGGTGGCGCACTGGGCCACGCGCTTCCCATCCACGATCGCGGGTGCTTTTCTGGTGGCGGTGCCCGATCCCGATGGCGCCAATTTTCCCGCGCAGGCGGCTGCGTTCAAGCCGGTGCCGGACCGCACGCTGCGCTTTCCCTCGCTCATCATCGCCAGCACCGACGATCCCTATGGCAGTCTCGATAAGACGCAGCAGCGGGCGCGTGCCTGGAAGTCCGGTCTGATCGTGCTGGGCGCCCTTGGCCACATCAATGCGTCGAGCGGGCTCGGCGACTGGCCGCAGGGTCGCGCGCTGCTGGACGCCTTCAGTGCCGGCCTTTCGAGATGACGCGGGTACGGACGGCCTCCGTCACCGCATCTTGCGTATCGCCCGGCTGGCGAAGGCGGCGAGCCTGGGATAGCGACGCAGGTTCTGCGCGGCATGGTCGCGCCATGCATAGGGAGCGCCGCGCCAGGACAGCGCGATGCTGACATCGGTCAACGCGACCTTCTCGGCGCCGAAGCGGCGCTTGTAGTCCTGGTTGCCGATGCTGAGATCGAAACGGCGCACGCCCTCTGCATGCAGCGTCGCCATGGTACGCTCGGTGACGAGCAGCCCCGGCGAGCAGTTCGACCATGAATCGCCGGCGTTGCTGATGCGCAGGAGGAAATAGCTCGCACCAAACCTGACACCGAACGTGGTGGCGACGACGGCCTCGTCGCAGACCAGCGCCGAGATGACGGCATAGCCTTCCGCGACACCCTGACGGGCGATCTCGCGATAGAATCGGGCATGAGCGTCGTCGTTGAGGACGAAGCGCGAGCCGAGCTTTCGCATGCGGGCCTGCTGCTGGACATCCATCACGTCCAGCAGCTCGCGCGCACGCGCGACATCCGTGGCGATCTCGAGCCGCGCGCCGGCATGACGGCTGAAGACCCGCCAGCAGCGCGGCATCTGCATGCGCTTGATCGAGGCCCGGTAGGCTTCATAGTCGTCGCCCATCAGCACGAGATTGCCGTTGAGCGAGCAGGATCCGATCCGTCCGAGCGACACCAGCGGGTTCGGCTTGCCGCCGACATGGGCCGGCATCTTCTTCAGCCGTAGCAGATCGAAGCGGTCGGGCAAGGCGCGCAACGCGTCGACCAGCGCTTTGCCGATCGCATCGGTCGCCGCCGCGTCCAACGTGGCATCGAGCGCCAGGATCGGCGCGTTGTTGTCGGAGACGCCGAGATCGGCGAATTCGACGATGCGGATGCCGCGCCTGATGTGGCTGATCATCGGCACCACCGCAATGTCCTTGCCGGTCGCGGCATCGGAGATCAATGCGATCAGCGGTGCAGAGTCGTGAAACGCCTCGTACCATGCGCTGAGCCAGTAACCATGCTGGAATGCGGTGCGATGCCCCGCGCTCAGGCGCGATGCGGCCTGCCGCCAGTCACGCACGAAATCGACAGCGATTCCCGACGTGCTGGACACAAGACCATCTGATTGCTCGACGCTGAGAAACGTCATCCGCGGGACATGCGATTACTGAATGTTTCCAGATAGATTATGTTTGTCGCAGACCACAAGTGACGTAACGGCTTATCGTTAAGCCAACATCACTATCGCTCCGGCTGCGACAAGCTGTCAGCGCTCCGGTTCCGTCTGTTCGACGCACTGGAACCTGGCGAGGAAATGCAGGCCAGCCACTGCAAGCGCAAACATGAACCAGATCGGATTCTGCCGTTCGAGCAGGAAGGTCTCGGTGGCCCCGTAATACAAGCCGAACAGCCATACGGTGAGGAACAGTTTTGCCAGCGCGCGGCTACGGTTGTGAGCCTGGGCCGACTGGAAATTGCCGAGCGGTGCAAGCACGAAGACGAGGATCACGAGCAATAGCCCCGGCAAGCCGATGGTGACCGCGAGGTCGAGATAGCTGTTGTGGCTGTGCGCAGCGGACGTCGCCCATTCGGCCCCCTGAGCGGTCTGCCGCGCGGTCACGTCGTCCCAGAACGCCGCATAGCCGTGACCGATGATCGGCTTCTCGGCGACGGCCGCGAGCGCGAATTCCCAGATGGCGGAACGGCCGGTGAAGGTGGGATCGAGGGGAAGCAGCCGCGTCAGCGCCCCGAGCGCCGGGCTCAAGACGCTGCCGACCGTCAGCAGGTTCATCACGATCAGCGGCACGAAGCAGATGAGCCGCTTCAGCCACAGGCTTGGCGTGACATAGACCAGCGAGGCGAGCGCGTAGATCGCAAGGCACAGCACCGTCGACGTCTTGCCGCCGGTGAAGATCAGGAAGATGCCGGCAAGCGCGGCGATCGCCGGCCCCATGACGAACGACCCGACGCCGCAGAGATAAATGCCGACATAGACCAGGATGGTCATCACTGGCGAGGCGATGTTCTTGTGGCCGAAGCTGCCGCGCCAGTCGCCGGCAAGCTGCGGCTCGGTGAGATCGAGCGCGGTGTGCATCGAATATTGCGGCGCGAGGAAGACACCGAGATAGCACAGCACCAGCAGAACGAGCGCGGCGCCGCCAAGACACAGGTTGAAAGTCCGCTGTGTCGGCGGCAGCAATAGCAACAGCACGGCGAGCGACGTCACGCTGACCGCCAGCACGAAGCGCTGGATCGAAACGCCGCGGCTCTCGGAGAAGACGGTGTTGATCAACAGCCAGCCGACCAGGCAAAGATGCAGCGGCGTCACCAGGCTCTTCAGAGCTGGCGCATCGGTGGCGGCGACGAACAGCATCGCGATCGCAGCCAGCAGCCCCCAGGAGATATAGGTGAGCGCCATGCGCCCGCCGACGACCGTGGTCACATCCTCGTTGCGAAGGTCAGGAAACGGATCGAGCGTGATCAGCACCAGCAGTAGCGCCGCAACCGCGACGAGGCAGCGCGCCGCCTGCGCGGCATTCAGCCCCGCGAGCCCATCGTGCAGGACGCGGCCCAGCGTTCGGGTCTCCACGTCGGTCATGTCAGCGGCGCTGCGATCCATGCTTCGATCCATGGCTCAAGGCAGGTGGTGAAGCCGGGGAAGCTTTGGGTCTAGCCCATCCTTGTTAAGCATCCGTCAACCAATAGGCCCGCGGCCTGCGTTGCCGCCTGCGGGCGCACGATGCTGCGCGCGATCTCGTAATATTGCAGCGCGCGCTGCTCCAGCGTGAGATTGTCGAGCACGAAGCCGCGCGGATCGAACGCATCAGCGGTGCAGCCGGCCCAGAAACTGTCCCAGCCCGCCTCGAACCCCGCGATGTCGATGAACTTGGCGCCGCAGCGGTCGTCCCAATACGGCACCGACGACACCGGTGCGAACTGGACGCGGTGCGGATAATAATCCGGGTCGCGCCACGGGCCGCCGGGATCCCATGCGAACACCGGCACGCCGCAGGACAGAGCCTGCTGATAGGCGATGCCCTGGCTTTCGTTCTGGCACAGGAAGATCATCGCGCGCGAGCGCGCCAGCGCGGCCTGATAGTCTTCTTCCTTGTAGCTGCCGTAGCGCAATTCCGTGAACGAGCGGCCCTCCCTGAGGAGGCGGGCGCGAACGGGCTCGATCAGCTCCGGCGCATAGCGCTCGCGATCCCAATGGACCTTGTCGTAGATCAGGACGTCGACGGTCTTTTGCGACGGCGCCGACGGCGCCCAGAGATCCGTGTCGATGCCGATCGGCCAGGCCTCCGTGTCGGGCCAGTACGGCCGGTACATGTCGACGTACCAAGGGCCGGGCACCACGACCTTCTTCACCGGCAGCCGCTTGAACAGATCAGGATCGTCCAGCGGATGATTGTGGGCGGCGACACCGAGCAGGATTGGATTCTTCCACGCGAACTTGTCGAGCAGGAAGGTGCGGCCGATGATGCAGGCGAGTTCGTCGGGATGCTGCGCGATGTAGCCGTAGTCGTTGACGCGGTAGCGGATGCCGAGCCGGTCGAGCCCTGCGCAGAGATTGAGGAACACGCGAAGCTGCCCGCTCATGCGCGGCTCGCCGAGCAGCATCCGGCGCGCCATGCGCCGCAGATGCCGGTCGCCGGGAAACCAGCGATCGTCCTTGTCCTCGTAGAAGAGATTGAGGACCATCGCATCGGGGTCGTGTTCGAACGTCTTTGCGGGCACTAGATCCATCCGCGGCAAACAGGTCGGCATTCTCGCATGGGACCGGCTGTCGCACTCTTCCAAATTTGCGACAGGCTTAATGCCCGCGGCTTAACGCTAATCTACGAAACCAGCGGCACGCAGGTCTTCGCGACAACGATTTGGCCGTAATGCGAGTATCATTCGCGGCGGGCCAATGTTGCGATTGATCGCAATGCCAGTCGGCAGATGCGCCCTGGTTAACAGACCCTTAAAGGCGAGCCGTGGCTCTGATCACCGCCGAAGATGTTCTCGATTTGCCGGCTACCTCGCGCGTCGTTCCGGCGCCGCGTCTCCCGCTGCCGGCCAGCTCAACGACATCGGTGTCCGTCGTCATTCCCGCCAAGAACGTTGCGGCCTATATCGGCGAAACCCTCGCCAGCGCACTGGCGCAAGGCGAGATCACCGAACTGATCGTCGTCGACGACGGCTCGAGCGACACCACCACGGCCATCGTCCGCGCCATTCGTGACCCGCGGCTGCGCCTGATGACCAACGACTCCGCCGGCGTATCCGCCGCGCGCAATCTCGGCGCACGATATGCGAGCGGCGAATGGCTGCTCTTCCTCGATGCCGACGACCGCCTGCGTCCCGGTGCGGTGGCCGCGCTGCTGGCGGCGGCCCGCAATGCTCCACGCGCGGTTCTCGTCTACGGCGACTACAACACGATCGACAGCGAGGGACGGCAGATCGGCCGGCGGGGCCTGCTGAAGGGACGCCGCAAGCCGTCCGGCGACGTGCTGGCGCGGCTCGCGGCGGGCAATTTCATCGTCAATGGCGGCATCGCGCTCGCACGTGCGGAGGCTTTCCGCGCCATCGGCGGCTTCGACACCTCCCTCAGATATTGCGAGGACTGGCATTGCTGGTGCCGCCTCGCCGCTATCGGCGAGTTCGAGTTCGCACCAAAGCTTCTTCTCGACTATCGCCTGCATACCGCCAACACCATGAATGCGGCGGTGCGGACGCCGAAGGACTTCTTCCCTGCGATCGCGCGGGTGTTCGACGATGGGTTGATCCTGGCGAGACTGCCCGAGGGCACGGCGGCCGGGCTGCGCCAGGCCGCCGAGGTCCATCTCGTCACCTATTCGGCGATGCAGGCGGTCCGCTTCGGCAGATATCGCGACGCCTTTGCCTATCTCGGGATGGTCGGCCGGCGCTCGCTCAAATCGCTGCCCCGCGCCGCGGTCAGGGTCGCCCTCGCCCGTTTGGGCATCTAACCCGCGTCAAGATACGATTTTCGACGCTTCGTAGGGCTTCGGTGCGAAGCCGAATGCTGCGAGCATGGAGCCAAGCGCGACCAGCGCGGGATGCATGGCGACGACGGCCTTCGATGTCGCGAGAAGACGAGCGGAACGCGCCAGCGACAGCGGCAGCCGTCCGAGCATCTGCGCGAACACCCGCGCCCGCGCGCCCGCGCCCTGTGCGGCCTTGTACTGCACGCGATAATTGATAGCGCCAATACGCAGGCCGCGCTTGGCGATCCAGCCGAGGCTGGTGCGGCTTTGCGGCACGGTCTCGGTGATGACCGCCTCAGCCGTCCAGTGGAAGATCATGCCGGCATCGCGGCACCGCACGAAGAAATCGCAATCGCCGCCGCCGAGGAAATTGAAGCGCAGGTCGAAGGCGGGACGATCGAACCGCTCGAACGCCGCGCGCGTGATCAGGCAGTTGCCACAGCCATAGATCAGTGGCACCGCGCCGCTGTAATCATAGGCGGGGCAGAAGGCGGGATGACGTGCGAGCCAGGGCTTGCTGTCGTCGTCGAAGACCGGCAGCACCGGCCCGCCGACCACGTCGGCGCCGGTCGCCTCCGCGGTGCGAACCATCAGCTCGAGCCAGTCGGGCGAAGCGATCTCGTCGTCGTCGATCATCAGGAAGCGGGTCGCGGCGGGAAACAGCGCCTGGGCCGTCTCGAAGGCGGCGTTGATCGCCTGGCAATTGCCCTGCCGCTTCTCGACCAGGCAAACGCCCTGGAGCCGGCCGTCGGCCAGATACTCCGCGGCAACCGGCGCGCTTTCGCGCCCCGCCGCGTCGTTCTCGACCATGACCACCGCGAAGGAGCGCGGGGTGCGCTGGCTCACGAGCGAGTCCAGTGTCAACCGCAGATGGTGCGGGCGACGGAAGCAGGGAATACAGACGACGATGCCGACCGACAGGTCGATGACGCGGGAGCTCGCCGCGATCTCCCGGTTGGGATCGCGCACGGCATCCGAGATCCGGCTGGCGGAAAGGTCTGTCGGGATCAGCGTCATGGCATCCTAGATGTCCGATATGTATTGAAAAAGCCCTGCGTCAATCACGCAGTAGTCGGCGCTGTCCTGCGACGGCACATCGCCGCGGGGCAGATCAGTCCCAAAATGAACGGCGGGCCCGAGGCTCGCGACGGCGCAACGCCGCCGATCTCCCGCCCTCCATACGCTTAACTGCTTTTGCGCGTTTCTCCTGTAGGTCCCTGCATACGTGATAGTGCAATTCGCAGTCCATCAAGCGCACGACAGCGCAACATGGACAATGCCGTAGTTAACGCCTGCCCGCATTAACCCGACCGTAAGCACCGCGACCGGTGAAGCGGCGCGGCACCGGATTTGCTCTTCGGGCATGCGAGATTTTTCCTGTAAATTTGAGTCGAACAAGCGCGGTCAGAAAAAATGAACAAGCCAGCCTCGATCGATTTCGCGACAGCCACGGCGATCCAAATCCCAACGGCCAGTGAACGCACCCAGGCGCTGCACGATCTGGTCCCCGGCGAAGCCCGCGACAGCCTGCTCGCCGTCCACGACGTGCTCCGCCGCGAGCTGCCGCAGGGCCAGCTCGCCACCTATGAGGCCGGCGGCGGCTCGTGCAGTGTTCTGCCACCGGAGCTGCTCAACCGCAGCAACGTCACCGTTGTCGATATCGACGAGGACCAGGTCCGCAACAACACTTACGCCGACGAGGCGATCCTAGGTGACGTGCAGACTTACAGCTTTGGACGCGAAACCTTCGATCTGGTGATCTGCTACAACGTGATCGAGCATCTGCCCCATGTCGATGCCGCACTCCTGAATTTCCGCGACGCACTCAAGCCCGGTGGAATGATCCTGATCGGCGCACCCAATCCGCGCTCGCTGTCGGGCGTCGTCACCAAATACTCGCCGCACTGGTTTCATGTCTGGTTCTACCGGAATATCCGCGGCATCAAGGATGCCGGCCTGCCCGGCGAGCCGCCGTTCCCGACCTTCTTCCATCCGCTGGTGACGCTGCCGCGGCTCGAAGCATTCGCCGCGTCCAACGGCCTCGAGATGATCTACCGCCGCGAGGTCGAGAGTCCGCGCTATCCCGAGATGCGCCGGCGCAAGCCGCTGTTCGCCGCTCTGGTCGATGCCGCCGCCGCCGTGATGAACGCCGTGCTGCCGGGCGGGATCGACGTTCGCCGCGGTGATTACCACGTCATTCTGCGGAAGAGCTAACAATCATGGCACGCGCGCGGTCCATCGCAGGACGAGCGAAGCCTTGCGGCGTCGCTGCGCGCGGTAACGAACCGTTAATTCCTTGGGGACCTCAGCGTCATCGCGACGCGTCGAAGAGTGGCATGCGCTTAAACGCTTTGTTTGCCATTTCGGTGAATAGTCCCTCAATGAGTATGGTTAATTTTCCCTGTTGCGTTGATTGGGCACCTATATCCCGGGTGCGTGGCGTAAAGCGAAGAGTAACCCCTCAGCCCGCGATCGTTGGAATGAAAGCTGGGGATTATGCTTGACTACAACCAGCCGATAGATCGGGCCGGACCGGAGGCCCCGCAGCAGAGGTCTCAAGCCAGCTTCAACGTGCTGGACCTCGTCAATCTGCTCTGGCGGCGAAAGATCGCGATTGCCGCTGCCGCGCTCCTCGGCGCGACGCTTGCCGTCACCGTGGGCAAGAGCGTGACGCCCCGCTACACCGCCACCGCCCAGCTCTATGTCGACCCGCGCGAGCTTCAGCTCGTCGATCGCGAGCTCACGCCGCGCGCGCAGGACGTCTCCGGCATGGCCATGGTGGTGGAGAGCCAGGCGCGCCTGATTACCTCGAACAGCGTGCTGCTCCAGGTGATCCAGCAGGCCAATCTGGACAAGGATCCCGAATTCGGCGGCGGCGGTGATGCCAGGAGCCTGATGTCGTCGCTGCTCGGCCTGATCGGCCTTCAGCCCCGCGCGCCCTCCGCCGCGGAGACGAAGGAAGTGCAGCTCGCGGCGCTCGACGCGCTGAACAGGCACATCACGGTCCGCAAGACCGAGAAGAGCTTCATCGTCGACATCGAGGTCTGGTCGACCGATCCGGCGAAAGCGGCGATGCTCGCCAACACGCTGACAAATGCCTACCTCGCCGAATCCCGCAACTCGCAGGCTTCGGCCGCGCGACGCGCCACCAACGATCTCTCCGGCCGCCTCAAGGAGCTGCGCGAGCGGCTGCGCAGTGCCGAGACCGCGCTCGCCACCTACAAGGCCCAGAACAATTTCGTCGGCACCCAGGACGCGCTGATCAGCGACCAGCAGCTCTCCGCCAGCAACCAGCGGCTTTCCGCGGCCCGCGCGGCGACGATGGACGCACAGGCGCGGCTCGACCAGATCGAGGCGAGCCGGCGCACCGCTGCCGATGCCGGCGCGAATTCGGAAGCGCTGCAATCGCCGACCATCGCGAACCTGCGCGCGCAATATGCCGACGCCCGCAAGAAATATGCGGAGCAGGCCGGCGAGCTCGGCCCGCGACATCCGGCGCTGCGCCAGACCGAGAAGCAGGTCGAGGATCTCAAGCGCACCATCAACGAAGAGATCGATCGCTTCGCGCAGTCCGCCAAGAACGATCTGACGCGCGCCCGCGACTTTGAAGCCTCGCTCAACCGGGCGCTGGAAGCGCAGAAGCGGCAGAGCGTTCAGCTCAGCCAGGCCGCCGTGCGCCTGCGCGAGCTCGAGCGCGAGGCCGATGCCAGCCGCGACGTCTATCAATCCTTCCTCAAGCGCTCGCGCGAGACCGAGGAGCAGGAGACCCTGAACACCTCGGCGGCCCGCGTCATCGGCGAAGCCACCGTGCCGCAGCGGCGCTCGTTCCCGCCGGCGATGAGCATGTTTGCCATGATCGGCTTCATCTTCGGCGCGCTCGCTGCCGCAAGCTGGTTCGTCGCGGCCGAGCTGCTGTCCGCCGCTGCGACCGCGCCGGCAGCGCCCACACCGGCCCGTCGCGAGCGCACGCCGGCACCGCTGGCCCCGCGGGCGCCAGAGGTTTCGCGGACACCGGAGATAGCCCAGCCGCAGCCGGCTCCGCGAGTTCCGGAGGTTGCGCAATCTCTACCGGAGCTAGCCGCGCCATCGCTGCAGCCTGAGATGGACGAAAATACGCTGATCGGAAAGCCGCTGATCGCGCGCCTCCAGGAGGCCGACGTCATTCACACGCTCGGCGCCATCCTCGCCACCGGCGGCGGCGTCGATCTGACCCGGCTGGGCTGGCCGACGCTCCGCCCCGGCTTTCCGCTGACGACGCTGCTCAACGCCTGGCGCGACATGCGCACTGCCGTGGCCCGGCGTGCCGGCGGCAAGACCATGCCGGTCATCGCGCTGGTCGGCGCGGGCGAGACCACCGGGCGCAGCGTGACCGCGCTGAATTTCGCGCTCGCGGCCGCGCGCGACGGCGCCCGCGTGCTGATGATCGATGCCGACCATCAGGCACACTCGCTCTCGAGCAAGGTGAGCCGCCCCGGCAAGAGTGAGCCGAGCCGGCTCGGCTGGCTCTCGATCGGCAGCAAGGCCTCGCGCGAGATCAAGACGGTCAACGGCATCTCGGTGCTGCCGGCCGCCGACGGCGATGCCGGCAAAGCGACTGAGGCCATACGCAAGGCCATCGAGCAGGCGCGCGCCGCCGGCGGCTACGATCTCGTGATCCTCGACGGCCCCGTGACGCCGCTTGGTGCGGCCAGCCGCAAGCTGCTCGACGACGCCGACGCGCTGGTGGCGGTGCTGCCGACCAGCCTCGACATCAACGACGGCCTGGAAGAAATCCTAAACACGCTCGGCCGCGCCGAGCGCAAGCTCGTCGGCGTCGTGCTCGACGAGCTCACCCCCGCAACTCAAGCGCGCCAGCGAGGCAGACAATATGCTTGAGCGCCGCGTCAATCTGGACGGCCGCGCCGCAACCGCCGACGTGCCGCGGATCACTCTCGGCGGCCTTCGCATGGCCGCGCTCGACCTGGAAGCAACTGCCGATTTCATGATCGAGGCCACCGATCCCAGACATCGCATCGGCCGTCCGCTGCACCTGACCTCGGCCAATGGCGAGGTGCTGGCGCGCTGCTCGACCGAACCGGAGACCGAACGCCTGTTCCGCGGCGCCGACCTCATCAACGCCGATGGCCAGCCCCTGGTCGCGGCGTCAAAGCTGCAATCCTGGTTTCCGCTGCCGGAGCGCGTCGCCACCACCGATTTGTTCCACGTGGTCGCGCGCAAGGCCGAAGCCGTCGGCCGCACTTTCTACATGTTCGGTGCCAGCGAGGAAGAGAACGCCGCGGCGGTCGCGAATGTCCAGCAGCTGTATCCAAACCTCAAGATCGTCGGGTACAGCCACGGCTATCTGCGCGGCGACGCCCTGCGCGCGAAAGTCGAGGAGATCAACGCGCTCGCCCCGGATTATCTCTGGGTCGCACTCGGCGTGCCCAATGAGCAGGCATTCGTCGAGCAATACACGCCGCTGCTGACCAATGTTGGCGTTATCAAGACATCCGGCGGCTTGTTCAACTTTTTATCGGGCAGCCGGTCCCGCGCGCCGCAATGGATGCAGAAGATCGGACTCGAATGGGCCTGGCGCACATGGCTCGAGCCGCGCCGCCTGCTCTGGCGCTATTTGACCACCAACCCTCGCGCGCTCTATCTTCTCTTCAGCCGCAAACGGCCTTCCAATCGCTGAGAGAAGAGTAGAAGACGACATGACTGACCGACCGACCGTCCTCGTCACAGGGGGCGCGGGCTATATTGGCTCGCATGCCTGCCGCGCACTGTCTGCCGCCGGCTATCAGCCCGTCGTTTATGACAATCTCTCGACAGGTCATCGCAGCTTCGTCGCGGGTCCGCTGGTGACGGGCGACCTGCTCGACGGCGCCGCGCTGGCGCGCGCCTTCGCCGACCACAAGGTCACGGCGGTGATGCATTTCGCGGCGGCAAGCCTCGTCGGCGAGTCCATGACCGACCCGCAGAAATACTACATCAACAACGTCCAGGGCACGCTGTCGCTGCTGCAGGCGATGCGCAACGCAGGCTGCCAGCGCATCGTGTTCTCCTCGACAGGCGCCGTCTACGGCAACGCCGATTCCAAGGAGCTGCCGGAGGACTTCCCGTGCGCACCGATCAATCCCTACGGCGCGTCGAAATGGATGATCGAGCGCATGCTCGCCGATTATCGCGCAGCCTACGGCTTCGGCGCGTTCTGCCTGCGCTATTTCAACGCCAGCGGCGCCGACCCGGCCGGCGGCATCGGCGAGTTGCGTGACAACGAAACGCATCTCATTCCGCGCGCCATGATGGCGCTCCAGGGCCATGTCGACTTCGCCGTGTTCGGCGACGACTACGATACGCCCGACGGCACCGCGATCCGCGACTACATCCACGTCACCGACCTCGCTGCGGCGCATGTCGCTGCACTGAAGCTCCTGGAAACGGGACATGCCGGCGGCAGCTTCAATCTGGGCACCGGCTCCGGCTTTTCGGTCCGCGAGATCCTGAACGCCATCAGGCAGGAGACCGGGCGCGAGGTGCCGCACACCATGAAGCCGCGTCGCGCCGGCGATCCCACTTATCTGGTCGCCGATGCCTCCGCCGCGCGAAAGGTGCTGAACTTCGTGCCGCGCCATTCCGATCTAAAGACGGTGATCCGGACTGCCTGGGCCTGGCACCAGACAGCACATCCGCTCAGGACGCGCTAGACACCCGTATTACGGCTTGCCGGTCGGGCCCCCGAGCGGCTAAAGAGATGATCACAGCCGGCGGCGGCGCATGTCCCGACCGCCGCATGTTGCTCTTATGGCCGCCAATGGAAGCGGCATGTGAGGCTCCGCCAATAGCGCGAGCCTGTTCTTCACAGCGAAGGCCACGATCGAGTCCGGGCATCGGCCTGCTTTCAGGCGCGGCCCAGGGAGCACGGAGCGAATGCATCAGGCCGCAAGCCTGCAATTCGAGCGCGTGATGGACGAGCTCGTCCTATGGCACGCCGTGCCGGAGGACGAACGCTCGCCCGCACCGGCCTGGTGGTGGGGACCGGCGATGGCGGTGGTCGACGCGCACGAGCCGATGCGACAGGTTTGGTGTTGTGAGCTGGGCCTCGGCGACGGCTCAAGCTTTGCCGAAGGTGCGCATGCCCTCCTTGAGCTGTTCGCCGAGCAAACCTCGCAGCCCTGGCCGGATGATTTTCCGCGCAAAGCGGACATCAAGCAAGACAACGTCCGCGAACTGCACCCGCAGCCGTCAGACGACAGCGCGTTTCAGCCGTAACGCCGCGGCTTCGGTCGCAGCGAGGTCAGGCTCCGGCTGGAGCGGCGGCGCGACAGGCAGCTCGATCGGCCGCAGCAGCTCGGCCATCTGCCGCGCCGGCACCGGCCTGGAGATGAGGAAGCCCTGCATCTCGTCGCAGCCATGGGCGCGCAGGAACGCTTCCTGCTCGGCGTTCTCGACGCCTTCGGCGACCACGGTCATGCCGAGCGCCTTGCCCATGCTGATGATCGCCTGCGCGATCGCCTGGTCCTCCGAATCCTGCGGCAGGTCGCGCACGAAGGAGCGGTCGATCTTGATGGTGTCGATCGGAAAATGCTTCATCAGCGACATCGACGAATAGCCGGTGCCGAAATCGTCGATGGCGAGGCGGATGCCGCGGCTCTGGATGGCGTCGAGCACCTTCAGCGCACGACCGACATTGCGCATCATCATGCTCTCGGTGACCTCGAGCTGGAGCAGTACCGGCGACATGCCGGACGCCGCCAGCGCCTCGTCGACGTCCTGCAACAGATGTTCGTCGACGAACTGCCGCGGCGACAGGTTGACCGCCATCGACACCGGCAACAGGCCACGGCGCTGCCAGGCCATGGCCTGCGCGCAAGCCTCCTTCACCACCCAGCGGCCGATCGGCACGATCAGCCCGGTCTCTTCCGCAAGCGGAATGAACTGCGCCGGCGAGATGCTGCCGAGATCCGGGTGCGTCCAGCGCAGCAGCGCTTCCACGCCGGTGATCTGGCCGGTCTCCATGTCCACCTTGGGCTGGTAGTTCAGCGAGAACTGCTCGCGCTCCAGCGCCCGGCGCAGCGCGCTCTCGAGCGACAGCCGCTCGATCGACTGCGTCTTCACCTCCTTGGAGAAGAAGCGATAGCCGTTCTTGCCGTCTTCCTTGGCGAGATACATCGCCATGTCGGCGTTCTTGGTCAGCGTCTGAACGTCGGAGCCGTTGGCCGGATACATCGCGATCCCGATCGAGGCCGTGGTGTGGCATTCGTGGCCGGCCAGCTCCATGGGCTCGGCGAGCGCCACGAGCAGCCCGGTCGCGATGCGCTGGACATCGTCGATCTCACCGCACTGGTCGAGGATCACCACGAACTCGTCGCCGCCGAGGCGTGCGACAACGTCGGTTTCCCGCAGCGCACCGCGCAGCCGGCTCCCCACCTCGAGCAGGAGCAGATCGCCGGCCTCATGGCCCAGCGAATCGTTGATGACCTTGAAGCGGTCGAGATCGATGAACAACACCGCGAAACGGTGATCGTGGCGCTGAGCTTCGTCGATCGCCTCCCGCAACAGCCCGTTGAAGGTCTCGCGGTTCGGCAGGTCGGTCAGGCTGTCATGCGAGGCGAGGTATTCGATCCGCTCGTCGGCCTCGTTCTTCTCGTCGGCGCGATCGAAATTCTCCATCGCGAAGGAGACGTTGTCGGCGAGGCGCTGCAACAACTCGACGAACTCGGCCGTGAAAGTCTCCTGCTCGGTCGACATGTAGATCATGACGCCGACGGGCTGATCGTGCGTGATCAGCGGGAACGCCGCGCCGGAGCGCGCGCCGCCGCCTTGCAGGACGGCGTGGAAGGCGTTCACACGGCTGTCGTTGACATAGTCGTTGCTGACACAGGGCTGCCGGGTGCGGAACGCGGTTCCGCTCATGCCGCGCCCCTCGGGCCGGTCGGCGTCGATGGAGAGACGAACGTTCCTCGTGGTTTCGGCGGACGGTCCTGCGGCCGCGACGATCGCGAGCTGGTCGCTGTCGGCCTTGGCGAGCGCAATGGTCGTCGAGGTGAACTTGCCGCCGGTGGACGCGGCCTGACACACCAGCTCGAACAGCTCGGTGCGGGACTTGGCCCGCACGATCGCCTCATTGGTGGCGCTCAGCGCGGCGAACATGCGCGTCAGGCGCTCCTTCTGCGCCTCGGCCCGTGACCGCTCCTCGGCCCGGGCGAAATTGTCGAGCGCAAAAGAGACGTTCTCCGCAAGGCGCCCCAGCAACTGGATGAGGTCAGGCGTGAAGGTGCCTTCGTCCGGCGAAAGGAACAGAAGGACGCCGACAGCATCGGTGCCGTTCTTCAGCAGCGGGAAGCAGCCGCCGGATTTCGTCCCTTGATCCCGCGCGATTCGACGCCAGTGCGTCGCACGAACGTCCGTGAGGAGCTCGTTCGCGACGCAAGGGGCCTTGGTGCGAAATGCGGTGCCGACGAGCCCGCGTCCTTCGGGCTCATCGGCGGACGTCGCGAAACGCCAGTTCTCGACGTGACTGCGGCACTCGCCCTTGGTGACGGCGATGTCGAGATAGCGCCCCGTCGGATCGACCAAGGCGATGGTGGCAGACGTGAACGTGCCGCCGAGCACGGCGGCCTCGCACACAGCTTCGAACAACTCGGCGCGGGACTTCACGCGCATGATCGCTTCGTTGGTCGCGCTCAGCGCCTCCAACATGCCCCGAAGACGGTTGCGCTGCATCTCGGCCTTCGCCTTCTCGTCGGCGCGATCGAAGTTCTCGAGCGCGAAGGCGACATTGGCCTGGAGCCGTTGCAGCAGCTCGACGAATTCGGGCGTGAACGTGCCGCGTTCCGGCGAGTTGAAGAGGAAGACGCCTTCGACGCTGTCGCCATTGAACAGCGGCAGCGCCGCGGAGGAGCCGATGCCGTTCCGACGAGCGTTGGCCGCCCAGGGCGCGATCCGGTCGTCGGACTGCACATCATTGCTGATGCAAGGCTGGCGCGTGCGGAAAGCGGTTCCCGTCAACCCTCGGCCTTCAGGCACCCGGTCGGACGTGGAGAATTTGAAATTACGGACCATATCCGCGTTCGGCCCGTAGCAAGCAACGACGCGAAGCAGCTCGGCATCGTGATCGACGAGCGCGATGTTGGCCGAGGTGAACTTGGCGCCTTTCGCCGTCGCTTCGCAAACGAGGTCGAAGAGCTCGGCCCGCGAGCGTGCGCGCAGGATCGCCTCATTGGTCGCGCTCAGCGCCGCGTACATGCGCGCCAGGCGGTCTTCCTCCTCGGCGATCCGCGCCTTCTCGGCCTCACGGTCGAAATTGTCGATCGCGAAGCAGACGTTCTCGGCGATGCGCAGCATGAGTGCGACGACCCCCTCGTCCTTCGCCCAGGTCTGGCTGAGGAAGGACAGGATGACGCCGATGCTCTCGCCGTTCCGGATCAGGGGGGCCGCGATGCAGGCGGCAACACCCGTGTTGATATTGGCCTGCTCCCACGGTGTTCCCCTGGTGCGACGCGCGAGATCGCGTTCGACATGGGGCTTCTGCGTTCGAAACACCTCGCCGGAAATGCCGCGACCATAGGGATTCTCGGGGTCGACGGAGTAGTGGGTCCGGGCCACGATCTCCAGATTCTCGCCGGTGCCGGCGACAGGCTTCAGCCAATGCGAGTCCTGCTCCTTCAGCAGAACGAAGGTCGCCAGCGACTTGCCGCCGTGCACCGAGGCGTCGCACACGAGCTGGTACAATTCCCGCTCGGTCTTCGCGCGCAGGATGGCTTCGTTGGTAGCGCTGAGCGCGCCAAACATGCGATTGAGCCGCCGCGTCGCGAGCTCGCTGGTCTGCCGCGCGGTCTCGCGCGCGAAATTGTCCAGCGCATAGGAGATGTTGGCCGACATGCGCTCGAACAGCGACACCATCTGCTCGTTCAGTGAGCCGGCTTCCCTGCGGGTCACATACAGCACGCCGACGCTCTTGCCGTTGCAGAGCAGCGGCAACGCAGCCGCCGCGCCGATGTGAGCCTTGGCTGCGCCCTCGCGCCACGCCAGCGAGCGAGGATCATTCAGGTAATCGTTGCTGATGCTCAGCTTCTGATTGCGAAAGGCTTCGCCGCCGACACCCGCTCCCTCGGGCGTGCCGGAGTCAGTCGTGATCTCGAGCGAACGCAGCCGCGCAACGTCATCGCCGCAACCGGCCGCAAAGCACAGCCGCCGGCCGTCCGGCCCCACCAGGAAAACCGCAACGGCCAAAAAGTCTCCGCTCGAAAACCCGGCGTCGCAGACCTTCTGGTACAGCTCGTCCGGAGATTTCGCGTAAAGGATCGCTTCGTTGATGGCGCTCAACGCTGCAAAGGTGCGCGCGAGGGTCGTCTGCACGGTCTCAGCTCCCGGGCATTTCTGCCTAATTCTCCCGGGTGCTTTATGAACGGCGACGGCCTAAATGGTCGTTATTGCGCGCTGCAAACCCTCGATCAAAGTGAACGAGCTGCGAACGGCCGGCGCCAAACTGTCGGGAATGCCGCCGCACGGGAGGATTCTTCGACGAAAGGCGCGCTCTCTTTACGATTTTGCAGCCCTGTATTGGTTTACGGGAGATTGATATCGCTCCCACGCTTTGAGACGATGGCTCCCAACAAGCAGCCCGTTAAGGGCAGAATGCCGAGGGAACGCCATGCCCGTCGTCAAGACCGACCGCCTCACGCTCATCAGCGCCGCGCTGCTCCGTGCCGCCGGAGCTTCCGACGAAGAGGCCGATGCGGTGGCCACAGGCTGCGTCAACGCCAACCTCGCCGGCCACGACTCCCACGGCGTGATCGCGGTTCCGACCTACATCGACCGCATCAAGGCCGGCCACATCGTGCCCGGCGCCAAATGGACCATCGTCCAGGAATCGCCGACCACGACGGTGATCGACGGCCAGTGGGGGTTCGGCTTCCACGTCAACGCGAAGGCGATGGCGCTGACGATCGAGAAGGCGAAGACGGCGAACGTTGCCGCCTGCACCGTATTCCGGCAAAGCCATGTCGGTCGCCTCGCCGCCTATCCGTTGATGGCGATGCGCGAAGGCATGATCGGGATTGCGACGGCGGATTCCGGCCGCTCGCCAAAGCACGTGGCGCCGTTCGGGGGCAAGGAGGCGCGGCTCGGCACCAACCCGATCTCGATCGCGGTGCCGTCCGATCTCGACGCGCCGTTCTATCTGGACATGGCAACCTCGGCGGTTGCGGCCGGCAAGATCCAGCTCGCGGTCGCCCGCGGCGAGGAGATTCCGACCGGGTGGATCATCGATGCCGAAGGACGGCACACCACCGACCCCACGCAATATCGCAAGGGCGGCGCGCTGCTGCCGCTCGGCGGCACCGAGGGCTACAAGGGCAGCGGCCTCGCCGCGATGGTCGAGGTGCTGTGCGGCCTGCTGACCGGTCTCGGCTTCGGCGTCGAACCGACCGGACGTCACAATGACGGATGCTTCATGGCGGTGTTCAACGTCGCCGCGTTCCGTCCGCTGAAGGAATTCAAGCGCGAGGTCGCCGAATTCGCGCACTATCTGAAATCGACGCCGCCCTCCGAAGGCAGCAAGGGCGTGTACTATCCCGGCGAGATCGAGGGGTTGCGCGAGCAGCAACGCCTGCGCGACGGCATCGAGATCGAGGATGCGACCTGGGAAAAGCTGCGCGCGCTGGCGCGCGAGTACCGGCTCGACACCGTCCTTGATCTGGCCTGACGGAATTTGGGAGAAGAGCATGACGCGGCAGATGGTACTGGTCGGCTTCCTCCAGGCGCAGAACTGCACGAATTTGCCGAGCTCGTGGCGGCATCCGGACTCGCGCGACGATTCGATGTCGGCGGACTATTATCAGGAGATCGCCAAGATCCTCGAAGCCGGCAAGTTCCACATGGCGTTCTTCGACGATCGGCTGGCGATGCCGGACCGCTACGGCAACGATCATGCCCACACCGTCGAATACGGCATCCGCTGCGTGAAGATGGATCCGCTGATCGTGCTGACCACGATGGGCATGGTCACCGACAAGCTCGGCCTCGGCGCTACTTGCTCGACCACCTATTACGAGCCGTTCGACGTCGCCCGCCGCTTCGCAACCCTCGATTTGATGTCCGGCGGGCGCGCGGGCTGGAACGTCGTCACCTCGCTCAATGACGGCGAGGCCCTCAACATGGGCCGCGACTCCCATCCCGAACATGATTCCCGCTACGACCGTGCCGACGAATTCATGGAGGTCGTGCTCGGGCATTGGGACACCTGGGAAGACGGCGCGCTCATCATGGACAAGAAGAGCGGCCGCTTTGCCGATCCGGCCAAGGTGAAGCGGCTCGATCACAAGGGGGCGGCCTTCAAGTCCCGCGGCCCCTTCACGGTACCGCGCTCGGACCAGGGCCATCCCGTCATCATCCAGGCCGGCGCATCCGGCCGCGGCCAACGCTTTGCCGGCCATTGGGGCGAGGTGATCTTCACGGCTGCGCGCAATCTCGCTGGTGCCAAGGAAGGTTATGCCGCCGTTCGAAACGAGGCAGCCAAGGCTGGCCGCGATCCCGATCAGATGCGCCTTTGCAATTTGACGACGCCGGTCTGCGCCGCGACCAGGGCCGAGGCTGAGGACAAGATGGCGCTGATCAACAAACTGCCGCTCGAGATCGACGCGCTGTCGCTGCTTGCTGAAGCGCTCAATTACGATTTCGCCTCCAAGGACCTCGACGAGCCGTTGACGACGGACGATCTGAAGAGCATGCAGGGCATTCTGGGCCTCCGCGACGGCGTGCTGAAGAATTCCGGAAAGAGCAATCCGAGCGCGCGCGACTTCGTCACCTTCTCCGGCCGCGGCCAGGTCCACGACGCCATGGTCGGCGGTCCCAAGGAGATCGCGGACAGGCTGGAAGAGATGTTCGTCGAGCGTGGCTGCGACGGCTTTGTCATCGCCGCGACCTATGTGCCCGGTTCCTACGCCGATTTCGTGCAACATATCGTACCGGAATTGCAGCGCCGCGGCCTGTTCCAGAAGGACTATCGCGGCAAAACGCTGCGGGAAAATCTCGGGCTGAAGCGGCCCGTGGCCGGCGCCTGGAAGGTACAGCCGCGCGATGCCGCGGAATAACTGGAGGATCCGACATGCGCTGGCTGAAATTCACCGCCTCGGACAAGACGTCCTGGGGGCTCGTCGAGGGCGACCAGGTGATCGCGGTCGACGGCGATCCCTTTGACGAATGGCAGCGCACCTCGCGCACGCATCCGCTGGCGCAGGTTCGGATCGAGCTGCCGCTGATCCCGCGTACCTTCTACTGCGTCGGCCTGAACTACCTGAAACATCTGAAAGAGGCCGCCGACAAGCGCGGCGAGGTGCCGGCCGTCCCTGATAGACCCGAGATCGGCTACCGCGCCCAGAACGCGCTGATCGCGCATGACGAGGACGTCGTGATCCCGTCCTTTGCGACGGACAAGATCCACTATGAAGGCGAGCTCGTCGTCGTGATCGGCAAGAAGGTGAAGCATCTCACCAAGCAGAATGCGATGGATTGCGTGTTCGGCTACACCATCGGCAACGACGTCAGCGAACGCAGCTGGCAGAAGGCCGACCGCAGCCTGTGGCGCTCGAAGAACGCCGACACGTTCAAGCCGATGGGCCCGTGGATCGAAACCGAGGCCAATCTGGCGAAAATGGAAACCGTCGTCCGGTTCAACGGCAAGGAGACCAACCGCTTCTACACCAACGACATGATCTTCGGCGTGGTGCCGTTCCTGGTCGAGCTGACCAAGTACTTCACGCTGTGGCCCGGCGATGTGATCTGGATGGGCACGGACGGCGCCTCGCCTGACATCGGGCACGGCGACGTGGTGGAGATCGACATCACGGGCGTGGGGACGTTGCGGAACAGGTTTGTGCGGGAGCAGCGGTAGTCCTCATCCTGAGGAGCTTGCGAAGCAAGCGTCTCGAAGGATGAAGGCCTGACTGTGGCCTCGCCCTTCGAGACGGCGGCTGCGCGGCCTCCTCAGGGTGAGGAGATAGAGTTTTATACGCCGCGAAATCAACGGTGCTGTAGGGTGGGCAAAGCGAAGCGTGCCCACCACCTTCGCAAATCGAGGCGAGATGGTGGGCACGGCGCTATGCGCCTTTGCCCACCCTACGGCACTTCCCGCGCAATCAAAACGGCAGCGCCACACTCGTCTTGATCTCCTTCAGCACCACGTTGCTGCGGACGTAGCGGATGCCGGGAATGCGGAACATGAACTCGTCGAGGAACCTGTTGTAGGCCGCCATGTCCTGCACGACGACGCGCAAATGATAGTCGGCGTCGCCCGTGGTCGCGAAACACTCCAGCACTTCGCGCCGCGTGGTCACCCGCGCGACGAACTCGTCGACGAATTTGGCATCGTGCCGCTCCAGCGAGACATGCAGGATGGCCGACATCGCAAAGCCCGCCTGCTCGCGCGCGATCAGCGCGGCATAGCCCTGGATGACGCCGGCCTCCTCCAGCGCACGCACCCGGCGCCAGCACGCCGAGGTGGACATGCCGACCTCGTCCGCGAGCTGCTGGTTGGTGGCGCGGCCGTCCGTCTGGAGATGGGCGAGAATCCGCGCGTCCTGCTCTTCAATCATGGAAGCCCCCGATTCGGTAACTTCTACCGAATTATGCCATCTTCCGCAAAATTTTACCGAATTATCGATCAAGACAGGGTGAATAGGCAAGACCTACCAGCCTGCCCGGCATACCCTCCCGTCATCAGGCAGGATGCCGCACGAGGTCCGCCATGGACGCCGTTCCATCACTCGACAGCTACGAGCTCTCAGACCGCTACGACCGCGAGGAGGGCCGTGTCTTCCTCACGGGCACGCAGGCCATTGTCCGCATTGCGCTCGACCAGGCGCGGCGCGACCGCGCCGCCGGGCTGAACACCGCCGGCTTCATCTCCGGCTATCGTGGCTCGCCGCTCGGCGGCGTCGATCTCGAGCTCTGGCGCATCCAGGAGCGGCTGAAGCGGGATCGCATCGAATTTCTCCCCGCGGTGAACGAGGACCTCGCGGCAACAGCAGTGCTCGGCTCGCAGCAGGTCGAAACGCAGGCAGATCGCGAAGTCGATGGCGTGTTCGGACTTTGGTACGGCAAGGGCCCAGGCGTCGATCGCTCCGGCGATGCCCTCAAGCACGGCAACGCCTACGGCTCCTCGCCGCGTGGCGGCGTGCTGGTCGTCGCCGGCGACGACCATGGCTGCGTCTCCTCCTCGATGCCGCACCAGTCCGATGTCGCCTTCATGAGCTGGTTCATGCCGACGCTGCACCCCGCAAGCGTCAGCGAATATCTCGAATTCGGCGAATATGGCTACGCGCTGAGCCGCTTTTCCGGCATGTGGGTCGGCTTCAAGGCGATCTCGGAGATTGTCGAGTCAGGTGCATCCGTCGCGCTGCGCCCGCCGCGCGCCTTCCAGACGCCTGACTTCACGCCGCCGCCGGGCGGACTGCACTATCGCTGGCCCGACCTGCCGGGCCCCCAGATCGAGGAGCGGCTGGAGGCGAAGAAGCACGCGGTTTACGCCTTTGCAAAAGCCAATCCGATCGATCGCCACATCTACGATATTCCCAATGCCACTTACGGCATTGTCACGACGGGCAAGGCGCATCTCGACCTGATGGAGGCCCTGCGGCTGATGGGCCTCGATGAAGCGGCCTGCCGCAACATCGGGATCGACGTCTACAAGGTCGGCATGGTCTGGCCGCTGGCGCTGCATGACGCGATGGACTTCGTGAAGGGCAAGCGCGAGATCCTCGTGGTCGAGGAAAAGCGCGGCATCATCGAGAGCCAGTTCAAGGAATATTTTTACGACTATCCAGGCTCAAAGCCCGAGCGCATGGTCGGCAAGCACGACGAGCGAGGGGCGCGGCTGATCTCATGGATCGGCGAATTGTCGCCGCGTGCGCTTGCTGGCGTGCTCGCACGCCGGCTCGATCCGATGTTCCCAGGCCTCAATCTCGCCGCACGCGCGGCCGGCTTGATGCCCGAGGCCGCGCGCACGATCAACGTCAGCGGTGCGACGCGCACGCCGTATTTCTGCTCCGGATGTCCGCACAACACGTCGACGAAGGTGCCGGAAGGCTCCAAGGCACTGGCCGGCATCGGCTGCCATTTCATGGCGAGCTGGATGGACCGCGAGACCTCCTCGCTGATCCAGATGGGCGGCGAAGGCGTCAACTGGGCGGCGTCGTCACGCTTCACCGGCCACAAGCACGTGTTCCAGAACCTCGGCGAAGGCACCTACTACCACTCTGGCTCGATGGCGATCCGGCAGGCGATCGCCGCCAGGGCCAACATCACCTACAAGATCCTGTTCAACGATGCGGTGGCGATGACCGGCGGCCAGCCAGTCGACGGTCCCATCAGCGTGCACGCCATCGCCCACAGCGTTCGCGCCGAAGGCGTCGGGCGCATCGCGCTGGTGTCGGACGATCCCGCGCAGTTCTTGCCGGCAGACCTGCCGATCGGCGTGACCATCCATCCGCGCGAGGAGATGGACGCCGTGCAGCGCGAGCTGCGAGACATTTCCGGCGTCTCCGTCCTGATCTATCAGCAGACCTGCGCCACCGAGAAGCGTCGCCGGCGCAAACGCGGACAGATGGCCGACCCAAAGCGCTTCGCCCATATCAACGATCTCGTCTGCGAAGGCTGTGGCGACTGCTCGGTCGAGTCCAACTGTCTCAGTGTCGAACCGAAGGAGACTCCGTTCGGCCGCAAGCGCCAGATCAACCTCTCGTCCTGCAACAAGGATTTTTCCTGCCTCAACGGCTTCTGCCCGAGCTTTGTCACCGTCGAAGGCGCGACGCGCCGGAAGAAGAGTGCGAGCGAAATCGACGTAGTCGGTCGCGCGGCTACGCTTCCCCTGCCTGCTCCCGCCGCGCTCGACCGTCCCTACGACCTGCTGGTAACAGGCGTCGGCGGCACCGGCGTGATCACGGTCGGCGCGCTGATCGGCATGGCCGCGCATCTGGAGCGGCGTGGCGTCTCCGTGCTGGATTTCACCGGCTTTGCACAGAAATTTGGTCCCGTGCTGAGCTTCATCCGCCTTGCGTCAAGTCCGGACGCGCTGCATCAGGTCCGCATCGACCAGGGCGCGGCCGACGCGCTGATCGGCTGCGACCTCGTCGTCAGTTCCTCACCTAAGGCGTCCGGCACCTATCACCGCGGCACACGCGCCGCCATCAACACCGCGGAGATGCCGACCGGCGACGTCGTCCGCTTCCGCGACGCCGACCTTGCCTCGCCTGCCCGCCTGCGCGCGATCCGACACGTCATTGGCAACGACAATCTCGACACCATCAACGCCAACGCGCTCGCCGAGCGGCTGCTCGGCGATGCAGTTTATGCCAACATCATCATGCTCGGTTTCGCCTGGCAACGCGGGCTTATTCCTGTCGCGCTGCCGGCGCTGCTGCGCGCGATCGAGCTCAACGGCGTCGCGGTCGAACGCAACAAGCAGGCCTTTGCCTGGGGCCGAATCGCCGCGGCCGATCCGGAGTTTTTGCCGGGGAGTGACGAAGCGCCCGAAGCCGAGACGCTCAATCAGATCATCGATCGCCGCGCCGATTTCCTCGCCGCCTATCAAGACGCCGCCTATGCGATGCGCTATCGGGCGACCGTCGCGAGGGTCCGCCAGGCCGAAGCCGCTCTGAGCAGTGAGGTGCTGACCGACGCGGTCGCGCGCGCCCTGTTCAAGCTGATGGCCTACAAGGACGAATACGAGGTGGCGCGTCTGCACATGCAGAGCGGTTTCCTCGGCGAGCTGAAGCGCGAGTTCGAGGACGGTTTTCGCGTCCAATATCACCTCGCGCCGCCGTTCCTGCCGTCAAAACCCGACGCACGCGGCCGTCCGCGCAAGCGCGCTTTCGGCCAGTGGATCCAGATGCCGCTCGCCATGCTGGCGCGGTTGAAGGGATTGCGCGGAACGCCGTTCGATCCGTTCGGCTACACGAATGAGCGGCGCACTGAACGGGAATTGATCGCCTGGTATGAAGGCCTGATCGAACGCATGCTCGGCCAGCTCAACGCAGCGCATCTACCCGACCTCATTGCCGTCGCAAAGGCGCCGATGGAGATCCGCGGCTACGGACCAGTGAAGGACACCGCGATCGCCAAGGTGAAGCCCGAGGTCGAGCGGCTGCTCACGAATTTGACGACGTCGGTAACGCAAAAGATGCACGCCCACGGTTGACGCGGCACCAGTGAGGCCTCAGCCTCCGGACTTTAGGCGGCCCCCTGTTGGCGCCCCTGCAATCGGATGACGCATCATGGATTTGGACCAGTTGACCCTGAGGCAGGCCGTCGCCGACCTGCGCGCCGGGAAAGTCACGAGTACCGCACTCACGACGGAAGCACTGAGCCGCGCCAAAGCCCATGCCGAGCTCAATGCCTTCGTCACGCTGGACGAGGCCGGCGCCCTGAAAGCCGCCGCCGCATTCGACGCGACGGGCGACAGGACAAAGCCGCTCGGCGGCGTGCCCATCGTGATCAAGGACAATATCGAGGTTGCCGGACTGCCCTGTAGCGCCGGCACACCGGCACTGAAGGACTACGTTCCGAAGGCTGACGCGCCCGTAGTCGCGAAGCTGCGGGCTGCAGGCGCCGTCATCATCGGCAAGACCAGCATGCATGAGCTCGCCTTCGGCATCTCCGGCTACAACACCGCGTTCAAGACCGGCGCGGAGTTCGGCGTGCGCAACGCTTATGACCGCACGCGGATCGCCGGCGGCTCCTCGTCCGGCACGGGCGCCGCGCTCGGCGCGCGAATCGTCACGGGCGGGCTCGGAACCGACACCGGCGGATCGGTCCGTGTCCCCGCCGCGCTGAACGGATGCGCCGCGTTGCGCCCGACGGTCGGGCGCTATCCGCAAGCTGGCATCGCGCCAATCTCACACACCCGCGACACCGCGGGGCCCATGGCCGCGACGTTGGCGGATGTCGCGCTGCTCGATCGCGTGATCGCAGGCGGCGACGCGATTGCGCCGGCTGATCTGAAGCAGGTGCGGATCGGCATCGTGAAGACGATGCTGACCAATCTCGACGCCGATACGGAAGCCGCGTTCCACGCGGCGATCGCAAAAGTGAAGGCGCAGGGCGTCACGGTCGTCGAGATCGAGATGCCTGAGCTCGCCGAACTCAACGGCCAGGTCAGCTTTCCCGTCGCGCTGTATGAGGCCTATGACGACATGGTCGCCTATCTCAAGCACACCGGGACCGGCCTCAGCATCGAGGCGCTGGCAGAGAAGATCTCCAGCGCCGACGTGAAAGGCATCTATGATGGCATGGTGATCCCGCGAAAACTGCCCGGCCCCGACAACGCGCTGTTCGACGCGAGGCCGATCTATGACGCAGCGATCAAGACCGCGCGCCCCGCGCTTCAGGCGCTCTACAGCAATACGTTTGCCACCAACAAGCTCGACGCCGTCGCCTTCCCGACCACGCCGCGCGTTGCGATTGCCTCCAACCCGGAGTCCAGCAGCCTCGAGACTTTCGGCCTGATCATCCAGAACACCGATCCTGGCAGCAATGCCGGTATTCCCGGCGTCCAGATCCCGATCGCTCTTGGCGCCACGAGCAAATTACCTGTAGGCCTCGAACTGGACGGCCCTGCGGGAAGCGATCGTCGGCTGCTTGCGATCGGCATGGCGCTTGAGAGCGTGTTCGGGCGATTACCGCCGCCGCGATAGAAGCGAGCCATAAATCTATCTCCTCACCCTGAGGAGCTTGCGAAGCAAGCGTCTCGAAGGGCGAGGCCACCAGCGGGGCCTTCATCCTTCGAGACGCGCGTTCCGCGCTCCTCAGGATGAGGAACGACGACGTCTCACGCATACGGATTGATCAGCTTCTGCTGCTCGGCGCTGTGCTGGACGAGCATGTCGATGAAGGTCCTGACCTTCGCCGACAGATGATGCCGATGCGGATAGACCGCGTTCATCGACATCTCGACCGGCCGGTACTCCGGCAGGAGGCGCACCAGCCGGCCCGCATCGAGGTCATCCCCCACCAGAAAGCCGGCCGCAAGACTGATGCCGGCGCCCTGCAACGCGGCCTCGCGCAGGGCTTCGCCGCTGTTGGTGACGAGATTGCCGGAGACGCGCACCGAGGCCGGCGTGCCCTTGCGATCGAAGAAGCGCCACTCGTCGAAGGGATAGTTGATGTGGCGCACGCAATTGTGCCCGGCGAGTTCCTCGAGCGTCTGCACGCGCCCATGCGCCTCGATATAGCCGTGCGAGCAGCACAGCACGTGCCGCCAGGTCGCCAGGCTCCGCACGATCAGGCTGGAGTCCGGCGGCGCGACCATGCGCAGCGCGAGATCAAAGCCTTCCTCGATCAGATCGACATTGGTCTCGCCCATGCGCAGATCGACCTTCACCTCCGGATAGGTCGCGAGGAATTCGGCCATCACGGGCGCGACGAACGGCACCATGTGGGTTGCGGTGTGAATGCGCAGCGTGCCGCGCGGCGTCGATTGCAGCGCGCCGGCGATGTCATCGGCTTGTTCGAGATCGGCGAGGATCTGCGTCGAGCGGTCGTAATAGGCCTTGCCGATTTCGGTGAGGCTGACTTTTCGCGTGGTGCGGTTCAGCAGCCGAACCCCGAGCCGGTCCTCCAGCGCCTGGACGTGGTTGCTCACCATGGTCGTGGACATGTTGAGCCGGCGGGCGGCGGCGGAAAATCCGCCATTTTCGACCACCCGGACGAAGGCGGTGAGACTGGTGAAGCGGTCCATCGGTCTGGCTCCGGATTATCCGCTATGGGTGGATAATGCTTCCATTTCTTCCGGGATTATCACAAGCGGGAAGACAGCGCATCTTGCCGGCATCAACGGCGCACCGTTCGGACCGGGGCGGTTGGGAATTCCGAGGATGCCATGTCGAACGCTTCTTATGCTACTGAAACCAATCAGAAAATCAGCTTTCGTCCATCCCGGCAGGCGATCAAGCGGGCGGCCATCGGCTTGGCACTGGCCCTCGGAATCGCCGCGGCTGGCGACTTCGGCTACAACTACCTGAGCACCGGCCGTTACCTCGAATCCACCGACGACGCCTATGTGAAGGCGGATTCCACCATCATCGCCCCCAAGGTTTCCGGCTACATCGCGAAGGTGCTGGTTGGCGACAACGAGAAGGTCCGGGCCGGCCAGCTCCTCGCCAAGATCGACGACCGCGACTTCAAAGCCGCGCTCGACCAGGCCCGCGCCGACGTCGCCGCCGGCGAAGCCTCGGTGCGCAACATCGACGCCCAGCTCGAGCTGCAGCAGCCGATCATCGAGCAGAGCACGGCCGACGTGGCCGCGGCCGACGCCAATCTGAAATTCGCGCAGGAAGAGCGAGCCCGTTACGACGACCTGATGAAGTCGGGCTCCGGCACGATCCAGCGTGCGCAACAGACCGATGCGGCACTGCGCGCCAGCAACGCCCAATTGCAGCACGCCAAGTCAGGCCTGGTGGCCGCACAGCGCAAGGTCGACGTGCTCACCACCCAGCGCGCCCAGGCCACGGCGCAACTCGAACGGGCGCGCGCGGTTGCACAGCAGGCAGAGCTGAACCTGTCCTATACCGAGATCACCGCACCGGTGGACGGCACGGTCGGCGCACGCTCATTACGCATCGGCCAGTATGTGCAGGCTGGTACGCAATTGATGGCGGTGGTTCCGCTCGATGCGGTCTATGTCGTCGCGAACTTCAAGGAGACGCAGCTCACGCATGTGCGTGCGGGCCAGCCGGTCGAGCTGCAGGTCGACAGCTTTCGCAATCGCACGCTTCGCGGTCACGTCGACAGCCTTTCGCCGGCCAGCGGACTTGAATTCGCGCTGCTGCCGCCCGATAACGCCACCGGAAATTTCACCAAGATCGTGCAACGCGTGCCGGTGAAGATCGTGCTCGACGACCACAGCCTGACCGGCCTGCTCAGGCCCGGCATGTCGGCGGTGCCGACCATCGACACCAAGGCGACTGTGCTGGCCGAGCGCGAGACGGCCAAGCGACTCGCCGACAACACACCACGCCCGAACGGCGGCTGAGGCGAGGAAGACCGGCAGGATTATCAAGTCCTGCCGGACGATCCTTCCCACGCTTCCTCGATTATCGAAACCAACCGCCTAATGCATCCTGTCTCCATGACCGAGACGAGGCTTCCATGAGCACGCTCCAACCGACCGCCGACGCCGCCTCCGCTGCCAGCATTCCCGCCCCTGCTGCGCCCGCGACGCCGGCCGTTTCCGCAAAGACCTGGATCGCGGTGATCGGCGCGACTCTCGGCGCCTTCATGGCGGTGCTGAACATCCAGATCGTCAACGCTTCGCTCGCCGACATCCAGGGCGCGATCGGCGCCGGCATCGACGACGGCGGCTGGATCTCGACCTCCTATCTGATCGCCGAGATCGTGGTGATCCCGCTCTCCGGCTGGCTCGCGCAAGTGTTCTCGATCCGCATCTATCTGCTCACCAATGCGGTCCTGTTCCTGCTGCTGTCGGCGGCCTGCGCGCTGGCGCAGGACCTGCCGCAAATGATCGTGCTGCGCGCGGTGCAAGGCTTCACCGGCGGCGTGCTGATCCCGATGGCCTTCACGCTCATCATCACGCTATTGCCTCGCGCGAAGCAGCCCGTCGGCCTTGCGCTGTTCGCGCTGTCGGCGACGTTCGCACCGGCGATCGGCCCGACCATCGGCGGCTATCTCACCGAGAATTTCGGCTGGCAGTACATCTTCTACGTCAACCTCGTGCCCGGCGCGATCATGGTCGGCATGCTCTGGTACGCGCTCGACGCCAAGCCCATGAAGCTTGCGCTGCTGCGCGAGGGCGACTGGGCCGGCATCATCACCATGGCGATCGGCCTGTCGGCGCTTCAGACCGTGCTGGAAGAGGGCAACAAGGACGACTGGTTCGGCTCGCCTTTCATCGTCAAGCTGTCGGTCATCGCGGCCACCGCGCTGACCGCCTTCCTGATCATCGAGCTCACGGCGAAGAAGCCGCTGCTCAATTTGCGCCTGCTGGTGCGCCGCAATTTCGGCTTCGGCATGCTCGCGAACTTCCTGCTCGGTGTCGCGCTCTACGGCTCGGTGTTCATCCTGCCGCAATATCTGGCGCGCATCCAGGGCTACAATGCCGAGCAGATCGGCATGGTGCTGGCCTGGACCGGACTGCCGCAACTCGTGCTGATCCCGCTGGTGCCGCGCCTGATGCAGAAGTTCGACGCGCGGATCATCATCGGCGTCGGCTTCGTCCTGTTCGCGGCCTCGAACTTCCTGAACATTTATATGACAAACGATTACGCTGCCGACCAGCTGTTGTGGCCCAATGTCGTCCGTGCGATCGGCCAGGCGCTCGTGATGGCCCCGTTGTCGGCTGTGGCGACCGCCGGCATCGAAGCGGAGAATGCGGGCTCGGCCTCGGGCCTGTTCAACATGATGCGTAATCTCGGCGGCGCCGTCGGCATCGCGCTGCTTCAGACGTTGCTGACCAAGCGCGAGCAATATCACTCCAACGTGCTGACGCAGTCGGTCTCGATGTTCGAGCAGGCGACGCGGACGCGGCTGGAGCAGCTCACCCAGTATTTCATCAATCACGGCGTGCTCGACCGCGCCGACGCCGCGCATCGCGCCTATGTCGCGATCGGCCATACCGTGCAGAAGCAGGCTTACATCTTCGCCTTCAGCGACACCTTCTATCTGCTCGGCATGGCACTGATCGTGGCCCTGATCGCCGTATTCTTCCTGAAGAAACCCGGCCAGACCTCGGCCGGTGGAGCTCACTGAGATCAACCCAAGAGACTAACTCAAGCAAAGGAGAACGACCATGAAACCCCGCATGAACTTCTACCAGGCCGCCCCCGACACGATGAAGGCGCTGATGGCGCTGGAGGAGCAGATCCAGTCCACGGGACTCGAGAAATCGCTGATCGAGCTCGTCAAGATCCGGGCGTCGCAGATCAACGGCTGCGCCTTCTGCATCAACATGCACACCGAGGACGCCCGCAAGCGCGGCGAGACCGAACAGCGCATCTATCTGCTCAACGCCTGGCGGGAATCCCCGCTCTATACCGATCGCGAGCGTGCCGCGCTGGCCTGGACGGAATCAGTGACGCTGATCTCCGAGACCCACGCGCCGGACGACGTCTACGAGCAGGTCCGCGCGCAATTCTCCGATGCGGAGACGGTGAACCTGACGATGCTGATCGGGGCGATCAATGCCTGGAACCGGATCGCGATCGCGTTCCGCGCGGTGCATCCGGTGAAGGTGAAGGCGTCGGTGGCGTAGGACGGCGCTTCCTCTCGGGTAAATCTCGTAGGGCGGGCAAAGGCGCACTTGCGCCGTGCCCACGTCTTCTGACGCCTTCGCTGAAGGAATGGTGGGCACGCTTCGCTTTGCCCACCCTACGATAGCGGAGTGTGTGGCTTAAACCGCCGTCGCCTTGGCGAACTCGATATAGATCTCCCGCAGCCGCGAGGCCATCGGACCGGGCTTGCCGTCGCCGACCTTCTTGCCGTCGATCGCAACCACCGGCTGGACGAACAGCGACGCCGAGGTGGCGAAGGCTTCCTTGGCGTCGAGCGCCTCGGCGACCGTGAAGGAACGTTCCTCGACGCGGAGCTGACGCTCTTCGGCGAGCGCCACAACGGCCTTGCGGGTGCAGCCCGGCAGGATCGCGTTGGAGTTCTTGCGGGTCACGATGACGTCGTCCTTGGTCAGGATGAACGCCGAGGACGAGCCGCCCTCGGTGACGTAGCCGTCTTCCAGCATCCAGGCCTCGCCGGCGCCGGCTTCGGCCGCGGCCTGCTTCGCCAGAACCTGCGCGAGCAGTGCCACGCTCTTGATGTCGCGCCGTTCCCAGCGGATGTCGGGCACCGTGATCACGTTGATGCCGGTCTTGGCCGAGGCGGCGTTGATGATGTCCTTCTCGGAGGTGAACATCACCAGGCTCGACTTGACGTCGCCCTTGGGAAAGGCGAAGTCGCGGCCCTTGTCGGCGCCGCGCGTGACCTGGAGATAGACGAGGCCGTTCTCGACCTTGTTGCGCGCGATCAGCTCCTTCTGGAGCTCGGTGATGCGCTCGACCGTCTCCGGCAACTTCAGCTTGATCTCGCCGACCGAGCGCTCCAGGCGCGTCAGGTGCGAAGCATTGTCGACTAGCTTGCCGTCGAGCACGGCCGAGACCTCGTAGATGCCGTCGGCGAACAGGAAGCCGCGATCAAGCACCGAGATTTTGGCGTCCGAGAGCGGGACGAATAAGCCGTTGACGTAGGCGATCGAGTCCAAGGCAGGTCTCCTGGCGGGAGTGGGGAATTTGCCAGTTCGTATACGGGATTTGTTTGGGCCACGAAACCCTCAACCCGTCATGCCGGGGCGGCGCGAAGCGACGAGCCCGGAATCCATAACCCCGGCCGGTGGTTATGGATTCCGGGCCCGCGCCAAGAGGCGCGTCCCGGAATGACAGCAGAGGTTAGTGCGACAAAATTTTCGACAGGAACTTCTGCGCGCGGTCGCTGCGCGGCTTGCCGAAGAAGTCCTCCTTCGCCGCGTCCTCGACGATCTCGCCGCGGTCCATGAAGATGACGCGGTTAGCGACCTTGCGGGCAAAGCCCATCTCGTGGGTGACGACCATCATGGTCATGCCTTCGCGGGCGAGATCGACCATGACGTCGAGCACCTCGCTCACCATCTCGGGGTCGAGCGCCGAGGTCGGCTCGTCGAACAGCATGACGATCGGGTCCATGGCAAGCGCGCGGGCGATCGCGACGCGCTGCTGCTGGCCGCCGGAGAGCTGCGCCGGAAATTTCTGCGCCTGCTCCTTCAAGCCGACGCGGTCCAGGAGCTGCATACCCTTTGCCACAGCCGTGTCGGACGACCGTCCTAGCACCTTCTGCTGCGCGAGGCAGAGGTTGTCGATGATCTTCAGATGCGGGAACAGCTCGAAATGCTGGAACACCATGCCGACGCGCGAACGCAGTTTCGGCAGATTGGTCTTGGGGTCATTGACTTTGGTGCCGTCGACGCTGATGTCGCCCTCCTGGAACGGCTCCAGCGCATTGACGCATTTGATCAGCGTCGACTTGCCCGAGCCCGAGGGGCCGCAGACCACGACGACCTCGCCCTTGGTCACGCTGGTGGTGCAGTCGGTCAGCACCTGGAAGGTCGGGGTGTACCATTTGTTGACGTGGCTGATTTCGATCATGACCGATGCGCTCTATCGAATGATGGCGATGCGCGACTGGAGGCGGCGAACGCCGAAAGACGCGATGCAGGAAATGGTGAAGTAGACGACGGCGGCAAACAGATACATCTCGACCAGACGGCCATCGCGCTGCGCGACCTTGCTGGCCGCGCCGAGGAAGTCCGGGATCGACAGCACATAGACCAGCGAGGTGTCCTGGAACAGCACGATGGTCTGCGTCAGCAGCACCGGCAGCATGTTGCGGAACGCCTGCGGCAGCACGACGTAGCGCATGGTCTGCGCGTAAGTCAGGCCGAGCGCGTTGGCGGCGGCTGGCTGGCCGCGCGAGATCGACTGGATCCCGGCGCGCATGATCTCGGAGAAGTACGCCGCCTCGAACATGATGAAGGTGATGAGCGAGGATGCGAACGCGCCGACGCTGATCGGACGCGAGGCGCCGGTCACCCACTGCCCGATATAGGGCACCAGGAAATAGAACCAGAAGATCACCAGCACCAGCGGCAGCGAGCGCATGAAGTCGACATAGACACCCGCGATGCGCCCGAGTGTCTTGTAGCCGGACAGCCGCATCAGGGCGATCGCCGTGCCGAAGATCAGGCCGCCGAAGGCGGCGAGCGCCGTCAGCGTCACCGTGAAGGTCATGCCCTCGTAGAACAGATAGGGCAGCGAGCGGCGGATGACCTCGAAATCGAGATTGCTGAACATGGTGCTATTTCCCCGTGATGTAGCCGGGGATCGCGACCCAGCGCTCGAGGAAGCGCATCGCCGTCACGACAATGGCGTTGACAAGGAGATAGAGCAAGGTCGCGGCCGTGAAAGCCTCGAACACCTGGAACGAGAATTCCTGCATCGAGCGCGCCTGACCAGTTAACTCGATCAGGCCGATCGTGATGGCGACAGCCGTGTTCTTGATGGTGTTGAGGAACTCGGAGGTCAGCGGCGGCAGGATGATGCGGAACGCCATCGGCAGCAGCACGTAGCGATAGCCTTGCGCGGTGGTCAGCCCGAGCGCGGTCGCCGCCATTTTTTGGCCGCGCGGCAGCGAGCCGATACCGGCCTGCAATTGTATCGCGACGCGGGCCGACATGAAGAAGCCGATGCCGATCGCGGCCGTCCAGAACGGCGCGTTCGGCAGCTGCTTCAGCCAGAGGCCGGCGGCCTTCGGCAGCAATTCCGGCAGCACGAAGAACCACAGGAACAGCTGCACCAGCAGCGGCATGTTGCGGAAGAACTCGACCCAGCAGAAGCCGAACCAGTAGGCGCCCTTGGACGGCAGCGTGCGCATGACGCCGACGAGCGAGCCGAAGATCAGCGCGATGATCCAGGCGAGCGCCGCCGTCTTGAGGGTCAACACCAGTCCCGACAGCAGCATATCGAGATAGGTGCCGGTCCCCATCGGGTTCGGCTCGAAGAAGATTCCCCAGTTCCAGTGGTAGTTCACGTGTCCCCCGCGCGAACGCGCCAGCTATGGATGTCCCGGCGCCTATGCAAATGTCCGGCCACTCTGGTGTCAAGAGTGGCCGGACATGATCCCGATCCGGAGACCGAGGTTATATCTTACTTATAGTCGTCCGGGTTCGGCGAGTCCGAAGGTTTCGCGAACTCGTTCTTCAGCTCGGCCGAGATCGGGGTGTTGAGGTTGAGGCCCTTCGGCGGGATCTTGGCCGTGAACCACTTATCGTAGATTTTCAGGCCCTCGCCGGAGGTGTAGAGCGCAGCGGTTGCTGCATCGACCACCTTCTTGAACGGCGCGTCGTCCTTGCGCAGCATGATGCCGTAGGGCTCAGGCTTGGAGAACGCGTCCTTGGAGATGACATAGTCGTCCGGCGTCTTCGAGCCGGCAACGAGGCTCGCGAGCAGAACGTCGTCCATCACGAAGGCGACCGCGCGGTCGGTCTCGACCATCAGGAAGGCCTCGGCATGGTCTTTGGCCGGGATGATATTGGCACCCAGGCTCTTCGCGACATTGGCCTCGGTGAGCTGCTTGATGTTGGTGGTGCCGGCGGTGGAGACCACCGTCTTGCCCTTGAGATCGTCGATCGACTTCAGGCCGCTCGACTTCTTGAAGACGTAGCGGCTGGCAGTCAGATAGTGCGTGTTGGTGAAGGCCACCTGCTTCTGGCGGTCGGCATTGTTGGTGGTCGAGCCGCATTCGAGGTCGATCGTGCCGTTGGCCATCAGCGGAATACGGGTCGCCGAAGTCACCGGATTGAGCTTGACCTCGAGCTTGTCGAGCTTGAGCTCCTTCTTCACGGCGTCGACGATCTTGTAGCAGATGTCCATCGCGAACCCGACGGGCTTCTGGTTGTCGTCGAGATAGGAGAACGGGATCGAGGAATCGCGGAAGCCGAGCGTGATGGCGCCGGTGTCCTTGATGTTCTTCAGCGTGCCGGTCAGCTCCTGGGCCCCGGCCTGGCTGACGGCGAAGGTCGCGGCGAGCGCGAGGCCGATGCTACGGAAATGTCTCACTTTTTTATTCCCCTTTCAGGATGATGCGGCCCGGATGCAAGCACAGATTGGGCCGGATTAGAATGTGACTTTCGGCTGGATTGCGGCTCAGGTTAATGGCTCAGCTTAATGGCTTGGGCAATTCCCCGAGATCCCAGAACAGCCCGGCCATCACCGTCAAGGCCTCTTCGGTCAATGGCAGCAGGATGTGCTCATTGGGCGCATGCTGGGAGCAGCCGGGATAGGAGTGCGGGACCCAGATCGTCGGCAGGCCCAGGATCTCGGAAAACACGTCGTTGGGCAGCGAGCCGCCGAAATTCGGCAAAACGGCCGGCGCCTTGCCGGTGGTCTCTTTCACCGAATCCGCCGCCCATGTGATCCAGGGGCTGTCGAAATCGGTGCGCGACGCCGCAAAGCTCTGGGCGGCCCGCACCTCGACCATCGGAAAGCCCTTTTGCACCAGATGCGCGCGGACCGCATCGATCAGGCCATCGACCTTGGTGCCGACCACGAAACGCAGTTGCAACACGGCATTGGCGTGGCCGGGGATGGCATTCGCGGGCTTCTCGATATTACCGGACGACATCGCCAGCACTTCGAGCGTGTTCCAGGCATAGAGCCGCTCGGCGGCCGACAGCCCTTCCTCGCCCCAGTTCTCCGCGAGCGCCGGCTCGTCCTCGGTCGGCACCACCTGCACGTCGGCAAGATAGCTGCGGATCTGGTTGGTGAGCCGCGGCGGCTTCAGCGCGTCGAGCTGAAGCCGGCCATGGCCGTCGACCAGCGTCGAGATCGCGTTGACGAGAATGGTCGCGGGGTTGGCGAGCACGCCGCCCCAATTGCCGGAATGATGGCCGCCATCGCGCAGATTGACGTCGAGATGAATGCGGATGCCGCCACGACAGCCCAGGAACAAGGTCGGCCGGTCGGCCGACAGGCGCGGTCCGTCGGAGGCCATGAACAGATCGGCCTTGAGCGCATCGCGATTGAGGTCGCAGACCTTGCCGAGATCGGGCGAGCCGATTTCCTCGCCCATTTCGACGATGAATTTTGCGTTGAAGCCTAGCTTGCCGCCGCGGGCCTCGCGCACCGCGCGGAGTGCCGCCATGTTGATGCTGTGCTGGCCCTTGTTGTCGGCGGTGCCACGGCCATAGAGCCGCGTGCCCGCAACCGTCGTGCGCCAGGGATCGCGGCCGTCGCGCCACTCCCCCTCCATGCCGTCGACGACGTCACCATGGCCGTAGATCAGCACGGTTGGCGCTGACGCGCTCTCGTGATGCTCGGCGAACAGGAACGGCGCCTTGCCGCTCGGGGATTCGACGATGCGGCTGGTAAAGTCTAGCGCAGCAAAGGAGGGCATCATCTCCTGTTCCAGATAGCCGCGCAGCTCGGCGCCGCGCGACGGGTTCTGGCTTTCGGTCTTGAAGGCCACACGGCGGTCGAGCTCGGTGAGGAACGCACCGGATTTGAAATCGTCACGGGCGCGGGCGATGGCGTCGGCTCTTGTCATGGCTGGTTTTTCGAGGCGTTGGGACGAAGGACCTTACCCGAGACAGGTAGCCCTTCGAAAGTGGCGGGGACTTGGACAGTTCTTGGAGTTCTCTTGTAGTTCTCTTGCGATTTCGTTCTTGCTCTCTTGAGATTGGCTTGCCAAGAGCGGGAGCGCCGCTGATCTTGGCCTTGCCAAGCGCAAGCCTTTCTATTCTTGGCCCTTGCCAAGGGCCAAGAATATGCAAGAACTTCGCCAAGTTGAGGCGCACGTTTATCATTCGAAGAGCGCTCGGTACAGGGCGCCGGGGGATCATCATGGCCAAGCAGATCAGGCTCAACGCCTTTGCGATGAATTGCGTCGCGCATCAATCACCCGGGCTGTGGACCCATCCGCGCGATCGCACCGCCGAATATAACCGCCTGCCTTACTGGATCGACCTTGCCAAAACGCTGGAACGCGGCCGCTTCGACGGGTTGTTCCTGGCCGACGTGCTCGGGGTCTATGACGTCTATGGCAGCAGCCCTGACGCGGCCTTGCGCAACGCAGCGCAGACGCCGTCGAACGAGCCGCTGCTGCTGCTCTCGGCGATGGCAGCGGTGACGCAGAATCTCGGCTTCGGCGTCACCAGCAATCTGTCCTTCGAGCCGCCCTACCCGTTCGCGCGGCGGATGTCGACGCTCGACCATCTCACCGAGGGACGGATCGGCTGGAACGTCGTCACCGGCTATCTCGACAGCGCCGCGCGCGGCGCCGGCAAGGACAAGCAGACCGGGCATGACGACCGCTACGACATCGCCGACGAATATATGGAGGTGGTCTACAAGCTATGGGAAGGCAGCTGGGAGGACGACGCCGTGCTGCGCGACCGGGCGCGCGGCATCTTCACCGATCCGAGCAAGGTTCATCGCATCAATCATGAGAGCGCGAATTACCGCATCAACAACACCATCCACCTCAGCGAGCCGTCGCCGCAGCGGACGCCGGTGCTGTACCAGGCCGGCACCTCGCCGCGCGGGCGGCAGTTCGCGGCGAAACACGCCGAATGCGTGTTCATGTCGGGACCGTCGGCCAAGATCATCGGGCCGCGCGTCTCCGCGATCCGCCAGGAAGCCGCTGCGCGCGGCCGCAACCCGGCGGAAATCCTGATGTTCAACATGATGACGATCATCCTCGGCAACACGGAAGCCGAAGCGGCGGCCAAGTATGCCGACTACCGGTCGCATATCAGTCCGGAAGGCGCACTGGCCCTGATGTCGGGATGGACCGGCATCGACTTCTCCGGCTACGAGCTCGACCAGCAGGTGCGTCACGTCCAGAACGATGCCGGCCGCAGCGCACTCGACAACGTCACCCGCGGCGACCCCGACCGCGTCTGGACCGTCCGCGACGTCATCGAGCATGTCGGCATCGGCGGCGCCGGCCCGGTCGTGGTCGGCACGCCCGAGAGCGTCGCAGACAAGATCGAGGATTGGTTCGAGAAGACTGACGTCGACGGTCTCAACGTCGCCTTTGCGATCTCGCCCGGCGACTTCGAGGATATCGCCGACATGCTGGTACCGGAGCTGACCAAGCGCGGGCGGTACAAGCCGGAATATGCAAAGGGAACGCTGCGGGAGAAGCTGTTCGGCGACGGCCGCGCAAGGCTCGGTGCGCCGCATCCGGCGGCGGGGTATCGGGTGGGGAAGAAGGGGTAGTTGCCACACCCACGCTGTCATGCCCCGGCTTGCCGCCTTCGCCAAAAGGCTTCGGCGGCCGAGCACCCTTGTGGCCCCGGCGTAGCCTTGGCGGAGCCGGGACCGGGGCATCCAGTACGCCGCGGCCTATCGAGGAATCACAGCCGTCTCTGGAATACTGGATCGCCCGATCAAGTCGGGCGATGACAGCTGAGAACCTGGCGAGCACCGACGCGATGGCCGCCCTGCCCTACACCTTCCCATCCACCATCACCTCGATCAGCTTAGTCCCCGGTCGGCCAAACGCCGACGTCAACGTCGCCTTCAGCTCGCGCGGATCACTCACCTTGATCGCCTCGCAGCCGAGCGCCTTCGCGATCCCTGCGAAATCCACCGGCGGATCGACGAAATCCATGCCGACGTAATTGTCGTCGCCATGGAAAGCGAGCAGGCGCTGCTTGATGATGCGGTAGCCGCCATTGTTGGCGATGACGACGTTGAGCGGCAGCTTGTGATGTGCCGCCGTCCACAACGACTGGATCGAATACATCGCACTGCCGTCGCCGGAGAAGCACACCACCGGGCGATCCGGATTGGCGATGCTGGCGCCGACGGAGGCCGGCAGGCCCCAGCCGATGCCGCCGGAGGCAAGCCCATGATAGCCGAAGCGGTCGCGGTGCGGACGCAGCGCCGTGATCTGGCGGCTCGAGGTGAGCCCTTCGTCGACGAGGATCGCATGATCGGGCATGGCCTCGACCATTTGCAGCACCAGGAAGTCCGGATCGATCGGGCTGCGGCCGGCGGTCTTGCCGATCTGCTCGACCAGCGCAGCACGCCGCGCGGTCCAGTTCTTCGGCGCGAGCTCGGCGAGGCGCTGCTTTGCGCGGCTTGCCAGCGCAGCGCCGCCCATCTCCTTCAGCACCGGGATCAGCGCCCGCAGCGTTTCCTTCAGATCCGCCTTCAGCGCGATTTCAGCCCCGTAGTTCTTGGCGATCTCCCAATCGACGAGGCCGATCTGCACGATGCCGAGTCCGTCAGGCAGCGCATCGACCTCGCTATAGACCGACATCCGCAAGGGATCGCCACCGAGTGCGATCAGGAGGTCATAAGGCGCAAGCGTGTCGCGCGCGGCCTTCTGCACGCGGGCCAGCGTGCCGAGGAAGCTCGGGCTTTCCGAGAGGAAATGCGAGCCATAGGGCGTCGAGGACTGATAGGCGGCCGCACCAAGCAGCTCGGCGAGTTCGGCGGCCTCCTTCAGCGCATCGCTCTTGACCACCTCGTCCATGGTGACGATGACGGGACGTTCCGCCTTGAGCAGCCGCGCGGCAAACGCCTTCAGCGCCTCGTCCGACGGCTTTACGCGGGCGTCGATCCGGGTGGAGCGGCCGAGATCGATGCCGGCCTCGCTGTTGAGGATGTCGCCCGGCAGCGAGATGAACACCGGCCCGGTCGGTGGCGTCATCGCGACCTTGGCGGCGCGGCGCACGATGCGCGGCAGATCTTCCAGCCGCGTCACCTCGACCGCCCATTTCACGAGCGGCTCGGCCATCCGCACCAGCGGGCCATAAAGCACCGGCTCCATCAGGCCGTGGCCCTGCTCCTGCTGGCCGGCGGTCAGGATCATCGGCGTGCCCGTGAACTGGGCGTTGTAGAGCGAGCCCATCGCGTTGCCGAGCCCCGGCGCGACATGGACGTTGCAGGCGACGAGCTTGCCGGAGGCGCGGCTGTAGCCATCCGCGATCGCCACCACCAGGCTCTCCTGCATGGCCATCACATAGGTGAGATCAGGATGGTCCTTCAGCGCATGCATGATCGGCAGCTCGGTGGTGCCGGGATTGCCGAACAGATGGGTGATGCCCTCGTCCTTGAGCAGCGCGAGAAAAGCGGAGCGGCCGGTAATCTTGTTCTTCATGTTTCCTCCAGGCCCCGCGGGCGCTGCCGCAAGGTGAGTCATGATGGCCGAACTTGGCCGAGGCACGCAAGGAAGCGCCGTCATGGCAGACTTGCGTCGGCGCGGGCAAGCTGGGAACATGCTCGGGCGTAAGCCTGCACGGGGAAACGCGATGGCCTATGACGAGAACACCGCGGCGCGGGTGCGCAAATTGCTGGCGGGTCAGCGAGACGTCGCGGAAAAGAAGATGATGGGCGGCCTCTGCTTCATGGTGAACAACACCATGTGCTGCACCGTAAGCGGGCGCGGCGGCATGCTGATCCGCGTCGGCCCGGAAGCGCATGCACGCATGCTGCAGGAGCCGCACACCAGCCCGATGGAAATGCGCGGGCGCATCATGACCGGCTTCGTGCGCGTCGCGCCGGACGGCTATCAGAGCGATGCCGAGCTGAAAAAATGGGTCAAGCGCGGGCTCGACTTCGTGGCGGCGAATGCCACGGGACGCAAAGCGGCGCCGCGGAAGGCTGTTGCGGCCAAGACCAAGGTCGCCGCCAAGGCTAAAGCACCTCCTCGCGACCGAGCTCGAAAGGGTCTTCGCCGCTAGCGCGCTTCTTCTTTTTCGAGCGCTGCCAGACCACACCGGGAAAGCCCTTCAGCGGCACCAGCGGCTCGCCGGTATAGGCCCATTCCTGAAGCTCTTCGATCGCGATGTGATAGAGCGGCTGGCGGCCGGTGCGCTCGTTGAACAGGGCGCGGGGGATGTTGACCATGTGCGGTCCGCGCGGCCGCTCGTACGCGATCGGCGTGCCGCAATGGGCACAGAAGCTGCGCGCGGTCCTGGTGGCCTTGTCCTCGTAGCGGGCGAGCGCGGTTTTCCCCGAGGTGATGCGAAAGCGCTTCTTCCAGCTTCCGACATAGGTCGCATAGGCCGCGCCGTGGGCGCGGCGGCTACTGGCAGAATGGTCATGCCAGGCCCAACGCGCGGGGACGTCGATCTCGAAGGTGACCTTGCCGCAGAGGCATTGGCCGGTGGCGGTTCCTGCGGCGGCTGCGGCTTTGGCCATGGTAGGTCCTTCCGTCGTCATTGCGAGCGCAGCGAAGCAATCCAGACTGCCTCTGCGGAAAGACTCTGGATTGCTTCGCTACGCTCGCAATGACGGAGTTTGTGGGCTCGTCGGAGCTACGAATATAGACCTGTAGCCCGGATGGAGCGAAGCGCAATCCGGGGAAGTCTATCGGCGAGGTGAGAAACCCGGATTTCGCTGCGCTCCATCCGGGCTACGAAGGTCTCTACGCCGTCGCGAGCTCGTCATACACCGGGTAATCCGTATACCCCTTCTCCTCGCCGCCGTAGAACGTCGCGCGGTTATACGGCGTGATCGGATAGTCGCGCCGAAGGCGGCGCGGCAGATCGGGGTTGGAGATGAAGATGCGGCCGAAGGCGATGATGTCGGCGTGGCCGTCGGCGATCGCCGCATTCGCGGTCTCGCCGGTGAAGCCGCCGGCGGTCATCAGCACGCCGCTGTAGAGCGGGCGGAACAGCACCATTGCGGAGGGCACGTTCTCCCAGTGGACGTCGGCACGGCCGGCGCCGCTGGAGCGCGGCTCGATGAAGTGAAGATAGGCAAGGCCGAGCTTGTCGATCGCCTTCACGACGTGCGTGTAAAGCGGCATCGGATCGGGCTCACCGGAATCATTGGCGATGCCGTGGGGCGACAGCCGGACGCCGACGCGGTTCGCGCCCCAGACGTCGATGGCGGCCTGCGTGACTTCGAGCAGAAGCCGCGCGCGGTTCTCGATTCCGCCGCCATACTGATCGGTGCGCTGGTTGCTGCGCGACTGCAAAAACTGCTCGAGCAGGTAGCCGTTGGCGCCGTGGATCTCGACGCCGTCGAAGCCGGCGGCGAGCGCGTTCTTGGCGCCCTGCCGGAAGGCCTCGACGATGCCCTTGACCTCGTCGGTCTCCAGCGCGCGCGGGGTCTCGTAATCAGAAATCTTGCCGTCGGCGGTCATCGCCTTCATGCCTTCGGCCTTGATCGCAATCGCCGAAGCCGAGACCGGCGGCTCACCGCCGTGGAAGGATGAATGCGAGACGCGGCCGACATGCCAGAGCTGGAGGAAGATGATGCCGCCCTTGGCGTGCACGGCATCCGTCACCTTGCGCCAGCCGGCGATCTGCGCCTCCGAATAGATGCCGGGCGTCGCGGGGTTGCCGCGGCCATGCGAGAGCACGGGGGACGCTTCAGCGATGATCAAGCCGCCTTGCGTGGCGCGCTGACCGTAATATTCGGCGTTGAGCGGCCGCGGCGAGAAGCTCTCGCGCTCGGCGCGCATGCGCGTCAGCGGCGCCAACGCGACGCGATGCGCCAGCTTGTACGGACCGACCTGCAACGGTTTGAACAACGCCTCGAATTTCATGTGATCCCCGGAATGATCGATGAGAGGACGGGGATCATATGAGAAAGCGTGGTAGCCCGGAAGCCGCTTGGGTGGATGGCTGGCCAGCCGAAAGATGCGGCAGAAGCAAAAAGCCCCGGGCCGGGCCCGGGGCTTGCTGTCCGTCCAGAACGGCGGATCAGTATTTCGCGACGACCGGGCCCGAGCCGAACTTGTAGTTCAAGCCGACCCGCGCGATGTGGCCGGTGAAATCCGCGGTTGCGTCAAAGCCACGCGCGGGGCCCGGAGTGAACGGGAACAGCGGATTGAAGAAAGTGTATTTCTCGCTGCCGAGATCATAATAGAGATATTCGAGCTTGACGCTCCAGCTCGACGCAAAGCGGTACTCGCCGCCACCGCCGACGGCCCAGCCCGCGCGCCAGCTTTCCGACGTCCCCGCGCCACAGATCACGTTGAGGCAGGGCGTGCCGGCCGCAAGCGTGGGATCCACGATCGACGTCGACGCCTTGACATGTCCATAGGCAAGACCGCCGGTCGCGTAGAGCATCAGGTCGGGTGTAACGGTGGCACCGATCCGGCCGCGCACGGTCCCCAACCAGTCGACCTTCTGCTCTTGCCTGGTCATGATGTCCGGAAAGACCGGCAGGGTTCGGGAGACCGTCGCACTGCCCTTGATGCCGGCGGCCGCGATATCGGCTTCGACGCCCCATACCAGGGAGCCCGTCTGCACATTGTAGCCGGCCTGCACGCCGCCCAGCACACCACGCGGGTTTGTTGCCAATGACGGCGGGACAAGGCCTCCCGCGAGGGCCACGTCGAGCACACCCGCGGTGAAAACCGGGTCGTGCGGCGCGAGCTTGATCGCATCATCGCTCCAGCCATATCCGACATTCACGCCGGCGTAGAAGCCCGACCAGTTGTAGGCGACGGGCAATTGCGGCGCCTTGTAGAGCGGCGCACGCGCGACGATATCGGCTGCGACCGCGGGCTGCGCCGAGGCGACGCCCAAAGCCACAAGCATGATCGAAGTGAAGCGAAGCATTCTCGATATCCCAACCCGAGCATTGACGTTGACCAGCAGTAACGGGCCGACGTTCGAAATGGGATAACAATCCTTGCGAGATCGCGGACAACAGCCGTTTCAAAAACGCTTGTAGCGTCCGGGCAACAACTTCTGGTCGTCGCAAGCAGCCTCTCGTCGCCGCAAGCAAGATCAGCCGCTGAAACCCGGACGCGGCAGCAGAAACGCCCTACGCCGTCTTGATCCAGACGGCCTTCACGTTGAGATATTCCTCGACATGCTGCTTGCCGGATTCGCGGCCGTAGCCGCTCATCTTGTAGCCGCCGAAGGGCACGGCCGGGTCCATCGCCTGGTAGCAATTCACCCACACCGAGCCGGCGCGCAAACTCTTCGCGACCGCATGGGCCTTGCTGACGTCGCGCGTCCACAGGCCCGAGCCGAGGCCGAACGTGGTGTTGTTGGCGCGCTTGACCAGCTCGTCCATGTCCTTGAACGCGATCGCGGAGATGACGGGACCAAAAATCTCCTCCTGCGCGATGCGCATGTTGTCCTGCACGCCCGCGAACACCGTCGGCGAGACGAAGAAGCCCTTCGACAGCGCGCCTTCGGTGACACGGCCACCGCCGGCGAGCGCACGCGCGCCTTCCTTCTGGCCGATGTCGAGATAGCCGGTGACGCGCTTGAGTTGCTCCTCGGACACGAGCGGGCCGATCTGCACATTGGGATCAAGGCCGTTGCCGACCTGCAGCTTCTTGCCGAACTCGGCGACGCGGCCGACGAACTCTTCGTAGACCGACTGCTCGACGAACAGGCGCGTGCCGGCGCTGCAGATCTGGCCGGAATTGGCGAACACCGCCATCGCGGCGCCGGGGACGGCGGCATCGAGATCAGCATCGGCAAACACGATGTCCGGCGACTTGCCGCCGAGCTCGAGCGAGACGCGCTTGAGGTTGCCGGCCGAAGCGCGGATGATCGACTGGCCCGTGACATGCGAGCCGGTGAAAGCGACTTTGTCGACATCGTGGTGCGAGGCGAGCGCGGCGCCCGCGGTCTCGCCATAACCGGGCACGACGTTGATGACGCCGGGCGGAATGCCGGCTTCCATCGCCAGCTCGGCGATGCGCAGCGAGGTGAGCGGCGCCTCTTCGGCAGGCTTCAGCACCACGGTGCAGCCGGTCGCGATCGCAGGACCGATCTTCCAGATCGTCGCGGTGAGCGGGCCGTTCCAGGGAATGATGGCGCCGACGACGCCGATCGGCTCCTTCAGCGTGTAGGAGAAGATTTCGCCGGGCAGCGAGTTCTCGATGGTCTCGCCATGGATTGCGGTGGTCTGGCCGGCGTAATAGCGCAGCATGCCGACGGCGCGCAGACGATAGGCGCGGGTGCGGCTGAGCGGCGCGCCCATGTCGAGCGTGTCGAGCTGCGACAATTCGTCGAAATTCTTCTCGACGAGGTCGGCGAGCTTGAGCAGCAGGTTCTGCCGCTCGAACGGTTTGACTTTGCTCCAGGGGCCTTCGAAGGCACGGCGAGCGGCGGCGACCGCACGGTCGATGTCTTCCTTGTCGCCCTCGGCGACCGTCGCCAGCAATTCGCCGGTGGCGGGGTTGTGGGTCTCGAAGCGCTTGCCTGAGGCAGCATCGACCCACTTCCCGTCGATCAGCATCTGCTTGTAGGACCCGTTGGCGAACGGATGGCGCGTGATCGGAATAGCCTGCGACACAGCCATGGCTGCACTCCCTGTCAAATGATTGATTGGTTCGATCTGGGCGGGATCGTTAGGTCGAATAGAATACAGCGCCGCCGGAAAGGCGTAAAGGCGGCGTGGAACGAAGATCTCCCATGCCGACTTGTGCAGGGTCGCGCGAGTGCCATGTTATAGCTCGACCGAGCCCTTCCCCGGAGACCAGCCATGCCACATTCCGCCATCGTCAAAGACAATGTCGCCGTGATCACGGGCGGCGCATCCGGTATCGGATTGGCTGCCGCGCTGGCCTTCGCGCGCGCCGGCATGAAGGTGTGCATCGCAGATGTGGATCAGGCGCGGCTGGCGGAAGTTGCAACAAAACTGTCATCCGTCACGCCTGCCACATATGTGATGACGTTCGCGGTCGATGTCAGCAAGGCCGAGAGCGTGGCGGAACTGGAACGCGGCGTGCGCGAGCGCTTCGGCGGCACCGACATCCTCATGAACAATGCCGGCATCCAGCCGGGCAGCACGCTGTTCGGCGAGCCCGACAACTGGCAGCGCATCATCGGCGTCAACATGTGGGGCATCATCAACGGCTCGCGCATCTTCGCACCCGGCATGATCGCGCGCGGCAAGGCCGGGCTGATCATCAACACCGGCTCCAAGCAAGGCATCACCACGCCGCCCGGCGATCCCGCCTACAACGTCTCCAAGGCCGGCGTGAAGGCTTTTACGGAAGCGCTCCAGCACGAGCTGCGCAACACGAAGGACTGCCGCATCACCGCGCATCTGCTGATCCCCGGCTTCGTCTTCACCGGCCTGACCGCGAAGGGCCGCATCGAAAAGCCGGCCGGGGCCTGGACGGCTGAGCAGACCGTGGATTTCATGCTGGCGCGGCTGGAGGCCGGCGACTTCTACATCCTGTGTCCAGACAACGACGTGCCGCGCGCGCTCGACGAGAAGCGGATGCTGTGGGCGGCAGGAGACATCGTCGAGAACCGCCCGCCGCTGTCGCGCTGGCACCCGGACTATGCCGACGCGTTCGCGAAGTTCGTGAAGGGGGAGTGACTATCAGACCCTCATGGTGAGGAGCGCGGAACGCGCGTCTCGAACCATGAAGGCCCCACTGCGACAGTTCGGCCTCTATCCTTCGACACGCCCGCTTTCAGCGGGCTCCTCAGGATGAGGAGCTAGAGCCTCGCGGCGCGGCAATACCGCGCAAGCGCCCTACAGCGTCTCCTGCTGATGCCCGCAATTCTTGCAGGCGAACTTGACCCGGCTCTGGCCTTTTTCAGCCTGCACCCGGTTCGGCGCGCCGCACTTGCCGCAGACGGCCTCGATGCGGGTCGAGCCCTGCTTGACGACGATGGTCTTCTTTTCCATCGATTCGCGGATCAGGCGCTCGGCCTCCTCACGCAGGGATTGTTTCGACAAAGCTCATCTCCGCCTCTGGAAAGCGCGAGAGCCATAACGCACCTGCGTTCGAATCTCAATCGGCAATGCCGGCTCAGACCTCGACAATCACATAGCTGTCTTCGACATGCACCGGAAACGTCTCGGCTACATACGGGCCCTTCTGCAACTCTTCGCCACGTTCCACCGCGACCGGATAGGACCGGATCTTGACCCGTTTCGGATCGAACCAGGACTGGCCGTTGCGCATGTCGAATTCCCAGCCGTGCCAGGGACAGCGCAGCATCTCGCCGACGCGCGAGCGCTCATAGACGCCGGGCTCGGGCGAGGTCAGCCGCGCCACGCAAGCGGCCTTCTCCAGCGGAGCGCCCTCGTGCGGGCAGCGGTTCAACAGCGCGAAGAACTCGCCGTTGACGTGGAACACGACGATGTCGCGACCCGCGATATCGACGACCTTGTTTCCGCCGGGCGGGATCTCCGAGGTGCGCGCGACGATGTGACGGGCCATATCCCTTCAGAATCCCTTTGCTCAGAACTTGTAGACCGCGCGGGCGTTGGTGCTGAAGATCTTCTTCCGCTCGGCTTCAGAGAGCGGCGTCTTGAAGGCGAAGCGCGGATCGTCGAAATCCCAGTGCGGATAGTCCGACGAAAACAGAAGACGGTCGATGCCGACCCATTCGATCAGCGAACGCAGATGCCGCGCCTCGTCGGGCTCGTCGATCGGCTGCGTCGTGAACCAGAAGTTTTCGCGCACATATTCCGACGGCTTGCGCCTGAGATGAGGCACCTCGCTGCGGAACCGCTCGAAATGCTGGTCCATTCGCCACACCGCCGACGGGATCCAGCCAAAGCCGCCCTCGATGAAGACGATCTTCAGCTTTGGAAACCGCTCCGGCACGCCTTCGATCACGAGGCTCGCGAGCTGCGCCGCGATGGTGTGCGCGTTGGACTGGTGCTCCTCGACATAATAGGACGGCCAGCCACCACCGGTCGGCGCATGGCCGCCATAGCCGCCAACATGGATGCCGAGCGGCAGGTCCAGCGCCTCGGCACGCTCGTAGATCGGCCAGTAGCGACGGCGGCCGAGCGGCTCGTTGGCGCGCGGCGAGACGTTGATCTGGACATACTCACCGACCTTGGCGCAGCGCTCGATCTCGGCGATGGCGAGATCCACGCCGTCCTGCCCGACCAGGATCGAGGCCTTCAGGCGCGGATCACGATGCGACCAGAACGCAAGCTGCCAGTCGTTGATGGCGCGCTGGATCGCGGCGCCGAACTCCAGGTTCTGCTGCGAGAAGATGAAAAGATCGAGCACCTGCAGAATCCCGAACTCGACATCGAGCGGATCGAGATGCTGCTTCTGCATGAAGGCAAGGTCGGAGCCCGGCGGCCCCCCGGTCGGCGGCCAGGCATCGCGCCGTGCGATCAGCGGCGAGGAACGCGGATAGGGCGTGGTGAAGAGATAGGGCGTGCGCAGATGGCTGCCATATTCCTTCAGATGCTGCTGCCAGCGTTTCGGCAGGAACTCGTTGAGGTCGTCGGTCGAGCGCAGGCTCGGATGCACGTCGCAATCGACGATGCGCAACCGCGAGGCGGCGGGCTTTTCTTCGTCGAGCAGCGGGCGGTCGATGACGTCACTCATGCGATCCTCCAAACTTTTTGTTTGCGCTTGATCTTATCGGAAAACCGGTACCCACTTTTCCGGATCATGCGTCAGTTGATCGACAACCGCGGAAACGTTTCCAGCGGATTGTCGACGCACGTCTTCGCGATGATGCTCTTCGGCAGGTTCGGCGGGATCGGATCGTCGCCGTCGAACTGCCAGTGCGGATAGTCGGACGCGAACAAGAACATCTTTTCCGAGCCGATCTGGTCAATGATCTCCTCGACGCTTTTGGCGTCGCCCGGCGCATCGAAGGGCTGCATGGTCACGCGAAAATTGTCGCGGATGATCGCGGCCGGCTCGCGTTCGACCCAGGGCACTTCGACGTGGACGCCTCGCCAGGTCTTGTTGGCGCGCCACATGAAGGCCGGCAGCCAGCTCACGCCGGACTCCATCAGCACGACCTTCAGGTTTGGAAACTTGCCGAACACGCCCTCATAGATCAGGCTCAGGATCTGCGCCTGAAACGCCTGCGCCTCGACGAAGTAGTATTCGTAGCGGTGCGACGGCCAGCCGGCCGAGCTCGGCGCCTGGCGATATTGCGTGCCGGCATGGATCGCGAGCGGCAGCTTGTATTTCTCGGCGAGGCGGTACACCGGCCAGTAATGCCGCCGTCCCAGCAGCGTCTCGCCCTGCGCCAACACCAGGATGGAGACGAAACGATTGTCGCCGGCGCGGCGCTCGATCTCCTCGATCGCCAGATCCGGGTCCTGCATCGGCACCACGATGGAGGCACGCAGGCGAGGATCGCGCGACAGCCATTCGGCGGCGATCCAGTCATTGATCGCCTTGCAGAAGTCGGCCGCCATGTAGGCATCGAACACGGCCTGCGCGCCGTAGAGCACGTTGAGGATCGCGTGGCTCGCACCCAACTGCTCGAACGCGCCCTTCTGCACCATGGCGAGATCGGAGCCGGGCTTGGCGCCATTGGCCGGCCGCCAGTCGGCACGGCCGGTGAGCGGCATGCTCGGCGGATAGGAGGTGAGATCGAGCCCGTCGATGGCGCGGCTCACGACCTGCTCTTTCCAGTGATCGCTGAGATAGGGAAGCAGCGTCGTACGCGTGCCACCAACCGCCGGGTGGATATCGCAGTCGATCCGCGTCACCGCCATGAAGCTTCCTCGCCGGGATCTTGTAAGCACATCTTATTGGCGGCGTTCTTGTGCGCCGCTTGCGCAGAGTGCCCCTGCCCGCGCTGGCGCGCAAGGTCGCCCGCCCGCGCGATCCGTCATGGCTCGGTTGCATTTCGCAGGCGCGATACGAAGATCCGCGATCGCCGAACGGGGCGACCGCTCGAGGGTGGATGGTCTCACGGCGCGAGCGGTGGATGCCGGGGCATCCTCCGCTCCATATTGCAGGTAGCTTTGCGCTTATATGCGCTCTCGCCTCAGGCCGCCTTGGACACTTCCATCAGCAGGCGCTCGGCCTTGGCATCCTCGATGCGGTTCACCAGCCGGCTGCTCTCGTGATTGTCGCGCACCGTCTTGGTCAGGGTGATGCAGGTCTGGATCAGCATCACGATGCCCATCGTGAGATAGCCCTTCATCCAGAGATCGATCGGCAGGAAGAAGATGCCGATGGCGACGAGGAACGCGGAGGCTGCGAAGGACGCGTAAGTGAAGGTCACCCAGGCGCTGCTGTGGGGCTGGCCGTTCTGGTTCATGATGGTCTCCTGTTGGTTCGAATGATGATCGGGTTTGAGTTCAGGCAGTCGGCATGCGCTTGGACTTCAACCGCGCCAGCACGTCGTCCGCGGTCGTCTTGAGCCGGGGGCCGAAGCCCTGCTCGGCGAGCCGTTCGGCGGTGTCGAGCGGACCGCTGGCCGCATCGAGCTCGACCAGCGCGTCGTCAGCGGCCTGGGCTTCCATTTGCCGGTCGCGCAGGCGCCTCAAGGTGCTCTCCGCTTCCGGCAGCGTGGATTCGTAAGGGCGTGCCGCCTCGATGCCGCTGCGGCGAAGCGAGCGCACTGCTTCCGAGGCACGGGCAACACGACGGCCGCGATCGAGCTCGGTGATGCGGGCCTGCGCGCTTGCGACATGGCGCTTCAGCCTGATGATCTCGGTCGCGAACAATGCGCGTGCGGTCATCGCCGCATCGCGATCGGCCTCCAGGCCAGCGATGGCTTCGGCGGCATCCTTGGCGAGGTCCTCGCGGCCACCGTCGAGCGCCGCAACCGCACGGGTCTCGAGGTCGGCGATGCGGGCGACGGTCGCTTCGAGCTTGCGGCCTTCCTGCTGGTCCTGGGCGATCGCCAGCGCCAGCGTCCGCTTGCTGCGCTCGACGGCGGCCGCCGCATCGCGCATCTGCTGGTCGAGGATCAGAAGGGCCGTCCGGTCTTCCAGCTCCTCGCCGGCGGCCGCCACGCTGCCGCGGAAAAGTGTCACTACGGTCTTGAACATTTGCCGCTCCCTGTTATGAGCGTTGCTCACAGATGGTTTGTAACAGAAACCTTGAACATCGTTCAATAAATATTTGAGCATCGCTCAAGAATTTGATTAACAAATGGCTAAAGCCTTGGAACGTCGAGAGAAACTGCGGGCCGACCTGATCCAGGCGGCCGAGCGGATGATCGCTGAGCGAGGGTTGGCGGGTCTAAAAACCCGCGATCTCGCCCGCGAGATCGGCTGCGCCAATGGCGCGGTCTACAATCTCGTCGCCGACGTGGACGAGTTGGTCCTGCGCGTCGGCTCGCGCACGTTACTCCGGCTCGACAAGGTGCTCAGCGCGGCGGTGAGCGCGGGCAATCCATCGCCGCAGGAGACGCTGGTCCGCATCGCGATCGCCTATTGCGATTTCGCCGCAGAAAATCTCGAGCTCTGGCGCGCAATGTTCGAGCATCGCATGGAGCCCGGCAAGGAAGTCCCCGACTGGTCCGTCGACGACCAGTTGCAGCTGTTCCGCCACATCTACGCGCCGCTGGCAGCGTTGTTTCCGGACAGAGGGACCGAAGAGCTCGGCATCACCGCACGCAGCCTGTTCTCGGCCGTGCATGGCATGGTGGCGCTGGGGCTCGAGCAGAGGCTGGTCGCCGTGCCGCTGCCGGCGCTGCGGAAGGAAATCGCGGGCCTGGTGCGGGCGATGATCGACGGCTTGATCGCGCGGGCGGCGTAGAAGCCGAGAGAGCGCAGCGAAACCGGTGGCGGCGCCTGACTAAAATTTCGCCTGTCGCATCGCTGGCAGCACGCTTAGCTTTCGCCGCGTCTCGTCCTCTCTCCGGAGTCTCCCATGCCCCTCCTCATCCGCGGCGGCACCGTCGTCAATCATGATCATTCGCGCCGTGCGGACGTGCTGATCGACGGCGAGACCATCGTCGCGATCGGAACATCGCTCGATGCACCGACGGGCGCGGAGATCGTCGATGCCGGCGGCGCCTATGTCATCCCGGGCGGGATCGATCCGCACACCCATCTCGAAATGCCGTTCATGGGCACGGTGACCGCCGACGATTTCGAATCCGGAACGAAGGCGGCGCTGACCGGCGGCACCACCATGGTGGTGGATTTCTGCCTGCCCGATCCCGGCCAGTCGATGCTCGCGGCCTATCAGGAGTGGCGGCACAAATCCGAGAAGGCGGCGACCGACTACGGCTTCCACATGGCGGTGACGTCGTGGTCGAAGCAGATCTATGACGAGATGGAGACCGTGGTCAAAACCTACGGCATCAACACCTTCAAGCATTTCATGGCCTACAAGGGCGCGCTGATGGTGAACGACGACGAGCTCTACAACTCGTTCGCGCGCTGCGCCCATCTCGGCGCCATACCTGTGGTCCACGCGGAAAACGGCGACGTCGTCGCCTTGATGCAGGAGGCGCTGATCGCGCGCGGCGTCACCGGCCCCGAGGGCCACGCCTACTCGCGGCCGCCGGAGGTCGAGGGCGAGGCCACCAACCGCGCCATCATGATCGCCGACATGACGGGCACGCCGGTCTACATCGTGCACACGAGCTGCCGCGAAGCGCATGAGGCGATTGCCCGCGCACGGGCTGCTGGGAAACGCGTCTATGGCGAGCCGCTGATCCAGCATCTGCTGCTGGATGCCGGCGAGTACCAGAACAGGGACTGGGATCATTCCGCGCAACGCGTGATGTCGCCGCCGTTTCGCGACAGATCGCATCAGGATAGTCTTTGGGCCGGCCTGCAATCAGGCTCGCTCCAGGTGGTCGCGACCGATCACTGCGCCTTCACCACCGAGCAGAAGCGGTTCGGGCTCGGCGATTTCAGGAAGATCCCGAACGGCACCGGCGGCCTCGAAGATCGGCTCGCACTGTTGTGGACCGCGGGCGTCGCCACGGGACGGCTCACGAAGGAAGAATTCGTCGCCGTGACCTCGGCGAACATCGCGCGCATCCTCAACATCTACCCGCGCAAGGGCGCCGTCGCCGTCGGTTCCGATGCCGATGTCGTGGTGTGGGACCCCAAGGCGAGCAAGACCATCAGCGCGAAGCGGCAGATGAGCCGGATCGATTACAACGTGTTCGAAGGCTTTGCCTGCACCGGCGGACCCGCCGCGACGCTGTCGCGTGGCCGCGTCGTCTGGAAGGCTGGCGATCTCCGCGCCGAGGCCGGCGACGGTCACTACATCGAACGGCCGGCGTTCTCGCCGGTGCACGTCGCCAACTCGACATGGAAACAACTGACCGCCCCGCGCGCGGTTTCGCGCGGAGCGGTGACGCCGTAGGGTTACCTCTACCTCAAACCTGCGTAATGCCGCCATCGGCCGCGAGATCGATGCCCGTGCTATAGCTGCTGTCGTCCGAGGCCAGAAATAAAATGGCGGAGGCCATTTCCTCCGGGCGACCAATCCGGCCGAGCGGCGTGATCGAGGCGAAGAACACGCGGGCACCTTCGGCCTCCCCTGGGGTCTTGAACTGGCCGTCGATGATCGGCGTATCGATGGCACCCGGTGACAACGTGTTCACGCGGATGCCGCGATCCTTCAGCTCCATCGCCCAGGTCCGCGAGAACGAGCGCAGCGCGGCCTTGGTGGCGGCGTAGGTGCCGTGCTCGGGAAGGCCTTTCAGGTGCAGGCCAGACGACACCAGCACGATCGAGCCACCCTTGCGCATCAGCGGCAGCGCCCTCTGTACCGTGAAATAGGCACCGCGCGCATTGATGCCGAATGTCGTGTCGAAATGCGCCGGAGTGACGTCCACCGTGAGCTTGCGCTCGACGAACGCGGCACTGGCGACGATGATATCGAGCGCGCCCTTTTCATCCTTCACCCGGGCGTAGAGTCGGTCGAGATCGTCGAGATTGGCGACGTCGGCCTGAATCGCGGAGACATTGCGCCCGATCTCGGCCTTGGCCTTGTCGAGTTCGCCCTGACGCCGTCCAACGATGAAAACATAAGCGCCTTCGGTCACAAAGGACTTCGCCGCCGCGAGACCGATACCACTGGAGCCGCCGGTGATGACGGCAATCTTTCCTTCGAGCTTTGACATGACACAGTCCTTTGGTTTGGGCGTGCGCGGGCGTTCGGCACGCGCACGCCGTTGACCATTTGAGGGAGAGAGATTGGCCGGCCCGTGAGCCGGCCGGTTCTTGATCAGGCCGCCTTGCCGGCCCGCAACCGGTCGAGCACCGGCAACAGTTCGGACGGATCGGGGCGATGCGTGTAGTCCGGGTTCACCTCCGCATAGGCGATGATGCCGTCGCGGCCGATGACGTAGCGCGCGGGCATCGGCAGCACCCAGGCCGGATTGTCGTTGAACGTCGGCAGGTCGTTCTTGAAGGACTGGTAGAGCGAGACGAGGTCGGCTGGCAGCGCGAAGCGGATGCCGAAAGCGTCGGCGAGGCCGCTCGCGACGTCGCTCAGGATCGGGAACGACAGCTTGTTCTCGCGCTCCGACTTGCGGCTGTTCGGCGCGGTCTGCGGCGAGATCGCAACGAGGCTCGCACCACGCGCGGCGATCTCCGGCAGCGCCTCCTGCAGCGCCTGGAGCTCGAGGTTGCAATACGGGCACCAGACGCCGCGATAGAACGACACGACCAGCGGTCCCTTCGCGAGCAGGTCGCGCGACGCGACCTGCTTGCCGTCGGGATCCCTGAGGATGAATTCCGGCGCGGCGTCGCCGGCCTTCTTGGCGCGCTGCGCCTGGCCGCTCGCGATCAGTTCGGCGGTGGCGCGGTGCATGGTGTCCAGCGCCTCCTTCGTCGGCTTGATTGGAAAGCGGCCGCCTTCGAAGTCGGCTTTGAAAGCATCGAGTTTGTCTTGCAGGGCCATGGGAAGCTCCATCAGTTGCTGTTGGCCCATCCCATCTGGATCATTCGAGATTGAAGGGGTATACGGTCAATACGTAGAACATATATTTGAAATTCAAATGAGCGATCGCTTGCAGGAATTGACCGTCTTCGTCCGCGCGGCCGAGAGCGGCAGCTTTTCGAAGGCCGCACGCGAGCTCGGCCTGTCGCAGCCCTCGGTGTCCCGCATCATCGGCGAGCTGGAGGCCCGGCTGGGCGTTAAGCTGCTGCTGCGAACCACGCGCCGCATCACCGTCACCGACGCCGGCGCGCTGTTCCTCACCCGCGCGCGCGAAGTGCTGGCCGATATCGAGGACGCCGAGGATGCCGCGCGCGGCATCGACTCGCTGCGTGGCACGATCCGCGTCACGATGCCCGTCATGTACGGCGCCCGGAACATCATCCCGCGCCTGCCGAAATTCCTGGCTGCGCATCCGCTGCTGCGCGTCGAGCTATCCGTGGTCGACGAACGCCAGGACCTCGTCGCCGAGGGCACCGACGTTGCCATTCGGCTCGGCCTGCTCAACGACTCCGGCTTTGGCGCGCGCAGTCTCGGGATATTGCCGCGCCTCGTGGTGGCATCGCGGTCTTATCTTGCCATCCGTGGCACACCGAAAACGCCGGCGGACCTCGCGTCCCATGATTGCATTTTCGGACCAGGCCAGTCCGGCCGCACCAGTTGGTCGTTCACGCGGAACGGAACCGAGACATCGGTCGATGTCCGCGGCCGCATCACCACCGATTCCGGCCCCGGCGTATTCGCTTGTGTGCAGGCGGGGCTCGGCATCGCGATCACATCGCCAATCATGGCCGGACCCGAGATCGCCGCCGGCACGCTGGTCCCCCTGTTGAAGAGCTACAAGCTTTCGCCCATCGACGTCTACGCCGTCTTCCCGGGTGGCCGCCGCCCCTCGACCAAGGTGCGCGCTCTGGTGGACTATCTCGCAACCGACATGAAGCAGACGCCATGAGCGACGCGCCGGACCGTTCCGCGGGCACAGCGGACTGCGACACCATGCGTCGCATTTAATGGCATGGCGCTTGCGTCCCTTGGTCGCAATTGGCTCAAGGAGGCATCGATGAATGCATCGTCTTTCGACATCAACCGCCGCGATTTGGTGCTCGGTGGCCTTGGCGCGGCCGGACTGACGGCGATCACATCCTCCTTCGTCAGGGCGCAGGGGCGTGCCGAGACGCTGCTGGTGGTGCAGGAGCTCGGGCCGAACTCGCTCGACATGCAAGGCGTCGGCTCCAACCAGACCGTGAACGGCCTGTCCTGGAACTGTTACGACCGCCTGCTCACTTACGCCTCCAAGACGCTGCCCGACGGGATCGTGTCCTATGATCGCGAGAAGCTCGCGCCTGAACTCGCCGAGAGCTGGGAGGTCGCCGCCGACGGCATGTCCTGCACCTTCAAGCTTCGCAAGGACGCGAAATTCCACGACGGCACGCCTGTTACCGCCAAGGACGTCAAATGGTCGTTCGACCGCGCCGTGAAGGTCGGCGGCTTTCCGACCTTCCAGATGTCGGCGGGTTCGCTGGAGAAGCCCGAGCAGTTCGTGGCGGTCGACGACCACACCTTCCGCATCGACTATGTCCGCAAGGACAAGATGCTGCTGTTCAACGTGGCCGTCGTCGTGCCCTTCATCATCAATTCCGAGCTCGCGAAGAAGAACGCGACGGCGGAAGATCCCTGGGCGCTGGCCTGGCTCAGGACCAACGAGGCCGGTGGCGGCGCCTACAGGATCGAAAGCTGGAAGCCAGGAAGCGAGACGGTGCTGGCCCGCTTCGACGACTGGAAGAGCGGACCGCTGCCGAAAATCAGGCGCGTGATCGCGCGCGACGTCCCCTCCGCCGGCACGCGCCGCGCGATGCTGGAGCGCGGCGATGCGGATATTTCAAGCGGCTTTGCGCCGCGCGATTTCGAGCAGATCATTCGGGAAGGCAAGGTCAAGGTCTCGGGCGTGCCGATCCCGAATGCGCTCTGGTACGTCGCACTCAACACGGCGAAGCCGCCGTTCGACAATGTGAAGCTACGGCAGGCCATCGCCTGGGCGATGCCGTATGAGCAGATCCAGAGCAGCGCGTTCTTCGGCCGCGCCGTTCCAATGTATGGCGGCGCCGCCGAAGTCTCAAAGCCGGTGTGGCCACAGCCCTCTCCCTATGTCACCGATCTCGACAAGGCCAAGGCGCTGATGAAGGAAGCAGGCTTCGAGTCCGGCCTGGAGACGACCTTGTCGCTCGACACAGGTACTGCGACCGTCGGCGAGCCGACCGTCATCCTGATCCAGGAAAGTCTGGCCAAGATCGGCATCAAGGCGTCGATCGAAAAAATCCCCGGCGCGAACTGGCGCACGACGCTGAACAAGAAGGAGCTGCCGCTGGCGCTCAACCGCTTCAGCGGCTGGCTCGATTATCCAGAGTACTACTTCTACTGGAATTTCCACGGCAACAATTCGATCTTCAACATCTCCTCCTACCAGAACAAGGAGATGGACGCGCTGATCGACAAGGCGCGCTTCACGGCGGATGCGGCGGAATACGACCGGTGCGTGAAGGATTTCATCGCGCTCTGCATGCGCGACGTTCCCGTCGTTCCGCTCAACCAGCCGATCCACGACGTCGCCATGCAGAAGGCCATCACCGGCTACGAGTTCTGGTTTCACCGCGAACCCGACTACCGCCAGTTCGCGAAGGGCTGATGCCGGTCGACAACGCGGACGACGTCCGAGGCGGCTCGCGCCTGCTCGGTCGGGAAGCCCCGCGCCAACCGTGCCGCGCTGGTGCGCAGCATCGCGGCGTCGAGCTTGCCCTGCCGTGCCCCATCCAGCGCGCAGGCGAAGACCCGGTAGAATTGGGCGCCGTCATAGGCAACCAGCAGCAGATCGACGCCGGCGTTGATCGCCTCGACCACGGCTTGGCAGACGTCGTGCTGGTAGATCGCACCCATCACGAGGTCGTCGGTCATCACCATGCCCTGGTAACCCCACTTGTCGCGGATGATGCCATCAATAACGCGTTTCGAATGCGAGGCGGCGCGATCGGGATCGACGGTCGTGAGCGTCACGTGCCCAACCATGAGCGCGCTGCGCGAATGCGACAGCACCTCGCGGAACGGCAGCCAGTCGGTTGCCTCCAATTCCCTGACCGGCGTATCGAGATTGGCGCTGAAATGATGCGTGTCGGTGCGGACGCGGCCGATGCCGGGAAAATGCTTCAGCGTAGCGCCGACGCCTGACTCTTCCAGCCCGCGCACATAGGCGCTCGCGATCGTGCTGACGACGGCAGGGTCGGTCGCAATCGCGCGCTGACCGATCAGCGTATGAAAATCGAGGCGATTGCGCCGGACCGGCGGCTTGAGGTCGAGCACCGGCGCGAGGTTGAGGTTGACGCCGAGCCCGGCGAGCTCGCGGCCGTGGATGCGGCCGAACTCTTCGGCCCTGGCCTGCTGTTCGTCGGGGGCGAGCCCGCTGAGCGTCGCCAGCGCCGGTAGCTTCGTCAGCGGCGGCGCGAGATGTCCGACGATGCCGCCCTCCTGGTCTGCCGCAACGACCAGCGGCGGCAGGCCGGCGGCGCGCCGCTTGTCCTGGAGCGCCGCGATCTCGGTGCGCAACGTCTCGACGGTCCGGCCGCGGATGTTCCGCCGGGTCACGTAGACGCCGCCGATCAAGCCCTGCTCGGCAAGGCGCGCAACCTCGGGAAAGGAGGAATAGCCCACCATGAAGTGAGGTCCGAGCTGACGCGCCTCGGTGGCGCTCGCGGCAAGCACCTCGTGCTTGCGCAGCTCGAACTTCAGATGCGCCGCCGACATCAGGACCGGCGGCAGGCACCAGAGCACGACGAGCAGCTTGCCCGCGATGGTACGCCAACGCCCTTTGCGGAGCAGGAGGATGACGATCGCGAGGCTTGCGACGACAAGCGCGAGGTTTCCCGCGCCGCGCAGCGGGACCAGATAGGGATCGTTCTTGTTGGCGGCCACGAATGCGACGAGCGGCGCGGCCAGCCAGAGCAGGATGAGACCAATACGACCGAGGAATTGCATGATGCGTCACACGCTATGAGTGGCGAATGCTTCGCACCTAATCAAAGCGAATCGCGCTGTGCGAGAGGCAAACGCGCGCCTGCACGAAAACTGCAAAAGACTCCTGAAACCGTGCAGACGATGGTCCCGCCTTCTGCACAAGCGCCGTTCAGACTTCGTGATGCCACCCATCACGAAAGGTCATTTGGACATGACGAGCCTGGCTTCGACGATAGCAGCGGAAATCCAGCCGATCAGGCATTCCTCGATCCCGGCCAAGGTCGGCCTCGCGCTGGTGCTGGCCGCGCTCGCCGACTGGCTGTTCTACGGCCAGCGGATCGGGCTGTCGCTGACGCTCTTTGCGATCGTGATGGCCTGCGTGTCGGTGCTCTTCAATCATGCGGCCCTGGATCTGCGGCGCGCCATGATCGGCACGGCCGTTCTCGTCGCCGGTCTCGTTCCGGCCGTCGAGGAGCTCAACATGCTGTCCTTCCTGATCCTCACCATGGCGCTGGCCATTGCGCTTCTGATCGCGACCAATCCTGAAACGACCGGGTTCGCTGAGCGTGCCCGCGCGCTGCGCAACTTTGTCCTGTTCGGGCCCTTCAGGTTCTTCCTCGAGGCGCTCCAGATCTTCAACATGTCGGCGTTCACCCGCGGCCTTGCACTCTGGCTGATGCCTGCCGCGCTGAGCACCGTCTTCGTCGCACTGTTCGCTGCGGCCAATCCGGTGATCGAGCAGTGGGTGTCGCTGCTCAATCCAAAGCTCATCCTCGAATATATCAGCATCCCGCGCCTGCTGTTCTGGGCCATGATGCTGACGCTGGTTTGGCCGTTCATTCATGTGCGCTGGCGGCGCAGGACGATTGTCACCACCGCCGTTGCCGATGGCCCCGTGCCGCCCCCGCTCCCGCCCTTGGTCTCGGCCGAATTCCTGAACCCTTCCACCATTCTGCGCTCGCTGATCCTGTTCAACCTGCTGTTCGCCGCGCAGTCCATCCTCGACGGCATCTATCTCTGGGGCCATGTGGCGCTGCCCGACAATTTGACCTATGCGGCCTACGCCCATCGCGGCGCCTATCCGCTGATAGCGACCGCGTTGCTCGCCGCCGCCTTCGTGCTGGTCGCGATGCGCCCGGGCGGCGCGGCCGAGAAATCGAAGGTGATCCGGCCGCTGGTCTATCTCTGGGTCGGGCAGAACGTGCTGCTCGTCGCCTCCTCCATCCTCCGCCTCGATCTCTACGTCGACATCTACATGCTGACCTATTGGCGCATCGCGGCCTTCATCTGGATGGGGCTGGTGGCGCTCGGGCTGGTCCTGATCGTGGCGCGCATCGCGCTCAACCGGTCCAACCTGTGGCTCGTCGGCGCCAATCTGATCGCGCTGACGATCGTGCTCTATAGCTGCTCGCTTGTGAACTTCGATGCGTTCATTGCCGACTACAATGTCACCCACAGCCGGGAAGCATCGGGCAAAGGCGTGCAGATCGACATCAACTATCTCCTGACGCTCGGGCCGCAGGCGCTGCCTGCCATCGACAAGGCGCTTCTGCTCCGGCCCGGCGCCCCCGAGAGCTGCCTTGTGTCTCGCCGCGACCGCCTTGTAGAACAGCAGCGCCAGGATCTGGCTTGGCGGAGCTGGGGCTTTCGGAGCTGGCGGCTCCAGCGCAGGCTGGACGCGCAGGCGAAGGATCAGCAGGCAGGCTGAGGAAGCGGAGAGGTTCTTGGCGCATCGCATTCTCATCGTCGACGACGAGGGCCACATCCGCGAGGTCATCCGCGTCGCCTTGAAGAAGGCCGGCATGGACGTGATCGAGGCGCGCGACGGCAAGGAGGCACTCGCCCGCTTTGCCGCCGACAAGCCCGACCTGGTCGTGCTCGACATCGGCATGCCCGAGTTCGACGGCCTCGACGTCTGCCGCGAGGTGCGCAAGACCTCCGACGTGCCTATCCTGTTCCTGTCGGCGCGCGACGAGGAGATCGACCGTATCCTTGGTCTCGAAATCGGCGGCGACGATTACGTGACCAAGCCGTTCAGCCCGCGCGAGCTGGTGGCGCGGGTCAACGTTATCCTGCGCCGCCTCAGCCCGCGCAATGGCGAGGCCAAAGCAAGTCCGGCCGCGTTGTCGCAAGGCGGCCTGCTGATCGATCCCGAGCAGCATGTCGCATCCTTTGCCGGCACGCCGCTGAAACTGACCGCGATCGAGTTTGGCATTTTGCGCGCGTTCCTGACCCGGCCGACCTCGGTGTTCAACCGCGAGCAGCTGATGCGGGCGGCCTATCAGCTCAACATCCAGGTCTCCGACCGCACCATCGACAGCCACATCCGCAACATCCGCGCCAAGCTCGCGGCGCACAATTGCGAGAACGTGGTCGAGACCATCCACGGCGTCGGCTTCAAGCTCGGCCGCTGCGAGAAAGAGGCATGAGCGCAGCGCCCGACAAATGGCGGCCGTCGCTCACCCTCGTGATTTTCACGGTGCTGGCGACCGTCGGTGTGCTGCCGCTGGTCGGCCTGTTCTTCTTCCGCCTCTACGACAACCAGCTGATCCGCCAGACCCAGGCCGAGCTGATCGCGCAGAGCCGCGTGCTCGCGACGATCTATGCGCAGGAGGTCACGGCGCGGCTCGACAGCGGCCTGACGCTCGGCGCCGAGGTGCCGCCCAACGTGCTGCCCGACCCCGGCGACCAGGTCACCCCGATCCGTCCCGCGCTCGACCTCACCGCCAACGATCTCTTGCGGCGGCGACCCGATGCGCAAGCCGCGCCGCAGCCGGCGCAGCCAACCTATGTCGAGATCGGCGCAAAGCTGACGCCGATCATCCGCGAGACCCAGAAGGTGACGCTGGCGGGCTTTCGCATCCTCGACCCGCAGGGCGTGGTGATCGCCGGGCGCTACGAGACCGGGCAATCGCTCGCCCATATCGAGGAGGTCGCGGACGCGCTGCACGGACAATACCGCGCCACCTTGCGCAACCGCGTCCCGGATCGGCCGCCGCCGCCGATCTATTCGTTCAGCCGCGGCCTCGGCGTGCACGTGTTTTCGGCGATGCCCGTCATCGTCAACAACCGCGTTGCCGGGGTGATCTACACCACGCGGACGCCGAGCAACATTTTTGATCATCTCTACCAGGAGCGGGCCAAGTTCGTGCTGGCGGGGCTCGCCGTGATCCTCGGTACCATCGCGATCGGCCTCGTATTCTCGCGCACCATCACGCTGCCGATGCGCGAACTGATCGACCGCGCCGCGCGGATCGGCCGCGGCGATCGCGAGGCGTTTCGGCCGCTCCGGCATTACGGCACCAGCGAATTCGCCCAGCTCTCGCACAGTTTTCTCGGCATGGCGGAACAGTTGGCGCGGCGCTCGGACTATATCGCGACGTTCTCGGCCCACCTCACCCACGAGCTGAAATCGCCGCTGACCTCGATCAAGGGCGCGGCCGAGCTGTTGCAGGATTCGTTTCAAGGAAAGCCGGAAGGCCTGACGCCGGCCGAGCAGAAGACGTTCATCGCCAACATCCTGTCGGACACGCAGCGGCTGGAGGCGATGGCGCAGCGGCTGCGCGAGCTCGCCCGCGCCGAGAGCCTGCCGCAGAACGAACGCACCGAGCTTGCGCCCGTGATCGCCGACCTCCGGAGCCGGTTTCCGGCCAGCTCAATCGAGGCCAGCGGCCGCCTCGACCGGGCGATCGGCATGTCCGGCGAGAAGGCGCTGATCGTGCTGTCGCATCTCGCCGACAACGCGATGCGGCACAGGGCGAGGACCATCAGGCTGGAGGCGGTGGACGAGCGGACGACCCTGCTTGTGACGGTCAGCAATGACGGCGAGCCGATTTCGGCGCCGAACCGCGACAGGATCTTTGATGCATTCTTCACCACGCGCCGCGACCAGGGCGGCACCGGGATGGGGCTGGCGATCGCACGCGCGGTGATGGCGAGCCATGGCGGCTCGATCAAGCTGAAGCCGACCGACGAGGGCGCGGCCTTCGAGCTCCAGTTTCCGATCGCCTAGATCGCGAACACCCAGGCGGCGACGATGGTGCCGATGGTGACCAGACCGGCGATGGTCCAGCCGGCGGCATATTCCAGCTCAGGATGACCGGTCGCCCGCATGATCTCTGCCGGATCGGCGGTATGCTTCTCTGCCATGACAGCCTCGCACGTTTTTTTCCGTGTCATATGTAAGTCGCTTCAGCCGCCAATAGGTTCCATCACGGAAATGCGAGGAATGACGCAACTTGGTCTGTTCGCCGACCCGCAAGCCGGCCCTGCCGGGCTTCGCTATACCGATGACTTCGTCGAGGCCGCCGTCGAGCAGGACTTGATCGGCCGCATCGCAGCATTGCCGCTGCAGCGCTTCCAGTTCGGCGCCTTCGAGGGCAACCGCCGGGTGGCGTCGTTCGGCTATCGCTATGACTATTCGCTGCAACGGCTGGCCGAGGCCGAGCCGATCCCGGACTGGGTCGTGCCCGTCGCGCGGCAGGCCGAGGCCTGGGCGGGCCTCGCCGCCGGCAGCGTCCGGCAGGTGCTCTGCACCGAATATGACACCGGCGTCGGCATCGGCTGGCACCGCGACAAGCCGCATTTCAAAGAGATCCTCGGCCTGTCGCTGGGCTCACCGTGCAAATTCCGCTTCCGCCGCCGTAGCGGCGACAAATGGCAGCGCCACGCGCTCGAAGCCCTGCCGCGCTCGCTCTACCTGATGGACGGCGAGGCGCGATCACAGTGGGAGCACAGCATCCCGTCGGTCGAGGCACGCCGCTATTCCATCACCTTCCGGACGATGCAGCGGGTGTAGCGGCCGGTCCAAAACTAAAATTGCGAAAACAACCCCATGCACAGTAGAACGCGCGGCCGGCATGCGGCCGCGGTCGCGGGCCCCAACTGTTTGACACGTCGGATCAAAACAGCCGCGCCGCGCAATCGTCGCGCGGTTGGCGGATTTTCCCTTCAATTGCCGGCCAGGGGCAAGATTTCGGGCGGAAGGGAAGCCGCCACTCGACTCTCCGCAAGATTGTAAGTTAATCTCGCTTCTATCGGCCGGTCTATTTTTAACCGATGTTGCAGCATTTCAGGGCGCGGCACGGCGCCGTCCCGGCAGAAGACATTTTCAAGGGAAGCTCGCGATGCGTTCGCTGTTTGCGCGGCTGCACCGGCGTTACGGGCCCAGGATTTCGGGGGCAGAGCGCCAGCGCCGGGTCAAGGACAAGCTCGCCCTTCAACCCACCCCACCCACGATCCGCTCACCCACCGCGCTCCGCGCGCTGGCGGTGCGACGCCCGAAAGTCGCGATCATCGGCGGCGGCTTCGCCGGCCTGATGGCGGCCTCCGAGCTCGTCGCGCATTGCGAGGTGACGCTGTTCGAGGCCCGCGACCGCTTCGGCGGCCGGGTTCTCAGCAAGAAGAAGCCGAGCGGGATCGTCGAGGCCGGCGGCGAGCTGATCGGCTACAACCATCCGCTCTGGCTGAAATATGCCAAGCGGTTCGAGCTCGGCCTGTCCGTCATCACCTCGGACACCAATTTCGACGCGCTCGAGCTCGACATGCCGGTGTTTCTCGACGGCCACAAGCTCTCCGACGGCCAGATGAAGCGGGTCTATCACGAGATGGACGATGCTTTCGGCAAGCTCAGTCGTTGGGCCGGCAGGGTCAAGCCTGACAAGCCCTGGCGCGCCAAGGGCGCAAGGAAGCTCGACGCCAGGACGATTGCGGAGTGGATCGCCAGCCTCGACTGCTCGAAGCTCACCAAGCACGCCATGGAGGAGCAGTTCTCCAACGACGCCGGCCAGCCGACCACCAAGCAGAGCCTTCTTGCTAATCTGGCCGTCGTCGCGGGCGGACGGATGAAGGACCAGATAGACGCCTTCTTCACCCAGACCGAGACTTTGCGCTGCTCGGAAGGCAATCAGGAGCTCGCCATTCGTCTCGCGCAGGACATCGAGGACAAGGGCGCCAGCACCCACCTGTCGACGCCGGTGCGCGCCATCCGCATCGACAGCGAAGGCGTGACCCTGGAATTCAGCACCTCCGGCAACGGAACCACGCGCGCGTCCTTCGCCGCCGATTATGCCGTGCTCGCGATACCCCCGAGCCTGTGGCCGGACTCACCCAACGCCAAGATCACGATCACGCCCCACCTGCCGCACGACTACTACGTCACGATGGGGACGGCGGTGAAATATCTCAGCCCGCTCAAGAAGCGCTTCTGGATCGGCGAGGGCCTCGCCCCAACCGCCATCTCGAACCAGTTCGGTGTCACCTGGGAAGGGACGGACAACCAGATCGCCCCGCCGGATCATCCGGTCGAGCTCAGCCTGTTTGCCGGAGCCGACGTCGCGGCGGAAGCTCTCAAGCACTACCGGCCCGGTGACCAGACGCAGGTCGACGCGTTCTACGCGCAGCAGATCGGCAGCGTCTACAAGGGCTATGTCGCGCATCTGGCCGATCAACCGGAGTTCATGGCCTGGCCGCGCGACGAATGGACCGCCGCCGGCTATTCCTGTCCCGCCCCCGGCGAGGTCTGCCGCGCCGGGCCGCTGCTGGCCAAGGGTTTCGAGGACCGCCTGTTCTTTGCCGGCGAGCACACCTGCTTTGCCTATTTCGGTTACATGGAAGGCGCTCTCCAGTCCGGCCAGACGGCGGCGGCTGCGATCATCAAGGCCATCGACAAGCAGCCTGAAGCGCTTGGCTCTGCCCGGACCAGCAATTCTGTCATAGGCTCGGGGCGCCTTGCGGCGGCGAAGCCGTGACGGGAGAGGAAGCGACGCGAATGACATTCACGACAAGGGCTCGATCCAGGATTTGGGCTCGCCTCATCTCTGCGCTCGCTTTTGCCGGCGCCTTCAACGCCGCCGGAGCCTCTGGGGCAACGCCTGCAAAAGTCTCGGGCTCGACGGCGCTGGCGCTCGCGGGCGTGATCGCGCCGCTGTCGCCGGACCTGACCGGCGCCGAGAGGAAGGCGGTGGCGATGCTGTTCGCCGCCAATGCCGAGATTCCCTACAAGAAGCCGATCGTGGTGACCGTGGACAGAATCGTCTGCCGCACCGGCAATGTCGACATCACGCTACGCAATTGCGAGCTGACCTTCGGCAAGAAGAGCAGGACCGTGAACGGCTCGACGGCCAATGAAATTTTCGCGACCGAAGCGCTCGCCGGCATTCCGCCCGATGGTGCGGCGGGATCGAACTTCGAGAGCCTGAGCAAGCTGAGCTGCATCATCGACCCCAATGCCATCCGCCGCAAGGACGGCAGCGGGGCCGACTGCACGTTCCAGCCGGGGAATTGAACCGCGCATGGGCAAGAACATGGGCAAGAAACCGGGTGCCGTGAAATCGCCTCAAGACCAACTAACTAATAAGGCGAATTGAAAAGACGGGCCAAATGCGCGAGCCCATATCGGGCACGCAGGGCCGGCACCAACATACCAACATGAAGAATTATCTCGCTTTCTTCCTCATCCTGGGCATGACGGCAGCCTCCGCACACGGTCCGTTGCCCGCGCGGCTCACGGGGCCGTCCAATCTCGTCCGGGTGGGCCTCACCGACAACGACACGACCGCCGGTGGCACCGCGCGGCTGTGCGAGCAGATCTCCTTCTCGCGGGGGCTGCGCTACGGCGAGAGCGAGGCCAATGTGCTCGACGTCGCCACCAGCAGCGAGACCAAGGCGGATACGCCCCGGCCCGTGCTGGTGTTCGTGGGGGGCGACACCTTCACCGGCGATCGCGGCGCGCCGGACCTGTCCCGCGAGGTCCAGGACCAGGCGATGTGCTTTGCCGCGCGCAACGGCATGATCGGCGTGCGCGTCAACTATCGCTTTGCGCCTGCGGCGACCTGGCCGATGGGTGCAACCGACGTCGCGGCGGCGCTATCCTGGGTCCACGGCAATATCGACCTGTTCAATGGCGATGCCCGCGAGATCGTCGCGGTCGGCTACGGCGCCGGCGCCTTCCATGTCGCCACCTTGCTGGCGCATCCCGAGTTCCAGACCGACCGTGCCGATGTCGCGGCCGTCGTGCTGGTGTCAGGGATCTACCGCGCGGGCAAGGACGCGAGCGACAGCGAGAAGGCCTATCTCGGCACTGACCCCACCCAATATGACAAGCGGTCGGTCTTCCCCGGCATCCTCAACGTCGATGCGCCGATCGTGCTGGCCTGGGCCGCGAACGATCCCGCGAGCCTCGTGGCGCAGGGCGAGATCTTGAAGAAGACGCTGTGCGGCGCCGGCCACTGCCCGCGCAGCACGCTGCTGCGCAGCCGCGACGGCATCGCCGCCGCCTTCGGCCTCGACGGCTCCGGCGACAGCCTCGCCGAACCGACCCTGCTGCTGGTGCATCAGCTCGAGGCGCGGGAGCTGCCGTAAGCGGGCGCGGGCACTCCAAGCTCCCGCAGCGTTATGGTCGGGCCCTACGAACCCGGCCGCGACAATGAGGCTATCACCGTCACCCTGAGGTGGCCGCTTCTTCAGCGGCCCTCGAAGGGCGACGGCCCGGCCGTCTTCGCTCGGTTGTAGCGGGGGCCATTCATCCTTCGAGGCTCCGCCCGCGATGCGCTGCATCGTGGGCTTCGCACATCAGGATGACGGAGCCACTGACCTCAACACGAACGGCGCGTCAGCACGCCTGTCGTTTGCTGAGCGCCCACGCAGCCACAGCTTTGACAAACGCTTGACGTAGATCAAGCGGACTTGGTGCGGATTGAGCCGACCTCTTGGAGGGGCCAATATCAAGGTATCGAGCATGCGCGTCATCGGCAGGATGCTGTTCGTTTCGATGATCGCTATCGCGTCGCTTGGCGCGATGTCCCAGCAACACGCCGAACAACCCGCGAGCGGCGATGAAATCCGCATCGGCAATGTGATGCCGTATTCGGGACCGCTCTCGGAGTTCGGCGCCATCGGCCAGGCGGAGGCTGCCTATTTCGACATGGTCAACGCGCGCGGCGGCATCAACGGCCGCAAGATCCGCTTCATCACGCGCGACGACAATTCCGATCCGGCCACCGCGCTGGAGCTGACGCGCAATCTGGTCGAGAAGGACGACGTGCACCTGATGTTCGGCTCGTTCGGCACGCCCGGCAATATCGCCACGCGCTGGTACCTGAACGAGAAGAGAATCCCGCAGCTGTTCGTCGCATCCGGCGACGAGGAGCTGAGCCAGGCCAAGGCGTTTCCCTGGACCATGGGCTGGCAGCCGTCGTTCCGGTCGGAGGGGCGCATCTATGCCAACTACATCCAGGCCTATTACCCCAAGAAGAAGATCGTGGTGCTCTGGCAGAACGACCAGTTCGGACGCATGCTCTACAGGGGCATCCAGGAAGGTCTTGGCGACCTGAACCGCCTTGTCCTCGTCGACATCGCCTTCGACATTGCCGATGAGCATCTCGAAGGGCACGTCTCGATCCTCAAGCGCGCGGGCGCGGACATCTTCGTCTTTCTCGGCGTGCCGTCGACGGCGTCCAAGGTGATCAAGCTGGCGGCGTCACTCAAATGGCGCCCGGTCATCATCGTCAACGACGCCTCCGCCTCGATCGCCAACGCGATGGCGCCCGCGGGCCTGGAGAATTCGTCCGGCGTGATCTCGGCGGCCTTCCTGAAGGATCCGAGCGACCCCGCATGGAAGAACGACCCCGCCATGAAGGACTGGTTCGCCTTCATGGACAAGTACCATCACGTCGAAAGCACCAACAACAGCGCCGCGGTCTACGGCTACGGCGCAGCCGAGGCGCTGACGCAGGTGCTGAAGCAATGCGGCGACGACCTGTCGCGCGAGAACATCATGCGTCAGGCGGCTTCGCTGAGGGATCAGCAGCCCTCCGTTGCCTTGCCCAACATCAGGATGAGCACCTCGCCGAACAGCTACCTGCCGATCAAGCAGATGCGGCTTGTGCAGTTCGACGGCCGTTCCTGGCAGCCTTTTGGCGATGTGATCGAGACCGCGTTCACGGAGGGCGCGGCGCGGTAGGCCGACTCGGACGCACCTTTTGCTGGGCCACCCCTCTCCCCCGCCCTCCCCCGCAAGGGGGGAGGGAGCGCAGTGTGCCGCGCGGCGAAGGCTGAGCTCACAAGCTCAATGAGTTCACAGGACCAAAGCCAATTGTCGTCCCTTGACGTAGCCACACGCGCAAATGCGTTCCCTCCCCCCTTGCGGGGGAGGGTTAGGGAGAGGGGTCCACACGGGGGACTCTCTCAATCAGAAACGCGGCTACGCAAGACTGCGCGCACCCTCACGCCGGCTTCAGCGAAGCCAGCGCGTTTTCCAGCAGCGAGCGGACGCGCGCGGCATCGCCTGACTTCACCACCGCGGGGTCGAGATACAGCTCGAGGCCGGGCGCGCGCTCGGTGATGACACCGCTCTTCTCCGCCGCCGCGTCGTTGAGCGCGTCGACCGAATAGGGAATGATTTCGCGGCTGATGCCCTTCATCGTGATCGCGGGCAGCGCGTGCGCGCGGACGATGTCGCTGACCAGCGCAAAGGTCTCGTAGCTCAACACGATGCCGCCGGGCTCGGCGATCGATTGCAGCCGCGCGGCGAGGTTCGCTTCGGCACCGATGATGGTGTAGTCCATGCGGTCGCTGCTGCCGAAATTGCCGACATTGCAATAGCCTGAGTTGATGCCCATGCGCGAGCGGAACGGCTGCTCGATGCCGGAGGCGCGCCACTTCGCATTGAGCTCGGCAAGACGCTGCTGCATGCGCCAGGCCATCTGGAGGCAGGCCTCAGCGTCCGCACGGTCGCCCCTGGTCTCGGGGTCGCCGAAGAAGATCAGCATGGCATCGCCGATGAACTTGTCGATGGTGCCGCCATATTCGTGCGCGATCGCCGACATCTCGGTGAAATATTCGTTGAGGAGCTGGGTCAACAATTCCGGCTGAAGCCGCTCCGCGGTCGCCGTAAAATTCTGGATGTCGGAGAAGAAGATCGTGAGCTTCTTGCGCTCGGTGTGGATCGTGACGTCCTTCTGGCCGCTGAAGATGCTCTTGTAGACTTGCGGCGGGATGTAGCGCGAGATCTTCATCGACAACGAAGCCAGGAAGTCGTTGGCGGATTCGAGCTCCTTGTTCATGCCCTTGATGCGGCCGGCCTGTCGGCGCTGGAGCGAGAGGAACGACAGGCCGCAGCCGGCGGCGATCAGGAAATAGGCCAGCAGGAACTTGAACGAGAAGATGTTGGCGGCGATCGGCTGCGCGATGATCACCTCCTGGATGCCTCTGATGTCACCGACCTTCCAGTCCTTCTTCGGGCTCTCGGGGTGGCTGTTGTGGCAGCTGACGCAGGCAGGGCCCATCGTGACGGGCGCGACCAGGCGGACCTTGTCGGAGAACAGCGAGGTCTCGGTCTCGACGATCTTCTGCTCGGGGTCCTTGCGAAGCGCGTCGAGCGCGTCCTTCTCGAACTTGTCGAGCTGGTGCGCGGCGCGGTTCTGGAACGGGAAATCCGAGACGAAGCGGTAGGCGATGTTCTCCTGCTGCGCGCCGATCACCCGTCCGAGCTCCAGCGACAGCGTCGCCGGGATCGGGATCGCACCGGGGACGGATTCGTAATTGTGCACGACCCTGGTGGTGCCATCAGGGTTGGCCAGGATGCGGCCGACCACGTTGGACGCATAGTAGCTGCGCACGCTCGTGATCACCGAGTTGAGGTCGGCGGCCTGCCGGCGCAGCGCGGTCTTGCTGAGGTCGGTCAGGTCCAGCCACACCGCGACCGGCAAAGCGAGCAGGAGCAAGGCGATCACGGCCCCCGTGAGGATGCCGCTCTTGCGCTGTTCTTCGGAGATCTCTTGTTTCACCCTGTGGCTCCGTCGTGTGCGATCTTGTCGCAAATCCCGGGAATTCGCGGCAAGAGCTTGCGGCGGCACAGAGCCCGCAAATACGAGGCCGCGCAACCCCATTTCATGGTGGGTCGCAGCAAATGGCTTTTCGTTTCATGGCGAATGTTTAAGATCGGTATTAACCTGCATTCACTCCGCCGGGAGATCCTCCATATGACCGAGACTATCCGCATCAGGCGCTTCAATGCGCGCCCCGTGATCGTGCCGATGAATTTGCCGCTCAAGACCTCGACCGGCGCGGTCGCAAAGGCGCCGCTGGTGCTGATCGACTGCGAGACCGACCAGGGCGCGGTGGGGCATGCCTATCTGTTCTCGATCACGCCTTCGGCCTTGAAGCCGCTGACGGCGATGGTCACGGAAATGTCTGAGCTCGTCGCCGGCGACGAGCTGCTGCCGTTCGAGATCGAGCGCAAGCTGACCCAGCGTTTCACCCTGCTCGGCCTCGCCGGCCTGCAGCGGCTGGCGCAATCCGGCATCGACATGGCGGCATGGGACGCGCTGGCGCGTAGCAAAGGCTTGCCGCTCGCGCGCCTGCTCGGCGGCGCGCCGAAGCCGGTCAGGGCCTACAATTCGAAGGGGCTCGGCATCATGCCGGCGGGCGCCGCCGTGGACGAAGCCCACAAGCTGCTGGCCGAAGGTTTCCACGCCGCAAAGATCCGCGTCGGCCGGCCCGATGCGCGGGAGGATCTCGCCGTGGTGCGCGCGGTGCGCAAGGCCGTCGGCGATCAGGTCACGCTGATGTGCGACTACAACCAGGCGCTGACGGTCACCGAGGCCATCCGCCGCGGCGAGATGCTCGACGACGAGGGGCTGACCTGGATCGAGGAGCCGGTCCGCCACGACGATTACGCTGGTAACGCGCGCATTGCGGATGCGCTCCGCACGCCGGTCCAGATCGGCGAGAATTTTGACAGCGCCTTCTCGATGCAGGCGGCGCTGTCCGCGGAGGCCTGCGACTACGTGATGCCCGATGTCCAGCGCATCGGCGGCGTCACCGGGTGGCTCCGCGCCGCCGCGCTCGCACATGCCGCCGGCATCGAGATGTCGACGCACCTGTTCTCGGAAGTGAGCGCGCACCTGCTCTGCGTGACGCCGACCGCGCACTGGCTGGAATATGTCGACTGGGCCGACGCGGTGCTGGCGACACGATTGCAGATCAAGGACGGCTTTGCCCTGCCGGGCGAGGAGCCGGGCAACGGGATTGCCTGGGACGAGGCGGCGGTGAAGAAGTATCTCGTCTGATAAGACCGCCTCTTACGACCGAACAGCGGCAATCATACTCAGCTCGACGGGAGCGCCCCGCGGCAACTCGGCGACGCCGACAGACGTGCGCGTGTGACGACCGCGATCGCCCAAGCGCTCGATCAGCCGGTCGGAGGCCCCATTCATGACTTGTGACTGCTGGGTAAATCCAGGCGCTGAAGCAATGTATCCGACGAGCTGCAGGACCTGGACGATCCTGTCCTCTCCGCCTGTTGCGTGGTTGATGGCTGAAATGCAGAGATCGGCGCAGAGAGCAGCGGCCTCCTGCGCGGCCGCGATATCGACATTTGCGCCGACCTTGCCCGCATACAGCAGGTCCTCACCGCGACGCGGCAGCTGACCACTGACATACGCAATTCCACCATGGATGATCACCGGCAGATAGTTGCCGCCGGGCTTGTTCACGCTGTTCATCTCGAAAACCTGCCTTCTCGTCACGTCCGGCGAAGCGACACGTTTCGCCGAACGCCGCAAATTGTATCTCACCAGGCTCGTCGCCCTAGTGGAGGACCGGACAATGGCAGGCGGCGAGTCACGGATCAAGGCTGCGAAGCATTTGCATGCCGAAGGCAGTGCGGATCCAGCCCGACAAGGCCTCGCCACCGCGCATTGCGCAGCGGCGGCGGGCACGATAACGATGCCCCCATGTCCACATGGCGGCCCCACCCTCATATCCGCGTCGTCGCGCTCGGCCTGCACTGGCGGGACGGGCGCCTGCTGGCGGCCGAGGTGCGCGACGATGCGGGGCGGATCAAGGGCGTGCGCCCGCTCGGCGGCGAGATCGAGTTCGGCGAGAGCTGGCGGACTGCGCTCGTGCGGGAATTTGGTGAAGAACTCGGCGTGGACATCACCATCACGGGCGAGCCGCTGGTGATGGAGAACATTTTTGTGCACGAGAGATCGACCGGGCATGAGGTGATGTTCATCGCGGAGGTCGCGCTTCCAGACGGCGCGTTCAGCGGCCAGGATCGCGTCGACTTCCGCGAGGATAACGGCGAAGAGATCGTCGCACGCTGGTTCGATCTTGCGGAGCTCGACGTCGAGGGCGGGCCGGGCCTTTATCCGAACGGGTTGAAGGATGTGCTGCTCCGACGGAAGCGCCAGTCCGCCTGACGGGCGCCTGACTACCAAACCTCCGCACCGGGGATCTTCTTGCGCACCGCGATGCGCTGGATCCAGATGCAGCGACGGACGGACCTGTTGGAGCGGCCGACGGCGGATATCCCCTCGCCGGCCTGAAGCAGCGGCGCGATGTTCGCGCGCAGCGCCCGGCAGCGCTGGAGCTCGGCCTGCCAGTCGATCACCGCTGCATCCGCGCATGACGCCATCAGCGCCAGCACAGCTATTGCAAGACAGGTCGCCCGCATCGTTCGCATTCCTTTCACTGTGATCCCCCCGCGTCGCGCCGGTAGCGGAAGTCGCAATGGCTCGCGCGCCTTGCATGATGGTCTGCGCCCGCGTCAGCTTGACGTCGGGGCCGGACCCTTCCGCAGTCGCGAAGTCGGAAGTGCAGACAAAGGAGAAAAGCCGAGCTCCGGCTCGCCCAGCAGTGGCGGCCCCAACAAGGCTGAGCCAACGCAGACGTGATTTAGCGGTTACCGCGGATCGCCAGATCCTGAAGAGCCGACGGCGCAGTCAGTGATATTATCACCATCATACCAAATGCTGCGCGGGATTCCCTAAGAACCAGCCAACGTCAAGGAGAACTCGAGTGCCGTTGTGGAAAGTCTATCACCCCGTCGGGGCCTACTCGGCTCATGACAAGAAGGAATTCGCAGAGAAGGTCACCGCAATGTATGCGAGGATTCCCATCCCGAAATTCTACGCCGTGATGATCTTCGAGGAAGTCGCCGCAGGTTCGGTCTATGTCGGCGGAGCTTCGCACGAGAAATTCGTCCGCTTCAAGATCGACCACATGGCGAGGACGATGCCCGGCCCCGTCATCAGGGAATGGTGGGTGAAAGCAGTCGACAAGTTGATCGCGCCCTACGTCAAGGACCGGGGATACGACTGGGAGGTCACCATCGACGAGCTACCGGCCGACCTTTGGTCGATTCAGGGGCAAATTCCGCCGCCATTCGAATCCCACGCCGAAAAAAGATGGGTCAAGGAGAACCGGCCGAGTTCGTATGACCTCCAGGAAAAGCTGCCGGTCGGAGCCCTGTTCAAGCCGGGCGTGTCCGCCGGCTGAGGCGACGCCCGCAGGACTGTCGATCGACGCAAGACGCCGCTCCGCAGGGCGGACCGAGCCTCTATCCGACAGGACTGAAGGACCTGCTGCTCCGGCAGAAGAGCCAGTCCACCTGACGGGCGCCTGCTACCAAACCTCCGCGCCGGGGATCTTCTTGCGCACCGCGATGCGCTGGATCCAGATGCAGCGACGGACGGATCTGTTGGAGCGGCCGACGGCGGATATTCCCTCGCCGGCCTGAAGCAGCGGCGCCACGTTCTGCCGCAGTACGCGGCAGCGCTGGAGCTCGGCCTGCCAGTCGATGATCGCCGCATCGGCGCGTGATGCCATCAGCGCCAGCGCAGCCATGGCAAGGCAGCTTGCCCGCATCATTTGCATTCCCTTCACTGTGATCTCCCGGCGTCGCGCCGGTAGCGAAAATCGCAATGTCTGGCGCCCTGCATGATCGTCTGCGTGCGCGTGAGCCTGACGTCGGGACCAAACCCTTCCGCGGTCGCGAAATCGGCGGTGCAGACCAGGAGGAAGCCGAGCTGCGGTTCGCCCAGCGCCTTGTAGAACTCGGCATAGGCGCATCGCGTCACGTCGAACGCGAAGGTATCCGCCGTCTGCTCGACGACGTCATAGGCGAGCGCGTCGTCGCGGGCATAGGTCTTGAACGCCGACGACACGGCCTTGCCGAGATCGGTCTCGTTCTTCGTTTTCCAGAACTCCTCACCGAAGCCGCGATAGAGATCGCCGAGCACCTTGCGCACCAGCGCGTTGGCGCGCGCCTCGCCGAGCTCGGCCTGCAATGCCTTGACCAGCGGCACCAGCACCTGCGCCTGGATTTTTGCTTGCTCGATGACGGAAACGCTCATGGGCAGCCTCGCTCGTCTCTCGTTGCTGCGACTCTTTGGCCCTGTGACCTGGCACACATTTGCGACCATCTTAAGGTTGTATGATAGCCCAGCATAACCGAAGCCGGCCAGGCGCCCGACCTCCATTTTGATGATCTCATTTTCGAGCACGGAGAAGGAAGCAATGCTTCACTCAGTTCGCAGGGCTCGGCTATTTCCCGACCGCACATTTGCCCGAACCACAAGTTGAAAATCACGATCGATTCACGCAGATCCGTTCAGTATCCGGCCCGGCCAACAACGTAGGGCCGATCAATGTTCGTAGTCGGCACGCGCGCATGAGCGCGCGTGAACGATGTTGTCATGCCCGGCATCGGGCAGATCACGAGACGCGATCGGGATCACGAGGCGCGATCGGGATCACGAGGCGCAATAGCGCAGGACTCACCTGCCCGGACAGCCGGCCCGGGGAAATGCCGGCATCGACAGTTGCAGCACCGCGAGGGATCACCATGGACGAGCCCAAACCACTCACCAGTGCATTCACCAAGACCGCGAATTTCTCCATCCACGAGGTCGACGAGGTGTTCAGGGACGCCGCGCAGCCCACCGCGGGGGCCGCCGCCCGAGCTGCGCGTCCGCCGGTCACCTTGCCGGCTCCCCTCGGTCCGCTCGCGGCCTTCAAGGGCACGTTCACCGGACAGGGGTTCAATACGATCTTCCGGCCGGAGAGCAAGATCACGCCGACACCGATGCCGGGACCAGTCAACACGACCGATCCCGACGACAACGTGCTGGAGCTCAATCTTACCGACGAGACGCTCTCTTTCGAACCCAGCCTCGGCTCGATCCCCAATCGCGGCTCCGACCAGCAGAGGGACGCATTCCTGAACGGCGTGCCCTATCTGCAGACCATCCGCGACGTCACCACGCAGGAGCCCGTGGGCATTCACTTCGAACCCGGCATCTGGCTGGCGGTGCCGGCCACCACCAATCCGAACGAGCCGTTCACCGTTGCGCGCATGGCATCGATCCCGCACGGCACGACGATCACTGCGCAAGGCACCGCGCTGGCTCCGGTCGCCGGCAAGCCAACCATCGCGGCGATCGACATCACACCGTTCATCGGCGGCAATCCGGGCAGCAAGATCACATTCCAGAACCAGACCGCGACCAACAACACGACTCGCAGGCTGCCTCAGGATCTGACCGCGCTGATCGCCTCCGGCAGGCTGACCCAGGCCATGATCACTGACCCAAACACGGTGCTGCGCAATCAGATCGCGCATCAGACCATCACGCAGACCATCGTCATCGAGACCTCGACGAAGCCCGGCACACCGCTGTCCGACGGACCGTTGCCGGCCATTCCCTCGCCCGGACCTCATCCCACCGCGCCGAACTTCGCGGGCGGCACCGTGAACATCGCATTCCTCGAGGGGCAGCCCAATCCGCCGCCAGGCGGCGGGAGCGCCAACGCCAACGCCTTCCAGATGGACGCGGTGTTCTGGATCGAGACGGTGGTTTACGACATCGACGTGCCGGCCCTGCCGCCCGGAACGCCGCCGGTGATCCTGCAACCGCGCCAGAGGAGCAACGTGCCGCTGGTTCCGAGCTTCGTCGCCGCGATCCCGTTCGTGCCCAACAAGGGCTTCAAGGGCGGCCACGTCAGGGTGGCGACGACGCAGATCCAGTATTCACAGAAGGTCATGCTGGATTTCGCCGGGCTGACCTGGCCGCACGTCTCGGTCGCATCGCTGGTGCCGGCAGCACCCGTGCCGATCCCGGATCATCTGTTGCCGCTGACGTGAGGCGAATGGCGGTGTGACGACGATGCGCCACGTCCGCGGCATCGGACGTGGCGTGAACCAACGCATCCGTGATGCGACGGTGACCGCCGCTCGCGCGGTCCTGAAAAGCCGGCGCGGCGATCTATGGTATGATCACTGTCATCCAAAAGAGAGATGATCATGCCCCCTTCCAAGATGTCCCGCGGCTCCATCAGGCTACGACGATTTGCACGGCGCGGTCATGTTGCGGCAATTGCCGCAGCGCTGTTTCTCGCGGCGACCGCCTGGTCGTCCGGGCCGGCGCTGGCCGCGGCAGATGATGCCGAGGCGCGAACCATCTTCGAGAAGTTCATTGCCGCGCAGAATGCGCACAACGCGGACGAAGTGAAAGCCATGCTGTGGAATTCGCCCGGCACGCTGTTGTTTGCGAGAGGTATCGAAACCAGAGGCCGTGATGCGGTCGCGGACCGTTTCAAGGGCTACTACGAGGGCACCTGGCACCTCGAACCCGACATGTCGAAATTCCACGTCGCCGTGATCTCGAACGAGGTCATGCAGGTCCTCGTTCCCATCGTCTTCACGCGTGGCCTTCCCGGCAAGCCAGCCCAACAGAATACGTTTCTGATCAGCCAGACCTACGTGCGGGATGCGAACGGCTGGTCCGTCGCCTCCGTCCTGCCGGTCGCGAATACGGAACTGAAATAGCTGCGATCGGGAATGGTCAGGGCGTGGCTCGCTGCAGCACCGGGGCAAATCCCGGATTGCGCTTCGCTCCATCCGGGCTACACGCACGCTTCGCAATCGCGGATTGTTTGGGCTTGCCTGGCCGAAGCTCGCGGCGGCAGCCCGCCTGCGCCCTTTGGGCTGCGGCGTCGCATCCTTCTCTCGGCTATCGCGAGCGAAGGATGGTGGGCGCGACAGGGATCGAACCTGTGACCCCTACCATGTCAAGGTAGTGCTCTCCCGCTGAGCTACGCGCCCTAGATGTCTCTAGATCGGGTCGGGTCCCTATAACGGCTCAGGGGAGCCGGTGCAAGGACCGAAGGGGGCCGATTTAGGCCGCCAGCATCTTGTTCACTTCGCTGACCAATTCGCGCAGATGCACCGGCTTGGACAGCACCTTGGCGTTCTTGGGGGCGTCCGAATCCGAGTTCAGGGCGACCGCGGCGAAGCCGGTGATGAACATGATCTTGATGTCGGGGTCGAGTTCCGAGGCCCGGCGGGCGAGCTCGATGCCGTCCATCTCCGGCATCACGATGTCGGTCAGCAGCATCTCGAACGGCTCTTCCCGGAGCCGCTGATAGGCGGCCATGCCGTTGTCATGGGACGAGACCTGAAAACCAGCGTTTTCCAGCGCCTTGACCAGGAAACGGCGCATGTCGTTGTCGTCTTCGGCGAGCAGGATTTTGGGCATGGCAGGAAACGTCAAATCCCCAGAGGATATCAGCAGAGGTTACTAAGCCCGACAGAGGGTAAATTTGGGGTGAAAATCTTTACCCTGGGCTGGCTGCGCTGCCGGTCCCTTGTGAACCCGAATGCGGAACGAATCAATCGAGCCGCGCCGGCGCATCCCCGCTTCCCTGCCCACACGGTTAAGACATGTTCCAGCGCCAATCACATCTTTTCGCTTGGCAGAATGGTTGCGATTCCAGACAATGACGACACATAAGAGCCGCTCCACCGGCCGAATCAATTCGATCCGAGACCCGGATCCCGCGGCGCGAAGGGACGAAGCCTGAGAAGATGACCCGGTTTGACGGCGACGTGTCGCCCGCCTTCGAGATCGTGGAGCCCGCGCAATGGCGCGCGCCTGTCATCTTCAACTCGCCCCATTCCGGCTCGACCTATCCGGACGAATTCCTCGGCGCCTCCAGGATCGACCTGACGACGCTGCGGCGGTCCGAAGATTCCTTCATGGACGAGCTGATCGGCCATTTGAGCGAGCGCGGCTTTCCGACCGTGCGGGTCAACTTTCCCCGCTCCTATGTCGACGTCAATCGCGAGCCCTATGAGCTCGATCCCCGCATGTTCACCGGACGGCTGCCGAGCTTTGCCAATACCCGCTCGATGCGGGTCGCCGGCGGGTTAGGCACCATCCCGCGCGTGGTCGGCGACGGCCAGGAGATCTACCGCGAACGCATCCTGGTCGACGATGCGCTGGCGCGGATCGAGACGCTCTACAAGCCCTATCATCGCGCGCTGCGCCGGCTGATCAACAAGGTGCACCAGATGTTCGGCACCGTGGTGCTGGTCGATTGCCACTCGATGCCCTCGGTCGGCGTCAGCAGGGACGAGCCGCGGCGGCCCGACATCGTGATCGGCGACCGCTACGGCACGAGCTGCACGCCGCTGCTTCCGGACAGGGTCGAGGAGACCATGGGCGGGCTCGGCTATTCGATCGGCCGCAACAAGCCCTATGCCGGCGGCTTCATCACCGAGCATTACGGCAACCCCGCAAGCGGCCTGCACGCGGTGCAGCTCGAGCTCAACCGCGCGATCTACATGGACGAGCGGCGGCGCGAGCGCAGTCCGCGCTTTGCGCAAGTGGCAAGCGACTTCGGCGTGCTCGCCGACGTGCTGGCGACGACGATCCCGTTCGGCGATCTCGGCCCGTTCCAGGCCGCGGCGGAATAGACGCGAGCCGTCGCCGCGCGATCGCGTCGCCGATCAAACATCAGATCAAGCTGCCAGCGTATCGTGCGCCGAATCTTCGCTTCGCGTTTTCGCGCGCTCGAAGTGAAGATCGAGGCTCAAAGAAAAAAGGGCCGCTTCTGATGAAGAAGCGGCCCAAGTCTAGGGAGGAAACGCCCAAGGAGGGCAGCGGTAACGCAGAGCGCTACCGCACCGCAACAATATGCGGCCGCGACGCACAAAGTGCAAGGGCTTTTGAGCCGTTTCCCATGCAATATGCACATGGCTCAATTGCTTATAGCGAAACCCAGATTCAGTTTCTTTGATAAGGAAATTCAATGGGTTGATAACCGTTTGCATACGAACGAGGCATACTCGGAACTAAGTTTTCAACTCTATGATCGATATTTGGCCAGCATATGACTGGGATGGGGCAGCCGGTTGCGGCATCCAAAATACCAGGGAGCAAACCAACTCAGCGCTGCACGCGAGAAGCGAATTGAGCTAGGCAGGAGCGAGCTTCACCCGACTTTCGTTTTGAGGATGCGCCGTGACGGTGATCGACTTCTCAGCCTTCATCGGACGGCTCGCCACCGCCTCCGGCGAAACCATCCTGCCGTTCTTCCGCACCTCGCTGTCGATCGACGACAAGAGCAAGACCAAGGATTTCGACCCCGTGACGGAGGCCGACCGCGCCGCGGAGGCGGTGATGCGCCGGCTGATCAAGGCGAGCTTCCCCCAGCACGGCATCGTCGGCGAGGAATTCGGCAATGAGCGCGAGGACGCCGATTATGTCTGGGTGCTCGACCCCATCGACGGCACGAAATCCTTCATCGGCGGCTTTCCGATCTGGGGCACGCTGATCGCGCTGCTGCACAAGGGCGCGCCGGTGTACGGCATGATGCACCAGCCCTTCATCGGCGAGCGCTTCTCCGGCGACAACGGCTCGGCCACCTATAAAGGCCCGTCCGGCGAGCGCCGGCTCCAGGTCCGCCGCTGCGCCTCGCTGTCGGAAGCGACGAGCTATACCACCAGCCCGCTGCTGATGAACGAACGAGACCGCGCCATCTTCAGCCGCATCGAACAGGGCGCGCGGCTGTCGCGCTATGGCGGTGACTGCTACTCCTATTGCATGCTGGCGGCTGGTCACGTCGATCTCGTGGTCGAGACCGAGCTGAAGCCTTACGACATCGCAGCCCTGATCCCGATCGTGACCGGCGCCGGCGGCGTCGTCACCACCTGGGAAGGCAAGCCGGCCCAGGGCGGCGGCCGCATCATCGCGGCCGGCGACGCTAGAGTTCACGAAGAAGCACTGAAACTGCTCAACGGATAAACGCCCCAAGGAGCGTGCATGAAAAGAGCCTGCATGAACAACTGGCCTAAGCTCCTCCTCGCATTCCTGCTCCTGTTTCCCGCCCTCGCCTCCGCGCAGAATTTCCCCGCAAAACCGATCAAGCTGATCGTGCCGTTTCCGGCCGGCGGGCCCAACGACATCATTGCTCGCGTGATCGGCCAGCGCATGTCGGAGCTATCAGGGCAGCCGGTGCTGATCGACAACCGCGGCGGCCAGGGCGGCGTGCTCGGCACCGATGCGGTCTCCAAGGCCGCGCCCGACGGCTACACCATCGCCATCTCCTCGGCCGGCGCGCTCGCAATCAGCCCGAGCATGGAGCGGGTCGCCTACGACACCGCGAGCGACCTCACGCCGGTGACGCTGGTTGCGACCGTGCCGGAAATGCTTGTCGTCGCCACCAACGTGCCCGCAAAGGACATCGGCGAGCTGATCGCGCTCGCCGAGGCGCAGCCCGGAAAGCTCAATTTCGCCTCCTCCGGCCCCGGCAGCCTGCCGCACCTCGCCGGCGAATTGTTCAAGCTGACGGCCAAGATCGACATCGTCCACGTGCCCTATCGTGGCGCTGCTCCCGCAGTTAACGATCTCCTGGGGCAGCAGGTGCAGATGACGTTCCTGGATCTCCCCGTGCTGCTGCCGCAGGTCAAGGCGGGCGCGTTGAAGCCCATCGCGGTCGGCTCGGCCGAGCGCTCCGCGACCGCGCCCGACGTGCCGACCACCGCGGAAGCGGGCTTTGCTGATCTTCGCATCGAGAACTGGTACGGCATGGTGGCGCCGAAGGGCACGCCGAAGGAGATCGTCACCGCGCTGCATGGCCTGGCGACGAAGGCCATGGCGGATCCGGCCGTAAAGGAAAAGCTCGCCGCCCAAGGCGCGACCCTGATCGGCGACGAGCCGGAGCATTTTCGCAGCTTCATCGCGGACGAGACCGCGAAGTGGGCGAAGGTGATCAAGGACGCCGGCGTCGAGACGGCGAAGTAGCGCGCGGTAGGCGAACGGCCTCACAACGCGACAGGTGCGTTCCCTCCCCCCTTGCGGGGGAGGGCCAGGGAGAGGGGTCCACACGGGGACTCCATCGATCTCTCTTCTTCGCGACAGAGACACCTTTTTCTGGGTACCCCTCTCCCCCTCCCTCCCCCGCAAGGGGGGAGGGAGCGCAGTTGTGCGCACCGCCGCAGCGTAGGCTCACATCAAAAAGCCGCCCTCACGCCGCCTCTGCCCTTAAATGCTCCACCAGCATCTTGGCCGGCGTTGGCAGCGCCTTGAAGCTGCGGGCGCAGATCACGAGCTTGCGGTTGGCGAAGGCATCACGCAGGCGGACCATGGCCAGCGGCATCAGCTTGGCGCAGCGGCGGGCGGCGGATATCGGCACCAGGGCGATGCCGACGTCAGCGGCGACCATCTGACAGATCGCGTCGAAATCGCGCAGACGCGCACGGTAATGCGGACGCATGCCGAGCCGGGCGGCGTGCTTCGAAATGTGCATCTGGAGCGCAGTGGCGCTCGTGAGCCCGACGAACTCGCAATCCCCCGTCTCCTGAAAATCGATCTGACGACGGCCCGCGAACGGGCCGCGCCGCGACGTCACCAATGTCAGGTGGTCCTCGCTGAAGACGAAGCGCTCGATATGGTCGGGCAGCGCGTGCTCGGCAGCGAAGCCGAGATCGGCCGCCCCCGCGGTGATCGCTGCCGCGATATCGGTGCTCTCGCGCTCCTCGATGTCGATGGCGACGTCGCGATGCTCGCGCAGGAAGCCCGCCAGCGCCTTCGGCAGATGTTCCGACAGCCCCGAGGTGTTGACAAGAAAATGCACGCTCGCGCGCACGCCGCTGGCAAAGCCGGCGAGATCGCCGCGCATGGCGTCGACCTGGTGCATCACGACCCGTGCATGATCGAGCAGGCTCTCGCCCGCCGCAGTCAGCTCGACACCGCGCCGCCCGCGCTTGAGCAGCGCGACGCCGAGCGCGTCCTCGAGCCCTTTTATGCGCGCGCTGGCAGAGGCCAAGGCGAGATTCGATCGCTCGGCGCCGCGCGTAATGCTGCGCTGGTCGGCAACCGCGATGAAGAGCTGGAGGTCGACGAGGTCGAAGCGCATGGCTGGATTCTCCTCAGCCTCCGCCAGGAACGAAGGCTGTCTCCGTAACCTCCAGATTGTGCCCGCGCGCGGCTTCGGTCAATGTGCAAGATATGATTGACCCGCTCCTCATCCTCATCGCCGCCGTCTTCCTGATCGCCGGATTCGTCAAGGGCGTGGTCGGGCTCGGCCTGCCGACCGTGTCCATGGGCCTGCTCGCGGTGAACATGGCGCCGAGCCGCGCGATCGCCATCGTGATCGTGCCCGCCATCGTCACCAATATCTGGCAGACCTTCGCCGGCCCCTATCTGCGCGACATCCTGAGGCGGCTGTGGCCGCTGATGATCGGCACCGTGATCGGATGCTGGCTCAATGCCGGCGCGCTGACCGGCCCGCATGCCCGTTACGGCACGATCGTGCTCGGAATCCTGCTCGTGATCTACGCGATCATCGGGCTCAGCAAATTCAAGTTCCACGTCGCGCCGCAGAACGAGAAATGGGTCGGCGGCGTGGTCGGCGTGATCACCGGCGTGATCTCGGCCTCGACAGGCGTGCAGGTGATCCCCTCGATGCCGTTCATGCAGGCGATCGGCATGGAGAAGGACGAACTGGTGCAGGCGCTCGGCGTGTTCTTCACAACGGCGACGCTGGCGCTCGCCTTCAACCTCACCGCCGGCGGTTTGCTGACGCCGGCGAATGCCGTGCCGGGCGCCGTGGGCATGGCCATGGCCTTTGCCGGCATGTTCGTCGGCCAGTCGGTGCGGGCGCGGATGCCGGCGGAAGCGTTTCGCCGCTGGTTCCTGATCGCGATGATCCTGCTCGGCGTTTATCTCGCGGGCAGCGCGCTGCTGAAGGAGTTCGCCTGAGGCCTACGATTTGGGTTCGTATCCCGGCACCCATTTTTCGTGCTGGGGCAGATCGTCCTGGATCGTCCACCACGGTGCGCGCGACGAGGTGAAGACGTGGAGGCGGGGCCTGACATCGGGATCGTCATCGAGCAGGCCGGCGGGAATGCTGACGGTCGGCAGATAACTCGCCTTGCCCGGCGTCAGGCAGCCGCAGGTCTTGCAGCGATGGCGGAAGCTCCCCGGTGCGGATTCGTAAGCCACCATCATGTCCTCGCCGGCAACGAAGCGAAACTTGTCGGCATCGACATGGGCGTAGGTGGCGAAGGCGGCACCGGTCAGCTTGCGGCAATTGGCGCAGTGACAATGCGTGAGCGCACGCACCTGATCGATCTCGAAACGCACGGCGCCGCATAGGCAGCTTCCACGAACCATCGAAACCTCCCCGCGCGGCCTCTATCGGGCCGACTGCATGCCGGACCAGTCATCCGTTCGAATGAGTTACCGCGTCTCCAGCATGGCGACGCGGATGCCGAGATAGATGAAGAGGCCGCCGAGCGCGCGGTTCACCCAGGCGATCGCGCCCTCAGACTTGCGCAGCCGGTGGGCCGCCCTTGCCGCGAACGCCGCCAGCACGAGGCACCACAACGTTCCCGTAAAGATGAAGATCAGGCCGAGCGTCAGGAAGGCGAGCGGCTTGTGCGGGGAATCGGCTGCGACGAATTGCGGCAGGAAGGCCAGGAAGAACAGCGCGACCTTGGGATTGAGCGCGTTGGTGAAGACGCCCTGGAGGAAGACCCGCCGCAGCGGGCTCCGCTCCGGCTCGTCGATGGCTGCGGCCAGCGCCGGGCGCGACCACAGCATCTGAAGTCCTGTCACGACGAGATAGGCCGCGCCGACCAGCTTCAGGATCGAGAAGGCGGTCGATGAGGCCATCAGCAGCGCCGAAAGGCCGATTGCCGCGCCCGCGACGTGGAAAAAGCAGCCGAAACTGATGCCGAGCGCGGCCGCGGCGCCGCCCCGCCAGCCCATCTGCATGCTGCGGCCGATCACGTAGACCGAGTCCGGGCCGGGCGTGATGTTGAGCAATATGCCCGACAGGATGAAGAGCCAGATCTCGTGAATGCCCAGCATGTGAGGTGCCCCCGTCAGCCTTGAAAGGCGGGCTTATTCGGTTCGGCCGCCGCCGTCCACCGCCAGGATTGCGGAGAATTTACCTCAAATTTGCAATGCGGATCATGCTTTCGCTCGGCCTTATCTGCTCTATAAAGGCAGGGTTCTTGGAAATGCGGGATTCGAGGCGACTGCCACGCGGGGGCCGGTCATCGATCCCTTGGAGCTCCGGACTATGGAAAGACGTCTGGCCGCCATCGTCTGCGCCGATGTCGCCGGCTATTCGCGCATGATGGGCAGCGACGAGGCCGGCACCCATGCCGCCTTTAAGGCCCATCGCAGCGCGATCCATCCCATCATCCTCAACCATGGCGGCCGCGTCGTCAAAAACACCGGCGACGGCTTCCTGCTGGAGTTCCCGAGCATCGTCGGCGCCGTCGAGGCCGCGATCGCGATGCAGACGCTGATGGCGGAGCGCAACCATCACCTGCCTGCCGAGCGCGCCATGCAGTTTCGCCTCGGCATCCACATGGGCGACGTCATCGCCGACGAGGACGAGGTATTCGGTGACGACGTCAACATTGCCGTCCGCCTCGAAGCGGTGGCGAGCCCCGGCGGCTTCGCCATCTCGGCCAAGGCCTACCGGGAGGCGAGCAAGCACCTGACCGCGCTGCTGGTCGATGCCGGCAACCATCGCTTCAAGAACATCAAGGACCCGATCGGGGTCTGGACCTGGATGCCCGAGGGTGCGCCGGCGCTCGCGCCCGAGCTCCGGGAGGCGTCGGTGCTGTCGCAGCAGTACCGCACAGCGATCGTCGGTGTGCTGCCCTTCGCCAATCTCAGCGACGCCCAGGACGAATATTTCTCCGACGGCCTCACCGAAGATCTGATCCACGCGCTGTCGCTGCAATCCTTCTATCGCGTGCTGAGCCGCAACTCGACCTTCGCGTTCAAGGGCAAGAACACCAGCACCCGCCTGATCGCGCGCGAGATCGATGCCACCTATCTGATCCAGGGCTCGGTGCGGCGCGCCGGAGCCAAGATCCGCGTCACCGCCGAACTGGTCGCGCCGGAGACCGGCGAGCAGCTCTGGACCGGCCGCTACGACCGCGACATCGGCGAACTGTTCGCGATGCAGGACGAGATCACCACCAATCTGTCCGCCGCCATCGCCACCGAGATCGTCCGGGCGGAGGCCTCGGCGCCAGCGCGGCTCTCCACCGACGTGACCGCCTGGGACCGCTTCCTCAAGGGGCTGTCGCACTACTACCGGCAGACCAAGGAGGACCTGGCCACCGCCGTCGACCTGTTCCGCGAAGCCATCAGCCTCGACCCCAAACTGTCGATCGCGCACGCCTATCTCGCCACGATCCAGATCCAGAGCATCCAGTTCGGGTGGGTCAAGGGCACACGCGAGATGTGGGCCGAGGCGATGGCCCTCGCCGAGACCAGCGTCCGGCTCGACCCGCGCTCCTCCTTCGCCTTCTCGATCCTGTCCTGGGCGCATGCCATGGAGGCGCATTACGAGGCCGCGATGGACGCCGCCAAGCGCGCGGTCGCGCTCAACCCCTACGACAACGGCGCACGCGGCGTGCTCGGCATCTGCCATTTCGTCATCGGCGAGCACCGCGAGGCGATCGAGCTGTTCTCGATGGCCGCGCAGCGCGACAACAGCGACCCGCGCTACCAATGGGCCGCGCTGAACGCCTTCAGCCATTATCTGCTCGGGCAATACGACGCGACCCTGTCCTGGGCCCGCGAGCAGCTCTACATCAACCCGAACCACATGCAGGCGCTGGCGATCCGTGCCGCGGCGCTGGCACAGTTGGGCCGGGACGATGAAGCGGGCGAGGCCGTCGGCGTGCTGATGCGCAACTACCCGACGCTGAATGTCGATCGTCACTTGCGCAATTTCCACTGGAAGCGGCCCGAGGACCTTGCCCATTACCGCGAGGGGCTTGTGAACGCGGGCGTGCCGCTCAGCAAGCTGACCCTGGTGCAAAGCGACGTCAAACGCGCGGCCGAGTCCTGACAGGCGGGCCTTCTCGGTCCCGACCCAGTCCCTTCGCAACCTCGCGCCGGCCTTTATTGACACGACCGTGAATTCAGCCACACTTCTTTACACGCTGAAGTAGTATAAGCTGCTGTCGGTTTGTTAGGACTTTCCGCGCTCTATCGGCGCGTCTTCATTTCACGATTCGCTGTTTTCAGGATTTTGGGCCATGAACGACCCCGCCTCGAAGCCTCCCTTCGATCCCTCGATCCAGGTCTCGCCAGACAATCCCTGCCCCTTCCTGCGCGGCCTGGTCGGCGAAGGCTTCGTCGACGGCGGGACCGTCCCGATCGGCAAGCTATCGCAGACGATCGCGAATGCGAGCGGCGACAAGGGGCTGATGAAGACGGTGGCCCGCGTCGAGACCCGCGGCATCGCGCTGATCGCCAACGGCTTCGGTCACATCCTGAAGAGCATCTTTTCGGGCGCACAGCTCGATGCCCTGCGCGGCGGCCCCCTGGACAAGCGCGGCGCCGGTTCGCGCATCCTCGGCGTCGACGGCAAGGTCAACGAGGATCAGATCGCCCGCCTGGCCAGCTTCGGCAGGGACTATACCGATCCCAACGGCGGTGGCACCGAGCCCGGCATCAACGCGTCGGAAATACAGACCTACATGCGCGACAATCTCAAGCGCGCCGGGAGCGCTGCGCGCTGGTATTACCGGATCTTGATGCAGTTCGAATGGCCCATCCTGCTGAAGATCATGGGCAAGGGCGAAGGCGAGAACCGCTATCTCGCCATCGCCGACGTGCGTACGCTGTTCAATGAGCGCAAATTCCCTGAGAGGATCACGCAGCGAGTCGTCAGCCAGCCGGTCACCCCGCCCTCGCTCATATTGCGCGTTGCCGGCGGGTTAGTCGCCGCGCTCCTCGTCTTTGGCGTCGTCGCGCTGCGCTTTCCCGATCAATTCCAGCCGATGCTGCCCGGCATCCTCGGTGACCTCGTGGCGCCGCCATTGCCGAAGCTTGTCGAACCGCGGGCCGCGTACTGGCTTGAGCAAAACTGGGCGCTGGAGGACCGGCACTGGTTTCATCACGCCAGTCAGGGCACCGCGACCTTCCCGGTGCCCTACAGCTGGTTCATGGCGCTCGAGCAGCCGCGGCTTCATTTCTTCGCAAAGCCCGGGATGCTGCATGACAGCGACCATCTGCAGCGCTTCGGCTTCATCCCGAGCCCGCAGACGATCAACACCGACGACGCCACGCTGCGCCGGTTCGGCTACGCCAATGTCTACGACAAGACCAAGCCGGTGCCGGCGCGACTTTGGGATCCGCCGGTTAACTGGGGCACCCAGGCCGAAAACGTCGACGGCCTGCCCGTCGGCTTTGCGCGCATGACCGGCGTACCCGATCCTGCGACCGGCCAGGTCGGCGACGACCGGATCGGCCTGACCTGCGCCGCCTGCCACACCGGCCAGATTCACTACAAAGGCATCGACATCCGTTTCGACGGCGGCCCGGCGATGACCGACCTGAGGAAGCTCGAGGTCACGACGGGTCTGTCGATCGCCTACACGCTCCTCGTGCCGGGTCGCTTTACCCGCTTCGCCGACCGTGTGCTCGGCCCCTCCGCCAGCGGTGCGGATCGCGATGCGCTGAAGCAGAAGCTGCGCACGATCAGCACGTTCCTGATCGACTGGGAGAAGACCTACGCGAAAACCATCGACGGCAAGACGAGGTTCAACGAGAAGACGAAGCGGGAAGAGAAGCAGCAGGACACCGAGGAAGGATACGGCCGTCTCGACGCGCTCAACCGCATCGGCAATCAGGTCTTCGCCCAGGACATGACGCTCAGCGGCCTCAGCGGCTTCGAAAAGAATCTGCATGCCAAGGATGCGCCGGTCAGCTTCCCGCCGATCTGGACCGTGCCCTGGCTCAAATTCGCGCAATATGACGCGTCCATCGAACAACCGCTGATCCGCAACGCCGGCGAAGCGCTGGGCGTGACGGCGCTGCTCAATCTGTCCGACAATACCCCCAAGGACACGCTGTTCCGCTCGTCGATGGATATCAAGAATCTGAACTGGATCGAGGATCTGCTGAAGGGGGCGGCGCCCTATCCGAAAAAGCAGCTTTCCGGACTGACATCGCCGAAATGGCCGTCGGACATCTTCGGCGACAATGCCTGGAAGATCGATGGCGAGCGCGTCAAGAACGGCCGCAAGCTCTACGCGCAGATCTGCGTCGAATGCCATCTCGGGCCGGTCAACGATCCCGTGTTCGACACCGAGTTTCCGGACCAGAGCATCTGGTCCTCGTCGCGCTGGGAGACCATCGGCAAAGACAAATTCCTGAACGAGGTCCAGAAAAGCGTCAAAGGCATGGGGACCGATCCCGCTCAGGCGAGCGTGCTGGCGACGCGGACGGTTCAGGTCCCGGGCTTTCTCGAGCTCGATCCCACGCAGAAGCTCAATGCCTGGTGGAGCTGCAATCTGCCGGCTATCTCCTCGACCGACATGCCGTACTCGGTCGGGCTGATGGTGCTCGTCGACATCGTCAGCCGCAAAGCGATGGACGATGCGAAGATCGACCCGAAGGTTCAGCAGGCCTGGTGGGGTGAGCGCAAGAACTGCCCGAATCCCGGTCCGCAGCCGGCCGAGGCGAAGGAGCCGCCGCCCTGGTATCGCGCGCGCCCGCTCAACGGCGTCTGGGCCACCGCGCCTTACCTGCACAACGGGTCGGTGCCCTCGCTCTACTGGATGCTGAGCCCCGCGGCCGAGCGCCCCAAATCGTTCTGCATGGGTGGTGGTCGCGACTACGATCCGAAGCAGGTCGGCTTCGCGGTCGTCGACGGCGAGAGCTGCAAGACTGGGCAGTCGCGCTTCTCGACGCGAGCGTCTGATGGCACCGAGACCTTCGGCAACAGCAATGCCGGCCACTCGTTCGATGGCACGCCAGGCCCCGGCAAGGACGGCACCATCGGCCGCGTGCTCAAGGAGCAAGAGCGCTACGACCTGATCGAGTATCTGAAGACGCTGTGAGGCTGAGAAGGTTCATCGTCATGGCCGGGCTTGTCCCGGCCATCCACGTTCTTCGATCGCGCAGCAAGGCGTGGATGCCCGGGACAAGCCCGGGCATGACGGAGATTGTAGAACGATCAGCCGTCCTCAGGAAGCTTCCGTCACTTCACTTGAACAGCGGCGTGCCCGGCACGAAGGCGTCGAAGGCGGCCCAGAACTGGGAGCGGTAGCGGTCCTGCTCCTGGAGGATCTCGTGCTTGGCACCGGCGATCACGAGATGGGAGCCGGCGCGCAAATGATAGGCGAACTCCTCGATCGCCGCGGTCGAGACCACGGTGTCGCTGGAGGCCGCCAGCATCAGGATCGGCTGGCGGATCTGGGAAGGGTAGTTCTTGCCCTTGAAGGTGTTCATGGCGTGGAAGGCGGTATCGGCCCAGGCGACTGTTGGTGACGCGAGCCCGAGCGTCGGATCCTCCTCCAGGATCGCGGCATTGCGCGCATAGCGCACGGGATCGCTGGTCAGCGGATTGTTGATGAAGGGATTGAGCCCGGTGATGTGGTCGCTGCCGCCGGGGACATAGCGACCGCCCATCCCCATCAGGCGCATCGTCTTCAGCAGCGCCCGCGCCGGAAACGAGGTGGCACGGCCGGGCAGGTCGATCATCGGCGCCGACAGCACCATGCGGTCGAACCAGCGCTTGCCCGCATGCGCCACCCGCAGCATCACCGTGCCGCCCATGGAATGGGCGAGCGCGAAGAAGGGCGGCGGGCAATCCGGCAGCACCACCTGCTGCACGAAGGTCTCGACGTCGATCTCGAAATCGGAGAAGTCGCGCACATAGCCCTTGCGCGGATCGCGCAGGCGGCGCGAGGAGTGGCCCTGCCCGCGCCAGTCGATCATCGCCACCGCGAAGCCGCGGTCGCGCAGGTCGCGCACGGTCTCGAAATATTTCTCGATCTGCTCGCTGCGTCCGGTGAAGACGCAGACCGTGCCCTTGCGGTTCGCCGGCGGCGCCCAGCGCGCAAAGCGCAGCTCGGCGCCATCGGGCGTCTTGATGGTGCCGCTGACGACGTCTTCGGGAACGGGATTGGACGGAATCGAGATCAGCGTCATTGGGCGAGAAATGCTGCAAATCAAGGGGCTGGAGCGCCGAAAAGGCGCAACTTGCCGCCCTCTTGAACGCCGTTCCCCTGAACCCATATCACCATGGTGCAGGCCGCTACCAGTGTTTCGGAACCGGAACATCAGGCTGCACACAGACTAAAGCCCGGCCCGATTGGCGGGCGGGTTACCAACAGTCGCTCAATGGAGGACTAGACCATGCGTAGCTACGACCTGACTCCGTTTTACCGTTCCACCGTCGGCTTCGACCGCCTCTTCAGCCTGCTCGATCAGGCTGGTTCGGACGGCAGCCCCGGTTATCCCCCCTACAACATCGAGCGTACCGGCGAGAACACCTACCGCATCACGGTTGCGGTGTCCGGCTTCGCCAAGGACGAGCTCTCCCTCGTCGCGAAGGAAAACACGCTGACGATCAAGGGCGAGAAAGTCGCCAACGAGAACTCGAAGTCCGAAGTGCTCTACCGCGGCATCGCGGCGCGTGCCTTTGAGCGCGCCTTCCAGCTTGCCGACTTCGTGCAGGTGAAGGACGCCTCGCTCGAGAACGGGCTGCTTCACGTCGACCTCGTGCGCGAGATTCCCGAAGCCAAGAAGCCGCGCCAGATCGCCATCAACGCGGGCGCGCCGAAGGCGCAGGTGATCGAGAGCTCGGTCGCCGCCTAAGCACGTCGACAGCCGCCAAGTTGCGAAAACGCCCCGGTGCCCCGGGGCGTTTTTTCGTTTTGCATTGCATCACAGAACGGTGAGGACACGTAACGCCGCGACCACGCGCTCCGTCCTTTGGGCATCGCAGCAAAAACACTACGGAGCACGATCATGTCACTTTTGCGCAGCCTTTTCGTCGCAGCGAGCCTGCTGGCGGCCCCCATCGGCCTTGCTCACGCGCAGACGCCGCAGACGGTGAAGGCGAAGAACGTCGTGCTGGTGCACGGCGCCTGGGCCGACGGATCGAGCTGGTCGGAGGTGATCCCGATCCTCCAGGCCGCGGGCCTGCACGTCACTGCCGTGCAAAATCCGCTGTCGTCGCTTGCGGACTCCGTCGAGGCGACCAAACGCGCGCTGGCCGAACAGGATGGTCCGACGGTGCTGGTCGCGCATTCCTGGGGCGGCACCGTGATCAGCCAGGTCGGCAACGACCCGAAGGTCACCGGCCTCGTCTACGTCGCCGCACGCGCGCCCGATGCGAACGAAGACTTCGTCGCGCTGTCGAAGCAGTTTCCGGCAGGCCCGGCCCGCGCCGGCATCGTCGAGCGCGACGGCTACACAAAGCTCTCGGAAGACGCCTTCCTGAAGTATTTTGCCAATGGCGTGAAGCCGGAGCAGGCCAGGGAGCTCTACGCCGTGCAATGGCCGACGGCCGCCTCGATCTTCGCCGGCCGCACCACGGAAGCTGCATGGCACACGAAGCCGAGCTGGTACGCGGTGTCGAAGAACGACGGCACCATCAATCCCGATTTCGAACGCTTCCTCGCCAAGCGCATGAACGCAACCACGATCGAGCTCGATGCCGGCCACCTCTCGCTGGTGTCGCATCCGAAGGACGTGGCGAATCTGATCCTGGAAGCCGCGGGGTATCCGCGCAGCTGAGCGCGCGATCGCCGCAATGAAAAAGCGCCCGAGCTCTTCGGGCGCTTTTGTTTTGCTCAGGCCTCTCCCCGATGTCGTCCCTGCGAACGCAGGGACCCATAACCCCAGGGAGAAGTTTGGCGAAGACTCGTCGTTCGGGACTCGCACCTCATCCCCGTCGATAGATCACGCGGTATGGGTCCCTGCGTTCGCAGGGACGACACCGAATCTGTAACCCGCACCGTCGCGTCAAATCAGCAACGCGCTAGTCCAGCCCCTGCGCCGCCGGCATCTCCTGCGTCGGCATGATCGTCGGAGCCGGCTTGGCCTGACCGACGGTTGGCGCGGCGGTTTGAGGTGCGGCTTCGGCGGGCTTTGCCTGCACCGCAGCGGTCTGTTGTGCAGGCTGCGCCTGTGGTGCTTGTGCCTGCGGCGTAGCAGGCGCGGCCGGCTTGGCGGCGGCGACAGGCGCCTCGCCGCGGCGCGGGGCGGCCTTCGGCAGCGGCACGGTGCGGCTGGCGACATGGGGGATGGAGGCCGGTGGACGCGGCGGACCGCCGCGGACCATGGTCGGCGGCGGCAGCGCGCTTTGCGGACGGTAAGGTGCAACCGTCGGCACCTCATCACTGGGGGCCATGCCGAAGGCGTCAGCGGCCGGCATGAAGCGCAAAATTCGCCCGTCGCGGGCATCGATCACCAGCCGGCCGTCGTCGCCGCGGCGGTCGATCACCGCGATGGTGTAGACGCTGCCGCGCAGGCGCGGGATGCCGAGCGGCGAGAAGCCGTTGTCGCGCAGCACCGCGTAGACCTCGATCGACGGCAGCAGCGCCGGCGCCGGGCCACGCTCCTCGTAGCCATAGCCGTAGCCGTAACGCGGCGGCGGTGGCGGCGCGGCTTCCGGCGGCCCATAGGGTCCGTCGAAATCCGAGACCGCGATATAGGCGCCCCGCGCAGCGCCGTTGGCCGGAACTTGTGCCTCGGCGGCCGTTGCCACCAGCGCCAGCGTGGCAGCGGCCACACATCCTGTGAAAAACTTCATGGTCGACACGCTCCTGTCAGGCCCCCGAATGTCTCGCGCTCTTTCGCTTCTTGCGGCATGGCGCGCCTTTCGAAGGGCTGATCCGAAGCTTCATTCGGGATTTCGGCGTCGGCAGGGCCGGATCAGGGCGCGTTTGCTTCAAAACCGGGGCCGCGTGCCATGCGGAAAGCGCTGATTGACACTCTGGGAATCGGGACTTCCGCGCGCTTGTGTGATAGACAAAAATTTGGCAAGGTGATGGTTAGGACAGGAAGACTGTCTCAATTTTGCTTGCAGTTCCGGCATACGGATTGCAACGAAAGTCGGTGCTTTCGAGCGCCAGGAAGGCAACAGGCAAAGCCGTTCTCGGGGACGAAGAACGCCTTGGCCTGAATTTAAGAAAATGCGGCTCGCAGCGGTCGAGCGGTGACCCAGAGGCGGGTGCCGCGGAACGCCCAAGGTGCGCCGAAGATAGCGGTGAGGCAGCTTGCCGCATGGAGAGGATTGGAACAATGAACGGGTCGCAATTCGAGCGCGCAAACATCGTGGCAGAAGAACTGTCGGCGACGGTCGCCTCGAAAACGACTGATCCGATTCAGGAACACAATTCGCGCCCGCCGGCTGTAGGTCTGTACGATCCGAGCCTGGAGAAGGATTCCTGCGGCGTCGGCTTCATCGCCAACATCAAGGGCAAGAAGTCCCACGAGATCGTCGCGGACGCGCTTAGCATCCTCTGCAACCTCGAGCATCGCGGCGCCGTCGGTGCCGACCCGCGCGCCGGTGACGGCGCCGGCATCCTGGTACAGATCCCGCACGCCTTCTTCAGCCGCAAGGCCAAGGAGCTCGGCTTCACGTTGCCGGCTCCGGGCGAATACGCCATCGGCGCACTGTTCATGCCGCGCGACACCGCCTGGCGCAATGTCATCAAGAGCATCATCGCCGACCAGATCAAGGAAGAGGGCCTGACCCTGCTCGGCTGGCGCGACGTGCCGACCGACAATTCCTCGCTCGGCGTCACCGTGAAGCCGACCGAGCCCGCCTGCATGCAGGTGTTCATCGGCCGCAACGGCACCGCCAAGACCGAGGACGATTTCGAGCGCCGGCTCTACATCCTGCGCAAGTCGATCTCGCAGGCGATCTACCAGCGCCGCGACCGCGGCCTCGCGGGCTATTACCCCTGCTCGATGTCGTGCCGCACCGTGATCTACAAGGGCATGTTCCTCGCCGACCAGCTCGGCAAGTACTATCCCGATCTGCACGAGGCGGACTTCGAGAGCGCGCTGGCGCTGGTGCATCAGCGCTTCTCGACCAACACCTTCCCGGCCTGGTCGCTGGCGCATCCCTATCGCATGATCGCGCATAACGGCGAGATCAACACGCTGCGCGGCAACACCAACTGGATGGCGGCGCGCCAGGCTTCCGTGAGCTCCGAGCTCTACGGCAAGGACATCAACCGGCTCTGGCCGATCTCCTACGAAGGCCAGTCGGACACCGCCTGCTTCGACAACGCGCTCGAATTCCTGGTGCAGGGCGGCTACTCGCTGCCTCACGCCGTCATGATGATGATTCCGGAGGCGTGGGCCGGCAATCCTCTGATGGATGAGAAGCGCCGCGCCTTCTACGAATATCATGCCGCGCTGATGGAGCCGTGGGACGGCCCCGCCGCGATCGCCTTCACCGACGGCCGCCAGATCGGCGCCACGCTCGACCGCAACGGATTGCGGCCGGCGCGCTATCTCGTGACCAAAGACGACCGCATCGTGATGGCGTCCGAGATGGGCGTGCTGACGATCCCCGAGGACCAGATCATCACCAAGTGGCGGCTGCAGCCCGGCAAGATGCTGCTGGTCGACCTCGAGCAGGGCCGCCTGATTCCGGACGACGAGATCAAGGCCGAGCTCGCCCGGAGCCATCCCTACAAGGAGTGGCTGGAGCGGACCCAGATCGTGCTGGAAGAGCTGCCGAAGGTGCCGACCACCGGCGTGCGCTCCAACCTGTCGCTGCTCGATCGCCAGCAGGCGTTCGGCTACAGCCAGGAAGACATCTCCATCCTGATGACGCCGATGGCCTCCACCGGCGAGGAAGCCGCGGGCTCGATGGGCAACGACACGCCGATCTCGGCGCTGTCGGACAAGGCCAAGCCGCTGTTCACCTACTTCAAGCAGAACTTCGCGCAGGTCACCAACCCGCCGATCGACCCGATCCGCGAGGAGCTGGTGATGAGCCTCGTCTCCATCATCGGACCGCGGCCGAACCTGTTCGACCTGCAAGGCCTCGCCACCACCAAGCGTCTCGAAGCGCGCCAGCCGATCCTGACCGATGCGGATCTCGAGAAGATCCGCTCGATCTCGGACGTCGCCGAGTCGCATTTCAAGTCGCGCACGCTCGACACCACCTTCCACGCCGGTCTCGGTGCTGCCGGCATGGACCAGGTGCTCGACGAGCTTTGCGCGCGTGCGGAAGCCGCCGTCCGCGAGGGCGTCAACATCATCATCCTGTCCGACCGCATGGTCGGCAGCGACCGGGTGCCGATCCCGGCACTGCTGGCCTGCGCCGCCGTGCATCATCATCTGATCCGCGTCGGACTGCGTACCTCGGTCGGCCTCGTCGTCGAATCCGGCGAGCCGCGCGAAGTGCATCACTTCGCCTGCCTGGCCGGCTACGGCGCCGAAGCGATCAATCCCTATCTGGCGTTCGAAACCATCATCGCGATGAAGGACCGCCTGCCCGGCTCGCTCGACGACTACGAGATCGTCAAGCGCTACATCAAGTCGATCGGCAAGGGCCTGCTCAAGGTGATGTCCAAGATGGGCATCTCGACCTACCAATCCTATTGCGGCGCGCAGATCTTCGACGCCGTCGGCCTCAAGGCGGACTTCGTCGGCAAGTTCTTCGCCGGCACCCACACCCGTGTCGAGGGCGTCGGCCTTGCCGAGATCGCGGAAGAAGCGGTGCGCCGTCATGCCGACGCGTTCGGCGAGGCGCAGGTCTACAAGACCGCGCTCGATGTCGGCGGCGAATATGCCTATCGCAGCCGCGGCGAGGACCATGCATGGACCGCGGAGTCGGTCGGGCTGCTCCAGCACGCCGCCCGCGGCAATTCGCTGGAACGCTACCGCGCCTTCGCCAAGATCCTGAACGAGCAGTCGGAGCGGCTGTTGACGCTGCGCGGCCTGTTCCGGATCAAGAACGCGGACGAGGAGAAGCGCAAGCCGATCCCGATCGACCAGGTCGAGCCGGCCAAGGACATCGTCAAGCGCTTCGCCACCGGTGCGATGAGCTTCGGCTCGATCTCGCGCGAGGCGCACACCACGCTCGCGATCGCCATGAACCGGATCGGCGGCAAGTCGAACACCGGCGAAGGCGGCGAGGAAGCCGACCGCTTCAAGCCGATGCCGAACGGCGATTCCATGCGTTCGGCGATCAAGCAGGTCGCCTCGGGCCGCTTCGGCGTCACCACGGAGTATCTCGTCAACTCCGACATGATGCAGATCAAGATGGCGCAGGGTGCCAAGCCCGGCGAAGGCGGCCAGCTGCCCGGCCACAAGGTCGACGCGACCATCGCCAAGGTCCGTCACTCGACGCCGGGCGTCGGCCTGATTTCGCCGCCGCCGCATCACGACATCTACTCGATCGAGGATCTGGCGCAGCTCATCTACGACCTCAAGAACGTCAACCCGACGGGCGACGTCTCGGTCAAACTGGTCTCCGAGATCGGCGTCGGCACGGTCGCCGCCGGCGTTGCCAAGGCACGCGCCGACCATGTCACCATCGCGGGCTTCGAGGGCGGCACCGGCGCTTCGCCGCTGACCTCGATCAAGCATGCCGGCTCACCGTGGGAGATCGGCCTTGCCGAAACCCACCAGACCTTGGTGCGCGAGCGGCTGCGCAGCCGCATCGTGGTCCAGGTCGACGGCGGGTTCCGCACCGGCCGTGACGTCGTGATCGGCGCGCTTTTAGGGGCCGACGAGTTCGGCTTTGCCACCGCGCCGCTGATCGCGGCCGGCTGCATCATGATGCGCAAGTGCCACCTCAACACCTGCCCGGTCGGCGTCGCGACCCAGGACCCCGTCCTGCGCAAGCGCTTCACCGGCCAGCCCGAGCACGTGATCAACTACTTCTTCTTCGTCGCCGAGGAAGTCCGCGAGATCATGGCATCGCTCGGCTTCCGCACCTTCAACGAGATGATCGGCCAGGTTCAGCTGCTCGACCAGACCAGGCTGGTCGCGCACTGGAAGGCCAAGGGCCTCGATTTCTCGAAGCTCTTCGTCAAGCAGAAGGAAGAGAAGGGCCAGAAGATCTATCACTCCGAGCGCCAGAACCATCATCTGGAGGCGGTGCTCGACCGCACGCTGATCGAGAAGGCGACGCCTGCGCTCGACCGCGGCGCGCCGGTGAAGATCGAGGCCAGGATCAACAGCACCAACCGCTCCGCGGGTGCGATGCTGTCGGGCGCGGTCGCCAAGATCTACGGTCATGCCGGCCTGCCGCACGACACGATCCATGTCGGCCTCAAGGGCACCGCCGGCCAGGCGTTCGGCGCGTGGCTGGCGCAAGGCGTCACCTTCGAGCTCGAAGGCGAAGCCAACGACTATGTCGGCAAGGGCCTCTCGGGCGGCAAGATCATCGTCAAGCCCCCCGCCAACAGCGGCATCGTGCCGGAAGAGAGCATCATCGTCGGCAACACGGTGATGTATGGCGCCATCCAGGGCGAGTGCTACTTCCGCGGCGTCGCCGGCGAGCGTTTCGCCGTGCGCAACTCGGGTGCGGTGGCGGTCGTCGAAGGCGCCGGCGATCATTGCTGTGAATACATGACCGGCGGCATCGTGGTCGTGCTCGGCAAGACCGGGCGCAACTTCGCGGCCGGCATGTCCGGCGGCATCGCCTATGTGCTCGACGAGACCGGCGACTTCGACAAGCTTTGCAACATGTCGATGGTCGAGCTCGAGCCGGTGCTGTCGGAAGAGCTGATCAACGCCGGCACCTATAACCACTCGGGTGACCTCGAGGCGCACGGCCGGGTCGACGTGTTCAAGAACCTGCTCGACTCCGACGTCGAGCGCCTGCACGTCCTGATCTCGCGCCATGCCAAAGCGACCGGCTCCAAGCGCGCCGCCGACATCCTTGCCAACTGGAAGGACTGGCTGCCCAAATTCCGCAAGGTGATGCCGGTCGAATACCGGCGCGCGCTGCGCGAAATGGCCGCCAACGCGGACGCCGAGCCGAAAATCGCGATCGGCGCGTAGAGCGATAAGCCCTCATGGTGAGGAGCGCGATAGCTGCGTCTCGAACCATGAGGTCACCAGCGGGGCCTTTCATCCTTCGCGACGCGGCGCCAGTGCGCCGCTCCTCAGGATGAGGGTCTAGCTAGAGAGAAGACGAATTTAAGCGGCAGGGACTTCGGGTTTAATGGGCAAGATCACGGGTTTTCTCGAAATCGAACGGCATGACCGCAAGTACACCCCGGTCGCCGAGCGCGTGAAGCATTACAACGAGTTCGTCGTTCCCTTGACCGAGAAGGAAACGCGCGATCAGGCCGCGCGCTGCATGAATTGCGGCATCCCCTATTGCCACGGCACGGGCTCGGTGGCGCCCGGCACGCCCGGCTGCCCGGTCAACAACCAGATCCCCGACTTCAACGACCTCGTCTATCAGGGCAATTGGGAAGAGGCCTCGCGCAACCTGCACTCGACCAACAATTTCCCGGAGTTCACGGGGCGCATCTGCCCGGCGCCGTGCGAAGCGTCCTGCACGCTCAACATCGACGACAACCCCGTCACCATCAAGACCATCGAATGCGCGATCGTCGACCGCGCCTGGGACAATGGCTGGCTGAAGCCGGAAGTGGCGACCGTCAAGACCGGCAAGAAGGTCGCGGTGATCGGCTCGGGTCCGGCCGGGATGGCCTGCGCGCAGCAGCTCGCGCGCGCCGGCCACGACGTGCATCTGTTCGAGAAGTTCGCCAAGGCCGGCGGCCTGCTGCGCTACGGCATCCCCGACTTCAAGATGGAGAAGGGCGTCATCGACCGCCGCGTCAAGCAGATGGAAGGCGAAGGCGTCACCTTCCACTACAACAGCCATGTCGGCGCTGACGGCAATGTCGATCCGCGCGAGATGCTCAACGATTACGATGCGGTCGCGCTGACCGGCGGCGCAGAAGCCCCGCGCGACCTGCCGATCCCCGGCCGCGACCTCCAAGGCATCCACTACGCCATGGACTTCCTGCCGCAGCAGAACCGCCGCGTCTCCGAGGAGCCGCTCGGCGGCGTCCAGGAGATCCTGGCCGGCGGCAAGCACGTCGTCGTCATCGGCGGCGGCGACACCGGCTCGGACTGCATCGGCACCTCGCTGCGCCAGGGCGCGCTCTCGGTCACCCAGCTCGAGATCATGACCGCTCCGCCCGAGCGCGAGAACAAGGGGCTGACCTGGCCGAACTGGCCCTTGAAGATGCGCACGTCGTCGAGCCAGGCCGAAGGCGCGGTCCGCGAATACGCCGTGCTGACACAGAAGTTTTCCGGCGAGAACGGCAAGGTCAAGAAGCTGCACTGCGTGCGCGTCGACGACAAGTTCAAGCCGATCGCCGGCACCGAGTTCGAGCTCGATGCAGAGCTCGTCCTGCTCGCGATGGGCTTCGTGCATCCCGTGCACGAGGGCCTGCTCAAGCTGCTCTCGGTCGACCTCGACCCGCGCGGCAACGTCAAGGCCAACACGCTCGACTATCAGACCTCGCGCCCGAACGTGTTCACCGCCGGCGACATGCGCCGCGGCCAGTCGCTGGTGGTGTGGGCGATCCGCGAGGGCCGGCTGTGTGCGCGGTCGATCGACACGTTCCTGATGGGGAAGACGGATCTGCCGCGGTAACCACCGCGGCTGGTTCTGCTGCCAGATTAGCAAACGGTGTCATCGCCCGGCTTGACCGGGCGATCCAGCATTCCAGAGACAGTTGTAATTGAAACGATAGGCCGCGGCGTACTGGATGCCCCGGTCAAGCCGGGGGCATGACAGCGGAGTAGGTGGCGAGAGCGGAGCCGAACTAGGCCGCACACGCTCAAACGCGACGCACCGCCGCCTCTAGTTCTGCAACCTCACCCCCACCAACATCACCGTCCCCTGCGAGCTCGACCCCGGCTGGTTCGAGTTCAGGATGTCGTGGCGCAGCGTGCCCTTGATCCAGATGTTGCGGTTGAGCTTGTAGATCAGATTGCCTTCGAGCGAGTAGGTTTTGTCGTTGCGATTCTGGTTTTGGTAGTCGTAGGTGCCGTAGGTGAACTTGCCGACGGCGGTGAGCCAGCGGCGGAAGTCGTGATCGACCTCGATCCCGTAGGTGTGCACCAGCACGCCGGAGGAGCCGGGGACCGTGGACTCCGCGATCTGCGTGTCGGTGGCGAATTTAACCGTGGTCAGGCCGCTCGCATTCCAGATCAGCGAGCCCGCGGTGAGGAAGCCCGCGAGCTGGCTGAGGCGCGGGTCGACATAATTGCGCGCGGTATAGCCGACCGAGATCTCACCGATCAGGATGCGCGAGAACTCGAAGCTCGAGCCGACCTTGGCGTAGCCACCCGATGAATCGCGGAAATAGCCGTTGCGGTCGGCGGGCTGGTCGTGCACGCGACTGTCGCCTTCGATCTCGACGAACGGCTTCAGCCCCGGCTTGAGGTCGTAGGAGAAACGACCGATGCCGCCATACTGGTTGAAGTCGCGGTCGTCGTTGCTGAAGGTCGAGCCGTCGGTCAGCTTGGAATCGGTGTAGGCGGTGCGATCGACGGTGGCGCCGGCGGCCACCTGGAAGCGATTAAAAGTCTGGTTGAAGCCGAGCGTGGTGCCGTAAGCGGCGTAGATCGGATATTTCTGCAGGCCGGCCTGCACGTTCGGGCTGCCGGGATTGTCGGTGGCGAGCCGCAGGCGGAGCTGCGAGGTCAGCTTGAAATCGCGGTCAACGTCGAGGCGGCCGTCGACATGGCCGGTGAAATCGGGGCGGTCGATCTCGACCGGCGACGGCGAGGCGAAGCCGTCGATCGTCGCCGGCATGTTGTTGGTGTAGCCGGAGAACGAGCCGCGCAGATCGGCGACCAGCGCGTGGCGCTCCCAGTCAGACATCACGAGAAGATCGGGCGCGACGACATAGGCCGGCGAGCCGACCGGCTTGTTCAGGCGCGCCGGATTGGTGTCGTAGCCGGCCGAGAGCTCGAGCCCGCCCTTGATCAGGAAGCTGCCGGCATAGTCGCCGACCGCTCCGAACGCATCGTCGTCGGCCTTGAGGCGGCGGCGCAGCGGCTGGCCGGGCACGGTGCCCGCCATCGCCCGCGGCACCGGCGCCTTGTTTGCGGTTTCCGACGGCGGCGGCGCGATGCGCGGCGGCCCGAGCGTCCGGTCCGGCGTTGCCGGCGGCACCGGCGAGCCGGGTCCGACCGGGCGCTTCGGCTTCGGCTGCCCGGGATAGAGCTTTGGCTGCTGCCGCTTGCGGTTGAGCGAGTCGTAGCCGGAGCCGCTGGCGCCGTTAGCCGCCGGCAGGCCGTAGGTCGGCACCTGGCCGACGCGCGAGGTCGCCGGCGCCTGCTGGCGCTTGCGCGGATCGGCATTGGGATCGGGCAGCGCCGGGAGCGCGTCCAACGGCGCCTGCGGCACGCCCCCCGTGCGGCGCGTCGGCAGCGTGTCGGGCGCAGCAAAGCCGCCGCGGTTGGGATTGAACAGGTCGGGCGTGAGGCTCTGGGCGGCCGCCGGCGCGCTTCCGAGGGCGGTCAGCGCAAGGCACGGCAAAGCCGCGCGCAGGAAATGCCCGCGTTTGCTCCGGCCCGTGCCTGGAGGCGCCCCCACGATGTAATAACTCCAACGAAATCAAGCACTTTCACGACGACCTCCGCCGGCGGGCGGGAACCATCGTTAATGGAGTTAAAACAATTATGGTTAATGACCGGTTGAGGGCCTTGGCGCTCTCGTCGCCTCGCCGGTCTGGCCATGCTAAGCAGGCACCAACGGGCGCGCGCCCCTCCTTCCTGGACCTGAACATGTCGAGCTCGAAACCGCTGATGACCCCATCATCCGGCCCTACTCCCGACAGCGTCGAATCCGCGCTCCGCACGCTGGAGACGGAGAGCGGCGGCATCAATGCGCTCGCCGCCGCCCTGCGCGGTCCGCTGGGCACGACCTTCGCCAAGGCGGTCGACCTGATCCGCAACGCCAAGGGCCGCGTCATCGTCACCGGCCTCGGCAAGTCCGGCCACATGGCGCGCAAGATCGCGGCGACGCTGGCCTCGACCGGCACGCCGGCCTTCTTCGTCCACACCGCGGAAGCCGCCCATGGCGACCTCGGCATGATCACCACCGACGACGTCATCATGGCGCTGTCCTGGTCCGGCGAGCAGCCGGAGATGAAGACCCTCGTGAACTATTCGGCGCGCTTCGCGATCCCGATGATCGCGGTGACGTCGAACGCGGCGTCCTCGCTGGGCCAGGCCGCCGACATCGTGATCGAGCTGCCGAAGGCGCGCGAGGCCTGCCCGCACAATCTGGCGCCGACCACCTCGACGATGATGCAGGTCGCGATCGGCGATGCCATCGCGATCGCGCTGCTCGAAGGCCGCGGCTTCACCGCGCTGGAGTTCGCGCATTTCCACCCCGGCGGCAAGCTCGGCGCGATGCTGAAATTCGTCCGCGACTACATGCGCACCGGCGCGGAGATCCCGCTCAAGCCGCTCGGCACCAAGATGTCGGACGCGGTGATGGAGATGTCGGCCAAGGGCCTGGGGTGCGTCTGCATCGTCGACGATGCCGGCGGCATCGCGGGCATCATCACCGACGGCGATCTGCGCCGCCACATGCGGCCGGATCTGCTGACGGCGTCCGTCGACGACATCATGACCAGGCAGCCGAAGACCGTGCCGCCCTCGATGCTCGCCACCGAGATGATCGAGGTGCTGAACACAAGCAAGATCACGACGCTGGTGGTGACCGAGGCGGACAAGGTGGTGGGCATCGTGCACCTGCACGATCTGCTGCGGGCGGGCGTGGCGTAAGCACGCTGTTTCTCGACCCTCACCCTGAGGAGCGCGCCAACGGCGCGCGTCTCGAAGGGCGAGGCCACCGGCCGGGCCTGCATCCTTCGAGACGCGCGTTCCGCGCTCCTCAGGATGAGGAACTAAGAGCGGCACTGCTGCCCTCGCAATGACGGCGGTTAGACCACCGGAAACCGCGCCGCCCTCTCCTCCAGCGGCAGCTTCAGCCCATTCGCCAGGTACGACACCGTGCGGTAGAAGCCGCACAGCAGCATGATCTCCAGGATCTGGGCCTCGTCGTAATGCGCCGACAACGCGGCGAATTCGGCAGCGTCCAACGTCGCGCGGTGATGCAGCGCGTCGACGGCCGCGATCAGCGCCTGCTCGGCCGGCGACCAGCACGGTGACGTCGCATCGCCCCGCGCGGTCGCGTGCACCTCCTCATCGCTGAGCCGCGCCGGCCCAGCGAAGATCGCGACATGCACGCCCCATTCATATTCGCATCCGGTCAGCGCGCAGGTGCGGTCGATCACGATCTCGCGCTGGCGCAATGACAGCGGGCCGGGATCGAGCAGCCCGCCGGCGCGGAACTTGTCCCAGGCGCGGGCGTGGCCCGCCATCACCCGAAACAGCAGCAGCGGCGGCGCGCCGCGCATGACGCGGTCGAACTGCGCCTGGATCTCCGGGGGATAAGGCGGGACAAGCGGCGCGATGCGCGGCGTGGCCTGGGACATCAGCTGTCTCCGTTGCTACAATTATCGTAGCAACACGCTACATTATTTGTAGCACCGCGCAAGAGGGGCCAGGATGGCGAAACAGGCAGCATCAGGGAGCCGCAACGTCCGCGGCTCGCGCACCGGCCGGCCGATCATGGCGCTGCTCGACATCCTCGGCCGACGCTGGAGCCTGCGGATCCTGTGGGAGCTGCGCGACGCCCCCCTCACCTCCCGCGCGTTGCGCACCGCCTGCGACGAGGCCTCGCCGACGGTGCTGCAGGCGCGGCTGACGGAGCTGCGCGACGCAGGGTTCGTGGAGCTGGGCGACGGTGGAGGTTACGGGCTGACGGCGCTTGGGCGCGAGCTGTGCGAGACGTTCATGCCGCTGCACCGGTTTGCGGAGAGGTGGAAGAGGTGAGATCTTCTCGCTTACCCTCCCCTGGAGGGGTCCGAGACGAGCGTAGCTCGCTCGTGGGTCGCTACGCATGCAGCGGAGCGAAATGCGTAGCGGGGCGGGGTGACGGTGCCTCAACAGCCAACAGTGCCCGCGTGGAGAGATCACCCCACCCCGCTCGCGCTTCGCGCGATCGACCCTCCCCCTCCAGGGGAGGGTAAGAAGCAGCTACGCCTCCCCGACCGTCAAATTCGCACCGTCCACCTGCACCACCTTCACCCGCGTCCCGGCCGGCGTATCCGGCCCGGCCACGCGCCACACCGTGTCGCCGAGGCGCACGGTGCCGTTGCCGTCGATGATCGGCTTCTCCAGCGTGAACTCGCGGCCGAGCAATGCCTCGCTTCGCTTGTTCAGGAAGGGGCTGGTGCTTGCGTCCAGCTTCGGCCGCGCGAGCCGGCGCCACACCGGCACGGCGGCGGCCGCGAAGATTGCGAACATCACGAGCTGGATCTGCCACGATACGGCGACAGCAAAGGAGATCAGGCCGACCAGCAACGCGGCGAGCCCGAGCCAGAACAGGAATACGCCCGGCGCCAGCACCTCCAGCGCCATCAGGATGAAGCCGAAGATCAGCCAATTCCAGGTGCCGAGCGATACGAACATGTCGGTCATGACACGACCTCTTTATGCTGGCGTATGCCCTGATCGGAAGACCGGTCCCCACTTTTCCGGGGCATGCGCTTTAAATTGCCGCATGCACTTTTCGAAAGTGCATGCGCTTTGATTACCCCTGTCGCGGCGGCACCGCCGGCGGCGTGGGGCCGGTCGTCGGCACCGAGCCGCCGCGGCGGGCGGCAGCGGCCGCGGACGCCGCGCTTTCGCCGAACGTTGCCTTGGCGATCTCGCCGATGCCGGCGAGCGAGCCCAGCATGCTCATCGCTTCGACCGGAAGCATGATGACCTTCTGGTTCGGCGAGTCGGCCAGCTGCCCGAACGCCTTGATATACTTGTCGGCGATGAAATAGTTCAGCGCGGCGACGTCTCCCTTGGAGATGGCCTCACTGACCATCTGCGTCGCCTTGGCCTCGGCCTCCGCGGAACGTTCGCGAGCCTCGGCGTCGCGGAACGCGGCTTCCTTGCGGCCCTCGGCCTGGAGGATCTGCCCCTGCTTGGCGCCCTCGGCGCGCAGGATCTCGGACTGGCGCTGGCCTTCGGCGGCCAGAATGTCGGCGCGCTTGACGCGCTCGGCCTTCATCTGCCGGCCCATGGCTTCGACGAGGTCGGCGGGCGGCACGATGTCCTTGATCTCGATGCGGTTGACCTTGAGGCCCCAGGGCGAGACCGCAGCGTCGACGACGCGAAGCAGGCGCTCGTTGATCTCGTCGCGATGCGACAGCACCTGGTCGAGATCCATCGCTCCCATCACCGAGCGGATGTTGGTCATGGTCAGGACCGTGATGGCCTGGGTCAGGTTCGAGACCTCGTAGCTCGCCTTGGCGGCATCGAACACCTGGTAGAAGGCGACGCCGTCCACCGTCACGGTGGCGTTGTCCTTGGTGATGACCTCCTGCTCGGGAATGTCGATCACCTGCTCCATCATGTTGATCTTGCGTCCGACGCGATCGAAATAGGGCACGATCAGATTGAGCCCGGGGCTCAGCGTCTGGGTGTATTTGCCGAACCGCTCGATGGTCCAGTCATAGCCCTGCGGCACCGTCTTCACGCCGGCAACCAGCGTGACGATGACGAGCAAAACCAGAACAATCGCGAAAACATCGAAACCGCTCATATTTCCTCCAAGGCGGGAAAGCCCTTTCCCGCGCTGTCATTGGTCGGGAACGTGACCTTACCGGTTCAGCGGTCACCATTTACGTCGGCGCGGAGCGACATTTCCACAAGAAGTACGGAGGCGGAACGATCGCCGATAAGTATTGTGAGAAAGCCCTTGAAAGGGCACGGAGGCAACCTAGCAACGGCCGGTGCCCTAGTTGGACCATGTAAAATTCACCGGCTTCAGCGCGGCGAGCTCGGGCCGCTCCTTTCGCAGCTTCGCCAGTTGGACGGCCGTCGGCCTTGTCTCGAAACTGCGTTGCTGCCCCGGAAAGACGGTCGCAACGTAATACAGTCCGGGGGCGGGAAGATCGATCCTGGGCGTATGCACCGGCACGAATCCCATCGACGCGCCATTCGGGAGATAGGTGCCCGGGCGCCCCGTCGTCGTATAGTTTTGCAGCTCAAGCCCTGTCGTTCCGACCGCGACCGGAATCGCAACAAGGCCGTCCGGAGCAAGGCTGATCCCTCGCGCATTGATCGCGGGAAAACCGTTGTGAACGAACTGGAGATAGTTGATCGTCTCGCTGCCGCCGTTTGCGACCAGGACAATCGCCGTATCGCTCTTGACGGTACCGCCGGCCCGCACCGCTTCCGGATACATGGTCGACGCTACGTCCCCGGTCGTGTTGCAGCCAGCGAGTCCGCAGGCCACGACAGCTACAAGCAACAATCCCCGCATGCAATCGCGCCCGCCCCGTTCGAGCCGCATCGCTCGCGGCAACATCCCCACCGTCATTCTGCCTCAGGAATTCCGGAATCACCAGTTGAAGGTAGCTTCGGCGCCCCTATTCAACCACGGTGTTGGCGAGCGCAAGCAGCGAGGGCGACATGGTCAGCCCCAGCGCCCTCGCCGTCTTCAGGTTGATCGCCAGCTCGAACTTGGTGGGGTTCTGGACCGGCAGGTCGGCTGCCTGCGCGCCCTTCAGGATGCGATCGATGTAGTTGGCGGCGCGGCGGAGCTGCTCGGCGCTGTCGGTGCTGTAGGACATCAGCCCGCCCTCGTCGACGAAGGTGCGGCTCCAGAACACCGCCGGCACGCGGGCTTCACCGATTGCAGCCAGGAGCTGGGCGCGATTGGCCATGGTGAAGAAGTCAGGCAGCACCAAAAGGCCGCCGTCCTTCCGCGAAGCCAGCGCGGCGATCGAGCCAGCGTCCTGAACTGGCGCTGCCTCGACCGTCACGTGAAGCGTCCGTGCGGCGTCCTCGATCGTGCGCAGCATCAGGGGCGCGAACGGCGCGGTGGCTGGATTGTAGACGACGAAGACGCGGGACACTTTTGGCGTGACCTGCGTCAGCATCTCCAGCCATTTGCCGGCGAGCGGGCCGTCGTAATCGGTGAAGCCGGTGATGTTGCCGCCGGGATGAGCGAGGTTTTTGACAAAGCCCTGGCTGACGGGATCGGTGACGACGGCGAACACGATCGGAATCGCCGTGGTGCGCTGGCGTAGCTCCTCGACCGAGGGCGTGCCGACCGCGAGCAGGATGTCCGGCTTGAGCGCCACGAGTTCGTCGGCGAGGCGCGCGATGCGTGCCCGATCGCCGGCGCCGCTGCGCCAATCGATCCTGAGGTTGTCGTGCTCGTTCCAGCCATGAGCGGCGAGCGTCTCGACCAGGATCGTGCTGCGGGCCTGCCCGATCGCGTCATCCGCGGCCGTGACCGAGAGCACGCCGAGCCGCCGCGTCGCGTTCGGCTGCTGCGCCAGCACCGAGGCCGGCAGCGCGGCGATCGTCCCAAGAAGCGCCAAAGTCTCGCGGCGGTTCATGGGACACGCCATCAGATCCAGCCCTGAAGCTCGCGCAGCACCAGGGTGCGGATCACGTCCATGCCGGGATCACTGTCGTTGAGGCAGGGGATCGCGGAAAACTGCTCGCCGCCATTATGCTTGAAGATCTCGGCATTCTCCTGCGCGATCTCCTCCAGCGTCTCCAGGCAGTCGGCGGAAAAGCCCGGCGTCACCACCGCGATGCGGCGCACGCCTTCCTTGGCCAGCCGCTCCATGGTCTTGTCGGTGTAGGGCTGGAGCCACTCGTCATTGCCGAAGCGGGACTGGAAGGTCAGCAGCAGTTTCGTCTCGTCCATGCCGAGCCGGCGGCGCAGCGCATCGGTCGTGGCGACGCAGTGGGACTGATAGGGATCGCCCTTGTCGACATAGGATTTCGGCATGCCGTGGAAGGATGCCACGATCAGCTCCGGCGTGAACGGCAGCGTCGCCAGATGCGTCTCGATCGAGATCGCGAGCGCCTCGATATAGGCCTCGTCCTCGTAATAAGGCGGCGTCACCCGCAGCGTCGGCTGGTTCCGCAAGCGGGCGAGCACGCGGAACACTTCGTCGCAGACCGTCGCCGAGGTCGAGGCGGAATATTGCGGATAGAGCGGCACGGCGAGGATGCGGTCGCACCCCTTCGCGATCAGCGCATCGATGCCCGACTTGATCGAGGGATTGCCGTAGCGCATCGCCCAGTCCACGACGACGTGGTCGCTGTCAGACAGTGCAGCCGCAAGCTTGTCGCTCTGCGAGCGCGTGATGGTCTTCAGCGGCGACTCGTTCCGCTCATTGTTCCAGATCTTCTGATAGTCCAGCGCCTTGGTGCGGGGACGGCTGCGCAGGATGATGCCGTTGAGCACGAACTGCCAGACCAGCCCCTGGTCCTCGATAACGCGGGCGTCCGAGAGGAATTCCTTGAGATAGACCCGCACGCCGGGCGCATCGGCCGTATCGGGCGTGCCGAGATTGACCAGGAGCACGCCGACGCGCCGCAGGCTGGACCGGACGGCGGGCTTTTGCGCTGCGATGGGGGCAATTGTCGTCATGATCAGTTGCGTCGCGCGTTGCTCCGAACTTGTCAAGATGAGGTCGATTTCGCTAGGGTCGCGCCCAAGCGGGGAGGGGCTGATGACACTCGCGGAATTCTGCGTATTGGGAGCGCTGCTGCTTTATCTGGCGACGATCGTCTCGATCAAATGGACGCGGTTTCGCATCTTCGACAATTCCCGGCCGCGCGACCCCGCCTTCTTCGAGGATGCGCTGGCGCAGCGCGCGCTTGGTGCCCACCAGAACGGCATCGAGACCTTTCCGTTCTTCGCCTTCGCGGTGCTGCTTGCCGAATTCCGGGATTCGCCGCAGCGGCTGATCGACGAGCTCGCCGTGCTGTTCCTGATCGTGCGGATCGCCTACGTGCTGACCTATCTCGGCAACCGCCCGACGCTGCGCTCCATCCTCTGGAGCATCGGTTTTGCGATCAATCTCGGGATCTTCTTCATGCCGGCGCTGAAGCGGTTCTTGCCCGTGTGAGGCGGCCTCACTCCGACAGATGCCGCTCCCGCGTCGCAATCAGCGCCCGCATCGATGCCGGGATCGTGACCGGACGATGGGTTTCCTGGTTGGTGTAGACCCACACGATCTCGCCGGTCACCAGTGCATCCGTGCCGTCCTTCAGGAAGATGGCGAGCTCGAAGACGAGGCTCGAATTGCCGATCCGCGCGACGCGTGCGCCGACGTCGAGCTCCCAGTCGAAGCGGACAGGTGCCTTGTATTCGATCAGCGATTTGACGACGTGGAAATCGATGCCGCTCGCCTGCGCGGCCGCATATTGGTCAAAGCCCAGCGCGCGGAAATATTCGGTGATGGTGGTGTCGAAATAGGTGAGATAATGCGCGTTGAAGACGACGCCCTGCCCGTCGATCTCGGAATAGCGCACCCGAAACGGATGAAAGAACCGGAAGTTTTCGCGCGACATTGAATCCCCCGACCATTCTTGTTGATTGATCGATTGAATAGCCGACCGGAGAGAGTTCGGAAAGCCGCCGCTCTCGTGTCCCGGACGCGGTGCAGCGCTATTGCCCTGCTCCGCAGAGCCGGACCCAGAAAGCCACACGCTACCGTAGGGAGAGATGGACCCCGGCTCGGCAGCGCATCGTCGAAGGGACGCTGCGCTGCGTCCGGGGCACGAGAGCGGGGCTCAGAAACACGTCGTCCGCTCGGCGGCGATGTAGCCGAACAACAGGCCCGCGCCGAACAGCAGCACGAGAGCGGCGGCGCCGAATTCGATGCCGCGCATGAACAGCGCGCCGCCGCCGTCGCGCCCGGCGCTGAGGCGGGCGGCGATGTCCTTGGCGGAGACGGCGACGACGGCGATGGCCGCGACCGTAATGGCGGTGCCGAGTCCCATCAGCAAGGTCGCGGCGATGCCGGCCCAGAACAGGCCCTGCGCGAGCGCGAACACCAGCACCAGGATCGCACCCGAGCAGGGCCGGATGCCGACGGTCAGGATCGCAGCGAACCCGCGCCTCCAGCCGCCGGGACCGGCAAGCTCGCTCGGCGTCGGACCGTGGGAATGGCCGCAATGCTCGTCATGGACGTGGTCGTGCGCATGGTGGTGATGGGCCTGGGCGTGGGCGTGACCATGGTCGTGATGATGGTGATCATGACCGTGATCGTGGTCGTGATGATCATGGACATCATGGTGATGGCCGTGATCATGATGGTCATGCGGCACGCCGGCGATCGCCGGCACCGGCTGGACCGCCTGCAGCGCGCGGATGAACGTGCGGCCCTTGACCCAGACCAGCCGCAGGCCGAACAGCGCGATCAGGCCGTAGCTCGCGATCTCGATTGCGCCTTCCGCCTTGCACATGGTCTTGGCGGTCGCGTTCAGCACCCAGGCCGAGATGCCGACGATCAGGATCGCCACCAGCGACTGCATCAGCGCCGAGGCAAACGACAGCGCGATGCCGCGCCGCGCGGTCTCGCGGTTGGCGACGAGATAGGAGGCGATCACCGCCTTGCCGTGGCCGGGGCCGGCGGCATGGAAGATGCCATAGGCAAAGGAGATGAAGAGCAGCGTCCACACCGCCGAGCCGTCGGACTTGGCGGCGCGGATGGTCGCCGACATCTGGCGATAGAATTCCGACTGCTTTGCCAACAGCCAGCCGATGACGCCGCTGGCCTCCGGCTCGGCCGTCTGCGCCGCGCGCGGTGCGCCGAACGGATTTTGCGCGAGGAGATCGTGAAGCGCGGCGTCCGCCACGCTCACAACAAGGAGCACGGCCGCACAGGCCAGAAGCCCGCGCACAAGCGGGGAACGAAGACGACCGATCAAGGGCAATCCACCGTGATCTTGTTGGCGAACATCATGCCGAAATTCGAGTTCTCACCGTTCAGGAAGGTCTGCTCGTTGAGCTTCTGCGCGGTGGCGGAGCCGTCGCTGGGCCGATCGAGCTTCATCTGGCAGCCGGCGGGCGCGCCGACCAGCTTGACCGGATTGTCCTTGGCCATCTGGAAGTCGATGAAATAGGAGCGGTCGAACACTTCGAGCACCAGCTGCTTGGGCTTGACCGGGTTCTTCAGCGGCAGCGTGAAGTGCAGGGTCAGCACGGTATCCTTGTAGTCGAGGAAGTAGTCGACCGGCTCGTTAAAACGCTCCTTCTTGCCGTCGCCTCGCGCGAAGGTGAAGTAGGCGTATTCCTTCAGCGACTCGACATTGGTCTGCGCCAGCGGCCCCAGCTCTTCACGGGTGTAGGCGCCCTTGGTCTTGCTCTCGAGCCCCTGCAGGGCATAGGCCGAGAACATGTCATCAAAGGTCCAGGCGTGGCGGACGCCGGTGATCGAGCCGTCGGCGGCGTAGAGCAGCTCGCTGGTCGCGGTGATCCAGACATGCGGATGCGCCCGCGCCGCGCCGGCTGCGAACGTCATCGCAGCGGCGAGCAACAGGCCGAACAGGGCACGCATGCCCATCAGGCTGCCTTTGCGCCATCGAGCAGGCCGCGCCGGCGGAGCAGCGCGTCGGGCTCCGGCGGGCGGCCGCGGAAGGCTTCATAGGCGGCCTCGGGATCGACCGATCCACCCGAGGAGTAGATGTCGTCGTGCAGGCGCTTTGCCACCGCAGGATCGAAGATGTCGCCGGCCTCCTCGAAGGCGCCGAAGGCGTCGGCGTCCATCACCTCCGACCACATGTAGCTGTAGTAACCGGAGGCATAATGGTCGCCGGAGAAGATGTGGCCGAACTGGGTGGGGCGGTGGCGCAGCGAGATCTCCTCGGGCATGCCGATCTTCTCCAGCTCCTTCTTCTCGAAGGCGCGGACATCCTGCGCGGCGGAAGCCGGCTGGGTGTGGAATTCGAGATCGACCAGCGCCGAGGAGACGAACTCGACCGTGGCAAAGCCCTGGTTGAACTTTCGTGCGGCGAGGAAGCGCTGGAGCAGATCGTCCGGCAGCGGCTCGCCGGTCTGGTAGTGGCGGGCGAACTGCTGCAGCACCTCGGGCCGCTCCTGCCAGTGCTCGTAGAGCTGGGAGGGCAGCTCGACGAAGTCGGTGAACACCGCGGTGCCCGAGAGTGACGGATAGGTCACATTGGAGAGCATGCCGTGCAGGCCGTGGCCGAACTCGTGGAACAGGGTACGGGCATCGTCGGGCGAGAGCAGCGAGGGCTCGCCGTTGGCGCCCTTGGCGAAGTTGCAGACATTGATGACGAGCGGCGCGATCTCGCCGTCGAGCTTCTGCTGGTCGCGTAGCGAGGTCATCCAGGCGCCGGAGCGCTTCGACGGCCGGGCGTAGTAGTCGCCGTAGAACAGCGCCTTGTGCTTGCCGTCAGGGCCCTTCACCTCCCAGACCCGGACATCCGGGTGCCAGGCCGGCACATCCTTGCGCTCCTCGAAGGTGATGCCGAACAGGCGCGTGGCGCAGTCGAAGGCGGCGGCGATCATGTGATCGAGCGTGAGATACGGCTTGATCGCGGCGTCGTCGAAATTGGCGCGCTGGAGGCGGAGTTTTTCGGCATAGAAGCGCCAGTCCCAGGGCGCGAGCTTGAAATTGCCGCCCTCTTCCGTGATCAGCGCCTGCATCTCGTCGCGGTCGGAGAGCGCACGCGCACGCGCCGGCTTCCAGACCCGCTCCAGCAGGCCGCGCACCGCATCCGGCGTCTTGGCCATGGAATCCTCGAGCCGGTAGGCGGCGAAGGTCGGATAGCCCAGAAGCTTGGCGCTCTCCTCGCGCAGTTGCAGGATCTCGACGATGGTGCCGTTGTTGTCGTTGGCATTGCCGTTGTCGCCACGCGCCGTGAAGGCCTTGTAGACCTTCTCGCGCAGGTCACGGCGGACCGAGCTCTTCAGGAACGGCTCGGTCGAGGAGCGCGACAGCGTGACGATGGCCTTGCCGTCCATGCCGCGCTCTTCCGCCGCAGCCTTGGCGGCGGCGACGAAGCTCTCCGGCAGGCCCTCGCGGTCGGCCTCCCCCAACTCCATGAACCACTCCTGCTCGTCGCCGAGCAGGTGGTGGCTGAAGCCGGTGCCGAGTTGGGCGAGCTTCTCGTTGATCTCCGCCATCCGCGCCTTGGCCTCTTCGGAGAGGCCGGCACCGGAACGGTGGAAGCGGGTGTAGGTGCGCTCCAGCAGCCGGAGCTGCTCGGGCGAAAGACCAAGACCGGCGCGGTTCTCGTGCAGATGGGCGATGCGACCAAACAGCACGGCGTTCATCATGATCGGATTCCAGTGCCGCGCCATCCGCAAGGAGACCTCCTTGTCGATCTCCAGGATGGCCGGGTTGGAATGCGCCGAGACGAGGTCGTAGAAGACCGCCGCGACCTTGGTGAGGAGCTTGCCGGATCGCTCCAGCGCCGTGATGGTGTTGGCGAAGTCGGCGGCCGCCGGATCGTTGGTGATCGCCGCGATCTCGGCGGAGTGGTCGGCGAAGGCCTGCTCGAAGGCCGGGAGAAAGTGCTCGGGCTTGACCTCGTCGAAGGGCGGGGTCGCAAACGGCGTCACCCAGGCCTTCAGCAGCGGGTTGGTCTCGGGGTCCGTGGTTTGGCGGGGGTCTGACATCGCAAGTCCCGGTTTTTGTGGCTCGATTGTTGGGGTCAGCTATAGCACGCGATGGGGCTTTTTTGGGCCATTTGCCCTTGCTCCCGGCCGCCTTTTCGGGGAGATTGCGGCCCTCGAAGCCACGGACCCCAGAGCTCATGAACGCGCCTGCCTCCTCTTCCCGTCAGATCGTCTGGCCAAGCGTCATCACTGTCGTCAGCGCGGCCATCCTGATCGGCGCCGAAGTATTCGGCGCCGCGTTCGCCGGCGGCTGGGCGCTCGCGATCCTATTCGGGCTCGGCGATCAGGGCACGCACATCCTCCAGGCTGTGCTGTTCGCGCTCGGCGTGCTCGTGATGACCGCGTTCATCCGCGCGGCTCAGCGCGTCGAGCCGTTCACGAAGCGCCGCTGACGCTTCCTCGCGCGCGCAAGACGCGCGCACGGCTGAGAAAACTTAACGCGCGTTCATCTTCCGCGCCGCTCGCGCAACACTGCGCAAGCAGATGTTAGGCAATTCTGTCCTCAGCCTAAAAAAATTCTTGCGAAGCTGAGTCAAAACGCTTATGTGCGCTCTTGCCCAATTTCGCACGTGCCTGTGGTCGTGTGTCAGTCGGTAGGTATCCGGACAAGAGGCCGGACAGCCGCCAAGGGGTGAAGAAGCCGAGGGGCTCTTCGGAAGTGCGGAAGTCGCGAGACCGAAAGGTCGGACGAGGAAGCAAACCCGGAGCGTCCAGCATCTCTCTCAAAGAGATGCCTAGTCGAAGGTGACTTCACTTTTTGCAACCGTGACTGGCAGCCGGAGGCGAACCGGCGCACCCCGCTCTCAACGGGGGACGCGACTTAAAGCAACGACGGATCGGGCTTTTTTGGTCTCTACCGGCAGTCCAACGCCGGCGCGGGCTACTGAAAAGGCTTGTCCTTCATTGCCAGGTGTGCGGGCGGGAAATTCCCAACCAATCCACGGCAGCACAGTCTGATGTGAGTCTTTGGCTCGTCACGCCTCCATCGCGTGATCTGGCCGGAGCGCTCTTATCCGACGACATTTTTTGAACGGATCCCCGTCGCTGGGCCGTTTGGGAGAGTGCTATGACCGAACGTATTCAGGAATTCCTGCGCAACCGCCGCAGCGAGGGCCGGGACACCGAGCCTTGCCTCGTCGTCGACCTCGAGGTCGTGCGCGACAATTACCAGACCTTTGCCAAGGCGCTGCCCGACAGCCGCGTGTTCTATGCCGTCAAGGCGAACCCGGCGCCGGAAGTGCTGTCCCTGCTGGCATCCATGGGCTCCTGCTTCGACACCGCGACAGTCGCCGAGATCGAAATGGCGCTGGCCGCGGGTGCGACGCCCGACCGCATCTCCTTCGGCAACACGATCAAGAAGGAGCGCGACATCGCGCGCGCCTTCGCGCTCGGCATCCGGCTGTTCGCGGTCGACTGCGTTCCTGAGGTCGAGAAGGTCGCCCGTGCCGCTCCCGGCGCGAAGGTGTTCTGCCGCATCCTCTATGACTGCGCCGGCGCCGAATGGCCGCTGTCGCGCAAGTTCGGCTGCGACCCGGAAATGGCTGTCGACGTGCTCGACGTTGCCAAGCGCCTGGGCCTGGAGCCGTGCGGCATCTCCTTCCATGTCGGCTCGCAGCAGCGCAAGGTGAAGGCGTGGGACCGTGCGCTGGCGATGGCCTCGCAGGTGTTCCGCGACTGCGCCGAGCGCGGCATCAACCTCTCCATGGTCAACATGGGCGGCGGCTTCCCGACCAAGTACCTGAAGGACGTGCCGCCGGTGGTCACCTACGGCCGCTCGATCTTCCGCGCGCTGCGCAAGCACTTCGGCAACCAGATTCCGGAGACCATCATCGAGCCGGGTCGCGGCATGGTGGGCAATGCCGGCATCATCGAATCCGAAGTCGTGCTCATCTCGAAGAAGAGCGACGAGGACGAGGTGCGCTGGGTGTATTTGGACATCGGCAAGTTCGGCGGTCTCGCCGAGACCATGGACGAGTCGATCCGTTACGCCATCCGCACCCCGCATGACGGTGCGGACATGACGCCGTGCGTGCTCGCAGGCCCGACCTGCGACAGCGCCGACGTGCTGTACGAGAAGAGCCCGTATCCGCTCCCCGTCACGCTCGAGATCGGCGACAAGCTGCTGATCGAAGGCACCGGGGCCTATACGTCGACCTACTCGGCGGTGGCGTTCAACGGCATCCCGCCGCTGAAGACGTACCACATCTGATTTGCCACATCTGATCCGCCTCTCGTTTTGAGGCCTGACGAACCCGGGAGCCGGTCCGCCGGCTCCCTTCCTGACATTGCCATTCTGACGACGTCTTGAGCCGGCGTGCTTCTCGCACGCGGGTTCAAGCGGGGACTGACGCGCCATGACTGCTTTTCGGAAGCCACAAGCCGCCCTCACTTCGAAAGCCGCTCCGTTCGCGATCCGTGCGGAACGTGCTGCCGACGTCGCCGCCCGTGAAGCGCTGCTGGATGCAAGCTTTGGCGAGAACCGCCATGACCGCACCTGCCAGCGCCTGCGCGACGGACGTGCACCTGCCGCAGGCCTTGCCCTGTCGGCTGTGCGCGAGGGGACACTCGTGGGAACCGTGCGGCTGTGGCACGTCAGCGCCGGAGGCAGGCCCGCTCTGGTCCTCGGACCGCTGGCGGTGGACCCTGCCTTCCGCGAGCTCGGGATCGGCGCCGCGCTGATGCATCAAGCGCTGGCCGCCGCCCGGGCACGCGGGCATGCCGCCGTGATCCTGCTCGGCGATGCCCCCTATTACGCCCGCTTCGGCTTCTCGCCCGAGAAGACCGGCGCATTGATGCTGCCCGGCCCGTTCGAGCGCGATCGCCTGCTGGCGATCGAATTCCAGGCCGGTGCGCTGGATGGCGTTGGGGGGATGATCGTGCCGACCGGCGCGGCCCTGCCCAAACGGAGGGTAGTTCGCGCCCTCCAGGCGCACGCGGCGTAAGGGATTGCCATGATGGCGACGACTTAAGCCGCATTCCGCGGCGACGCCCGCGCGTGCCCATTCCTTTGGGGTTGCGCGGGCCTGAGAAACGCCCTTTAACCCGCCAACCCCCCCCTTCAGTCGAGGCCCACGACCATGTCCCGTCGCCTGATCTCCACCGGCTCTCCCCTCGAGAAGACCGTCGGCTACAGCCGCGCCGTCATCGACGGCGAGTTCGCCTTTGTCGCCGGAACCACCGGCTATGACTACACGACGATGACGATGCCGGCCGATGTCACGAGCCAGTCACGCAACTGCTTCAAGACCATCGAGACCGCCCTGAAGGAGGGCGGATTCGAGATGGCCGATATCGTCCGTGCGACCTACTACGTCACCGACGCCAGCTACATCGATGCCCACTTCGCCGTCTGCGGCGAGGTTCTCGGCGACATCAGGCCGGCTGCGACACTGCTTGTCGTCAGCGCGCTCGCCAAGCCCGAGATGAAGGTCGAGATCGAAGTCACCGCCAAGCGCCGCAGCGCCTGATCCACCCCCCACCCTTTGTCTGCCAGCACGTTCCGGAGAAACCATCCCATGAGCCACCCCTCGCAGATCTACGCGAAGATCACTGGTCCCATCGTCATGGTCGGCTTCGGCTCCATCGGCAAAGGCACGCTGCCGATGATCGAGCGGCATCTCGATTACGACAAGTCGCGCGTCACCGTGATCGATCCCAAGGACGAGGGACGCAAGGCGCATTGCGAGAAGCAGAACGTCCGCTTCATCCAGAAGGCCGTGACCAGGGACAATTACCGCGAGTTGCTGACCCCGCTGCTCACCGAAGGCGGCGGCCAGGGCTTTTGCGTCAATCTCTCGGTCGATACCGGCTCCACCGACATCATGGAGCTCTGCAATGAGCTCGGCGCGCTCTATATCGACACCGTCAACGAGCCTTGGCTCGGCTTCTATTTCGATTCCTCGAAGGGCCCGGAAGCGCGCTCCAATTACGCGCTTCGCGAAGTAACGCTGGCCGCCAAGAAGGCGCGCCCCGCCGGCTCGACGACGGCCGTCTCCTGCTGTGGCGCCAATCCCGGCATGGTCTCCTTTTTCGTTAAGCAGGCGCTGCTCAATGTCGCCGCCGATCTGAAGCTCAATGCCCCCAAGCCGAAGACCAAGGCCGAGTGGGCGGACCTTATGCGGCAGGCCGGCATCAAGGGCATCCACATCGCCGAACGCGACACCCAGCGCTCCAAGTCGCCGAAAGAGCCTGACGTCTTCGTCAACACCTGGTCGGTGGAAGGCTTCCTGTCGGAAGGCGTTCAGCCGTCCGAGCTCGGCTGGGGCACCCATGAAAAATGGATGCCCGGGAATGCGCGCACCCACGAAGCCGGCTGCGGCGCGGCCATCTATCTGATGCAGCCCGGCGCCAACACGCGCGTGCGCACCTGGTGCCCGACCCGCGGCGCGCAGTACGGCTTCCTCGTCACCCACAACGAGTCGATCTCGATCTCCGATTACTTCACGGTGCGCGACGCATCGGGCACGGCGGTCTACCGGCCGACCTGCCACTACGCCTACCATCCGGCCGACGATGCCGTGCTGTCGCTGCACGAAATGTTCGGCCGCGCCGCGAAGATGCAGGAAAAGCACCACATCCTCGATGAGAACGAAATCGTCGACGGCATCGACGAGCTCGGCGTGCTGCTGTTCGGCCACGACAACAATGCCTATTGGTACGGCTCGCAGCTCTCCATCGAAGAGACGCGCAAACTCGCGCCGTATCAGAACGCTACCGGCCTGCAGGTGACCTCCGCCGTGCTCGGCGGCATGGTGTGGGCGCTGGAAAACCCGAACGAAGGCATCGTCGAAGCCGACGAGATGGATTTCGATCGTCTGCTGGAAATCCAGCTGCCATATCTCGGCCCGGTGAAGGGTTTCTACACCGACTGGACGCCGCTGACGGATCGTCCGGGATTATTCCCGGAAGATATCGACACGAGCGATCCCTGGCAGTTCCGGAATGTCCTGGTGCGTTGACCTCTCAGCGCTTCCGGTTGATAGCGATGCCCGGCCTTGTGCCGGGCATTTCCTTTTGCCGACCTATTTCGCCAAGTAATCGAACGCCACGCTGCCGAGCCCGAGCGTCAGGTCCGCTTTGAAATGCAGCGCGGAGACCACCTCGCGCACCGGCAGGCGGGCGACGTCGCAGAGTGCGTGGGGAAACAGGCCGAGCGCGGCAGGGCCGGTCCAAGCTTCCTTCAGCACGACGTCATCGAGATGAAACCGCACCAGCTCGCAGATCCGCGGGCTGCCGTCGACATGCGGGATGATCTTCAGGATGAAGTTCGGCGCCGCCAGCGACTTCAGCACTGTGTCGTGGTCGACCTTGCGGTGCTTGTAACCCATCGTGGCCGAGGCGCAGAGGACCGAGCCGTAATGCAGCGAGCCGACCAGGACGTCGCTCTCGATCTCGATCTTGGGCCTTGCGAGCTTCTTCGGAAAGCCCCACAGCTCGCGGCCGCCGGCGATCGGGGCCTCGTCGTCCAGATACATCGCGTGGGTGTAGCCGCCCTCCTCGCCCTTGAAGCGGACCGGGATCACCTGCCCGGTTTCGGTGTAGTCGCCGAATCCGGTCGAGTCGGGCATGCGGATGAATTCGTATTTCACCACCGGCTCGGCCACCTCAAGCGGCTCGGGCACGATGGCGGCGAGGGCTTCGGGATCGGTCCTGTAGGTGATGATGAAATATTCGCGGTCGAAGAAGCGATATGGCCCCGGCGGGAATGACGGGTTGGTGAGCGGCATCGAATAAGCGGTGCGGCGGACGTCTTCGATCTTCATGGGAGGCCCCATCTGTCGTTGGCGCGACAGATTATGGAACGGGCCGTCTGCCGAGGCGAGATCAAATGCGCGTCACAATACGCCGGCTGGCGGGCTACTTCTCCTTGATCGGCGGCGCGATCTTCTCCGCGGGCGCCGCCGGCAGTGCCGGCTTGGTCGCCGCACCCTGCGTCTGCGGGTCGGGGCGCGCGGGCTCGGGGGCCGGCGTGGTCGGCCGGTCGCCGCCGGGCTTGGCTTCCGCGGGCGTCTTGTCCTGATCGTTGGACGGCGTGCCCTGAAGCGGTTGCGTCGCCTGCGCCGTTTGCGTCCGGCTCTCGGCCCGGATCTGCGCCAGCGATAGACCTGACACCACGGCGCCTGCTGCGAACAGCGAGCAGGCGATCATCAGGTCGCGTTTCAGTCTGCGCTTGTCATTTGGGCCGGGCATGTCGATCACCGCCTTTATCCGCGGGATCAACGAACTTGCCCGACTGCGGTTCCGTGCCGGACGAGGCGGGAACCGTGCCTTCGCACGCCAAAACGCCGCGCTCAGTCTGAGGTGTTAACCTCCCAGGTGGCGTGGCGCACGCCCGGCAGGTGCTGGAGATCGGTCGCCACCGCGTTCAGCTCGTTCGGATCGACCGCGGTCGCGACCAGCTTTGCGACAATCTCGATCAGGTCATCCCCAGTCTCAACCACGTCGATATCGGCCACCGGATATTTCGCGGCCTCCAGCTTGTCGACGAGCCGGTCGCGCATGTCGGGCAGGGCGTCGGCCGCGACGGCGAGCTTGAAATAGTAGGTCGCCTCCGAGGTCTTCTCGTTCAGCGGAATGCGGTTGATGGCGTTGACCAGTGGGCGCAGCATGGTGTTGCCGGCGATGACGAACACGGTCAGCGCGGCCGCCTGTGCGACCATGTCGGCGCCGGCGCAGGAGCCGACCGCGGCCGAAGCCCACAGCGTCGCCGCGGTGTTGAGCCCGCGGACGTCCATGCCCTGCTTCATGATGACGCCGGCGCCGAGGAAGCCGATGCCCGAGACGACATAGGAGATCACGCGGACCGCGCCGTCGGCGCCGGTCAGATGCATCGCGAGATCGACGAAAGCGGCGGCGCCGACCGCGACCAGCACGTTGGTGCGCAGGCCGGCGGTGCGCTGGCGGTACTGCCGCTCGGCGCCGATCAGCGTGCCCAGCACGAAGGCCGTGAACAGGCTGACCAGCGTGTCCGCGAAGTCAGCAATCTGGAAGGTCGTCAAAAACCGCATGGTCCCTCGCACGGGTTGGCAAACGATCTATGCGAGAGTGCCGACGAGGTCAATTTGAACGGGCACCGGCTGTGGAAGCCGATGCCCGGTCGTCTTGTTTTCTCCGCTTTAGTGGGCGGCCGCGAGCAACGTCTGCTGGGGCGGCGTATAGCTCAGCACTGTGCCGCCATTGCCGTCCGCCGAGAGCGCGAAGGACGAGGCCGAGTATTGCGCCAGCAGAGCCCATGAGTAGCTCTGGCCGCCGTCGGTCGTGACCGTCAGATTGTTCGCGCCGTCGACATCGAGGCTGCTGATCACGGTGTTGCGGAAGTCGATGGTGTCATCGGCGCCGAAATTGGCGATCGAGCCGGCCAGGCCCGCCGGCGTGTCCAGCACCAGCGTTGCGCCGTCGGAGCCGCCGAAATCGACGTTCTGGAGCAGGCCGCCAGCGTAGACATGCTCGCTGCCGCCATCCAGATGCGCGTTCGAGACGTTGCCGCCCGCCCCCACATCCTGCTCGCCACCGCCGCTGACGGTCGTTGCGGTCGCAGCACCTGCGACGAACTGATAGCCGCCATTGATCGTCGCGCTGCCGTCGGTAGCGCCGGCGTCCACGTACTGGAAGCCGCCGGCTGCGATCGTCGTGCCCGTTGTCGCCCCACCGGAGCCGACATATTGCCGCCCACCGGCATTGATGACGGTGCCGGCAGCGTGGCCATTGCCGAGCACCTGCTGATTGCCGTCGAGCACGGTGTCGGTGACGGTACCTTGATAAACATCCTGGTAGCCACCCGCCGCGACCGTCGTTCCGGCGGCGCTACCGCCCTGATAGACGTGCTGGGAGCCGCCACTCGCGACGAGGACGCCATTCGCCGTGCCGTAATCGTATTGATTGCCGCCGGCGCCCACCGTCGTGCCCGTCGCCGTTCCGCTCAGATATTGCGTTCCGCCGTCGATCGTCGAGTTGACATCGCGGCCGCCGGCGGCAACGGACTGCTGTCCACCAGCCTTGATCGTGGTGTGGGCCGAGGTGCCGTTGGCGTAGACCTGCCCGAAACCATACAACAGGGTATCTGTCGCACGCCCACCGGCGCGGATGTCCTGATAGCCGCCGGCTTCGATCATCGCGCCGGTCGTGCCGGTGCCAAAAACATGCTGCTGGCCGCCGTTCTTGACCACCGACCCGGTCGAGATGCCGTAGTCTTCTTCGATTCCGTTGCGCAAAACGGTCGCCCCGACCGAGGTGCCGCGGACAACAAGGCTCGGGTTGAAGGACGAGGAGGCCGCCGCGACGATCGCGTTCTCAAGTGAGGCGCCGCTCGCTAGCGTGTAGCCAAAGGCGAGAGGGATCGATTGCGACACGCCGGTATTGCCGGCGGCGTCGCGCAGACGGGCCGTCACATAGGAAAGTCCGGTTGCCGGAGACAGATTGTCCAGCCGCCAGGTGCCGTCGGCGGCGCTGGTGACTGCGTGATCCGTTGGACCAAACGACAAGGTGAGCGCGGAGGTCGCGTCAGCCAGGTCGAGCGTGCCCCGGACGGTGATCGAAAAGGGCGTTGCATCGGAATTTTCGATGCTCGTGATCGCGAGGACGGGGGCGGTCGCATCGACCGTAAAGGTGAATGCGGGCCCGGGGTTGCTATGGTTGCCCAGGCTATCCGTGGCGGTCGCGGCGTAGCTGTAGGTCGAGCCGTCCTGGAGGCCGGACACGCCGAGGCTCCAGCTGCCGTCGCTGCCAACCGTGGTGACGCCAACGACGGAATTGTCGCCGGCATTCGTGACCGTGACGGTGTCTCCGGCATTGCCGGAGCCGGACAGGGTCGTCATCCCGCCATGGAAGTGCGCCGCGTTGATGTAATTGTTGCCGTCCGCACCCGGCGTCACGTCCGCATCGACGATCGTCAGGGCCGGAGGCGTGCGGCTGATCGTATATTGCGTGGTGGTCGAATTCGGCGCGGTGAGGAAAACATCCTCGCCGGTCGAGGAGTTGCTCGTTGTCCACTCCACCACCACGTCGGCTTTTCCGTCTCCATTGAGGTCACCGACGGTGATTCCGTTGGCGCCCGAAGCGAGCGGCAACGTCACCGCCGGGCCGAACGTGCCGTCACCGCGACTGTAGAAGGTCGAAAGCGTATTGTTGCTGCTAGCGACCACGGCGAGGTCCGTTTTACCGTCGCCATTGAAGTCCGCGGCCGCCAAGTTCCAGATGGGCGCCGGTGTCAGGAAGGTCTGTGGCGACGCGAAGGTGCCGTCGCCGTTGCCGAGCAGGATCGCAATCGAGTTGTTGGTTCCGAGTGCAAGATCAAGCTTGCCGTCGCCGTTGAAGTCGCCGCTGATCGTTCTGGATGAGGTGCCGGCCGTGATCGGGGATTGGAACGTGCCATCCCCGTTGCCAAGCCGCACGGCAACCGGCGAACTTGACGAGTCCTGCACAAGCAGATCGATCTTTCCATCGCCGTTGAAATCTCCGCTCGCGAAGGCGTTGGAGGCATTCGTGGCAATGGGCGATCCGAAAGAACCATCGCCGTTACCGAGCAGCAGCGACGTGCCGATGTTGTTCGACATGATCACGTCGGCCCTGCCGTCGCCGTTGAAGTCGGCAAACGCTTTGATATTGCCGCCAGTGCTGCCACCCGTCGCATACTTCGTCGCCGCCGCGAACGTGCCGTCGCCATTGCCCAGCCTGACGTCCAGGGTCCCGGTGAAGATGTTGCCCATCAGGACGTCCAGCTTGCCGTCGCCGTTGACGTCGCCGAGTCGAATCGACGATTCCAGCTCCGAGGCGCCGGTCAGCGAGGTTTGCGTGAACTGGCCCGTGCCGTCATTGGTCCTGACATCAAGAAAGTATGCGGAAGCGCTGACGGTTCGGATGTACACCATATCCTGCTTGCCATCGCCGTTGACGTCGCCGACCGCCGCCGTGTTGATGATGCTGAAGCGCGGACCGCTCATCTGCGTTTCGGACTGGAACGGCCCGACATAATAGCCGCTGGAATCGTGCACATTGGTGCCGGTCAGTTGCAGCCCCAGCGAACCGCTGCCCGAGCCGGTGTTGACCGTGACCGTGTAGCTCGCGCCGTTGCTGCCAGCCACCGGCGTGATGTCCGTGATGCCGGCACCATTGATGCTCCCCGTCGTGGCGAGGGTGAACTGATCGACCGTGACGCCGGACACCGGCTTCGAAAAGGTGACGGTGTAGTGCACGACGGACGCGTCGGTCGACGACGGATCGGTGCCTGTGATGCTGACGAGCGTCGGAAGAACGGGGATGAGTGGCATGGGGATTCCCTGGCGTGGCGCTTGATGCGAGGATTCGAATTGCACGCCGGCTCCGGACAGGCCGACGCCAAGCGCAACTGATCGCGCGGCAGCAATTCGAAATTGCATGCCGCGCTCTCTACATCTGCGACCCTACAGGGACTGCTTGTCGGTTATGTTACATATTAACGATAAACAACATAACGCAGGGAGCCTGTGCCTCGCAGAAACCGGTCCCTCGCAAGATCGACAGACGATCCATGCGAGAGTTGCGCCGCGGTCAATTTGAACGGGCATCGGCGCTATGGAAGCCAATGCCCGTCCGTCTTGGTTTTGCCTGCCTTAGTGAGCGGCCGCGAGCAAGGTCTGCTGTGGCGGCACATAGCTCAGCATCGTTCCGCCGTTGCCGTCGGCCGCGAGCACGAAGGACGAAGCTGCGTACTGCGCCAGCAGCGCCCAGGAGTAGCTCTGGCCGCCGTCGGTCGTGACCGTCAGATTGTTCGCGCTGTCGACATCGACACTACTGACCACCGTGTTGCGGAAGTCGATGGTGTCGTCAGCGCCGAAATTGGCGATCGCGCCAGACAGGCCCGTCGGCGCGTCGAGCACCAGCGTTGCGCCGTTCGAGCCGCCGAAATCGACGTTCTGGAGCAGGCCCCCGGCGTAGACATGCTCGCTACCGCCGTCGAGATGCGAATTCGCAGCGATGCCGGTTGCGCCGACTTCCTGCTCGCCGCCGCCGCTGACGGTGGCGCCGGTCGCCGTGCCCGCCACGAACTGGTAGCCGCCGCTGATCGTGGCACTGCCGTCGGTGGCGCCGGAGTCCACATACTGGAAGCCGCCGGTCTCGATGGTCGTGGCGGTGGTTGCGCCGCCCGAACCGACATATTGCCGCCCGCCGGCATTGATGGTGGTGCCGGTGGCATGGCCGTCCGTGAGCACCTGCTGCTCACCGTCGAGCACGGTGTTGGTGACTGTCCCCTGGGAAACGTCCTGATAGCCGCCCGCCGCAACGGTCGTGCCATCCGCACTGCCGCCCTGATAGACATGCTGGATGCCGCCGCTCTCGACAAGAACCGCGATAGACGTCCCGTAGTCGTACTGAACGCCGCCTGCGCCAACGGTCGCGCTCGTCGTTGACCCGACGATGTACTGCCGGCCACCAGCGATGGTCGCACCGCTGTCGGTGGCGCCGGCGTCGACATACTGGAAGCCGCCGATCGCGATGGTCGTATTGGTGGTCGCGCCACCGGAGCCAACATATTGCCGGCCACCGGCATTGATGACGGTGCTGGCAGCCTGGCCACCGGCAAGCACCTGCTGATTGCCGGCGAGCACGGTGTTGGTGGCCGTCCCCTGGTAGACGTCCTGATAGCCGCCCGCAGCAACGGTGGTGCCGCTGGCACTGCCGCCCTGATAGACGTGTTGGGAGCCGCCGCTCTGGACCATTGCGCCGGTCGCTGTGCCGTAATCGTATTGATTGCCACCCGAGCCGATCATAGCATTCGCGCTGCTGCCCGTCACATATTGCGTACCGAAGACAGTCGCATCGTGGTCGGCGCCGGCCGTGCTTTGGGTGCCAAGAGCCTCGATGACGGTGCCGTAGGTGCTGCCGTTAACGTAGATGTTCTGGAGTCCGCCCGACTTGATCGTGGTGTGGATCGCCGTGTTGCCGACCGTTTGCGTGCCATAAAGCACCGTGTCCTTGGCGGTCCCCTGGAAGCTCACGAGCTGAGTGGCGCCAGCCTGCACCAGGGTCCCGGTCGCCGTGCCGTATTCGAGCCCTTGGCTCCCACCATTGTATATCGTTGCCCCGGTCGAGGTCCCGCGGACGATTTCGCCCGCGCCAGAGAGAACGATCGCGCCGGTCTCCGCGGCGTTGGAATCCACGGTGAAGAAACTGTCGACAACCACCGCGTTGGCGAGCTGCGTGCTGGAGACAAGCGTATAGTTGCCCCTGATGAGCGTATAAGTCGGCGAGGCGCCGACATTGCCTGCGGCATCCGAGAATCTAGCCACGATCGTCGTCAATCCGTATGGCACGACCTGGCTATTGAACTGCCACGATCCGGTCGCGCTGGAGACGATCACGTCGGTCCCTCCGATCGAGACGGTCACCTGCGCCGGCACGTCGGTCGTCCCCTGCAGGGTGACCTTCGGGTTTGACACCGACGAGTCGGCCGACAAATTGATGCCCGTGATCCCGAGCGATGCGGTCGCATCGACCGTGAAGGTGAACGCCGGGCCGACGCTGCTGTTGCCGTGGGAGTCGGTCGCAGCCGCGACATAGCTGTAAGTGGTGCCGTCCTGCAGGCCGGACACGCCGAGGCTCCACGTGCCGTTCTGGCCGACCGTGGCCGTGCCGACGACTGCGTGAGTCATGGCGTCGGTGACCGAGATGGTGTCGCCGGCATTGCCGGTGCCGGCCAACGTCGTCGCCCCACCATGGAAATGCGCCGCGTTGATGTAATTGTTGCCGTCGGCGCCGAGGGTGACGTCCCCGTCGGTGATGGTCAGAGCCGGCGACGTCCGTACGATCGTGTACGCCGGTCCCGTCTCGCTGGATGAACCGGTCAGCAGGATATCGGTGCCCGAACTTTGAGTGAAAGGATTGGTGCCGAATTGATATCCGACCAGAACGTCGGCCTTGCCGTCGCCGTTCAGGTCACCGGCGCCGATCTGCCCGGCGGTCTTGTCGAGCGGCGAGATCCTCACTTGCCCGAACGTGCCGTCGCCGTGACCGAAGAAGGTCGAGAGCGTGTTGTTGGTTCCGACGACCACGAGATCAGCCACGCCATCGCCGTTGATGTCGGCGACCGCGCCGGATCCGATCGTACCCGCCGCCTGAAGAGTCGTCCCGGACGAGGTGAAAGTGCCGTCGCCGTTGCCGAGCAGGATCGAGATTGTGGCGCTGCTGACGGCCGCCATGTCGAGCTTGCCGTCACCGTTGAAATCGCCGGTGAGGACAGATGTCGCCGTCCCGACCGGGGACGACGGAGCCTGGAACGTGCCGTCACCATTGCCGAAGCTCAGCGCTATTGCCAGATTGGTCGAATTCCTCGTCACGAGGTCGAGCTTGCCGTCTCTATTGAAGTCGCCATAGGCGATGGAGCCGACGCCGAGATTCGTGGTGATGGCAGTCCCAAACGTACCGTTGCCATTTCCTGGCAGGACCGTGCTGCCGACGACGATGTCGAGCACGCCATCGCCGGTCACGTCGATCACTTTAGGTGTTTGATAGACGCCGCTGCCGGCGGAATAGCTCGTGTTGGCCCCGAACGTGCCGTTACCGTTGCCGAGACGAACAGTCACGGTACCGTCGAGGGTGACCTGTGCGATGTCCAGCTTGCCGTCGCCATTCAGATCGGCAAGCGCCAGCAAGGGCAATAGGCCTGGGCTCGAGGTGTTCGAGGCTGAGGAGAAGTGACCGGTGCCGTCGTTCAGCGCCACGCTGACGTAGCTCGGGTTGACGAAAAAGTTTGTCCCCATCACGACGTCCAGCTTCCCGTCTCCGTTGACGTCGCCGATCGCGAAGGACGTCGGGCTGTTTACGGTCAGCTTCGATTCGGATTGGTACGGTCCGACATAGTAACCATTGGTATCGTGGACGTTGCTTCCCGTGAACTGGAGCGCCACCGAGCCGGAGCCGAATCCGGTATTCACCGTGACCGTATAGCTCGAAAGATTGCTGCCGGCGACCGGTGTCACGTCGGTGATGCCCGCGCCGCCGATGCTGCCACTCGTTGCAAGGCTGAACTGATCAATCGTGACGCCAAGAACAAGCTTCGAGAACGTGACGGTGTAGTGCACCGTTCCGGCGTCGGTCTGGGTCGGATCGGTCGCTGTGATGCTGGTGATGGTCGGAAGATCGGGGATGACGGGCATCTGAATTCCCTGCGGTGGCGCGTGTTGATGCGAGGATTCGAAATGCACACTGGCCCCGGACAAACCGGCGCCAGGCACATTCGATCGCGCGGCAGCAATTCGAAATTGCACGCCGTGCTCTCTACATCTGCGACCCTACAGAGGCTGCTTGTCGGTTATGTTACACGATAACAAAAATAACATAACAGGGAGAGGCTGTGGATAGTCGGCCTCATAGCTCCAGTAGACCGCCGTCCCCATTTTCGTCGGCGAAGGCCAGCAGCGTGCCCTTGGCGTTCCAGGCAATCGCGGCGACCGGAGGCGTGCCATTGCGGCGAACGAGGATCTCGGCGCCGTCCTCGAGCCGTACCATCAGCACGGTGCCGTCGCTGTAACCGGCGGCGAGGATGTCGTTCTTCGGATGGCAGGCGACCACCGACACGCGCGCCTGCAGCGGCGCGAGCATCGCGGGCTCCTTGCCCATCGGGCCGTCCTTGCTGCCGAACGGCCAGATGATGACTGTGTCGGCACCCGAAGTCGCCAACCCTTTGCCGCCCGCGCTCCATGACATCGAGCGGACGCGACCGGGATAGCCGGTCATGCGCATGTGCCTGTTGTCGGCAAGCCGCCAGCCGTGCAGCGCCGCCTCGTGCATCGTGGTGACCAGGAATTTGTTGTCGGGGCTGAAGGTGACGCCGAGATGCGAGCCGGCCCAGGGCAGGAATTCGGCTGAGCCTTCCATGTTTGGAAACCACAGCGTCGCGCCGTTGTAATGGGCGATCGCGAGCCGCAGGCCCTTCGGCGCGAACGCGAGACCGCCGACGGTCGAGGGCACCTCGAGCGACTTCTCCTCGGTCTTGCCGCTCTTGACGGTGGCCGTCTTGCCGGCCGACCAGGCATAGGCCCCGTCGGGATGCAGCGCCACCGCGTCGATCCAGCGCCGCTTGGGGTCGGTGGCGAGCAGCGTCACCTCGCCCTTGGCGTCGAGCGACACGACCTTGCCGTCGTCGCCGCCCATGATGAGGCGCTTGCCATCGGAGGCGGTCGACAGAATGCCGCCGCTATGCGCGGCGACCGTCGTGATCTCGCCCTTGGCGTCGACGAACGCGACATTCTCCTCGCCGCCGACGAAGGCGGCGCGGGGCCCAAGGAAATACACCGAGGTCACGCCCATCCCGAGCGTAACAGGCTTGACGCGATCGGTGACGGAGACGATCGAGGCGGAATCGGGGGCCGGCGTAAACTCTTTCATCACGAGACGATGCAGCTCTCAAAGCCCTCGCGAATGGCCTTTTCCGGCAATTCGCGACCGATGAAGACGAGGCGGCTCTCGCGCGGCTCGCCGTCCTTCCACTTCCGCTGGTGGTTTCCCTCCAGCATCATGTGGACGCCCTGGAAGACATAGCGGTCATCATCGTCGTGGAAGGCGAGGATGCCCTTGGAGCGCAGGATCTTGCCGCCCTCCACCTGCACCAGGTTCTGGAGCCAGGGCATGAACATGTTCGGATCAAGCGGCTTGTCGGTCTTGAGCGAGAGCGACTGCATGTCCTCGTCGTGATAGTGCTTCAGGCCGTGGCCGTGATCATGGTGGTGATGGTCGTGGCCGTGATGATCATGGTCGTGGTCATGATCATCGGCATTTAAAAAGTCCGGCTCGATGTCGAGGATGCGGTCGAGGTCGAAGGCGCCGCGGTCGAGCACGTCCGCCAGGGCGACCGAGCAGCGCTCGGTGCGATGCAACTTGGCATAGGGGTTGATGGCGCGGATGCGGGCCTCGACCTCGGCAAGCTCCGGCTTGGTGACGAGATCGGTCTTGTTCAGCACGATGACGTCGGCGAACGCGATCTGGTTCTTGGCCTCGGGCGCGTCCTTGAGCCGGTCCGACAGCCATTTGGCGTCGGCGACCGTGACGACCGCGTCGAGCCGCGCGTTCTTCTGCACGTCTTCGTCGACGAAGAAGGTCTGGGCCACGGGCGCGGGATCGGCAAGGCCGGTAGTCTCGACGATGATGGCGTCGAACTTGCCCTTGCGCTTCATCAGGCCGTCCATGATGCGCACGAGGTCGCCGCGCACGGTGCAGCAGATGCAGCCGTTGTTCATCTCGAACACTTCCTCATCGGCGCCGATGATGAGGTCATTGTCGATGCCGATCTCGCCGAATTCATTGACGATGACGGCGTATTTCTTGCCGTGGTTTTCCGACAGGATGCGGTTCAGCAGCGTGGTCTTGCCGGCGCCGAGATAGCCGGTCAGCACGGTCACGGGAATTTTTTGGGACGCTTCAGACATGACAACTCCGGGTCGGGCTTTTCCGCGCGACGCGAGGCGGGGTGGCCCCCTGCCCTAGTGGTCAAGCGCGCTGGTCAGGGCCTTTATATTGTGCCTGACCATATCAATGTAAGTGGGTGCAAGCCCCTTTTCGCCGGTCAAACCGTCCGAAATCAGGGTCCCGCCGACCTTGGCCCCGGTCTCGGCCGCGATCCGCCGGATCAGGCGGTCATCGCTGATGTTTTCCAGGAACACGGCCGGGATCTTTTGGGCCTTGATCTGGCCGATGATGGCGGCGATGTCCCGCGCGCTGGGCTCGGTCTCCGTGGAGACCCCCAAGGGGGCCACGAACTGGACACCGTATTCGGCGGCGAAATAGCCGAAGGCGTCGTGGGTGGAGATCACCTTGCGCCGCTCCGGCGGGATTTTCGCCACGGCCTCCCGCACCTCGCGGTCGAGCGCTTCGAGCTTGTCCAGATAGGCCTTTGCCCGGGCGCGGAAGAACTCGGCGTCGTCAGGGTCGGCCGCGGCCAGCGCATTGGCGATGTCGCTCACGTAGATCCTGGCGTTGGGGACGGACTGCCAGGCATGCGGATCCGCGGCCGAGCCGAGCTTCAGCGGTACGATGCCGGCACTCACGGTGACCACCTGCGCCTTGCTTCCGGCGGACTGCACCAGACGGGGCAGCCAGCCTTCGAGGCCGAGCCCGTTGACGATGACGAGCTTTGCATCCGCAATCCGCTTCGCATCGCTTGGCGCGGGCGTGTAGACGTGGACGTCGCTGTCGGGGCCGACCAGCGTCGTGACGTCGACCCGATCGCCGCCAACGTTCCGGACGAAATCGCCGAGGATCGAGAAGCTCGCGACGACATTGAGCCGCTCAGCCGCGTGCAGCGGCGTGGCGATCAGCAGGAGCATACAAAGCAGGAGGCGCCGCATCGTCACGCTTCCAGATGCCGGCCGGGAAACATCTGCCGGACGATACCACCGACGCGGCCGAACAGGACCGAGACGATGTAAAGCACCGTCGCCACCAGAATGATCGCAGGACCCGACGGCACGCGGGTCTGAAACGATAGCACGAGGCCCGCATAGCCTGAGACGGCGGCAGCGACGACGGCGATGCAGATCATGACAGTGAGATCGCGCGACCAGAACCGGGCAATGCCGGCCGGCAGGATCATCAGGCCCACCGCCAGCAAGGTGCCGAGCGCCTGAAAGCCGTTGACGAGGTTGATCACGACGAGCGCGAGGAAGGCGAGATGCGCGGGGCCGCCGGCACGGCTGACGGTGCGCAGGAACAGGGGATCGACGCTCTCGATCACCAGCGGGCGATAGATCACCGCGAGCACCAGCAGCGTCACCGTGGCGTTGAAGGCCACCACCAGCAGGGTCTGGTCGTCCATCGCGAGGATGTTGCCGAACAGCACGTGCAAGAGGTCGATATTGGTGCCCTTGATCGAGACGATGGTCACACCCAGCGCCAGCGACGCCAGATAGAAGGTCGCAAGCGAAGCGTCCTCCTTGAGCCCGGTCGAGCGCGCGACCACGCCGGCGAGGATTGCGACGGCAAAGCCTGCAACCAGGCCGCCGGCCGTCATCGCGAACAGATTGAGGCCGGAGAGCAGGAAGCCGACCGCCGCGCCAGGGAGGATCGCATGCGCCATGGCATCGCCGACGAGGCTCATCCGCCGCAGCATCAGGAACACGCCGATCGGTGCCCCCGCCAGCGACAGCGCGCTCACGGCGGCAAGCGCGCGCCGCATGAACTCGAATTCGGTGAACGGGCCGATCAGCGCGTCATAGATCATCTGCGATCACGCCGCCCGCGAGTGTCCGTCCTCGGCGCAAGCCGTGGCACTATCGTCAAAAGCCTCGCACATCCGCATCGCGACCAGCAGGTTTTCCGGCGTCAGCACCTCCGCCGTCGGCCCCCAGGCCACGGGACCGCGCGCCAGCACCAGCGTTTCGGTGAAATGGTTGCGCACCATTTCCATGTCGTGCAACGCGGCGAGCACGGTGCGGCCTTCGCCGTGCCAGTGCTTTACCAGCGCGAGCAGATCGGCCGTGGTCTTGCTGTCGATGGCGTTGAAGGGCTCGTCGAGCACGATCAGGCGCGCGTCCTGGAGCAGCACGCGCGCGAACAAGATGCGCTGCATCTGCCCGCCCGAGAGCGTGCCGATGGGGCGGTTCTCGAAGCCGTTGAGGCCGACGGAGGCGATCGCGCGCAGGATCTTCTCCCGCGCAGCCTTGCCGATGCCCCCGAACAGGCCCGCGTCGCGCCACAGCCCGGTGCCGACGAAGTCGAACACCGAGATCGGGAAGCTGCGGTCGATCTCCGCGCTCTGCGGCAGATAGGCGATATCGCGGCTATCGAGCCCGCCGAGATGGATGCTGCCGTCGAGCGGCCGGAGGATGCCGACGATGCCGCGCAACAGCGTCGACTTGCCGGCGCCGTTGGGGCCGATCACGGCGACCAGCGCGCCTCGCGCGACCTCGCCATTGAGATGATGCACGGCCGGATGCCGGTCGTAGCCGAGCGTGACATTATGGAAGTGCACGGCCGCCATGGTCACCTCATCGCCAGGAAGACCACGCCCCAGAGCACGGCGCAGACGGCAAGCGCGGCCGCGAGGCGGCCGGCCATGGTCATGCGCAGGATCGACCAGGGCGCGTCCTGGGCCGGATGCGGCGAGGCCGCATCATGGACATGGGCGTGGGTATGGTCGTGCCCATGCGAATGCCCGTCGCCATGAGAATGGTCATGGGACTGGCCATGAACGTGGTCGTGGTGATGAGCGTGGGACGCGGCGGGAACCATGCCGACGACGTTATATTATAACATTACCCCTGTCCACGGCCGGCTCAGGGCTTGCCGATCACCATCGCGATGGCGGCGGCGACGAACGGGAACGGCACCGAGACGGCGCAGCGGAACCAGACGAACCGGGCCGGCATGAACGGGATTTCCCATAAAATCACCCGCTGGAAGGCAAATAAGGCCCAGGCGACGACGTAGGCAACCACCTGCGGCACCCCACCGCCCGACTTCAGCGCCACCGTGCCGATGGAGAAGCCGATCACGGGTCCGCCGGGGGTGGCGGCGCCGGCGACCACGGCGGTCGCAACCCCGAGCCAGCCGCTGTCCGGCCCGAGCCAGCCCGTGATCACCTCCTGCGGGATGATGGCGGCGATGTAGCCGGAGCCGATCACCCCGAGCGCGATGCGCGGCACGATGTTGATGAAGTCCATGGAGCCTTCGCGGAGCGAGGCCTTGAACACCGGCGGGCCACGGCGGAAGGCGATCAGGCCGACGCCGAACACCGAGCCCCACAACAGGATGTCGATCAGAAGCGCGGCGCTCAAGTCTCGTCGTCCTTCGCGGCCGGCTGCGGATAGATCCGGACATAGACGAAGCGGCCGAGCGCGCCGGCGAGCACCGGCAGCGGCAACGAGATCAGGATCCGCCACAGCGTGAAGTCGGTGCCCATGATCGGGATTTCCCAGGCCACCGCGCGGCCGTACCCGATCAGGGTCCAGCTCACGACCATAGCGATGGTGGCGCCGAAATCGGCGCCGACGGCGAGCAGCGCGCTCGCCACGGGATAGGCGGTGAAGGGTCCGCCCGGCAGGATCGCACCGAAGGCGGTGCCGATCAAAAGGCCCATCAGGCCGGATTTCGGCCCGAGCGAGCGCGAGACTTTTTCGTGCGGCAGGATTTCGGAGATGAAGGCCCCGAGCAGGCAGCCCGCCAGCACGCGCGGCAGGATGCCGCCGAACAGCGAGAGGTCATGCGTGAGAATCTCCAGGACACCGTCGGTGCCATCACGCCGCCAGACCAGGCCTGCGCTCACCGCCACCAGCGCCGCGATGATGATGGTCGACCAGCCGATCGGCTTGCGCACGCGCCCCGGCCGCGGCTCGGACTCCGCGTCCTCGGCAGGCGCCGGATTGTTCGGGGAAGGCTCTGACAACGGGCTCGGTGGGCTCGAGGGTGATGCCCATCCTGATTAAGGGCGCCGCCCATGCGATGCAAACAGTACGATGACGGGAAGCGATGCGCACCTCGCGCAGGGCCATGCGAAGCAGCAGCTGAATTCCGCACAGCAAAAAGGCGGCCGCGCATGCGACCGCCTTTTCGAGTTCGTCATCCCGGAGCGGCGACGCCGCACCCGGAAAGTGTGATGGCTCAGGCCTTGTCGAACAGGGACTCGACGTATTCCCAGTTCACGAGGTTCTCGACGAAAGCCTTCAGATAGTCCGGACGGCGGTTGCGATAGTCGATGTAGTAGGAGTGCTCCCAGACGTCCACGCCGAGGATCGGAGTGGCGCCGTGCACCAGCGGATTCTCGCCGTTCGGGGTCTTGGCGATCTCGAGCTTGCCGTTCTTGACCTGGAGCCAGGCCCAGCCGGAGCCGAACTGGCCGACACCGGCCGCCTGGAAGTCCGTCTTGAACTTCTCGAAGCCGCCGAGGTCCTCGTTGATCTTCTTCTCGAGCTTGCCCGGCAGCTTGGTGCCGCCGCCATTGGGCTTCATCCAGCTCCAGAAGTGGATGTGGTTGTAGTGCTGGCCGGCATTGTTGAACACGGCCGGGTTCTTGCCGAACGAGCCCTTGACGATCTCCTCAAGGGACTTGCCTTCCCATTCGGTGCCCTTAAGCGCGTTGTTGCCGTTGGTGACGTAGGCCTGATGATGCTTGTCGTGGTGGAATTCCAGCGTCTCCTTCGACATGAACTGGCCGAGGGCGTCATAGGCGTAAGGGAGTGGGGGCAGCGTAAAGGTCATGGGTTGTTGTCCGCGACTGATGGGGAACTGGCTTAACGGGGACTCTTATAGAAGGTTCCACCGCCGTTAAATACCGCCAATTTGCGAAATTGCGTGATGCGGCCGATTGGCCGGATTGCATAAAATCGACGCATCGTGGGGCGCGCTTCGACAGGCCGTAAAATATCATTGCCTTTGAGGCGCTTATGGCAGAACGAACGCACCACGGCGCGGAGATGCGGAAGAGAGAGCGATGAGCATCGAAATCGACATTCTGAACGGCGACGCCTCGTGGCCGATCGCAAAGCCGCTGCTCAGCGCGGTCTGGGGCCAAGACGCCGCGGAGAAGCCGTCGTGGAGCCACGTTAAATGGGCCAATGCCGACCTTCGCGTGCTGATCGAGACGCCCGAGGACGGCCTCGTCTGCCACGTCGGCATCTACTTCCGTACCGTCACCTGGAACGGGCAGAAGGTCCATGTCGGCGGCATCGGCGGCGTCTGCACGCGCGAGGACCGGCGCGGTCGCGGCTACGCGACCATGGCGATCGACGCAGCCATCCACACCATGCGCGCCAACGAGGCGGTCCGTTTCGGGCTGCTGTTCTCCGAACCGAACAATTTTGCGTTCTACGAAGCCCGCAGCTGGCTGCCCTTCAAGGGCGAGGTCTATTGCGAGCAGCCGGAGGGTCGGATCCGCTTCGACTACATGGCACCCTACGTCTTCAACATCGTCCGTGCGCCGACGCTGGGCACCATCGACCTATGCGGCCTGCCCTGGTGAGCCCTGCGTGAGGGGAGGACTGGCGCGAGGATGCTGCGCCCTATAAGATGTCGGTCATCATCCAATATTCCGCCCGGTGAACATGACGATCGACGCCTCCGCAGACGCCGCGCCGCCACGTGCACCGGTCGCTTCCATTGCGAGCCTGCTGACGGCGCCGATCCTGCCGACACTGCTGCGGCTCGCGATCCCCAACATGATCGCGATGGTCGGCAGCACGCTGGTTGCGATTGCCGAGACCTCCTATATCGGCCGGCTCGGCACCATTCCGCTGGCGGCGATCGCGCTGGTGTTTCCGTTCGCGATGCTGACGCAGATGATGAGCGCGGGCGCGATGGGCGGCGGCGTTTCGTCCGCGATCAGCCGCGCGCTCGGCGCAGGCGATCGCGACCGCGCCGCGACGCTGGCGCTGCACGCCGCCATCATCGGCCTCTGCGGCGGACTGTTCTTCACGGTGATGATGCTCGCCTTCGGCCGCAGCTTCTTCACGCTGCTCGGCGGACGCGAGCGCGTGCTCGAGGAAGCCAGCGGCTATTCGCAAATGCTGTTCTCCGGCGCGGTCGCGATCTGGCTCGTCAACACGCTGGCCTCGGTGATCCGCGGCACCGGCGACATGCGCCTGCCTTCGATGATTCTGATCGGGGCGAGCGCGCTCCAGATCGCGCTCGGCGGCACGCTGGGGCTCGGCCTGTTCGGCGTGAAGCAATTCGGCATGCCCGGTGTCGCCGCCGGCCAGCTGATCGCCTTCACCTGCGCGGCGATCTTCTTCGTCTGGTATCTCCTGTCCGGCCGCAGCCGGCTGCCGCTGAAGGTCCGCGCCTTTCATTTCGAACGCGCGATGTTCCTGGACATCCTCAAGGTCGGCGCGGTCGCCTGCCTGTCGCCGCTCCAGACCGTGCTCACGATTCTGATCTTCACAAAAATCCTCGCGACCTTCGGCACCGAGATGCTGGCCGGCTACGGCATCGGCTCGCGGCTGGAATTCCTGCTGATCCCGATCACCTTCGCCTTCGGCATCGCCTCGGTGCCGATGGTCGGCATGGCGATGGGCGCCGGACATGTGAAACGCGCGCGGCGTGTCGCCTGGACCGCAGCCGCGGCCTCGGGATTGACCGTCGGCCTGATCGGCCTCGTCATCGCGCTTGATCCGGCGTTGTGGGTATCGCTCTTCACCGGGGATCCCGGCGTCACCGCGGCGGCGCACAGCTATTTCCACTGGGCAGGGCCGGCCTTCGCGTTCTTCGGCATGGGCGTGTCGCTGTACTTCTCCTCGCAAGGCGCGGCACGCGTCGGCGGTCCGGTGCTGGCTTCCACGGCGAGGCTCCTGATCGTCGCGATCGGCGGGGTCGGCCTGATGACGGCGCAGGCGCCGACCTGGACCTTGTTCGCACTGGTCGGCGGCGCCATGGTCGTGTTCGGACTTTCGACCGCAGCCTCGATCGCCTTCGCCCGCTGGGGCAAATGAGCGCAGGCAAATAAGCGGGCAGATAAACGCAGGAATGTGATTCCATCCAGCGTTGCACTATCCTGCCGGACTGCTATTGAGGCGCCTCCATTTTCGGGGGCCTTTCCATGTTCGGCAGATTCGCCATCCTTTCCGTCATCCTGACTGCACTGTTTGGCGCGACTGCCGCCCACGCGCAGAGCGCCGATGGGACCTGGCTGACCCAGGCCGGCGATGCGCGCGTCAAGATCAGCAAATGCGGCGGCGGCATCTGCGGCCATATCGTCTGGCTGCGCGAGCCCTATGACACCGCGACCGGCCAGCCTGCGACCGACAGCAAGAATCCCAATCCCGCGCTCGCCAAACGCGCGATGATCGGGCTGCCGCTGTTCAGCGGCATGGAGCCCTCAGGGCCGAACAAATGGTCGGGCCAGATCTACAATGCCGATGACGGCAGCACCTATGCGAGCAACGTCTCCGTGACTGGTGCGGATTCGCTGCGGGTCGAAGGTTGCGTCGGCGCGCTCTGCGGCGGCGAGACCTGGACGCGCGCGGGACGCTAGCTCGCGCCCGCCATCATCGCCTTCAACGCCGTCGCCGCCGACGCGTAGCCGCCGCGCGCGCCGTCGATGAAGTGGACGTGGTCGCTGCGCAGCGCCGACGGCGTGAAACAGGTCATCATCGCGGCGTCCTGCGGGTAGAGGCCGTAGCGCACGATGCCGTCGCGCGCCGCAGCCACGAGACGGTCGCTCAACGCGCGCTCGAGCTGCGGGGTGCAGTCGAGGATCATGCGCAGGCCGTCGTCATATTTGCGGAAGTCAGAATTCTCGACCACCTGGCGCTTGTAGACGTTTGGCACGAAACCGCCGACGTTGAGGTCGAAACGCATGATCAGATAGACGAACAGCGTGTAGGCCAGCACGCGGGCGCGGCGCGCGACCAGCGGACCGCCGCGTTTGGTGCGAGCTTCGAATTCCAGCCCCTGCGGCGGCCATTTCAGCGGCGGCCCCTGCGGCGGCACCGGGCGGCCGCCATCAGGGCTGCGCTCGACGAGATGAATGATGTCCTCGATCACCTTGCGGAAGGCTTGCGGATCGCCGCCGCGGGCCGGCATCACCAGCACCGACAGGATCAGGCCGCGCGCGGACGGCATCACCTCGAAGCGGCAGGACAGGCCGGAAAGATCGGGCTGCGTGCCGGCGGGCGCCTCGGCGACCGCGAACTCGCCGCGCTTCATGGCGGCGTCGGCCCAGGCGAGACCGCCGCCGGAAAACATCGCATAGGACAGATTGGCCGACGGACCGAAGCGTGCGACGCGCACGTCGAGCCCTTGGGCGCGGATCGCACTCACCGGCACCAGCGCGACGCGCATCTCCAGATCGAGGTCTTCCCGCACCCAGGTTGCGGTCGCGGCCAGCGCCTCGCGGGCGCGTTCGACATCGGAAGGTGCGACCGCAAAGCTCGCGCCGTCGCCGCCGAACACGAAGGGGAATTCGCGTCCCTCGAGCGCGTTGGTCACCGCCGCGATCACGGCGGCACCGGCCATGTTGACCGCCTTGTAGCGCTGCGCCGCAATCGCCTTGGTGGAATCGACGATGTCGGCAACGCCGATGCTCCAGTCGTCAGGCAATGGCGAATAGAGCGCGGGGTCCATCAGGCTGGTGAAGCCGCGAAAGACGGGAATGCTGCCGTAGAAGGATTCGCCTGATGTCATCGGGTGATGCCGGATGGTTGGGAAGCGCGTCCGAGGAAGATACGAGGCAGGATCGATCCGGGTTCGCCGGCCGGCGCCCCTCTTTCGATTCCCGATCATTGGCCGAAATGCACCCGGACAACAAGATCGCGCCGCCGCGAATGGCGCGATCCGTCATTGATCAGCGTCAAAGAGCCGGCCGGAAGAGCGGCTATGGTAGGGGCATCTCCAGAGATTGATGGGATGATCGAGGTGCCCGACTTCGGCAACAAGGACTCGACGGCTCCGGTGCGCCGGCGCACGGGGCTCGATCCGCTCAGCGCGGTGAAGATGCCGGAAGCACTGACCGCGGCCGTCGACGCCTGGGCTGAAGCTCATCACTTGTCGCGTTCGGCTGCGATCTGCAAGCTGGTCGAACTGGGCCTGAAGGTCGCGCCCCCGGCATTCTCGTCGGCCCAGCCGGTCGCATCCGACGCCACCAGGATCGAGGCGCTGGCCGTGCACGAGATCGAGCGGCTGCTCGACCCCGCATTGCCAACGGACGAACGCGAACGCCGCATACGCCGCCTGACCGAAGGGCCGCCGGAATTTTCACGCGAGCGGATTGACCTGCCGAAGTGAACGCCTAGTGCAGCTTTTCGTCCTCGCGCTTGCGCAGGGCGTCGAGAGAGAGGTCGTGGCAGCCGACCAGGCGCACGAATTGCTGCGGATACATTTCATGACCGTGTCCGCCGGAATTCTGATGCGTCATCGGGGGGCAATGGACATCGTCCGGCTTCGCGCGAGGCTCCTCGATCCGGGCTTGATTTGAAGCGGTCATGTTTGAAGTGGCCATCGACTGCTCCCTCTCGATTAGGGCAGATCGATTGACGTAAGCCAATCGATTGGGGGGCATCTTACGACCAAATCCGGCTTGATGTCATCGCGACGGATCAACTCAATCGTGGCGGCGGAGTTCCGCTTACGCCGTATTCCCGGCATCGATCGTGAATACGGTGCCGGTGACGTTGCGGCCGCCCTCACCGAGCAGATATTCCACCATGCGCGCGACATCGTCGGTCTCCGGCAGGCGACGCAGCGCGCTGCGGCCGGCGATGCGCTTGCGTCCTTCGTCGGAGAGATTGTGGGTCAGCTCGGTGTCGATGAAACCGGGCGCGATCGCGTTCACGGTGATGCCGAGCTTGCCGACCTCGCGTGCGAGCGAGCGGGTGAAGCCGGTGGCGGCGGCCTTGGTCGCGCCGTAGACGGACAGGCCGTTGTAGCCCGTGGTCGCGATGATCGAGGACATGTTGATGATGCGGCCGGCGCCGTCGGCCATCATCTGGCGCGCGACATATTTGGAGAGGATGATCGGCGACAGCACGTTGAGCTGCACCAGCGCCTCGATCTCGGAATTGTGCATGGTGGCGAGCAGGCCTTCGGTGCCGAGGCCAGCATTGTTGACGAGGCCGTAGATCGGGCCGAACTCGTCGCGGATAAGCTTTGCGAACGCCGGGATCGCGTCGATCACGGCGAGATCGCAGGCGCGGAAATGCAGGCGCCCTTCGGAGGGGCCGATCGCCGCCCTGAGCTCTTCGCTCTCGCGCCGTGCCGCCGCAATCACATTATAACCGGCATCAGCCAGCCGCCTGCCGATCGCAAGGCCGATGCCGCGGCTGCCGCCGGTGACGAGGACATTATGCATCGGTGCGCGCCAGTTTTCCGGCCGGGGTGACGTCGAGCGCCTCGACGAAGCGGATCACCGCCGGCACCTTGTGGGACGCGAGCTGCGCGCGGCACTGATCCAGGATCTGGTCCCGGATCTCCTTCACCCGCACCTGATCGGTGCCGTCGGCAAGGATCACGTCCGCGACGACGATGCCGCCGGTGATCGGGCTGCGGCGCGATTTCGCCCGCGACATCCGCACGTCGGCATGGCGGTTGATGACCGCCTCGATCTCCTCGGGATGAACCTTCAGCCCGCCGATATTGATGATGCCGCCGCGGCGGCCGACGAAATAATAGCGGTCGCCGCGCAACTCGACGATGTCGCCGCTGTCGACGAACCCGTCGTCATCGGTGAGCGCGGCCGCATTGCGGCCGATGTAAGCATGCGCCGTGCGCGTCGAGCGGATGCGCAGCGAGCCGTCGACGACCTTCATCTCGACGCCGTTGCGGTTGCCGAGATAATCGGCCGGAAAGCCCTCCAGCCCGTCATTGACGGCGAAGCCGACGCCCGCCTCGGTCGAGGCATAGGCGTGACCAACGGAGGAGTTCGGGAACGCGGCCTTCAGGCCGTCGAGCACCGCCTGGTCGGCGATCTCGCCGGACAGACGGACGTATCCCGGCGCGAACTGCGCGGCCGAGCCGCTCATCAAGAGCTTGCGCCAGTGCGATGGCGTGCCGGAGATATGCGAGACGCCGCGCGTGTTCAGGCGCGCGACGTGATCGCCGAGCGCTTCATGCGGATCGGACAGCACCATCGAGCCGCCGGAGAGAACCGCGCGCAGGAAGATCTGCAGGCCACCATAACGGCGAATGTCGTAGAATGTCGCCCAGACCGGCGCGGGTCCGCGCGCAGGGCCTTCGGCGACGATGGCGCCCGTCAATGCTTCCAGCGTATGGCCGGCGATTTTTGGTACGCCCGACGTGCCGGACGTCAGCATCAGCCATTCCGTGGCGCGTTCGGTCTTGGCCGGCGTGGCGGCCTGAAGCGGCAGTTGCGCGGTGACGACGAGCGCGATTGTCTTTGTGGCCCATTGCGCGGGCTCGTCGGTGACAACAGCATCGATCTCGGCGTCCGCGATCAGCGCGTCGAGATGCGCCGGATTGAGATCGGGCGGGCACAGCAGCATGCGCCGCGCGACACCGTCGAGCTCGATCATGGCGAGGCCCGATTTGAGCTGGTCCGACAGCTTCAGCAGGACAGAGCGGCCCGCCAGCTCACGCAGGCGGCCGCCCAGAACCGTGTGCCCGAGGACGTCCGTCAGCGACACCGCATGATGGGCGTCGGAGATCGTGCGGCTCTTGAGCTCCGGGCTTAGATAGTCGCGAAGCGCGAAAATCTCACGCGGGGACATTTTCGTAGGCCCGCACGAAATCGCCCACGGTGGCGGGGAACGCTACGTCCTCGGAAATGGTGAAGGGATCGACGCCGGTCTCGTCCTCGAGGCGCGCCACCAGAATTGCGAAGGCGAGGGAATCGAAACCCGTCTCGTGCAGGGACAGATCGTCCGAGAGCGCAGGAAGCGTGACGTGCTGCTCCTTGGCGATCTGCTGGATCGCTTCGATGACCTTAGACCTTACCGACATGGCTGGCTCACTCTTGTTATTGATGGTTCGTGTTGCAGCGGCTCTTGATGACCGCCTCCCCAAGGCCTGTGTTGTTTACCCGACAGAAGTAAATGGCTTCTTGGACAATTCAGATAAAATTGGACCTATCTGGCTGATTTTCGTGCGGCTAGAGCCTGATCGCGCCATCGATGATCCCTGCGTGCACGTCCGCGTCCAAGGCAACATAGGCGCCGGATTTCGGGTCGAGCATGAACAGCGGCTCGCCTATCAGCCCCGGATCAAAGCCCTCCCGGGCCAACTCGCCCTTCTTCTGCTTGAACGTCTCGGTCGCATCGAGCTCGCGGGAGATACGGATGAAGACGGGGCGGGCATAAGCCGGCAAGCGCTGCGCGAGATGGGCGGGCAGCCCCTCGATGTCAAACCCCTCGTTTACGACGATGGCGCTCATGCCGGCGCGGCCATCGGTGCCGGGGATGCTGACGCCATAGGTGGTGGCATCGATCACGCCGGTGAAATCGCGCACGGCGTCGTTGACTTCCGATGTCGCGACGTTCTCACCCTTCCAACGAAAGGTGTCGCCGATGCGGTCGACGAAATGGAAGAAGCCCTTGTCATCGAGCCGCATCAGATCGCCGGTGCGGAACCAGGCATCGCCCTTGGCGAAGACGTCGCGCAAAATCTTCTTCTCGGTTTCGCCGGCGTCGGTATAGCCCTCGAAGCGGCCACCGCCTTCATCGGCGGCGCCGATGCGGCCGATGGCTTCGCCGGCCTCGCCCCGGGCGCAGGCAACGCAAAAGCCCTCTTCGTTGCGCAAGGGTGCACCGCTATCAGGATCGAGCTTGACGAGCCCCGCCGGAAAGCGATGCGCGAGCAATGGCGGAACGCGGCCGATCGCACCCGGCTGGCCCTCGACGTTGAACAGCGAGAAATTGCCTTCCGTCGCCGCATAGAATTCGAGGATGCGCGGAATGGCGAAGCGGTTCTGGAAATCCTCCCAGATGTCGCCGCGCAGGCCGTTGCCGCAGACGAGCCGCAGGCGGTGACGGTTCTCGTATTCGGACGGCGCCGCCTTCAGAAGGTAGCGGCAGAGCTCGCCGATGTACTGGAACAGCGTGCAGTCGTGCCGCACGATGTCGGGCCAGAAGTTCGAGGCCGAGAATTTTTCCGCGATCACCACGGAGCCGCCGGCGGCGAGCATGCTGCACGGCGCGACAATGCCGCCGACCGAGTGGAACAGCGGCAGGCAATCATAGAGCCGGTCCTGCGGGGTGGCGCCGGTAAGGCCGGCGAACCAGAAGCCCCAGTTGAGGATGCGTCGGTGGCTGATGCTCGCCGCCTTCGGCAGGCCGGTGGTCCCGGAGGTGTAGATCAGCAGGGCACGGTCGTTGATCGTCACGTCGCCATGCTCGTCCGGCGAGAGCGGCCCGTCCTCGAGCGCGGCAAGTGCGACGTCGATCGCGCGCTCGCCGCGGGCATCGCCATGGGTCCAGACTTTTGCTGCTGTCTTCAGGTGCGGCGACGCGCCGTCCAACGCTTCCATGAGCTCGTGCGCGACGATGATGTGCGACGGCCTGGCTACATCGACGCAATGCGCGAGCGACTGGCCGACCAGCCTGGTGTTGATCAGCGCGACCACGCCGCCAACCCGGCTGATGCCGAGCCACGCGGCAACATAGTCGATGCCGTTCGGCATGATCAGCGCAACGGTATCCCCCTTGGCCACGCCGACCGAGCGCGCCCAGCGCGCATAGCGGTTGATGCGCTTCGAGAGGCCTGCGTAGTCGATCGTTGTCTCATCTGCGACCAGCGCGGTGCGATCGGGCTGACGCTGCGCCCAATCGTCGACGACGTCGGCGAACAGCCGGCCCGGCAGCGTCTCGATGCGCGCGGTGAGCTCGATCGCCTTCAGCCAGATCTTTGAAGCCGACGGTGCGCGCGCGACTTTCGGTTGCTCGATGACGCCGGTGGTCATGCCGTCCATTCTTTCGGAACGTATCTGCTGTTTCCCCAAGCTTAGCTCGCACGCCCTGCCCAGGTGTTAAGAGACAAGGTAAAGCCAGGTTAGTACGTGATTAACTCTGGCCATCCGACGCGGGCGAGTTCGGCGGCATGCAGACGGCGGCGACCGACCGCCGGCGCAAGCTGGTCGAGTTGTCGGGGATCAGGAAGGAGCAGCGATCCGGCCTCGCCGACGCTAGGCGCCCCCTGGTAAACGGGCTATGCTTTTCTACCCTGCGTTGTCAGGGCTACGAAAGGGAGGCGTCCGTGGCTCTCGATCCGTCAGAGTTTCCGGTCCAGGCCGCGCCGTTCGAGCAGCGCCTGACGAATTTCGCCGACCGCGTGAAGGGTGGGCAGGCCAGGGTGGTTGCGATCGGCTCGTCGACCACGGCGGGCGAAGGAGGCATCGCGCCCTATCCGCAGCGGCTGCTGGCGGATCTTCGGATCAAATATCCAAATGTCGGAATCGAGGTGATCAACCGGGGCGTCGGCGGCGAAGACGCTCCTTTGGAGCTGAAGCGGTTCGAGCACGACGTCTTCGATCTCAATCCCGATCTCGTCATCTGGCAGGTCGGCACCAATTCGGTGTGGCAAGCCGACGGTCCCTCGTTTACGGACACCACGAAGGCCATCCGCGAAGGTGTCGACCAGCTGCTCGGCGCGAAGCGGATCGACGTGATCCTGATGGACCTTCAATATGTGCCTGCGGTGCTGACACCGGCCAAGTGCCAGAAAGCAGACGCCATGGTCGAGGCGATCAGCCAGATCGCGTACGACAAACAGGTCAACGTCTTCCGCCGCTTCGCGCTGATGAAGGCCTGGCACGAGGTCGCAAGGATCTCGTTCGACCGTCTGGTCGACCCGGGCGACGACACCAGGCTGCACGCCAGCGACTGGACCACGGACAAGATGACCTGGCAATTGACCGACGCGATCTTCGCGGCGACGCCTCACGACACCTAGTTCTGCATGCTCCGTTGGATCGGGCGCCGAACGAGCGATCGGCGCTAGCCGCCTCGCCTGTAGCGTGGGCGCGGCGGCGCAACGTTGACCGGATAATACGGATTGAGATCGCAGGTCGCGGCGCGGCCCGACGCCGTAGCGCGGCACTGCGGCAGCGAGATGAAGGAGCAATCGTACCACTCCCCGCCGCCGCCGTTCGCTCCGGAATAGACGTGCATGCAGACGGGATAGCTGGGATCAAAGGTCTGCGCATGCGACGGCGCAGCTGCGGTCAGCGCGCCGACGGTGATGATCAGGCCGGATGAGAAACGCATGAGGGATGTTGCTGCGTGCCGCATCGCGAACAACTACTGCACCTTCTTGTGACGCTTGCGCGGGGGCGGCGGCGGTTCGTTGTAGGCGTAATAGGGATTGACATCGCAGCTCGCCGCGCGGCCCGACGCCGTGGCCCGGCACTGCGGGATCGAGGTGAAGGAGCAGTCGTAATAGTCGCCGCCACCGCCCCGGCCGCCCGAAGTATAGACGTGCATGCACACCGGATAGCGCGGATCATAGGTCTGGGCGTCGGCATCTGCCGCCACGAACAGCGTGGCAATCGCGGTGAGGGTCAGGACAGGCAGGCGCATGGAGACATCCTCGAATCGATGGCGGCGTCGGATCTGATGCCGACGTCCTCCTATGGCATAACACCACGCCGGAGGCGACTGTTCCTCCGGCGGATGACGGCAAGGTGAGCAGGGTGCGCTGCGCGCCTACCCGCCCAGCCCCTGCAGGACCAGCCGGTTGAGCCTTGCCGCAAACGCGGCAGGATCTTCGGGCAATTCGCCGTCCAGGATCTGCGCCTGTTCGAGCAGGAGCAGGCTGAGATCGTCGACCGCCCTGGAGCCGGCCTGCGCCCTGGTGATCGCCGTTACCAGCGGATGGCGCAGATTGATCTCGAGGATCGGCTTGGTGCGCATGCCGCGGTTCTGCTGCGACAAGATGCGCTCGAGCTCGCGGCTTGGGCCCTGGCTGTCGGCGACGAGGCAGGAGGCAGAACTGGTGAGGCGCGTCGAGACCTTGACGTCGCTGACGCGCTCGCCGAGCGCGGCCTTGATCATCGCGATGGTGGCAGCCTCGTCTGCGGCCGGCTCGTCCTGCTTCGCCTCGTCGGCCTCGTCGGTGCGCGGGATCAGGTCGAGATTGAGATCGCCCTGGCTCAGCGATTTCAGCGGCTTGCCGTCGAACTCCGATGGCATCGAGGTCCAGAAGGCGTCGACCGGATCCGACAGCAGCAGCACCTCGATGCCACGCGCGGTCGCAGCTTCCAGCCGCGGATTGGACTTCAGCCGCTCGATGCTGTCGCCGACGAGATAATAGATCTCGGTCTGGTTCGGCTTGAAACCGGCGATGACGTCCTTCAGCGAACGCTTCTCGCCCGAGGTGGTGGTGAAGCGCGACAGGGACAGCAGCTTTTCGCGCCGCTCGAAATCCTCGTAGATGCCTTCTTTCAGCACCGCGCCGAAGGCGTCCCAGATCCTGGCAAAATTCTCCGGGTCCTTGTCGGCAAGGCTTTCGAGCTCGGACACGACCCGGGTCGCCACGGCTTTCCGGATCTGCGCGAGCTGCGGATTGTTCTGGAGCATCTCGCGCGAGATGTTGAGCGGGAGATCTTCGCTGTCGACCACGCCGCGGATGAAGCGGAGATAGCCGGGCAGCAGATCGGCATCGTCGGTGATGAAGACGCGGCGGACGTAAAGCTTCACCCGGCCCTTGCGGTTCGGCTCGAACAGGTCGAACGGCTTCGTCGACGGCGCGAACAGCAGCACGGCGTAGGAATAGCGGCCTTCCGCGCGGTAGTGCAGCGTCATCGCGGGATCGTCGAAGGCGGAGGCGATCTGCTGATAGGCCTTCTTGTAGTCCTCGGCCGTCAGCTCGGACTTGGAGCGCTGCCACAGCGCGCTCGCCGAGTTGATCTGGCGCGGCTCACCCTCTTCCGGCACCAGCTCGATGGGGAACAGGATGTTGTCGGAATAGGCACTGACGACGCGCTCGATCTCGTAGGTCTCGAGATACTTCTTGGCGTCGTCCTTCAGGTGCAGGACGATCTCGGTGCCGCGTGCCACGCGCGCCACTTCCTCATCGCTTGCGTGCGCGATCTCGAAGCCGGAGCCGCCGGAGGACGTCCAGCTCCACACGTCGCTCTCGCCGGCACGCCGGCTGACGACGACGATCTTCTCGGCGACCATGAAGGCGGAATAGAAGCCGACCCCGAACTGGCCGATCAGGCCGAGGCCGTCCTTGGCCTCCTTCAGCTTCGAGACGAACGCCTTGGTGCCGGAGCGGGCAATGGTGCCGAGATGGTCGATCAGCTCCTGGCGCTCCATGCCGATGCCGTTGTCGGCGATCGTGAGCGTTCCGGCCGTCTTGTTGGGGATGATCCGGATCTTGAGCGCGTCGCCCTCGCCCAGCAGCGCCGGGCTGGCGATGGCTTCATAGCGCAGTTTGTCGCAGGCGTCCGATGCGTTGGAGACGAGCTCGCGCAGGAAGATGTCGGTCTCGGAATAGACGGAGTGCACCATGAGGTGCAAAAGCTCGGAAACCTCGGCCTGGAAAGGCTGCGTATGCGCGGCCGTATCTGACGTCGTCATGCGTTTACCCGGTCAATCAAAGGGGAAAGAAACCCGGGATATAACGCGAGGGGATAGGGGATCAAGTGGACGTGAACTATCGCCCTCCCGGCGGGAAGGCGATTTGTCCGTGGCGGCCAAGGGCGGCGAAGACGAATCAGGTCACACAGCGGCCGGGCTGGAGCAGCTTTGCGACCTCGGTCAGGGAGCTGACCATCGGCTCGCAGGCAATCGTCGGCCTCTTGGGACCCTGCTTCCGGTTCTGGAGCAGCACCGGCGGCTTGGCGTTGCCGGTCTCGATGACCGCGCGGACCCGCAGCAGCACCGACGTCTCGGCCAGATCGTTCAGCCGCATCGACACGGTGCGGGTGGGAACCGGGGCCTGCTTGACGTCGGCGAACCGGTCGGCCTTGCCGGAACGGTTGACGTTGTGACCCGCATCTTGCGTGGGCCTGTCGGCGACCGCCTGCCAGCGGTCGGCCAGATCATGGCCAGAGGCCAGCTGGACGGCACCGACCTGGACGGCACCAAGCGTCGCGGCAATCGCGACAACACCCAAAAATACCTTTTGCATCTGCAACATGGCTGTCGATCCCTCGCCCCATGGCGATCGCGGGAACAACGCGATGGGAGGACCGGCAGTTCTCAGCCGTTAAGATCACTTAACCGTGTGCGAAATTCACTGCAGGGCGCATAAAAAGGCCGCACAAAAAAATTTTCACCCGCCTGGAACGACTCTCAGGCCCGAGAGTCGTCTCAACAGCCGGCTATTCCCCCCTGCCCCATAAGCCGGCGACGTAGGGCGCGACTGTGGTGATGCCAGTCGCGCCTTACTTTTGTCTGAGCCTCACTTCGGCTTCCCCGCGAGCCAGTCCCGCCCCTCGCCATAGAGCTTCTCGACTTCAGTGCCGATCAGGCCCGGCATGTCGCGCTTGACCTTGTAGCCGATCAGCTCCTGCATGTAGGCGAGGTGGCGGTAGCCTTCGGGCAGTGCGGCGAGCGCTTTTTGGTCGAGTTGAAGCGTCGCGGCGGGGTCGACCGGATCGATCCGGTCCTTCTCGTAGATCGGCTGGCGGCGGACGATGCCCCATTGGCCAATACCTGATTGGTCATGCCGTTCTCCAGGAAATCGTAGAAGCGTCCGGTGCAGACGACGTCGCAGAGCACGTCATGCACCAGGGCACGCTGCGAGATCGTCATCTTGGTTTGCGCGATGGCGCGCTCGCCTGCGAGATCGATGCTGGTGCCGCCGAGGAAATGCAGGATGCGCACGCCCTTGGCAAACCCCTCTTGGCTGACCCGCATGAAATCCCGCGCCGGCCCCTGAAACCAGGTGGCGGACATCCAGCCCTCGTCATGCCAGACCGTGGCGAAACGCTCCCAGTCGCCGGCTTCGCGCCACACCGCCCAGTTCTCGACGAGGTCGCGGATGGCGAGGCGGTCGAGGAGTTGCTGGTCCATGATGCGAAAATCTCCTGGCGGCTCGAGGTCGCGACTGATGTCATCGACCCGACGTATGAACGAGGCAATTTGGCCGCCGTCAAGCGGGCTTCCCGGCCCTTCGAATTGCCCACAGCCGCGTGAACGCGATACGGGCAACGAGTCTTGCAATCAACCTGACCGCGATTAGTATTCGCACCGATGCAGATGAAATTCCCCTTGTTGGCCGCGCTTCTCGGATGGTTGGCGGCGTTCCCCGCACATGCGCAGACTGAACCGCAGAGCGAGACCGTCAAAGCCTGGAAGGCGGGGCTGTCGGCACATATTGCAAGCAACAGGTTCTTTCCAGTTGGAGCACGGGGGCAAACCGGCAAGGCCAGAGTCACATTCGTCATCGACCGGTCGGGCACGTTGATCTCGTGGGCGTTGGCTGAAAGCGCCGGCTCGCGGTCGCTCGACGATGCTGCGCTGGCGATCATCGCCCGCGCCGAACCGTTTCCGGCGCCACCTTCGGAGCTCAAGGAGGACTCGTTCCCTTTCACGGTGCAGATTGTCTTCAGCGGCCGTCAATTTCAGGTGCCGCCCTTAGGGGTCGTGCTGAGCAGGCCGGATCCCGCCTCCACGGAGGCCGATCCCATGGCCGCCTGGCGCAAGACGGTCACCCAACACGTCTGGCGCCACAGGGCATTTCCTCCGGAGGCGATCGGTCAGAGGGGCGATACCGGCGTCACGTTCGTGGTCGATCGTTCAGGCAAATTGATCTCGAACGTGCTGGTAGAAAGCACAGGCTTCGCGCCGCTAGATGCCGCAACGCTCGCCATGGTCGAGCGATCCGTGCCATTCCCGAAACCGCCCGCTGAGGCGAAGGACGACCTGCAGAGAGTGACCGTCTTCATGAGCTTCGACGGGACGCGGCTAAACCTAGGGCCGTCGCCGGAACGAGAAAAATTGCTCAAATCCTGGATCGAGGACCAGGCCAGGCTGAATGCGAAGTCCCCTGGGCCAGACGATACCAAGCTGAATTCCATGCTTCGCAGCATCTGCCGCGGCTGCTGAAGCAGAGCAGAGCAACTCTCTGCCACATGCAAAAACGGCGCGCCTTGCGACGCGCCGTCTCCTTAGTCGGATAGAAGCTTCCTTACGCCGCCGGCGCCTTCGGCGCGCGATTGCGCGAGTTGCGCTGGAAGAACAGCGCCTGGCTCGCCACCGCCGACACCATCGCGGGCTGGAACGGCTTTGAGATCAGGAACGCGGGCTCGGGGCGCTCGCCGGTCAGGAAGCGCTCCGGATAGGCGGTGATGAACACCACCGGCACCTCGAAGGTGCGGAGCAGTTCGTTGACCGCGTCCAGGCCCGACGAGCCGTCGGCGAGCTGGATGTCGGCGAGGATCAGGCCCGGCCGCTTGTTCTTGGCCAGCGCCACCGCATCGGCATGGGTGCGCGCGACACCAACGACATTGTGACCGAGATTCTTCACCAGGCTCTCGAGGTCCATGGCGATGAAGGTCTCGTCCTCGATGATCAGCACGTCGGTCGCGATCTCGGCCGCCATCTCGCGTCCCGCGGCATCGGCAAGCCGCCGCGTCTCGGCGACGTCGGTGCCGAGGATGTAGCCGACTTCCTCTTCCGAGAATCCCTCGAGCGAGAGCAGCAGGAACGCCTGCCGCGGCAGCGGCGTGATGTTCGACAGCCGCCGCTCCGGCGGCATGGGCAAGGTCGTCACCTCGGCATCGTCGTTGACGGAGACCGAATTCCATATCTGGGTGAACAGCCGGAACAGGCCGGCGCGCGGACCATGGCTCTCGTCGAGCACGGACGGATCTCCGAGCATCGCTTCCAACATGGCTGCGACATAGGCGTCACCGGAGGCCTGGCTGCCCGTCAGGGCGCGCGCGTACCGGCGCAACAACGGCAAGTGTTCAGCAACAAGCTGCGAACGGGACATCCCCACTCCATTCTTCTTCGGGCCGACCTTGACGAACCACGCAACAAGCGGGGAGGCCCGGGTTCCCCTGCTGGGCTGTCTACGCCTCACGCCAAGAAAAGTTCCGCTTATCTGGGAACTTTTTGTCGAACCTGGAATTGTGCCTATTCAGGGAACGGCTCCCGGTTGAGAGAACTTCTCGATTTTACAGTTACTTAACTCGGGGAAACGTGGAACAGGTCATGAAAGATCTCAAGTCTCAAGCCAGCAAAAGCACGACCCCCGGCAAGGGAGGCCTCACTCCGGAGATTCAGTCCCGGATCGGCCACCAGCTGCGCGCCATGTACGACGACGTGGTGCGGCAGGGGGTTCCGGACCGGTTCGCGGAACTGATCAAGAAGCTTGATGCGCCGGGAGGCGCACCCCAAGTGGAACCTGACAGGGGCTCCAACGACAACAATGGGAGGGATTAATGCCTCTCACGGACTCCCTTCGTGACGACATCCTCGCGGCCGTGCCCAGTCTGCGCGCGTTCGCGATCTCGCTGAGCGGCAATGCGGATCGCGCCGACGATCTGGTGCAGGAAACGCTTCTGCGTGCGCTCGCCAACATCGACTCGTTCCAGCCCGGCTCGAACCTGCCGGCGTGGCTGTTCACGATCCTTCGCAACCTGTTCCGCTCCGACTATCGCAAGCGGCGGCGGGAGGTGGAGGATGCCGAGGGCAACTATGCCAAGACGCTGAAGACGCAGCCGTCGCAGAACGCTCATCTCGAGTTCGAGGAGTTCCGCGGCGCGCTTGAGAAGCTTCCGCAGGACCAGCGCGAGGCCTTGATCCTGGTCGGCGCCTCCGGCTTCTCCTATGAGGACGCAGCTTCGATCTGCGGCTGTGCCGTCGGCACGATCAAGAGCCGCGTCAATCGCGCGCGCTCGAAGCTCGCTGCGCTGCTTTATGTCGATGGCGCCGAGGACTTCGGGCCCGACGAGACCGTGCGCGCCGTGATCGGCGGCAGCGGCGGATAACGGCCGCGTCAACCGGACCGAGACGAATGTGAAGGCGGCCGTTTCTGCGGCCGCCTTTACGCGTGTGTGAAAACCTAATGGCAGGCGCGAGACGGGCTCATTCGTCCGCGAACGTGGCGGTGTCGGCGACGCTCGCGCGCGAGGTGCGGTAGCTGTTGACCTTGTCGGCGTCGTCGGCATAGCCGAACGAGATGCCGCAGACGACGCGGCGATCGTCGGGCAGATTAAAGTGGCGGCGGATCAGGCCGGAGTGGCGCGCCAGTGCCGCCTGCGGAATCGTGCCGAGCCCGAGCGCCTGCGCGGCCAGCATGAAATTCGAGACATAGGCGCCGCAATCGATCGCGCCGTAGATGCCGAGCGGCTCGTTGGTGTGAATGATCGCAACATGCGGCGCACCGAAGAAATTGTAATTCTCCAGCGCCTGTTTTGCGTAAGCCATCTTGTCGCCGCGGGCGATGCCGAGCGTGTTGTAGAGCTGAAACCCGCTCTCGCGGCGGCGCTCGAGATAGACGCCGACATATTCGCGAGGCGGGGTGAAGTCGTAATCGTCACCCAATCCGCCTGACGCTTCCTTGTAGATCGCCTGGCGGAAGCGCTCCTTGGCCGCGCCGCTAGCGATGATGACCTGCCAGGGCTGGCTGTTGCACCAGGACGCGGTGCGCTGCGCGGTGGCCAGCACATGCTCGATGATCGCGCGGTCGACTTGCTTGGGCAGGAAGGCGCGGACGGAGTAACGCTCGTTGAGGAGCTCCTCGAGCACGCCGATGCGGTCTTGGGTCTGACTCACTTTTGCATCCATGAATTAGCTCGCGCTCCTCGTAGGGTGGGCAAAGGCGCGATAGCGCCGTGCCCACCGACAGACTTACCCCGGCGCATCTGCATATGGTGGGCACGCTTCGCTTTGCCCACCCTACGCGATACAGCGAGAGGCTGGATCACCGACCCTTCGTCGGGATCTTGTTATACGGCACGTCCTTGTCGACGCGAATGTCGCCCGGCAATCCCAGCACGCGCTCGGCGATGATGTTGCGCAGGATCTCGTCGGTGCCGCCGGCAATGCGCATCGAGGGCGAGGACAGCAGCATCTGCTGGAACTGACCCTGCACCGTCTCCTCGTCGGTGCCGGTGAGAACACCGGCCGCGCCCTGGAGATCCATGGCGTAGGTCGCGATGTCCTGGAGCATCATGCCCGAGACGAGCTTGCCGATCGAATTCTCCGGCCCCGGCCGATCGCCTTTCGAGAGCGCCGAGATCGCGCGGTAGCTGGTGTATTTCAGCCCGCTCGACTTCACCGCCCAGCTCGCGAGTTTCGAGCGCACGGCGGGATCGTCGATGGCGAGCCCGTCCTCGAGCATCAGATTGGAGCAGAACTCGAACATTTCAGGGACGCCGGTCGCAAGCCGCGAGCCGATCGACATCCGCTCGTTCATCAGCGTCGTCAGCGACACGCTCCAGCCCTCGCCGATCGCGCCGAGGCGCTGGCTGTCTGATATCACCACATCGGTGAAATAGACCTCGTTGAACTCCTGCATGCCGTTGGCCTGCTTGATCGGGCGGACCTCGACGCCCGGGCTCTTCATGTCCAGGAAGAACATGGTGAGGCCCTTGTGCTTGGGCACGTTCGGATCGGTCCGCGCGATCAACAGACCGAAGTCGGAATAATGCGCGCCCGAGGTCCAGATCTTCTGGCCGTTGACGACCCAATTGTCGCCCTTCTTCTCCGCGCGCGTGCGCAGGCCCGCGACATCGGAGCCGGCGGACGGTTCGGAGAACAGCTGGCACCAGATCTCCTCGCCGGAGGCGAGCTTCGGCAGATAGCGGCGCTTGGCATCTTCGCTGCCGAAGGCCATCACGGTCGGACCGCACATGCCCTCGCCGATCTGGAACGGCTGCGTCAGCTTGCCGTAGACGCCCTCCTCCTGCTGCCAGATCACGCGCTCGATCGGGGTCGCACCGCGGCCGCCATATTCCTTCGGCCAGTGCAGGCAGGCCCAATTACCTTCGAACTTCTTCTTCTGCCAGGCCTTGCCGACATCGACGATGTCGTGATTGGCCAGCCGGATGCGGCCGAGCGAGGATTTTGACAGCTCGGCATGCAATTCCTTGGGCGCCTTGGCCTCGACCCATTTGCGCGCAGTCTCGCGGAAAGCGGCTTCCTGCGGGGTGTCGTCGAAATTCATGGCGAACCTCTCAATTCTTGCTCGGTGCGTAGGGTGGGCAAAGCGAAGCGTGCCCACCACCTTCCCTCGTTCTCGACAGAATTGGTGGGCACGGCGCTACGCACCTTTGCCCACCCTACGATTCTAACCTCTTCCCTTCGTCGGGATCTTGTTGAACGGCACGTCCTTGTCGACACGGATATCGCCGGGCAGGCCCAGCACCCGCTCGGCGATGATGTTGCGCATGATCTCGTCGGTGCCGCCTTCGACGCGCGTGCCCGGCGCGCGCAAGAGCATCGCCTGGAAACGGCCGGCGAGCTCGGCATCCTCGCCGCTGATCACGCCACTCGCACCCTGCAAGTCCAGTGCGTAGGTCGCGACGTCCTGGATCATCGAGCCCGCCACCAGCTTGCCGATGGAATTTTCCGGACCCGGGCGCTCGCCCTTCGACAGCGCCGAGATCGCGCGCATGCTGGTGTACTTCAGCCCGCTCGCCTTCGCCGCCCAGTTCGCAAGTTTCGAGCGCACCGCACGATCCTCGATCGCTGGGCCGTCGTCGAGCATCAGGCTGGAGCAATATTCGAACAGCTCCGGGAAACCGGTCGAGACGGCCGCGCCGATCGCGCTGCGCTCGTTCATCAACGTGGTCAGCGAGACGTTCCAGCCATCGCCGACTTCGCCAAGGCGCTGGTGGTCGGGAATGCGGACGTTGGTGAAATAGACCTCGTTGAAATCGGAGGCCCCGCTCGCCTGCTTGATCGGCCGCACCTCGACGCCCGGGCTCTTCATGTCCAGGAAGAACATGGTGAGACCCTTGTGCTTGGGCACGGTCGGATCGGTGCGGGTCAGCAGGATACCGTAGTCGGAATAATGCGCGCCCGAGGTCCAGATCTTCTGGCCGTTGATGACCCAGTCGTCGCCGTCCTTCTCTGCGCGAGTGCGCAGGCCCGCGACGTCGGAGCCGCCGGCCGGCTCGGAGAACAGCTGGCACCAGACCTTTTCGCCGGAAGCGAGCGGCGGGAGGTAGGTGCGCTTATGCTCCTCGCGCGCGAACGCCATCATGGTCGGCCCGCACATGCCGTGGCCGATGATGAACATGCGGGAGAGCTGGCCGAACGGCCCCTCTTCCTGCTGCCAGATCACGCGCTCGATCGGCGACGAGCCGCGGCCGCCATATTCCTTCGGCCAGTGCAGGCAGGCCCAGCCGGCATCGGCCTTCTTCTTCTGCCAGGCCTTGGCGACCTCGAGAATATTGGCGTTCTTGAGCTGGGTGCGGCCGAGCGAGGATTTGCGCAGATCCTCCTCATATTGCTTGGGCGCGTTGGCGCCGATCCAGGCGCGTGCGATGGCGCGGAATTCGGCTTCCTGCGGGGTGTCGTCGAAATTCATGGTCTGTCATCCTTCGCCGGCGTCGTAGGATGGGTAGAGCGAAGCGAAACCCATCTGTCAGACCACCCGCGTCATGATGGGTTTCGCTACGCTCTACCCATCCTACAAATCACCTGTCGTTACGCCGCGTTCTTCTTCCGCATGCGGTCGATCAACTGGTCTTCCCAATAGGACAGGCTGCCGAGCCCCAGCGCCATGGCGTTGGCGCGGCGGTAGTACATGTGGCAGTCGAACTCCCAGGTGAAGCCCATGCCGCCGTGAACCTGGATGTTGTTCTTGGCGCAGTGCTGGAACGCCTGCGTCGCGCTGATGCGCGCGGCGGCGGCGGCTTCCGGCAGCTCGGCCGCGTTGGTCGAGAGCGCCCAGGCGCCGTAATAGCTGTTGGAGCGCGCCAGCGTCGCCGACACATACATGTCCGCGAGCATATGCTTGACCGCCTGGAACGAGCCGATCTGGCGGCCAAAGGCGATGCGGTCGAGCGCGTAGTCGCGGCCCATTTCAAGCGCGCGGTCGGAGCCACCGACCTGCTCGAATGCGCACAGCACCGCGGCGCGGTCGAGCACTTGGGTCAAAATGCTCCAGCCTTCGCCGGCAGCTCCCAGCGGCTCGGCCTTGCAGTCTTTGAAGGTGATCTCGGCCTGCCCGCGGGTCGGATCGAGATTGGTGAGGCTTTTCACCTCGACGCTACCGGCCTTGAGGTCGACGAGGAACAGCGAGATGTCGCCGTCGCGACCGCTCGATCCGGTGCGTGCGGCGACGACAGCGAAGTCGGCGATCGCACCATCCGCGACCGGCTTCTTCACGCCGTTGAGCACGCCATTCGCCGCGGTGAGCTTGACGTTCTTCGGCGACGGATTGCCCTTGCCCTCGAACAGCGCCAGCGTGCCGATCGCCTCGCCCGAGGCAATCGCCGGCAGCCATTTCTTCTTCTGCACGTCGCTGCCGGCAATCAGGAGCGCTTCCGCGGCAAGATACACCGTAGAGGAGAACGGCACCGGCGCATTCGCCCGCCCCATCTCCTCCGCGATCACGCAAAGCTCGAGATGGCCCGCGCCAGCGCCGCCAAATTCCTCGGGGATCGCGACGCCGAGAAAGCCCATCTCGGCGAGGCCTTTCCAGAGGTCCTTGTCGTAGGGTGCCTTGCCGTCGAGCACGACGCGCACCGCCTTCGGCGAGCATTTTTCGGTGAGGAATTTGCGCGCCTGGTCGCGAAGCTGCTTCTGGTCGTCAGAGAAATCGAAATTCATGGCGGGCTACCCTTGTTTATTCGTTGTCATTTATTTGCGCCGTCATTCCGGGGTGCGCGGAGCGCGAGCCCGGAATCCATATCCACCAGCCGGGGTTATGGATTCCGGGCCTGGCCCTTCGGGCCATCCCGAAATGACGAGTTGAGAGAGTTGCGCATTCATCGCAGCACGATCACGTCCTGATCAGGCTTATCCGCATAGAGCCGCTCCACCAGCGCCGCACGGCGCTCCAGGCCGGCGCGCTGGTTGATGTAGCCCTTGTCGGTGAGTTCATTGCCGTCGATGGAGGGCGGCTCGGGCATCAGCATTGCGCGCGCGATAGCGCGGCTGCTGGCGCCGCCACATTCCGTGTTGTGCGCTTCGAGGCCACGTCTGAAGCAGGCGATCACCTCGGGATGTTTCACCGCGTCCTCGAAGCTCAGCTCGAAATTGCCGACGAGTTGGCGACAGGCGTGCAGGTTCGGCCATGCCAGCAGACCGATCGAGCATTGATCCTGCCCGGCAACCAGCGCGTCATGCACAACGGGCGTCGCCGCGGCGATCGCGTCAGTACGGAGCGATCCGACATGGACGAAGGTGCCGGTGGTGAGCTTGAAGTCCTCTACGACGCGGCCGGCGAAGATGATGCCCTTCACCGGATCGGCATCGTCGACGAAGATGCCGGCATCGCCGATGCAGTAAAAACCTTCCTCGTCGAACATCTTCTTCGTCAGGTCCGGCTGGCCGAAATAGCCGGGCGTGACGTTGACGCCGCGCAGGCGCAATTCGTATTTCGAGCCGCACGGCACCATCTTCAATTCGACGCCGGGGAACGGCAGGCCGATCAGGCCGACGCGCTCGGTGTCCCAATAGGTGCCGGTCGAGGTCGGCGCCGTCTCGGTCGAGCCCCAGCCGGTGTAGAACACGATGCGCTCGCCGGTCGTCTTCACGGCGAGGGCCTGCATGCGCTCATAGAGATCGTCAGGCAGCCGCGCGCCGCCATAGGCCATGATCGACAGGTTCTTGAAGAACGAGCAGCACAGCGCATCGTCCTTCTCCATGGCCGCGGCGAGCGCGGCATAGCCGGCCGGCACGTTGGCATAATAGGTCGGCGAGATCTCGCGCAGATTGCGCAGCGTCTCCTCGAACTGGCCCGGCATCGGCCGGCCGTCATCGATATAGAGGGCGCCGCCGTCAACCAGGACCGGATGAAACGCCGCATTGCCGCCCATGGTGTGGTTCCATGGCATCCAGTCCAGCATGGTCGAGATCGGACCGCCGGGATCGCGCGGTCGCACCTGCATCATCATCGCCGCATTGGCGCACATCATTTCTTGCGTGTTGATGACCGCCTTGGGCATGCCGGTCGAGCCGGAGGTGAACAACAGCTTGCCCACGGTCTGCGGCGTGATCTTCGCGATCGATGCTTCGACATCGGCGGTCACGGACGTTGCCGCGAGCTCGGCAAAGCTGACGCTCTTGATGCCGTCGCAGGGACGCACGACGTGAACGACGGTGACGCCGGTGAGGTCGAGTGCGTTCAGCGCCTTCTCGAAGGTCGGGCCGTCCTGAACCATCACCACGGCCGGCTTGATCAGGTCGAACAGATATTTCAGCTTGACGTGATCATGGCTCATCAAGGAGTAGGCCGGCGACACCGGAGCCGCCGGCGAGCGCGCCTGCATCGCGGCCTGCGTCATCAGCGCGTGCTCGATCGAATTGCCGGAGAGAATCGTGACCGGGCGTCCGTCGAGCCTTAGATTGAGCAGCGCCTGCGTCAGCGCATCCACGGTACGCTTGGCTTCGCCATAGGAGACCTTGCGCCATTCGCGGTTCGCTCCGCCGCGCTGCGCGAGCCAGATGCGCTCAGGCGCTTGCGTGGCCCATTTCGCCAGCGAGGCCGGAAGATGCGTCTCGTAGGCTTGCAGCGGAATGCGCGACTTCAGCACCACCGTGCCGTCATCGCGCCGCTCGACGTCGATGTCGCGCGCGAGCCACTCGACCTTGCGAAAGGCGGGCTTCGTCATCACTGCCGCCGCACTTCCACTCATTTTGAGTCTCCCGGAATTATCGTCCTTTGCGGATCGTTCTCGTTCAGCGCCTGATATAGACAGGCTTTCGCTTCTCAAGGAAGGCCCTGATGCCTTCCGAAAATTCCTCGGAGCGACTGCACAGGACCTGGTTGCGGTCCTCTATCGCGATAACGGTTTCCAGCGATCCCGCATCGACGCTCATGTTGAGACATTCTTTTGACAGGCGCAGCCCCACGGGTGAGGCCGTCATCATCGCATCGACGTAAGGTTCAGCGGCTTCGTCGAGCTTGTCTTCGTCGACGACTTCCGAGACGAGCCCGACCGCGAGCGCACGCTCGGCGCCGATGAAGCGTCCGGTGAGGATCAGCTCGGATGCGACTGAGACGCCGACGAGCCGCGGCAGAAAGTAGCTGGTGCCGATATCGCAGCCGCCAAGGCCGAGCTTGATGAAGGCGCAGTTCATGCGCGCCGACTTGGTCGCGATGCGGATGTCGGAGGCAAGCGCCAGCGCAAAGCCGCCGCCAGCCGCCGCGCCCTGCACCAGAGCGATGATCGGCTGCGGACAACGCCGCATCAACATCACGATGTCGGCGATGCGGCGCTGCGAGTCGAGCGACTCGGTGACGCCGGGCGGCTCCTGCTGCCCGGCGCGGCGGGCCATCGCCGCCTTGAGGTCGAGGCCGGCGCAAAAATTCTTGCCGGCGCCTTTCAGCACGACGACGCGCGTGTCGCGGTTGCGCTGGAGGCCCTGGAAGTAGGTATTGAGTGCATCAATCAGCGCAGGATCGAGCGCGTTGAGGTTTTCGGGCCGATTGAGCGTCACCGTATCGACGCCGTCGTTGTGCTCGATCAGCAGCGGTTGGGACATGTGGCGCTCCTGCATCCGCTCTTCGAGTGGCGGTTATTGCGCCCTCTCCCCTTGTGGGAGAGGGCATGTACGTCGCTGACCAAGAACTCGCTTGGGTGAGGGGTCTGTCTCCGCGGATAGAGACCCCTCATCCGGCGCCATAGCCGATGCGAAGCATCGGCGTCCTTTTAAGGACGGCGGCCAAAGGCCGCCTATGCCACCTTCTCCCACAAGGGGAGAAGGAAGAGCATCGCCTACCGCGGAGCCATGCGAATTGCGCCGTCGAGACGGATGGTCTCGCCGTTGAGCATCGCATTCTCGACGATGTGCACCGCGAGCGAGCCGTATTCCTTGGCATCGCCGAGGCGCGAGGGATGCGGCACCTGGGCGCCGAGGCTCTTGCGGGCCTCCTCGTTCAGGCCCATCAGCAACGGCGTGAAGAACAGGCCGGGCGCGATGGTGTTGACGCGGATCTTCTGGCTCGCAAGGTCGCGCGCGGCCGGCAGTGTCAGGCCGACGACGCCGCCCTTCGAGGCCGAGTAGGCGATCTGGCCGATCTGGCCTTCATAGGCGGCCACCGAGGCAGTGTTGATGATGACGCCGCGCTCTTCTCCGACGGGCTCGATCGTGACGAGGCGCTCGGCGAACAGACGCAGGCAGTTGAAGGTGCCGATCAGATTGACGTTGATGATGCGCGCAAACTTTTCGAGCGGATAGATGCCGTCGCGGCCGACGATGCGCTGCGAGCCGCCGATGCCGGCGCAGTTCATCAGCACGCGCGCGACGCCGTGCGCGGCTTCCGCCTTCGCGATTGCTGCCTTGATCTGCTCCTCGCTGGTGACGTCGGCATGAAGCGCGACGCCCTTCACTTCGGCAGCGACCTTCTCTGCATTGTCCTTGTTCTGATCGATCACACCAATCTTAGCGCCCTTGGCGGCCATGGCGCGCGCGGTCGCTTCACCAAGACCCGAACCACCACCGGTGATGAGAACGGCTACGTCTTTCAATTCCATGACAGGCTACCTTTCCTTGGGCGTTTCTTCTCTAGACTTGTACGTCTCGGCCGGATTATCCGGCCGCGGCAGCTTCCTCGGCTTGCGTGAGGATGCCACCGCAGATCAGCGTTTCCATGTGCTTGATGTATTGCCGGCAGACGTCATCGGTGACCGGACCGACGCCGGTCGCGCGAGACATCGCGTGCCGGCCAAAGAACAGGTGATCGCAGGCGCCGATCAGGCTGGTGTAGAACAGCACCGGATCGGTGGCGCGGAACTCACCGCGGCTGACGCCCTCAGTGAGCAGGCGACGATGGAAATCCAGCAGCGGCGCCACGAAGAATTTTGAGACTTCGTCGGCAGAGCCGGCATTGGTCTCATGCAGCAGATAATGAATCAGCCGGTTCATGTAGGGGAACCGGTAATAGGCGCGGATGATGCCGGCGATATGCAGCTTCAGCTTCGCCGTCGATGTGATCGGTTGCGCCAGCAGATATTCCAGATTGGACATCTCGGTCGCGGCATCGCGCGCGAGCAGCGCCAGCAAGAGGCCGTCCTTGTTGCCGAAATGATATTTGACCAGCGCGGCATTGGCGCCCGACTTCTGGGCGATGTCGGACAGCGAGATCTCGATCGACGAGCGTTCGATCATCAGGTCGCTCGCGGCCACGAGCAATTTCTCTGCCGTGGAATTCTTTCCGCTCGGGAGCCTGTTCGGTACGCTGGTAGTCACGGAGTTCCCTGTTCTCGCCGCTTGAAGCGGCCGCAGATAAGCCGAAGCAGCGCCTCATCACAAGAGTTAATTGATCGATTGACTAAACGATATCGCGCCCATTAAATCCGCGCCGACAATCCAACTCGATAGAGAACAATCCAGGGAGAGACCGACATGGCCGAGGCTTACATCGTCGCCGCTGCGCGTACCGCGGGCGGGCGCAAGGGGGGCCGCCTCGCCGGCTGGCATCCGGCCGATCTCGCCGCAAAAGTGCTGAACGAACTGGTCGATCGCACCAAGATCGATCCCGCCCTGGTCGAGGACGTGATCATGGGCTGCGTGATGCAGGTCGGTGAGCAGTCCAACAACGTCGCGCGCAACGCGATCATGGCCTCGAAGCTGCCGGAGAGCGTTCCGGGCACTTCGATCGATCGGCAGTGCGGCTCCTCGCAGCAGGCGTTGCACTTTGCGGCTCAAGCCGTGATGTCGGGCACGATGGACGTCGTGATCGCCGCCGGCGTGGAATCGATGACGCGCGTGCCGATGGGCCTGTCCTCGCAGCTTCCCGCCAAGAACGGCTTTGGCAATTACAAGAGCCCGGGCATCGAGCACCGTTATCCGAACATCGTGTTCAGCCAGTTCACCGGCGCCGAGATGATGGCCGAGAAGTACGGCCTCTCCAAGGACGAGCTCGATGAGTACTCCTACAACAGCCATCAGCGCGCGATCGCGGCGACCCAAGCCGGCCACTTCAAGAAGGAGATCGTACCGCTCGAGATCACCCGCGCCGACGGCTCCAAGGACACCCACCACATCGACGAGGGCATCCGCTTCGACGCCACACTCGACGGCATCAAGGGCGTCAAGCTGATCGCCGAGAACGGCAAGCTCTCCGCGGCCAGCGCCAGCCAGATCTGCGACGGCGCCTCCGGTGTGATGGTGGTGAACGAGCGCGGCCTCAAGCAGCTCGGCCTCACGCCGCTGGCGCGCATCCATCACATGACTATGACCGGCGGCGATCCCGTCATCATGCTCGATGCTCCGCTGCACGCCACCAAGCGCGCGCTGGAGAAGGCCGGCATGAAGGTCGACGACATCGACCTGTTCGAGGTCAACGAGGCCTTCGCCTCGGTGCCGACCGGCTGGCTCAAGACCACCGGCGCCGATCCGTCCCGCCTGAACGTCAATGGCGGCGCCATCGCCCTCGGCCATCCGCTCGGCGGCTCCGGCACCAAGCTGATGACGACCCTGGTCCACGCCCTGCACCAGCGCGGCAAGCGCTACGGCCTGCAGACCATGTGCGAAGGCGGCGGCATGGCGAATGTGACGATCGTGGAGCGGCTGTAAACTGCTGCTGCCACACTAACGGTGTCGTCCCGGCGAAAGCCGGGACCCATACCGCGAAATCTATCGATTGTGGTTGGTCGCAGTACCGAACGACGATCCTCTGCCAAACGACGCCCTGTGGTTATGGGTGCCGGCTTTCGCCGGGACGACATCTCGTGTGCCTTGGGACCTACGCTTATGACCCATCCGTCCGTCTACGCCAAAACCACGCCCGACAAGATCGCCTACCAGATGGCCGGGACCGGCAAGGCGATCACCTATCGCGAGCTCGACGAGCTCTCGAACCAGGGCGCAAACCTGTTCCGCTCGCTCGGCCTGAAGGCCGGCGACCACATTGCGCTCTTGATGGAAAACCGTCTCGCGTTCATGGAGATCTGCTGGGCGGCGCAACGCAGCGGGCTCTATTACACCGCGATCAGCCGCTATCTGAAGCAGGACGAGATCGACTACATCATCGGCGATTGCGGCGCCAAGGTCGTGATCACCACGACGAAATGCGCCGACCAGATCAAGGCCCTGATCAAGGGGACCGCGGGCGAGCCGATCTTCTACATGGTCGACGAGCCCCAGCCCGGCTTCCGCTCCTACGACAAGGAAGCGTCCGCACAGCCGACAACGCCGATTGCGGACGAGGTCGCCGGCTACGACATGCTGTATTCGTCCGGCACCACCGGCCGACCGAAGGGCATCAAGAGGGCCTTCGAAGGCAACAAGATCGACGTGCCGAACGCCTTCCTGCGCGTACTCTGCGCCGACATGTGCGGCATGAATGCGGAGAGCACCTACCTCTCGCCGGCGCCGCTCTATCACGCGGCCCCTTTGCGCTTCAACATGATGGCGATCGTTCTCGGAGGCACCTCCATCATCATGGAGCATTTTGACGCCGAGGATTTTCTCAAGCTCGTCGAAAAGTACAAGGTCACGCAGTCGCAACTCGTGCCGACCATGTTCGTGCGCATGCTGAAGCTGCCCGACGAGGTCCGCGCCCAGTACAACGTCTCGACGCTGAAAGGCGCGATCCACGCCGCTGCCCCCTGCCCTGTCGACGTCAAGGCAAAAATGATCGAATGGTGGGGACCGATCCTGATCGAGTATTACGCCGGCTCGGAAGGCAACGGCGTCACCGTCTGCAATTCGCAGCAATGGCTGGAGCATCGCGGCAGCGTCGGCCGCGCCGTGGTCGGCAAGATCAAGATCCTGGACGAGAACGACGAGGAGCAGCCGGTGGGCGAGATCGGCACGGTCTATTTCGCCGATGCGCCGGTTTTCACCTATCACAATGATCCAGAGAAAACGAGGAAGGCCTACAACGCCAAGGGTTGGTCGACGCTTGGCGACGTCGGCTATCTCGACAAGGACGGTTTTCTGTTCCTCACCGACCGCAAGTCCTACATGATCATCTCCGGCGGGGTGAACATCTACCCGCAGGAGACCGAGGACGTGCTCATCACCCACCCTGAGATCGCCGACGTCGCCGTGTTCGGCGTCCCGAACGAGGAGATGGGCGAAGAGGTGAAGGCAGTGGTGCAGCCGCACGACATGAGCCGCGCCGGCAAGGCGCTCGAGGCGGACCTGATCGCCTACTGCAAGACGCGTCTCTCGGCGATCAAATGCCCGCGCTCGATCGATTTCGAAGCCGAGCTGCCGCGCACGCCGACGGGCAAGCTGGTGAAGCGGCATCTGCGCGACCGGTATTGGCCGAAGACGACGGCAAAGATTTAGCGCCCGCTCTTTCTTACCCTCCCCTGGAGGGGGAGGGTCGCTGCGCATGAAGCGAAGCGGAATGCGCAGCGGGGTGGGGTGACGGTCTATCCCAAGCGCACACTGCCCGAGTGGAGAGATCACCCCACCCCGCTCGCGCTGCGCGCGATCGACCCTCCCCCTCCAGGGGAGGGTAAGAGCAGCCATCAATCGAACAAACTCGGCGTGTGGTTCACCAGCGCGCCTTCGATCTCGAGCATCTTCAGCTTCGTCACCACGCCGCCATTGGCCGAGAAGCCGCCGGGCTTGTTGCCGGCAGCCAGCACGCGATGGCAGGGCACGACGATCGGGCACGGGTTGCGGCCGAGCGCCTGGCCGACATCGCGCGACAGCTGGACGCCGCCGAGCTGCTTGGCGATGTCGCCATAGGTGATGGTCTTGCCGGGCGGGATGGCGCGGGCGATCTCGTAGACGCCGCGGTTGAAGTCGGGCACGCCGTCGAGATCGAGCGGAATGTCGGTGAGATCGTCAGGCTCGCCCGCGAGCAGTTTTGTGATGCGGTCGATCGCCTCTCGCACCTCGGCGGTCGGTTCGGCCTCGGTGGCGTCGGCATGGCGCTGGCTGATGCGGGTGCGGATCTTCTCCTCGCCGCCCATGGGCAGTTGCGTGCCGTTGATACCACGCGGACCCCAGGCGATGGCGCAGAGGCCGATCCTGGTATCGAACAGGGCAAAATGCTGGTCGGTCATGGCTTGGTTCCTGGCTTGCGCCCTCGTCGCATGCCCCCATTGTGATCCATGCCTAAATCTAGGCTTGGAAATAGTTGCGATCCACCCGGTTTCCGGGAATCTTGCACAGGAGTTCCTGCCCCCTTCCCGCGAGCCCCGAATGCAAAGCCTCCACGTCAACGGATACGACATGACCTATCTCGACGTGGGTGAAGACCGAGGCCGGCCGCCGCTGGTCTGCGTGCATGGCTCGCTCAATGACTTTCGCGTCTGGAGCTGCGTGCTCGGACCGCTGACGCAGCGGCACCGGGTGATCGCTGTCAGCTTGCGGCATTTCTTCCCCGACCGCTGGGACGGCGTCGGCGACACCTATTCGATCGCCCAGCATGTCCAGGACGTCATCGCCTTCATCGAGAAGCTCGACCTCGGCCCGGTCGATCTGATGGGCCACTCCCGCGGCGGCCACATCTGCTTCCGCGTGGCACAGACGCGCCCCGACCTGTTGCGGCGGCTGATCCTGGCCGAACCCGGCGGCGAGCTCGATGCGAGCCTCGATCCCGATTACGTCGGCGGCCCCTCGCCACTGTTGGCGCGGTTCACGGCCTCGGCCGCGAAAATCGCGGCCGGCGATGTCGACGGCGGCCTTGCCGTCTTCGTGGACACGCTGGAGGGAGCCGGCACCTGGCCGCGGCTGCCGGCGATGGTGAAGCAGAATCTGCGCGACAACGCCTATACCCTGATCGGGCAGGTCCGCGACAACCGCCCGCCGTTCTCGAAGGCGGATGCAGAATCGATCAAGATGCCGACGCTGTTCATCCTGGGCGCGCGGACCAAGGGCCTGCTGCCAAAGGTACTGCATGCGCTGGCTGCGCACGTGCCCTATTCCAAGACGGCGATCATCCCGAACGCGACCCATCCGATGTTCGAGCAGGCGCCGCAAAAATACTCCGAACTGGTTCTGGATTTCCTGGCGAGCTGATCATGCAGAGCTTTCGCGTCAACGGTTACGACATGGCCTATCTTGAAGTCGGAGAGGGCCATCCGCTGGTCTGCGTGCATGGCACGCTAGGTGATTTCCGCACCTGGTACTCGGTGCTCGGCCCACTGTCGAAGTCGCATCGCGTGATCTCGGTCAGCCTGCGGCACTTCTTTCCCGAGCATTGGGACGCCATCGGCGACGACTACAAGATGGCGCAGCATGTGGCCGACACGATCGCCTTCATCGAGCAGGTCAAACCCGGGCCGGTCGACCTGATGGGCCATTCGCGCGGCGGCCACATCGCGTTTCGCGTCGCGCAAGCGCGGCCTGACCTCCTGCGCAAGCTGGTGCTGGCCGAGCCGGGCGGCGATCTCGACGCCAGCCTGCCGGTGCCCGAAGGCACGCCCGCGCATCCGCCGCTCGCTGCGAAGACGATACGCTCGGTCGAGATGATCCGCGCCGGCGATCTCGACGGCGCGCTGCAGAATTTCTACGAGGGCATCGAAGGCGAAGGCTCGTGGCGGCGCGTGCCGGCGGCGGCGAAGCAACAGCTGCGCGACAACACGCTCACCTTCCTCGGCCAGATCAACGAGCAGCGCCGGTCCTACACGCTCGCTGATGCGCAAGCGATCAGGACGCCGACGCTGCTGATCGGCGGCGGCGCGACCACCGGCAGCCTGTCGGTGATGTGGCGCGTGCTGGCCGAGCACATCGCGGGCAGCAAGACCGCGGTGATCGAGAATGCCGGCCACTGGATGTTCGAGCAGGCGCCGCTTGAGTTCGGCGAGGTGGTGAACAGGTTTCTGGCGGAGTAGCTTTCTTTTTTCCTTCTCCCCTCTTGTCCGCCGAAGCCTTCAGGCGAAGGCGGATGTGGGAGAAGAATCACATCTGCAAATGAGTCTGCGGAGAAATACCCCTCACCCAAGTGAGTTTGTGTCTCCCAGCGGCGCTGCCCTCTCCCGCAAGGGGAGAGGGCACAGAAACTCACACCTTCCACACGCCGACCGGCATCTTGATCGTCGCGTTCAGCCGGTTCCAGACGTTGATGGTCGCGATCGAGAGGATCAGCGTTGCGAGCTCGCGCTCGTCAAAATGCTTGGCGGCCTCGTTCCAGATCGCATCCGGCACCGGGTCCTCGCGATCGGCAAGGCGGGTGACGGCCTCGGTCAGCGCCAGCGCGGCGCGTTCGGCGTCGCTGAAATAGGGCGCATCGCGCCAGGCCGAGACGGCGAACAGGCGCTCGTCGGTCTCACCCAGCTTGCGGGCGATCTTCGGATGCATGTCGACACAGACGCTGCAGCCATTGATCTGGCTGGCGCGCAGGTGCACCAGTTCGAGGAGTTTTTCCGGCAGGCCCTGCTTGGTCAAATTGCCAAGGGACTGAAGGACATTCATGGCCTCGGGAAGGACCATGACGGGGTGGTTCATGCGGGCGTGCATCATCTTGCGTCTCCGTTTGAAAATTTCGACGGTTCCGGTCACATCGACCGGATTGGCTTCGTCATGGGCATGACGGATCGCGACGAGGGAATGTGACCGATGAGCGAAGAAAATTTTCTCGGCCGCCAGTTCGAGGCCAGCAGGGACCATCTGCGCGCGGTCGCCTACCGGATGCTGGGCTCCAGTGCCGAGGTCGACGATGCCGTGCAGGAGGCCTGGCTGCGGGTCAGCCGCTACGACACGTCCGATGTCGCGAACCTGCGCGGCTGGCTGACCACCGTGGTCGCGCGCATCTGCCTCGACATGCTGCGCGCGCGCAAATCGCGCCGCGAGGACCCGATGGGCCCGCATGTGCCCGAGCCGGTCGACGAGACGCGGGAGCGCGAGGCCGAGATGGCTGATTCCGTCGGCGCGGCCCTTCTCGTCGTGCTCGAGACATTGCAGCCGGCAGAGCGGCTCGCCTTCGTGCTGCACGACATGTTCGCAGTCCCGTTCGAGGAGATCGCGCCGATCGTCGGACGCTCGGTCGACGCCTCGCGGCAGCTTGCGAGCCGCGCACGTCGGCGCGTCCAGGGTGCGCCGGTGCCCGAGGCGGACATCTCGCACCAGCGCACGATCGTCGATGCCTTCCTCAGGGCTTCGCGCGAAGGCAATTTCGAGGGCCTGCTGGCCCTGCTCGATCCCGACGTCGTGTTCCGTGCCGACCAGGCTGCGGTGCGGCTCGGCACGCTGCCGGAGATCCGCGGCGCGGATGCGGTCGCACAGCTCTACAAGGGCCGTGCGCAGGCTGCACGGACGGCGCTGGTCGATGGCGAGATCGGCGTCGCCGTCATCTTCGGCGGACGTCTGCGCATCGCGCTGCGCGTGACGTTCACCGGCGACCGGATCGCGGGGATCGAGGCGGTAGCCGATGCGGACCAGATCGCGACGATGGAGGTGGAGGTGCTGGAGCGCTAGCGGGACGTGGCATCCGGACAGCCCGGATGTTACGCTGAAGTCCAATCGCGCGCGATGCGCTCAAGACGCGAAAGGACGATTCCATGACAGCCCGCTTCATTCCCCTGCTCGCCTTGTCCCTGCTCGGCCTCGCCGCCGGCAGCACCATCGCGCTTGCGGCCGCCGACGAGAAGCTCAAGGCCGCGGCCGAGCAGGAGAAGGCGCCGCTGATCGAGACCCTGCACGACATGGTGATGATCGAGAGCGGCAGCAGCGATGCCGAGGGCCTGAAGAAGATGGCCGAATTCACCGAGGCGCGCCTGAAGGCGCTGGGCGCCACCATCGAGCGTCGCAAGACCACCGCGGGTACCGGCGCCGACATGGTGATCGCCACCTTCCAGGGCACCGGGTCGCGCAAGCTGATGCTGATCGCGCATATGGACACGGTCTATCAGCGCGGCATCCTCGCAAGCGAGCCGTACCGTATCGACGGCAACCGCATCTACGGCCCCGGCATCGCCGACGACAAGGGCGGCATCGCCGTGGTCCTGCATGCGCTCAAGATCCTGAAGGACGCCGGCTGGCAGGATTACGCCAGGCTCACCGTGTCCTTCAATCCGGATGAAGAGGTCGGCTCGATCGGGTCGGGCGAGATCATCGCCGAGCTCGCCGACCAGCACGACGTCGTGCTCTCCTGCGAACCGACTGTGGCCGCGCCGATCGCCAAGAATGACGGGCTGCTGCTGGGCGCGGCCGGCACTGCGACAGCGAAGATGGAGGTGAAGGGCCGCGCCTCGCATGCCGGCGCCGCGCCCGATCTCGGCCGCAACGCACTGATCGAGCTCGCGCACCAATTGCAGCAGACGAAGGACGTCGCCAAGTCGATCCCGGGCACGCAGCTGAACTGGACCACGGCGCAGGCCGGCACGGTGCGCAACCAGATTCCGGAAAAGGCCGAGGCCGGCGCCGACATCCGCCTGACCATCCCCGATGGCATCGCCAAATTGCAGGCGGCGCTCGACGCGAAGGTGAAGGACAAGTTCGTGCCCGACACCGAGACCACGGTGACGATCATTGCGGGCCGCCCGCCCTTCGTCGCCAGCGATCGCGGCCGCGCGCTCGCGCAGGAGGGGCAGGCGATCTATGCCGAGATCGACCGCAAGCTCGACATCGCCGAGATGACCGGCGGCGCCACCGATGCCGGCTATGCCAACCGCAGCGGCAAGGCGGTCGTGGTCGAGAGCTTTGGCCTCGCCGGCTTCGGCTATCACGCGCGGGACGAATTCATCGACACCAACTCGATCGTGCCGCGGCTCTATCTGATGAGCCGGATACTGATCGAGCAGGGCAAGAAGAAGTAGGCGCCGGGGCCGGCCAAGCCATTTTGGCGAAAACAACCCCATGCACAGTAGACGGCTCTAGCGATATCAATGGCTTAGCGAGGCCAAAAACGGCGACTTGAGGTCCGCCTTGACGCCCTCCCCCTCCCGCAGTACCTTCGAATACGGAATTCTGTATTCCCTCTTATGTCTCGGAGCTGCCGGCGTGATCCCTCTCGACCCGCTCCCGAACCTGATCGACCAGGTCTATGCGCGGATCCTGGAGGCGATCTCCGACCGCACACTTCAACCCGGTCAGCGCATCCGGCAGAACGAACTCGCCGACAAGCTCGGCGTGTCGCGCCAGCCGGTGTCGCATGCGCTGCATCTGCTGCACCGGCAGGGTCTCGTCGCCGAGAGCGGCCGTCGCGGCTTTGAAGTCACCCAGCTCGACCCTTCGCGCATCCGCCAGCTCTACGAGGTGCGCGGCGCCATCGACGCGCTGGCCGCGCGGCTCGCTGCTCAGCGCGCTGCAAGCGACGCGGCGGGACGCGCGCGGCTGGACGCAGCCCTCGCGGCCGGACGCCGCATCGACCGCAAGACTTCGCTCGCCGAGCTGATCGTGCTCGACGTCGATTTTCACCGCGCGATCTATCAGCTCGCGGGCAATCCCGTGATCGAGGAGACGATCGCGCCGCAATGGCCGCATATGCGCCGCTCGATGGCGACCGTGCTCTCCGAGCTCGATTATCGCGGCAGCGCGTGGGCCGAGCACGCGACGATTGCCGGACACATTCTCGCAGGCGATGCGAAAGCCGCCGAGCGCGCAGCGCTGGCCCATGCGCAGACGGCGGGACGGATGACCGAGGAGAAATTGAGGGCGACGGACGAGGCGGCGGCGTAGCCATTTGCGCGCCCGCCGTCATGCCCGGGCTTGTCCCGGGCATCCACGTTCTTCTCGCGAACGTGGAGCAAAGACGTGGATGGCCGGGTCAAGCCCGGGCATGACGAGAGAGAAAACAAATAAACAAAACAAGAGGAAGCGACCCATGAAACTGTCTCAGGAGCAATTGGAGTTCTTCCATCGCGAGGGCTGGCTGTTCCTCCCCGAATTGTTCAGCCAGGAGGAAGTCGACTTCCTCGCGCGCGAGGCGATCGGCATCTATGACGCGAACCGGCCCGAGGTCTGGCGCGAGAAGAGCGGCGCGCCGCGCACGGCCTTTGCCGCGCATCTCTACAACGAGGCCTTCGGCATCCTGGGTGCGCATCCGCGCATGATCGACCCGGTCGAGCAATTGTTCGGCGAGCCGGTCTACATGCACCAGTTCAAGATCAACGCGAAATCGGCCTTCACCGGCGACGTCTGGCAATGGCACCAGGATTACGGCACCTGGAAGCGCGACGACGGCATGCCGGAGCCGCGCGCGATGAACATCGCGATCTTCCTCGACGAGGTGATGCCGATCAACGGCCCCCTGATGCTGGTGCCGCAGAGCCAGAATGCCGGCGATCTCCAGGCCTCGCATGACCTTGCGACGACCTCCTACCCGCTGTGGACGCTGGACGAAGAGACCGTGACGCGGCTGGTCAAGCAGGGCGGCATCGTCGCACCCACCGGCAAGCCGGGCGGCATGCTGATGTTCCACGGCAATCTCGTGCACGGCTCGGCCGGCAACATCACGCCCTACCCGCGCAAGATCGTGTACCTGACCCTGAACGCGGTCTCGAACTACATCCGCACACCGACGCGGCCCGAGTACATCGCGCATCGCGATTTTGCGCCGATCAAGACGGTGAACGACGATGCGCTGGTGCGGCTCGCACGTGCGCCGCGACAGGCGGCGGAGTAAGTTCTCACTGTCATTCCGGGGCGCGCCTTCTTGGGCGCGAGCCCGGAATCCATACTCCCGATCGTGGTTATGGATTCCGGGCTCGACGCTGCGCGTCTCCCCGGAATGACGAGATTTGATTGTTGCACTCAGGACATCCCCCATGAACCTCTTCCGCCTCCTCCAGGCCCACGCGTCCGCCGGCAAGCCTGTCCGTGTCGCGCTGATCGGCGCCGGCAAGTTCGGCTCGATGTTTCTGGCGCAGGTGCCGCACACGCCGGGGCTGGAAGTGCCCATCATCGTCGATATCGATCGCGACCGTGCGCGCGAAGCCTGCCGCACCGTGGGCTGGGATGCGGAGCGCATCGCGGCCACTGTGTTTACCGACGACGGCGCACGCGCCATTGCGGGCGGCGCGATGGATGTTGTCGTTGAAGCGACCGGCAATCCGGCCGTCGGCATCAAGCACGCGCGCGCTGCGATTGCGGCGGGCAAGCATATCGTGATGGTGAATGTCGAGGCCGACGTGCTGGCGGGCCCCTTGCTTGCCGAGGAAGCACGGAAGGCGGGCGTGGTCTATTCGCTCGCTTATGGCGACCAGCCGGCGCTGACGGCCGAGATGGTCGACTGGGCGCGCGCCACTGGTTTTCGCGTGGTCGCGGCCGGCAAGGGCACGAAGTATCTGCCGGCCTATCACGACGTGACGCCCGACGGCGTCTGGCAGCACTATGGTCTCACCGCGGGCGAGGCACAGTCGGCCGGCATGAATCCGCAGATGTTCAACTCCTTCCTCGACGGCACCAAATCCGCGATCGAGATGGCCGCGATCGCCAATGCCTGTGCGCTCGACGTACCCGCGAACGGTTTGCTGTTTCCACCCTGCGGCGTCGACGATTTGCCACACATCATGCGGCCGCGCGAACGCGGCGGCGTGCTGGAGCGGTCGGGCGTGGTGGAAGTCGTCTCCTCGCTCGAGCGCGACGGCCGGCCGGTGTTTCGCGATTTGCGGTGGGGCGTCTATGTCGTGCTGGAGGCGCCGAACGACTATGCCGCCGACTGCTTCAGGCAATACGGCCTGAAGACCGACGGCAGCGGACGCTTCGCGGCGATGTACAAGCCGTACCATCTGATCGGGCTCGAGCTGAACATCTCGATCCTGTCGGCGGCGCTGCGGGGCGAGCCGACCGGCCAGCCCTATGGCTTCCGCGGCGACGTTGCCGCCGTGGCCAAGCGCAATCTGCGCGCCGGCGAGATGCTGGACGGCGAAGGCGGCTACACCGTGTGGGGCAAGCTGGTGCCGGCGGCCGCGAGCCTGAAGGCAGGCGCCCTGCCGATCGGTCTCGCACATCGCCTGAAGCTGAAGCACGACGTCGCCCATGGCGAGATCGTGCGCTGGAGCGACGTCGAGTTCGACGCTAACAACGAGACGATCAAGACGCGAAAGGTAATGGAGACGGCATTCGCGAAATAACGGCTAGAACGGCCCCGGTTGAGCGGGTGGACTGGGCCAATCCGATCGCAAATTGTTCGGATTATTCCTTGCGAACAAGTCCTGCCTTATAACGCCGCTCGGGCCCGCATCAATTGATGGTGGCATTCCGCGAACATCACGGGTTGGCGCGACCATGACGCCGGTCCGAACGCCACAATTGGCGGGATAGCCAACGTGTCGGCAGTAAGTTGCAGCACTCGCGCCTGCATTGCTTCCAATTGAGAAGCCAATAATTAGCGACGCTGACAAGGCAATTGATCGCTTCATTCTTGCCTCCTGTAGCTGATCCACGGGAGAGAATTATAGATGAAGTGTAGCTATGCCAAAGCGGTGAATGTTGAACCATGAGTTCGGCTTCTCGATCAAAAGCCGGCATCGGCCGCAGCCCGCGCCATGTCCAACCGTATGCGGACTCATGATCGCAGCAGGTTGCGTCCTATTCGACCACGATGGCCTTGGCTTCGGCCTCCTCGAAATTCTTGCGATGGTCACAGCGATTGATAGCCCCGAGAAGCCAATGGCCGGGCCGAGCAGTGTCGGGATGGTCGCGAAGGATGACACCGGGATGCTCGTTCTGTTCGTGCCCGCCCAACGTGTCACGTCGATTTGATGTTTTGCGCGCAAAAAAAACGGGTACTGACACACGTGGCATCTTGCACCACGGTCCAACCGTAAGGAGCAATCCATGATAAATCTGAAAATTCTTGGTGCGGTCGTTGTTGTGGCATCTGCCCTGTCCAGCTCTGCTGCACAGGCGCAGTGGTACAACTCCAATCCGGACGCATGCCAAGCTGAATTCGCCAGCTGCACGGGTCTTGGAACGGGGACCACCCCCGACTATCGAGTTCGGCCATCAACTCGGCGAACGGCATATCGCCAGCCGGCAGCGGCGGACGCGACTGTCGGCAACTGGGGCAATTCCTACGCCATGTCGCCCGGCATGTCGTACGGCGAGATGGGCTGGAACGGCAGCTGGAGTACGTATGCTGCCCGCAACGGCATCGTCTGCCGGCCCGGCACCTATTTCAAGGGTAGCGACGGCCTCCAGCATCTCTGCCAGTAGGTCATCTGCTCTGACGTTAAACAGCTCAGGCGGCCCCAAAGGGGCCGCCTGTTTCGTGCCGAAGTTGTGGCTCTGCCGAAATCAGCATCCAGGTCACGCGGTGGGTGCACGACTGGATGTAGGAACGGCCCCGACCTCCGGCCCTGCAAGCGGGAGAGGGAGCGCACTGCCTTCGTAGTAACGATCTCTATGGAAGCAGCCGGCTATCTTTGGCTTGCTTGAACCACTTCCGGAACATGTCCTCGGTGTCCATCATCTCGGTGAAGCCGGCGCGGTTGATCTTCACGGTCGAGACGATCGAGGGCGGACCGGACTCGGTCTGGCCGTAGCGCATGCTGTAATCGGCGTATTGGAACGACAGGCCGACGAAGTCGGCGAGGTCCGGCGACACGAGGTCATGCTTGCGTCGCAACGCGTCCCAAGAAGAGACCCAATTGGGAAACTCCTTGGCGAGCGATAGCGGGATCGGCTTGCCGGGCTTCATCTCCAGCGCGTCGGCCACCGCGGGCCAGATGTTTTCCCAGGTGAAGACATCGCCATTGGTGACGTTGAAGGCTTCGTTCTGTGCCGCCTTGGCCTCGCCCGACCAGGCGATCGCGCGCGCGAGGAGATCGACGTCGACGGCCTGCGCCACCCGCGCGGCGCCGCCGGGAAAGTCGAGCGGCCTGCCCTGCTCGCGCAGCATCGCCGCATAGACGCCGAGCGGCGGGATCAGATCCATGGCGCCCCCCATGGCGAGGCCGACGATCAGAACGGGGCGCAAGATGCTCCAGTGCCAGGCTTTCCCGGCCTGGAGCTCGCGCAGGAAATTTTCCTGCGCCCAATAAAAGTTGGGCTGCTCGTACATCTCGGAGCGGCCTTCGCGCGCCGGCACCGTCAAGGGGCGGACGTGAACGCCATAGGCCTTGGTGCCTTGCAGCAAGGCGACGTGCTTGAGGTCTGGCGCCATCGGCTCGAGCGCGGCCATCAAATTGCGCAGCATCAGATCATTGGTCTTGATCTGCTGCGGATCGCGCCAACCATCGACGAGCTGTGGCGCCTCGTAGAGTGCGGCGTAGATCAAATGGGTGGCGCCCTGAAGCTCGGCCGCGGCACGGCGGCAATCGGCGTCGCTGGTGAGGTCGATCGGGACGTGGCGGGCGCCGTAGAGGTCGCGCGGCTTGCGCCGTGACAGCGCGATGACCTCGCAAGGGCTGGATGTGCCGAAGTGTCGCAACGCGGCGTTGCCGACGAGACCGGTTGCCCCAGCGACCACGACCTTTTTGCTCGTCATGCGCGAGCCTCCCTTGTTATTGCCTAATCGCGTAGCAGATCGCTGATGGTTCCGACTTGCGTCTGGCCCGCGTTCGCACTTGCGAGGAAGGCATCAGGCTTGATTATCGTAGGGCGTCCGGTCATCCTTGCTGACGGAACCGCAACGCTCGGCTTCCAGCAACAAGAGCCCATCAGGGCCATTCGGAAACGCTCAAACAAATCTCAACAAGAGAACGTCGATCCTCGGCGAAGACAAGACGACAGCAAGATCGTTCCCTGGTCGATGCATCGACGCAATGGAAGGGATGCGCATGAAACGTCGTGATTTTCTGAAGGTGACAGGCGTCGGCCTGGCCGCGAGCACAGCAGTGGCTGCGCCCGCGATCGCGCAGTCGTCGCCCGAGGTCAGGTGGCGCTACGCCACGAGCTGGCCGAAAGCCCTCGATACGCTCTATGGCGGCTGCGAATATTTCTGCAAGCAGGTCGCCGACATTACCGACAACAAATTCCAGATCCAGCCTTTTGCGGCGGGCGAGATCGTCCCGGGCCTGCAGGTGCTCGACGCCGTGTCGAACGGCACTGTCGAGATCGGCAATACCGCGCTTTATTACTATTGGGGCAAGAACCCCGCATTCACGTTCGCAACCGCCCTTCCGTTCGGATTGAACACGCGCCAGCAGATTTCCTGGTTGCTGTGGGGCGGCGGACAGGATCTCGTCAACGACCTCCTGAAGGAGCACAACGTCTACGGCATCCCGACCGGATCGACCGGCGCGCAGATGGGCGGCTGGTTCAGGAAGGAGATCAAGACTGTCGACGACCTTAAGGGCCTGAAGATGCGTATCGGCGGCTTTGCCGGCACGATCCTCGCCAAGCTCGGCTGCGTGCCGCAGCAGCTCGCCGGCGGCGACATCTATCCGGCGCTGGAGAAGGGCACCATCGACGCGGCCGAGTGGGTCGGTCCCTATGACGACGAGAAGCTCGGCTTCGCCAAGGTCGCGAAGTACTACTACTATCCCGGCTGGTGGGAAGGCACGAGCCAGGGCCACAACATCATGAACATCGAGAAGTGGAACGCGCTGCCCAAGCACTATCAGGCGGCGATCGACGCGGCGTCACGCGACACCTTCACCTGGATCACCGGCAAGTACGATGCGGTGAATGCTCCGGCGCTGAAGCGGCTGATCGTGAACGGCGCGATCCTCAGGGGCTTCCCGCAGGAAGTGCTCGAGGCCTGCTACAACACCGCCAACGAGATCTATGCCGACCTGTCCAAGACCAATCCGCATTTCGGCAAGATGCATGCGAGCATGACCGCGTTCAAGAATGACTCGTTGCCTTGGACGCAGGTGGCCGAGCTGAGCTACGACAGCTTCATGGCGCGGATGCGGACCAAGACGTGAGGCGCTGAGCGGCTCACACGACTAAAGACGGAGAAGCCCCGGAGATGCTGCCATCTCCGGGGTTTTACGTGCTTTGGTTCTGGTTTCGGACCAAACCTGGTTGTCCCAATCGGCTTCGCAACTGCGAGCGTTCCGACGACGCTTGATTATCGCAAGGCGACCGGTCATCCTGAAGGGCGGAACCGCAACGTACGGGATCCACAAAGAGCCCTGAAGGGCCGTCGGACACACTCACACCTTCACCAAAGACAAGTTCGGTTCTCGGCGAAGCAAAAGACGACACGAAGATCGTTCCCTTAGTCGAGCAATCGGCACAACGGAGGGATACGCATGAAACGTCGTGAATTTCTGAAAGTGACAGGCGCTGGCCTGGCGGCAAGCACAGCGGTTGCTGCGCCGGCCATCGCGCAATCTTCGCCGGAAGTGAGATGGCGGCTCGCCGCGAGCTGGCCCAAGGCGCTCGATACGCTCTATGGCGGCTGCGAATATTTCTGCAAGCGCGTGGCCGAGGCCACCGACAACAAATTCCAGATCCAGCCGTTCGCGTCCGGCGAGATCGTGCCGGGCCTGCAGGTGCTCGACGCGGTGTCGAACGGCACGGTCGAGATGGGCAACACGGCGCTGTATTATTACTGGGGCAAGAACCCCGCCTTCACGTTCGGCACCTCGCTGCCGTTCGGACTGAACACGCGGGCGCATATTTCCTGGCTGCTGTTCGGCGGCGGCACGGAAATGCTCAACGACCTGCTGAAGGAATACAACACGGTCGGCATTCCCACCGGCTCGACCGGCGCCCAGATGGGCGGCTGGTTCCGGAAGGAGATCAAGTCGATGGAGGATTTCAGGGGACTGAAATTCCGCGTCGGCGGCTTCGCCGGCACGATCATCGCCAAGGTCGGCGGCGTGCCGCAGCAGATCGCGGGCGGCGACATCTATCCGGCGCTGGAGAAGGGCACGATCGACGCTGCCGAATGGGTCGGCCCCTATGACGACGAGAAGCTCGGCTTCGTGAAGGTCGCGAAATACTACTACTATCCGGGCTGGTGGGAAGGCACCGGCCAGGGCCACAACATCATGAATCTCGACAAGTGGAACGCGCTGCCGAAGCACTATCAATCCGTGGTCGAGATGGCCTCACGCGATACCTTCACCTGGGTCACCGGCAAATACGACTACGTCAACCCGCCCGCGCTGAAGCGTCTGCTGGTGGCCGGGGCGATCCTGAAGCCGTTCCCGCAGGAAGTGCTGGAGGCCTGCTACAACGCCGCGCACGAGATCTACGCCGATCTCAACAAGACCAACCCGCATTTCCACAAGCTGTACACGAGCCTGTCGGCATTCAGGAACGAGTCGCTCGCCTGGATGCAGGTCGCCGAGCTCAGCTACGACAGCTTCATGATGCGGATGCGGACGCGGACGTGAGGCGTTAAGCGAAACGCAGCGCCACAAACGACGAAAGCCCCGGAGATGTCTCCGGGGCTTTTTGTTTCGGGATCAAGAGCGCGATAAGGCGAGAGCCCGAACCACACCAAAGCTGTCATCGCCCGGCTTGACCGGGCGATCCGGTATTCCAGAGGCCCATATTGGAGAACACGCTCTCACCACAACCGCTGCGGCGTACTGGATGACCCGGCCAAGCCGGGGCATGACAGCTGTGAGTGTGGCGGGCGCTTTCCGTAATAGCGCTCAGTTCTGATCGTCACCCAGTGCGGCAACCAGCTTGTCGTAGTACTTGCCGACCAGATCGATGTTGGCCTTGTTCTCGACCTGCGGCGCCGGCGTCTTCAGCGCTTCGTTGAGCTCGTCGAGCGCTTCCTTCTTGTCCTTGGCCGGCATCTTCTTGTCAGCCTGGACCTGCGCGATCTGCGCCTTGATGACGGCTTCGGTGCCGACATATTTCTTGGTCGCGGGATCGAAGCCGCCGAGCACGAGGCTGATGTTGTCGACGACGTTGTTGTAATCGTCATAGCCGGCAAAGCCGTTCTTCTTGGCAACGCCGTCGAGCTGGCCGATCACCTTCTGGTCGGGCGCGGTGTTCTCCGGCAGCTTTTCCGTGATCGCATCCATGTCCTTCTGCGCGGCGAGCACGCCGTCGAGCTGCTTGTCGGTCAGCGCGATCTGCTTGAGGCTGGGCGCCTGCGCGGGCGCGGCCTGCGGAGCCGGCGCGGCCTGCTTGGCCTGCGCGAACGCGGTGCCGGAGGAGGCGAGCGATGCGGCGGACAGAAGGCACGCGACGCCAAACGCGGTGAGGGCGGGACGAAGCAATGCTGGCATGGGAGTCTCCTCCTGAAGGGGATGGTTGGTGTTGTCAGCGGAAGGTCTTGGCGATCGAAGGTCTCGACGACGGAAAAACTAGGGAGCCTGGAATGAACTGCGCATGAACTCCGCTTGCGTCTGCTAAGGGCCGATCATGGCTGAATGATCACAACCCTGTGGTGGGTCCTGCGATCACCAAACATTGTTCTGCATGCAATCCATCTGCTTGCCGACATCTCGAGGCGCCTGCCATTTGCGGCGCGGTGGCGTTCAGCCTGGTGTCAGGAATCACCTGAAATCACGACCTGCGACTGCTCATTGTGCCGGCGGACAAATACGCCGATGAGGAAGGTGCACGAGAGCGCGCGCAGCGTTGAGAGCGGCGAAGATCTGCTGTTGGTCGACGAATGGAAGACGCACCGCGTGGAGCCACGTCTTCTGCTCGCGCCGCGGGATCTACACGTTCCATCGCCAGCGCGACGCCGGATCGTTTCGGCGTCAACGTGTTCTGTCTTGAGGATGAGGCTCGGCGCCACTGTTGCCGAAGACGAGAACACAAACAAAAACGCCGCCTCGGTTTCCCGAGGCGGCGTTTTGTATTCGAACATCGAAAGAGGAAGATTTCTTGTCCTTGGCAGGCCTGGCAGCGACCTACTCTCCCAGGGCTTAAGCCATAGTACCATTGGCGCTGA